>CALKGK010000001.1 GCA_938085105.1 uncultured Flavobacteriales bacterium
CAACAAAATGAGGGGCATTATTTTCTGAATCGAACTGGTCGATTTTGCCTGCTCCCGGTTCTGTCCTTCCGAACTGGAGGTTACAGTAGGGAAGGCTGCCAGGATGTTCGGAATGACGTTGGCTTCAATGTCGATCATGGCATCGGAGGCTGAAACTCCGGCATTTGCGATGTCTGCGCTCACCTGCATTTCTCGCTGACCGTATAATCGGTTGATCACGGTGATTCCGCGTTCCACTTTCAATTCAGCGACTTCCTCCAAAGGAATTTCCAAACCGGCATTGGTTCGTACGCGCAAGCTCTTCAGTTCACCCAAAGAAGCACGGTCTTCCTCGTCCAAACGAATCCAGACTTTCACCTCATCTTCTCCCCGCTGCAAGCGCTGGGCTTCAAAACCGAAGAAACCTTGTCGGAGTTGCGACATGACTTCCTGTTCCGTTAAACCGAGATACTTCGCCTTGGGCTTTAATTTGATGTTCACTTCCTTCAATCCTGAGGTGTTGTTGTTCACCACATCTTTGAGATCGGACCGCTGTTTCAGGGCATCCTCCAATTGGGTTGAAGCCGCCTGAAGCTCGTCCAAATTGTTCCCCAAAAGACTGATGGAAACTGGTCGGCCAAATGGCGATGCAACTCCATAGGTAACGTTCTGTGAACCGAAGATGGGTCCTGCTTTCTCCCGAATACGCTCGGTAATTTCCAGGACCGGCATTGCTCGGGCTTCTCCATCGAGGAGGATGACGTTGAGTTTGGCGTCGTAGGTGGACGGACCAATGCTTTTGTCAATGGCGAGCACCACATCGGCGCTGTCTGCTCTTTCCGCTTTGATTTCTTTGTTCACTTCCCACGTTGCCCATTCGATGCGGTCGATGGCTTCTTTGGTGATGAGATCTCGGGTTCCCGCCGCCATTTTCAGACTCACATTGATGTTATCTGCCTCAATGAAAGGGAAGAAAGTTGTTTTCACACGACCACCGCCGACCAAGCCCACAACAGTGACTACAAAAATCATGGCGATGATGCTGAAAGTGATCCACGTTTGACGCAGGGCAAATCGGAGCACAGGAGCGTAGAATCGGTCGCGGAGGAAGTTCATCACCTTGGTCATGCTTCGCTCTACTTTGTTCTTCTTCACTGTTCTGGAAAGTGCCTTGGAGTGTCCTACGTGTGCAGGCAATATAAACGCCCCTTCAACCAGAGAAAAAACCAGTGTAATGATCACCACCGTGGCCATTTCAGCAAAGAAATCTCCCAGCCTACCTTCAATGAAATAAAAGGATGAAAAAGCGACAACAGTGGTAAGGATGGCAGAGAATACTGCGGGCAAAACTTCTAGTGTACCGTTGATGGTAGCATCAAAGCGCGAGGCTCCCCGTTCATAATGTTGATAGATGTTTTCGGCGATAACGATGCCATCGTCGACCAGAATACCGATCACCAAAATCATCCCGAAAAGCGAAATCACATTGATGGTAATTCCCACCATGCTTCCGATGAGGAACATCCCCATAAACGAAACTGGAATGGCCAATGCCACCCAAAATGCCAAACGAATGTTCAGGAAGAGCGCGAGAAAGATCAATACCAGAAAGAAACCGATGATTCCGTTGTTCACCAGCAAATCAATCCGTTGGTTGAGGGTGACTGATCCGTCTCGAATGATGGAAAGTTGCACTGGTTGTCCGCTCGCATTGTAATCGTCGATGAAGGCCTTCACTTTATCGGTAATGGCGAGCATGTCTTCAGAAATCAAGTTATTCACCGTGATCACCACCGCTGGTTTTCCGTTGAACCAAGAACGGCTCGGGTTGTCTTCACTCCAGCGATTTTGCAGCGTCGCAATATCCCCCAAGCGAATGATTTTTCCGTCGGCCGTGGCACGCACCACGATATCGGCAAGTTGTTCAGCCTTGTATTCTTTATACCTGCCTCGAATGAGGAGTTCTTCGCGTTCGGTTTTGATCTTACCACCCGTTGTTTCGATGTTCGCAGCGCGAATGGCAGTACCAATTTCAGCAACAGTAATGTTGAGCGCTAAGAGTTTTTCCTCATTGAGCTGAACTTCAATTTCTTCGTCGGGAAAACCACTCAACTCAATTTGTGAGATTTCTGGGGCTTGGCGCAATTGCGTTTCAATGATGCGCGCATTCTCCTTCAAGGTCTTCAAATCGTGTTCCCCACTCACCGCAAAAGAGATGGCAAAGTTAATGGCATCTCGCTTGTAAATTACGGGCGGTTCCATTCCCACTGGGAAAGACGAAATTCGGTCGACAGCGTTTTTTACATCTTGCAAAATCTCATCCGTCTCGTCTTCATCCAGCACTTCAACCGTGATGTTGGCGCTGTTTTCAGAGCAAACCGACTTCACCTGATCGAGTCCGGCGATGCCTTTCAAATTGTCTTCAATCTTCGCCACAATCCCCTCTTCCACCTCTTGTGGTGACGCACCTGGGTAGATGATTTGGATAGCGATGACCTTCGTTGGAGTTTCAGGAAAAAAGGTGGACTTGATGTTGGACATCCCCACAAAACCCGAGAAAAGAAGGGCAATCATGAGCATGTCTCCCGTAATCGGGTATTGGACAAAATACTTGATCAATGCTTTCATTCACTCACAATTTTAACGTCCATACCTTCATAGGCATTGGCCACTGGGATGGCAAGCAGTTGAGCATCTGGAGCAACGTCTTTTGTGGCAACCAACACTTGGTCTGACGAGCGGTGCAGAATTTCAGGATGAATGAGTTTCAATTGATTGTTCTCCACCACATAAATCCCATTGCTTGGTGTGAGGAGGTCTGCAGAAAGTTCAAGGGTTTCTGATGGAATCTCACTCAGAATTGCCCCAGACAGGTAGGCCCCGTCTCGCAATGCATCGCCCTTCACCTCGATAAATACTTTTAATGTTTGTGTTTGCGGATCGATGCTCTCGCTTTTTCGAAGTACTGTACCGGTGAGGTCGTCCCCATTGCTTGTGGTGAACCTTACCTCGTCATTGGTTTGAATGTACCTCCCAGCCGCTTCCGAGATCGCTGCTTCAATCTCAAAACTGCCCGTGTGCACAAAACTCCCCATTTTTTGTCCGGCTCGAACCAAGGCTCCAGCATTGATCAGGCTTTCACTCACCTCTCCAGAAAAAGGAGCGCGAATGGTGAATTTCTGCAAGCGTTCTTCCGCTGATTTGATTTGATAGTATTGATTGAGAATGCCTCTGTTTGAAAGGAAAAACTCTTCTTGGTTGCTTTGTGCTTCTGGAAGCGCAGGAAGTGTTGCTTTCGGGTCGAACTCACTAGCATACTTGCTCCAAGCGGGGAAACTGTTGGGGTAGTCAATTTTAAAATCGGCCAAACTCCCTGTTACGAGTTGAAGAAAAGCACTTCGTTGAGCCCGAACCTGCATCTCTTGCTCTCCTCCGTCCATCGCCAAAAGCACTTCTCCTTGAGCGAAACGAACGCCTTGACGAAACTCCTTAGAACCGGAGAGTAAACTTCCGTTCACCTCACTGAAGAGATCGATTTTCTTGCGAGCAAGTACCCGACCTTGAATGGGGGTTTGCGCCAAATTCGCCTTGGCCTTAAGTTCCATCACCTTTACCGATTTTACAGGTTTTGGGGGAATACCGATGGGCGGAGTTGCTTTGGTGCTGATGAGTCCGTAAGCAATAAAAATCCCTGTGCCAATGATTAGTAAACCGATGACGGCGCGGAGAAGGTTTTTCAAAAATTGATTCATGGGTACATGAGTTGAAAGAGCTGATTGTGCAATTCGCGTGCGAAATTACAAGCATTATTTGGGGTGAAGTGTAACAGAAGTGTCTTTTTAATGCAGATAAAGTTAAATACTCCAAAAAGTAGACTTTATACCTTCGGAGTGCCTATTCAACCTGAGAGTGGAGGATATGTTCAAAACGAGGTTCGACAGGATGGATTAATATGAAGAAGCGCACCTTTGAATGGAGCTTCTTGGCAACGACCTCTGTCTTTAAG
The DNA here is from genome assembly GCA_938085105.1 of uncultured Flavobacteriales bacterium. Taxonomy (GTDB): domain Bacteria; phylum Bacteroidota; class Bacteroidia; order Flavobacteriales_D; family Sanyastnellaceae; genus CALKGK01. Next base: position 3,986 of record CALKGK010000001.1, read on the forward strand.
TTCACCTCAAAGCAGTCCTTTACAGTTGCAACTCAAAGTTCTGAACTATCTTGCACCAAGAATTCAAGCAAAATCATAGACCATGCCTATCAACGTTGAACCCGCTCCTCAAGACGACCAGCCCAACAATCCTTTGCACGGGGTGAAACTTGCAGAGGTGCTGGACTATCTTGTAGAGCACTACGGGTGGGACGGACTCGCAGAACGCATTAACATCAATTGTTTTAAGAACAACCCCACGGTAAAATCGAGCTTGGTGTTTTTGCGAAGAACCGCTTGGGCAAGGAATAAAGTGGAAGCTCTTTTTGTAAAGACCAAGCGGGCTGGGGAGGGTTGAATTGACTTTTGGATCAAGCCCGTTTTTACTGTTCAAGTATGCACTCAGCAAAGCAAAACACCCTCATCACAGGAGCTACGGGAAACGTAGGTAGGGAAGTCATTGCTTCTCTAATCCAAAAAGGACAGCATGAGACCATCGTGGCAGGTGTTCGTTCCTTGGAAAAGGATGTTTCTCGTCTCCCGGAAGGTACTGCTTGTGTTGAACTCGATTTCGAAGATCCAACCAGTTTTGAAACTGCTTTTTCACAGTGTAAGCGCTTGTTTTTCTCCGGCCACCTCACATCAGCGACGTCAAAAAACACTTTGCGCCTTTGATCGATCTTGCGGTGGAAAAGGAGGTGGAACACATCGTGTTTTTGTCGGTTCAAGGCGCTGATGAAAACAGCATCATTCAAGTCTTTCGGTACGGCCACCTTCATGATGAAACGAATCAATTTATGTAGAAACTTTGGCTTGTCCTTGGTTGGGTAAGTCAAACCACCTCCGGAAAACGAAATGATTTTGGCTCCGTTCCTCCTCGAGTGGAATACTCCTCCAGCACTATGGGTAAGGAAGTGCAGACATAAATCGAAGAGATGTTTCGCTTTGCGGGGAAGTATGAGGTGGGGATGAGTAGGGAAATGTAGGTCCACAATCGTCATTACTTCTAAGGCAATTTAAGGTCAAAAAAAGAGCGCACTCCCTGAGTACGCCCCTTGTTCATTTGTAATCACATTAATTGTGCTTCAAGCCCCCTAAAAACGATCCAAATCCGTAGGCCGCATGATTCCGAACCACTTGAGCACTTTTTCACCTGCTCCAGGAACGTCCACATGGATGATGTAAACACCACCAGCAATTGGAATATTTCGTTCGTTTTTCAAATCCCAATCCAATGAGGTCAATGGATCAGCTTTTCTGTA
>CALKGK010000002.1 GCA_938085105.1 uncultured Flavobacteriales bacterium
AAATCCGATTCCAATTCAGCCAAAATTTCGTGTCCACGATTGGGTTTGGCGTCCATCACTCCTGCCCTGCGTTGATTGTAAAACTCCAGCACCAAATGAGGGTCTTTCGCCCATGCTTCGGGTGTAGCTACATCTTCCACACGATGTCCTTCCCATAGTCCTTCCGCACCGCGAAAAGTGGCTATTCCGCTCTCGGCGCTCATTCCCGCGCCGCTGAGTACAACAAGTCGTTTCATCACCACAAGTTAAGCAATGTGAAAACGAAATGAATTCTTCATCTCAAATGAAATTGAAAACTACCTTTGCAAAATGCAAAAAGCTTCTTTCTTCCTCCTTGCCCTTCTGTTTTTGACGCTAAACACCACAGCTCAAATTCTCCAAGAAGGCTTTAATCCTGAAGAGTATTTGGAATGCATGCAAATCACGGTGCAGCAGTCAGACACCAACTATGTGGAGATCCCTGTTGGTCCGCCAGAAAATTACAAGGAGCTGTACCATTCTCCTGACATGGGCTTGGACAATCAGTACGACATTTGGCTTCGCGAAGACGGATTGGTGGTGCTTTCCATTCGCGGGTCGGTGGGTCGGAAGGCTTCTTGGCTGGAAAATTTTTATGCGGCGATGTTTCCCGCCAAAGGGGAGTTACAGCTTTCTGACACCCTGAATTTCAAATACGCTTTTGCGGAGTTGGAAGGTGCAAAAGTGCACGCCGGGTGGACCATCGGTATGGCTTTTCTTGGTCCACACATGCTCGAAAAAGTGATCGATCTTCACGCTGAAGGCTACCGCGATTTTCTGATCATCGGTCATTCGCAAGGAGGTGCTTTGGCCACGTTGATGGGAGCCTATTTCCATCATCACCCCGATTTCCCTCAGGATATCCGACTAAAAACCTACGCCAGTGCTTCGCCAAAAGTTGGGAACACCCAATTTGCTTACGATTACAACGCCGCACATTACAACTGGAGTTTTCGGGTGGTGAATACCGAAGACTGGGTTCCGCAAATGCCCATCAGTGTTCAATACCTGAAGGACTTTGGCGATAAAGACCCGATCAACGGCAGCAAGAAAATGATGAAAGAACTACCCGTAATTCAAAGAGTAGCTTTGCGTAAAGTTTTGAAAAAGCTCGATCGCGAAACGGAAGAGGCAATGGCGGTGCTTCAAAAATACTTAGGGAAGCGTTTGCACGGGTTTTTGGATGAATATTTACCGGAGTTCGAACGCCCCGAATTTGCTGAATCTGAAAACTATCTACCCTGCGGAATTGATGTGATTTTGATTCCGGGAAGCGATTATCCTGAGTACATCAAAACTTTACCACAGCGCGGAGTTTTTACGCATCACATGTATCAACCCTACGTTCATCTCGTGAAGCAACAGCACTTGCCTTAAATCAAGCGGTGGTCCATGGCCAAACGAACGGCTTCTACCTTGTTGTGCACTTGCAATTTTCGGTAGACGTTTTCGATGTGTTTCCTCACGGTTTTGGGTGAAATGAACATCTTCTCGGCGATTTCTTTGTAATTGAGTCCGCCCGACATTTCCTCCAAGATTTCCAACTCCCGCTTAGATAATCCAAAATCAACCGATGCTTTTGGCTTTTCAGAAACCGCACGAATGAGGCGAAGGGATTTCATAGCAATGCTCGGACTCATGGGTGCTCCTCCATCCATCACATCCAAAATGCCCTTCTCCAATTCTTGAATCTTACTGTCTTTCAACAAATAGCCCGATGCTCCCGCCATGATGCTTCTGAAGACCAAATCATCTTCCTCCATTACCGTGAGCATCACAATTTTGACGTTGGGGTACTGAGAATGAATGGCTTCGCAAGCCGCAATTCCATCCATCACCGGCATTTGAATGTCCATAAAAATGAGGTCGGGTTGGTGGTTGGTGACCTTATCGATGGCTTCCCTCCCATTGTTCGCTACCCATACCACTTCACTTTGGTCGATGATGCTTAGTTTTTCTAAGAGGCTTTTGATCAAATCTGGACGATCTTCTACGATGGCAATGCGGTAGGTCATATTGCAAATTTACAGGTGTAAGCAAAAAGAAAGCTACGACAAATGAAGTATTTATTCTCAGCTTTCGAGTGCCTCTTCCACACGCAATGTACTTTTCAAGTCCTCCAAGAGCGGTTCTAATCGTTCCAAAGTAACATGCTCCATAATCACCACTTTAAACCAGCGTGGTGAATGATGATTATCCGGCACCAACCCGTATTTCTTGGCCAATTCTTGATTAACAAAGTGGGCATCAATGGTGACGATGTTGGAGTCGGGATGACGAAAATAATCAACGCCTAGAGTGTCGAGTTCAGCACAAAACCAAGCGGTTCTTTTCTGGAGTATGAAGACCTTTTCTTGCCATCCGTAAGGACCCGTTTGCGATAAAATCATCCAAACGGCCACCGCATTGGCCCCAGAACGGCTGCCGATGAGCGTATAATCTTCCCCTTCCACGTAGCTCGCTTCTTGAGTGTTGGCATATTGAATGAGTCCTTTTCGCATGAGGAAGATCCCTGTTCCATAAGGTGCACGGGCCATTTTGTGCGCATCGAGGGTTACCGAACTTACTTCGGGGTGGCTGAAGTTCAATTGTTTATCTCCCTCCGTGAAGGGGTGATAGAAACCACCATAAGCCCCGTCGATGTGGACTTTGTACTTGAAATCGAAGGACTTTAATTCGCTCAAAAAAGGCGACAAATCGTCCACGCTTCCAAACATGGTGGTCATCATATTACCCACCAGAATGGCGTATTTCTTCCCGTTTTGTTTTGCTTCGTGAAGCCCCTCAGTGAGGTCGCTTTGATTCACCTCTCTCGTTTTTTCATCCACCTTCACTTTCAGAATATTAACCCCGAGAATGTTGGAGGCCTTGTTCATGGAGTAGTGACTATCTTCGGTGCACAGAATCATGATTTCATCTTTCCGCGCACCAAATTCCGCTATAAAATAATTGCGGTACACCCAAATCGCCTGCATGTTGGCCTCTGTTCCCCCTGAAGCTACGTAGCCATCGCAAGTTCCTACTTCAGCCCCCAAAATATCTACGGCACACATTTCAATCAGCTCTTTTTCAATTTCCTGTGTGCCTTTAAAAAACGATTCCGACTTACCTAGGGTGTGGCAACCGATGTGGTTGGGGTTTTGAATGAGGGTTGAAATCCACGGTGCATCTTTGACGAAGGAAGCGTCTTGGTTAAAAACCTTGTCATCGAGATAAGAAGCGGGAACACCCAATATTGACGATTCGTGGTAGTTGACGTTCTGCTCCAAAGCGCTGAACACGCGTGCTTTCATTTCCTCCAAAGAGCGCTTCTTCCAAATTCGGGCTTTCATGCTTGTTGTTTTGACCAAAAGTACAGCGCTTAAATGCAAGGAGAACTGAGGGATGTCAGTTTTCAGGTTTTGGGATGATGATCTGTGGTGTCGATCGTCCAAGCCTTTATTTTGAACTTGGGATGAAAAACAACAATTGTTTGCACTACTTTTAGCTTATTCGTTAACACGAAGAGCAAGCCCACAAGCCTTGCCGTTCTGTCACTGTTTTCCAATCCCAAAAAAAATGCACAAGGCTCATAAAACATATCTCGTTCTTTTTCTCGGTTTGATGGGAATGGTGTCCTGCGTTGAAGATCTTAAGGTTGGTTATGAAGATGACCGAACAGCGGGTCTGGACACACTTACTTTACCCGCTCCTCCGCCAATCTCTTTTCATGATGTGATACCTGAGGAGTTGTCGGACAGTGCCAAAACGGAAATCATCACGCGCTTGGTGACTGAAATCAATGAAGATTCCACGCTTACTTTTGTGCAAGTGGCGGACTCCCTGAATGGACTTGTTTCGGGCCATTTTAGAAACGACAGTTTGGTGATGCTGCACCTCGGATTTGGACTTGGGTACTCAACAAAAGACCGTCCCATGATACTCTCAGGGAGTGCTAAACGTTACTATTTTCATTCAGACAGTCTGATCTTTAGCGAATACCATTGCAGTTCTTGGCAGCAAACTGGTCGGTGCAACCCCGTTTCTATTTCGGTGTGGTCGTGGTTGTACGAGCGGGAGGTCATTTCACAGGAAGTGGACGAGAACATTGGTCCGTATGGCGGTTGTGGATGTGGTTTTGGTTATGACCATGAGTTGTATACTACCACCGAGCAGCTTGATGAACTCTTGGCGATCGTTAAGTTGGCAAAACACGATGCAGCAGTGCAGGAAGAAGAAGGAGGGTGATTGATTCCCGTGTTCGGTCGAGTTGGATTGGGCTTTGAATTAAACATTGCACATAAACATGCGACCCCGCTGGGGTCGGTTTGATGGAGTTATTTCGACGGTGTTATAAATATGTGACCCCGCTGGGGTCAAGAATACGTGGTGCCTATTTTCACGTGGAAACGACATTAAAGGCCAAAAACAAATCAGCCCACGGTTTCAACCGCGGGTAATGAAATATCGTTTCATTAGACCCAATCGTTTTAACGATTTCAAAACATTTCGCGGCAAGCAAATCAAAGAGAACAGTTGTCCATTTGAAATCGCATCACCACGTCCGAACCCTCTTCATCGCTGCATCGAGAAGCGCAGCTTGAGACTCTATTGTTTCTTCGTCCCATGCATAATGCTTCGCGAAAACCATGCTCACCACTTTTCGAATGCGTGGGATGGATTTGATATCGAAGTACAATCTGCCCGTTCTTCGCTCAAAGAAATCGAGGAGATCGAGGGCCATTTCATGCTCAATGCAATGCTCTGCTTCAGCAACAGCGATGGCCATTTCTGCTTGAAGATCGAGTTTTGACGCATTTTCGAGGAGTTGTTCTGCCGACGATCCGTAATTGTGAACGAGGTACTCCGAGGTTTTGAAATCAGTGAGAAGCTTGGGGTACATGGTAAACAATCGATCAACCAAAGCCTGAACGGCGGTGTAATTCTCAAAATGGGCGTCTTCCAGTTCATGATGGGCAGTGGAACAACTTTTCGCTTCAAAATGTCCTTGTTGAATCACTTTGTCCACCACTCGTTCTGCCATTTTCCGATAGCCCGTGAGTTTACCACCCGCGATGCTGATCAGTCCGCTGGGCGACTCAAAAATCTCGTCTTTCCGGCTCATTTCCGATGCGCTTTTCCCCTCTTCGTGGATGAGCGGACGCAAGCCACTCCATGACGACTCCACATCTTCAGCTCGGAGTTTGACGGACGGAAACATTTGATTCACCGCATCGAGGATATAATCCACATCTTCTTTAGTGGTTCCAGGTTCTTCCTTCCCTCCTTCGTAGGGCGTGTCTGTTGTACCGATATAACTCACTCTTCCACGTGGAATGGCAAAAATCATGCGTCCGTCAACATTATCGAAATACACCGTTTGTTTCACCGGTAATCGCTCGTGGGAGACCACCAAATGCACTCCTTTCGACAAGAAAAGCGCCTTTCCTTTTTTCGAGTGGTCTTTTTCCCGCAGCAAATCAACCCAGGGTCCGGTAGCATTTACCATCTGTTTGGCCGAAACCTCAACCTCTTGCCCGGATTTCACATCGCGCAGCAAAGCACCAGAGACCTGTCCTTCCTGAGTATATTTAAAATCCAAAGCCTCTACGTGGTTGCACAAAATCGCACCTTCTCTCCAAGCTGTTTTTGCAATGCTCATCACCAGCCGAGCATCGTCCGTTCGGTATTCGGCATAGTAGCCCGCGCCTTCTAAATCATCGGTTCTCAAGAGGGGTTCCATTGTTGATGCCTCTTTTTTATCGAGCATTTTCCGACGATCATTCGCCTCCACTCCTGCGAGAATGTCGTACACCGAAAGCCCCATACTCGTGAGCAAGTAACCGTAATTTCCATCTTTGATGAGGGGAAGGAGCATTTTGTCTGGATGCACCAAATGCGGAGCGAGTTGATGCACGATGGCTCGTTCCCTTCCCACTTCATTCACCAATTTGAATTCAAACTGTTTCAAATAGCGCAAACCACCGTGAATGAGCTTGGTACTCCGGCTGCTCGTTCCCGAGGCAAAGTCGTTTTTCTCCACGAGTGCAACCTTCAAGCCACGGGTTTGCGCATCGAGCGCAATTCCCACACCGGTGATTCCTCCTCCAATCACCAATAGATCGAAGGATTCCGTATTTAGTTTTTCTAAGGCGAGTGTTCTATTCATCTTCCACCCAATTTAAGGTGCGTTTAAGTGCTTTTTTCCAACCGGAGTAGAGTGTTTCGGCATCTTCCCGCTCCATCTCTGGAAGGAATGTACGATCAATCTTCCTGAGCTGTTTCACTTCATCCATGGTCCACAATCCTGCGGTGATGCCTGCCATGTAAGCTACTCCGAGTGCTGTCGACTCTACATTAAGCGGTCGTTCAACAGCTATGTTCATTTGGTCCGACTGAAATTGCATCAACAGATCATTGGCCGCTGCTCCCCCATCCACCCGCAAAACCTTCAATTCCATATTGGCATCTTCCTTCATCGCCTCGAGTACATCTCTACTTTGATAAGCCATGCTTTCGAGGGTCGCACGAATGAGCTCCGGTTTTCCCGTGTCTCTGGTCAAACCAAAAATCGCCCCCCGCGCATACATGTCCCAATGCGGCGCACCCAAGCCCGAAAAGGCAGGCACGACATATACTCCATCTCTTCCCGCTTTTGAAGCATAATATTCAGAATCAGGCGCACTATCAATCAATTTCAGCCCATCGCGAAGCCATTGCACCGCCGCTCCTGCAATGAACACGGAGCCCTCCAGCGCATAAATCACTTGATCTCCATCTCCCCAAGCAATGGTGGTGATCATTCCATATTTCGAAAACTGGGCCTGCTCACCGGTATTCATCAACAAGAAACAACCTGTTCCATAGGTGTTTTTTACGCTACCTGGTTCAAAACAACATTGTCCGAACAGCGCTGCCTGCTGGTCTCCTGCCACGCCTCCAACCTCAAAAGAAGCCGCTCCAATTTTAATCTCGCCAAAACGGTGAATCGAAGGGTGTACCTTAGGGAGTATCGTTTTTGGAATGTCCAAAGCCGCAAGAAGTTCATCGTCCCAATCCAATTTTTGAATATCGAAAATCATGGTTCGGGAAGCATTGGAGTAGTCGCTCGCATGGATTTTCCCCTCGCTCCATTTCCACATCAGCCAAGAATCGATGGTTCCAAAAAGCACCTCTCCTTTTTCCGCCAGTTCCCTCGCTCCCTCAACTTCATCCAAAATCCACTTGATTTTACTTCCTGAGAAATAAGCATCCACCACCAATCCGGTGCTCTTTTTCACGTATTCTTCCCAGCCATCGGCCTTAAGCTTTTCGCAAATGGCAGCCGTTCGTTTGTCTTGCCACACAATGGCGTTGTACAGCGGTTCGCCTGTGCCTTTATTCCACAAAACGGTAGTTTCTCTTTGGTTGGTGATGCCCACTTGGGCAATATTTTCCTCGCCAATTTCTAATTCTTTGAACAAGGCCAAAACGGTGGTTTCTAGCGCTTGAAGGATCTCTACGGGGTCGTGTTCTACCCGACCTTTTTTGGGGAAAATTTGCTGAAATTCCTTTTGTTTCATCCCAAGCCAAGTTCCATTTTCATCCAGCACAAGTGCGCGAACACTCGTGGTGCCAAGATCGAGGGTAAGGATGTACGATTTGTCTTTTTTCATGCGCTAGGTTCTTCTGAAGCGTGAATGTATGGCATTTGTTCTGTTTCTTTGCAGCACCATGAAGGCTCTAATGTACCTCATCAAGCACGAATTTAGAATGGAGTTTCGCCAAAAGTATGCGATTGCTTCCATTTTGTTGTTCACCATTTCTACGATTTATGTGGTGTATCAAGCCATGCGCAAGATCGACGACAGCAAGGTGTGGAACGCCATGTTGTGGATCATTTTGCTCTTTTCAGCCTTCAACGCCATCAGCAAAAGTTTCTCGACCGAACAACGCTCTTTGAGAATGTACCTCTATACGACGGTCAAACCGCAACAATTTGTGTTGGCCAAGCTCATTTACAACATGCTTTTTATGGTCATTCTCGGAATTCTAGCCTTGGGGGTCTTTTCTCTTTTTCTGGGTGATGGAGGTTTGGGGCCCTTGAAATTGGGGTCATATCTTCTTGGAGTTGTTATGGGATCCATGGGCTTCGCTTGCCTTTTAACATTAATTGCAGGCATTGCAGCTCAAACAGATAGCGGCATTGGGATGACGGCCGTGCTTGGTTTACCCATCACCATTCCACTCATTCTCATCATTATGCGCTTTACCACCCAAATTATGAAAGGCATTCCTTTTTCAGACAACGCCGAAAACCTCCTCTATCTTGGGGTGCTTAATGTGGGGTTAATTGGACTAACCTACCTCTTATTTCCTTACCTTTGGCGAGATTAAAAAATTGCTGATGAGGCACCTGTGGTGGAAAGTTCTTTGTGGCCTATTGCTCGCATACATTACCGTTTTTTCTCTGACTGTACCCTTGGGTCCGGGCGTCATTGGTGTTGACCAAGCAGCCTTGACTTCCGGGGAAAACACTCGCCTAATTCAAACCTACAACGCGCACCTCGATGCGGCGGATCTTCAGGTATTTTTAGGAGTGGATGACAGTTCTTATTTGTGCACCGAAATTCTGGAGATTGTTGAACACGACCTGGTAAAAGTAAGTTTCACCCTTCCCGAAAACGCTCCAAACAAGAGTTTCAACGTTTTGATGAACAACGCTACGGACGGCACCATGTTCTTCCCCAACGCTTTTCGTTATGCTGAAGGAAGTTCGAGTTCGGAAAATACCGCTTGGGACATTTGCACGGTGAGTGTGGAAAATCAATTCAACACCGCTTTCAGCATTCCTTTTCAACCCATCATTTACGAGAGCATTCGAAATTTGATGTTCCACGTACCGATGTGGTTCACCATGTTCTTTTTGATGGGTATTGGTTTGGTGGCCAGTATTCGCTACCTCGCAAAAGGAGATGTTTCCATGGATTTAAAAGCATTGGCCTCCGTTCAAGTGGGCTTGGTGTTTTGTGTTTTAGGCTTGATTACGGGCTCCGTTTGGGCTCGATTTACTTGGGGAGCTTGGTGGGTGAACGATCCTCAATTGAATGGGGCTTTAGTGACCTTCCTCATTTACGTGGCCTACATTATTTTGAGAAACAGCATTGAAGACGATCAAAAGCGTGCTCGAATTGCAGCGGTGTTCAACATTTTTGCCTTCGTGATTCTCTTTGTCTTGCTGATGGTGCTTCCCCGCTTCTCAGAATCGCTTCACCCAGGAAAAGGTGGAAACCCAGCCTTCAATAAATACGATTTGGACAATACCCTGAGAATGGTTTTTTACCCAGCTGTGATTGCTTGGATTTTACTGGGGTACTGGATCTATCAACTGCGTTTGCGTTTGCATCGCATCGAAAAAAAATATTACTACCATGAAAACGTTTAAGCCTCTTTTCTTGTTCTCTATTGTAATGATGACACCCTTTTTCTTGAGCGCACAAGGAGCAAAAAGTGTTCTGGAAGAGACCTTTTTCTCTTCAGGGAAGATGCCTGTAGTGCTGAGCGTGGTTTTGATTATTCTACTCGGACTCGTGATCTACATCGCGCTTTTGAACAAGAAGGTCAACAAACTTGAAAAAGACATCAATAAATAAGATTCACCATGAAAAAATCGCACATCGTACTTATCCTCTTGATCGCTGGAATTGTAGGAACATTCATCGCGTCTTTCATGAATACGAGCACCTCGGTTAATTTCGCAGAAGCCTTCGCAAATCCAGGACAGGAATTCAAAGTGAGCGGCTTTTTGGACAAATCCCAAGAGGTGGTTTACGATCCACAGACCGACCACAGCACCACTATTTTTCACATGATTGATAAAGACGGTGAAGTGCAAAAAGTACAGCTCAAGCAAGCCAAGCCCCAAGGTTTGGAACGCAGCGAGTCGGTCGACCTCTACGGCAAAGTGATCGACGGCGAGTTTTATGCGACCGACATTTTGATGAAGTGTCCGTCCAAATACAACGAAAACAATCACCTCATAGAAACGGCGGAAGCCATTAACTAATCATATGGGCATTGACTACATAGGAGAATGGATTTGGGCGAGTCATGTGGGGAACTTCCTTGTGGTCTTGTCTTTTGTAGCGGCTATCTTATCGTTTGTGAGCTATGCCATTGGTGGTAGCTTGAACGATGATAGTTGGAGAAATTTAGGTCGGAAAGCATTTCGCCTCCACACCTTATCTGTGATTGGCGTCATTGCCGTGCTCTTCATCATCTTGATGAACCACCGCTACGAGTTCGCCTATGTTTCCAAACACCTCAACAATGCCATGCCCATGCGCTACATTTTGTCGTGCTTTTGGGAAGGACAAGAAGGTAGTTTCCTCCTTTGGATTTTCTGGAACATCGTTTTGGGGAACATCGTCATCTTCAGTGCTGGTCGTTGGGAAGCAAGAGTTATGAGTGTATTCGGACTCGTTCAATTGGTGCTTTCGAGCATGATTTTGGGAGTGTATTTTGGTGATTATCAGTTTGGTTTGAATCCCTTCCTTTTGGTTCGAGAACTACCTGAAAACGTGGGACTACCATGGACTTTCAGCGCAACTTACCTTCAAGACTTCCCGAAATTTCAAGATGGTCGAGGACTCAATCCCCTGCTTCAGAATTATTGGATGACCATCCACCCTCCTACGGTATTCCTCGGCTTTGCTTCGACCTTGGTTCCTTTTGCCTATGCCATCGCTGGACTTTGGAAAAAGGAATACACCGAATGGATGAAGCCCGCTACTCCTTGGGCGTTTTTCGGGGTGATGATATTAGGTTTGGGAATCCTCATGGGAGGTGCTTGGGCTTATGAGGCTTTGAGCTTTGGAGGATTTTGGGCTTGGGACCCCGTGGAGAACTCCTCCCTTGTTCCTTGGGTGATCCTCACCGCAGGGGCTCACCTTTTGTTGGTGAACCGACGCAAAAACACCTCTTTGTTCACCACCTTCTTCTTAATCATGATGGCCTTTGTGCTCACCGTTTACAGTACCTTCCTGACGAAGAGTGGTATTTTGGGAGATACTTCGGTGCACTCCTTTGTAGATAGCGGTATCTTGCCTCAACTTTCTGTCTTTCAATTGCTCGCCATTGCGATGATGGTCGCAATGTTCGTAGCTAACGTTCGCTTGCGATTGATTTACATTGCGATGAGCATTGGAATGTTGGTTCTAGGAGCTGCCATTGATGGCGTGAATATGACGATGGCCTTCATCGTGGTTTCTGCCGGATGGCTTTTGTATTCCTTCAGAGCTTATCTCCCCAAGCAAAAAACCGAGGAAGAATTGTGGTCGCGCGAATTTTGGATGTTCATTGGCTCCTTGATCCTTATGGTGGCTGCCATCCAAATTACCTGGCAAACGTCCATTCCCGTTTTCAATACTTTCCTTGAGCCTTTAGCTCCTCTGCTGCAAGACCTCTATGCCGCAACCGGCTGGGAGTTTTTACCGAAACTAGCGAAGGCCAACTTAGCACCGGTAAAAGACATCGAATTGGCGTATCACCGATTCCAAGTTCCGCTTGCTTTCCTCTTTGTTACCCTCATTGCAGTTACCCAGTTCTTCAAATGGAAGAAATCGAGCATCAAGCAGGTGGGTAAAAATTTATTGCGCTCTTTCTTGATCTCGCTGGTGATCAGCACTGTTTTGCTTTTGGTTTATCCTTTTGGATGGGAAGACTTCCCGCTCATTGCGCTGCTCTTCGCTACGGTATTTGCGGTTTGCTCCAATGCAGATTACATCATTCAAATGAAGAAGGGATCTTTCCTCGATCGTGGAGCCAGCGTCGCCCACATTGGTTTTGCCCTCGTGATTCTAGGTGCGCTCATCTCTACGGGCCAGCAAGACTTCATCTCTAAAAACCAAATTGGAGACATCCGTTCCTTGAATGAGGAATTGGACAACTCAGAAGACATTCTTCTCCTTCAAAACGACACTCTTCCGATGGGCGACTATTTCATCAGTTATGTTGATCGTTACCAAGAAGGAATCCACTTGAACTTTGTGGTTGATTATTTCGAAAGAGACGCCATTCAATACAAAGCCGGCGACATCGTGAGTCACCGAGGGATGCTTTTCGAAGCGATTCAAGACCACGCTGCAGCCGCCAATTTTGGAATTGAAGATGTAGACAAGAACTGGAGGTTCATCCCCATTCCCAACCCGCGTCAACAAGCCGCTGCCACAAAATGGCAAAGTGGAACACCGGGTGAACGACTCTTCTCCTTGGAGCCCAACATTCAGTTGAATGAAATCATGGGGAATTCGCCTGAGCCGGACACCAAGCACTACCTTGGAAAAGACCTCTACACGCACATCAAATGGGGACGCATTACTCCTCCACCGACCGACGAACAGGGTTACCTTGAAGGAAAAGCCCACAATGTGACTCCTGGAGACAGCATTCTCGTGAGCAACATCATGGTGGCCATTGATAGTTTGAGCACTGTGCCCCTTGAAGAACGCGAAAAGTATGCTGTTTTTGATGACGATATCGTGATTCGAGCTGGAATTACCCTAAGCCAAGGCGACAGCACGAAAGTGGTTGAACCCCTCTACATTATTCGTGGAACCATGGTTGTTCCAGACCTCCTCGAAGTGGACGATTGGGGCTTGAAGATGCGCATTAACACCTTCAACCCGCAAACCAGCGAATTGAATTTGACCTTGTGGGAACACGAGTCCATTCGAAGGGACTTCATCGTGATGCAAGCCATCATCTTCCCTCAAATCAATGTGCTTTGGTTGGGAATCATCATCATGACCTTAGGCTCTGGAATGGCGGTTTGGCATCGCATTCGTCAACGCAAACGCAAAGCATGATGTTCTCCCAAGTGGTTATGGTGGGGGCTGGAAATGTTGCCAGTCATTTGAGTTCATCCTTGAGCAAAGTAATTGGGGAGCAACTCGCCTTTTACAACATCAAACTGGAGAACAGCTTGTCCATGTCCAAGTTCCATGGAGGAAAAGTCTTGGACAATTTGGAAGCACTCGATCGCGACAGTCTAATCATTGTAGCCATTCCCGACGATGCCATCCCAGAATTCATTGAGCGACTGCCCACTCACTTGAGTGTGGTGCATACCTCGGGCAGTGTTCCGCTCTTCCCACGACGAAAGAATTCAGGCGTCTTCTACCCGCTTCAAACCTTCACGAAAGGAATACCGGTAAACATGAGCGAGGTTCCCTTCTGCATCGAAGCAAGTACACCTGATTTTGAAGCAAAACTTTTGGCCTTGGCGAAAATGTTGTCGGACAAGGTCAAAACAGTGAACTCCGCAGATCGAGCTCACCTGCATCTCGCTGCTGTTGTAGCATGTAATTTCAGCAATCATCTCTTTTTATTGGCTGAAAACTACCTCAAAGAGCATCACTTGAGTTTGGATATGCTCTTGCCCCTCATCAAGGAAACAGCGCAGAAAGCACAACGATTATCGCCCAAAGCAGCACAAACGGGTCCGGCAGTGAGACGAGATCAAAATACCATCAACAAACATTTAGACGCCTTAGAAAGCAAGCCCGAACTACGGGAGCTTTATGCGGATTTTACCAAAAGAATACAACACGAACATGGCCAAGAATTACAAAGAAATCCTACCAAAGATTAGCACCTTCATCTTCGATGTGGATGGCGTTTTTACTGACGGAATCGTTTATCTCACCAACGACGGCGAGCAAGTGAGAACCGCCAACGTAAAAGATGGCTATGCAGTTCAACTTGCGGCTAAAAAAGGCTACAACCTCGCCATCATCTCTGGTGGAAAAAACGAAATGGTGCGCACCCGCTTTCAAGGCTTGGGCATCCAGCACATCTTTTTGGGGAGCCATAACAAACTCGAAGTTTTGGAGCAATTCACCAAAGAGCACGACATCAACTTGGAAGAGGTGTGTTATATGGGAGATGATATTCCCGACTTAAAAGTGATGGCCAAAGTAGCCTTGCCATGTTGTCCGGCCGACGCTGTTCCTGAAGTTCAGGATGCAGTTAAATACGTTTCTCACCGCGGTGGTGGTCGAGGAGCCGTGCGCGATATCCTGGAGCAAACCATGAAAGTGCAAGGAAAGTGGATGGACGACGATGCTCACCATTGGTAGTCACCGCTCCCCTATTTTATTCACCATTTAACACAAGTTTTCCCGCTTCGACGCTCATTTTTTCGAATTTGCATCGGATATGGGTATCTTTGCGCCCCTATTAAACCTCACGCATGGATCGTAATACAGTCATTGGCATCGTAATGATGTTTCTTTTTATCGTAGGATACTCTTATTTCACTCGTCCGAGCGAAGAAGAGCTGGCCCTACTCGAACAACAAAACATTGCCCGCCAAGACAGCATCAACAAGGCCAATCAAGTTGCTCAAGGTGAGACGAAAGTCATCAAAACCATTGAAGATGATGTCGTTTCGAACGATCCTATCCGAGATAGCATCCGCTTGGCCATTTTGGCCGAAGAGCAAAGTTCACGCTATGGAGCATTTGCCGCTGCGAGTGCGGGGAACGCTCAAGATGTCGTGCTCGAGAATGAAAAGATCAAGTTGGTGCTCAATACCAAGGGTGGCCTGTTCTCCGAAGCCATCGTCAAAGACTACACAAAGTACAACAGTCAAGACCCCATCTCACTCTGGAACAAAGAATTGAGTGAAATGAACCTTTGGTTGAATTACCCAGCCAAAGGGGCCATCAATGCGAATGAATTGCTGTTCGACCTTGAACGAAAAGAAGACACTCCGAACGGACAAACAGCGGTACTTCGCTTGAAGACCAACGATCCGCAGAATTACATCGACATCATCTACACCCTTGCCAAGAACACTTATGAGGTTACGGTGAGCCTTCAGTTTGTTGGAATGGATCGGGTTTTGGACATGAACAAAGACAACTTCATTCAATGGAACGCCGTTGGTTTGCACAACGAAAAAGGCATTGAGTGGGAGCGTCAGCACAGTTCCATCTTCTTTAGAGAAATGGGTGAAGGAAGAGACTACCTCTCCGAAGCTCGTGAAGACGACGACATTTTGGACCAGCCCTTGAACTGGATGGCCTTCAAACAAAACTACTTTTCAGCCATTGTCATCAATAACGACGGCTTTCAATCCAACGCCACCCTTCGCAGCTTCCCACCGGAAAACAGCGAGGACACCACCGTCACCATGTTCTACGAAGCCAAGCTTCCTTTGGACTTGAGTCCGTCTGCCAACAGCACCATCGACTTGAGATACTACTTCGGTCCGAACGACATGGAGCCGCTCAAAGCCATGGAAGTCGAAGAACTCGATCGCATCATCGATTATGGGTGGTGGATTTTTGGATGGGTGAACAGAGTATTGGTTCGTCCCGTATTCAATTGGTTGAGCACCTTCATTGGCAGCGCCGGAATTGTTATTCTTGTGCTTACACTGCTCATCAAATTGCTCCTCTTCCCTATTACTTGGAAGAACTTCTTGTCTTCAGCAAAAATGCGCGTGCTGAAACCTGAAATTGATGAACTCAATGAGAAGTACAAAGATCAGATGGAGAAGCAGCAAGCGCAAATGGCCTTGTACAAGCAAACGGGAGTGAATCCTTTTGCCGGATGTCTTCCTACCCTACTTCAAATGCCCATCTTGTATGCCATGTTCCGCTTCTTCCCAGCGCACATCTCTTTGCGTGGAGAATCATTCTTGTGGGCGGATGACCTTGGAGCTTTTGACAGCATCTTGCAACTACCTTTTACCATTCCTTTTTACGGAGATCACGTATCGGGCTTCACTTTGTTGATGGCTACCTCTACCTTCTTCTACACCAGAATGAACAGTACGAACATGCCAACGAGCACCCAACCGGGAATGCCGAACATGAAACTCATCATGAATATCTTCCCATTCATGATGCTCTTCTTCTTCAACAAATACGCTGCAGGACTGAGCTTGTACTATTTTGTAGCTAACTTCATCTCCATCTTCCAAATGGTGGTGATCAAGCGTTACTTCGTGAGTGAAGAGAAGATTCGCGCCAAAATTGACGCCAACAAAAAGAAACCGAAGAAAAAGAAATCTGCCTTCCAAGAGAAGTTGGAAGAAATGCAGAAGATTCAACAGCAAAACAATAAAAAAGGAAAGAAATAAGCATGAAACGACTCCTGTTCATCCTCAGCCTAACTTTCCTCCTTTTTGCCTGTAAAAATTCAAAACAGGCCAGTGAAGCCTTAGTGGAAGATATCACCATTACAATTCCGGTGGATTCGACCATAGCTGAAGTGGACACGGTTTCAGCCAAAGATACCCTTCTCTACTATCGCAGAACCCCCTGTTTTGGTCGCTGCCCAAGCTTTGAGCTCATCGTGTACCGCAACCATGATGCTCGCTATGAAGGACAAAATTTCGTGAACCGCATTGGTGTATATACTGCCACCGTAGACGAAGCATTGATTGAAGACGTACTTCAAGAAGCAGAAAGAAGCAATTACTTTCAGTTGGACGATCGCTACGATAACCGATTTGTAAGTGATCTGCCAGCGAGAATTACTGAAGTTGACGGCAAACGCGTTTATAACCGATACGAAGGTCCGGACCTCAGTGCCTTATATTCCCGATTGGATACATTAATCGAAAATACCCCATGGAATTTGAAGTCTCAGAACAACTAGGGACCGATAAAAAATGGATTAAATAAACAAAAACAGATGAAGAAACTACTCACCATTACCGCAGCAATGCTGTTCCTCTTTAACGCCGCGAAAGCCGATGAAGGGATGTGGTTGATGCACATGTTGAAGCGCATCAACGAAGCTGAAATGCAAAACCTCGGATTGAACCTCTCAGCCGAAGAAATTTATGACATCAACAACGCCAGTTTGAAGGACGCCATCGTTCGTTTGAACGGAGGAATGTGCACAGCAGAAGTGATATCTTCTGAAGGATTGGTATTGACCAACCACCACTGCGCTTATGGTGCGATTCAATCTTTTTCTGCTCCCGAGCACGATTACTTGACCGACGGATTCTGGGCTTTTTCGAAAGATCAGGAAATGCACATCGAAGATTTCGAAGTGTCGTTCTTGGTGCGTATTGACGACGTTACCAAGCAAGTTTTGGCCAATGTTAATGACAACATGAGCGAAGATGAGCGTGCGCAAGCAGTTGCAGCAGCAAGCAAAACAATTCGTGAAGAAGCAAGCAAAGACAACGACTATGACGTGGAAGTAAAAGAGTTCTTCTACGGAAATGAGTACTACCTCTTCGTTTACAACACCTACAAAGACATTCGTTTGGTAGGTGCTCCACCAGAAAGTGTGGGTAAATATGGAGGGGACACCGACAACTGGATGTGGCCTCGTCATACAGGAGATTTCTCTTTGTTGAGAATCTATGCTGACAAAGAAAATCAACCGGCTACGTTCTCTGAAGAAAATGTTCCATTGTCGCCAAAGCGTCACCTCAAAGTATCGATGGACGGAGTTGCTGCTGATGATTTCACCATGATCATGGGTTACCCTGGAAGCACCGACCGTTTCTTGAGCTCTTACGGCGTTCAGCAAGCATTGGACACCTACAACCCAAGTGTGGTTGAAGTGCGTGACCTCAAGTTGAAAACCATGAAAAAACACATGGATGAAGACAAAGGGATTCGCATCAAGTATGCTTCGAAATATGCAAGCACTGCCAACTACTGGAAGTACTACATCGGTCAAAGCAAAGGTTTGAAAAGATTGGACGTTTATGGTAAGAAGAAAGCCCTTGAAGAAGACTTCATGAAGTGGGCCAACGCTGCACCGGAGCGCAAAGAAAAGTATGGAGATGCGATTGGAATGATTGCTGACTATTACAAGAGCACCGATGCAACCGTAAAGAGCAACGTTTATTCATTGGAAGCAGGATTGATTGGGGCAGACATCACCCTCTTCACCTTCCGTTTGAACCGACTCCTTGAGCGCACCATGAGCATTGAAGACGAAGCTGAGCGCAAAGCAGCTTTGGAAGGAATGACACCAATGGTAGAAGACTTCTTCAAAGATTACGACATGGCAACCGACAAAGATGTGTTGGTGAACATGATGAAAATTTACATGAAGAACATCGATAAAGATCAACATCCAAGCGTGCTTCAATTGATTGGAGATAAGTACAAGAACTCTCCTGAGCGTTTTGCAGACAAAATGTATGCGAAATCTTTCCTTGTTGACAAGCAGCGTTTGATGGACTTCTTGGCTGATCCAAACATGAAAAAATGGAACAAAGATTTGGCGGTAATCAATGCGAAATCAATGGCGAACAAGTACTTCGAATCATTTGCCAATCCAGATCAAGCGAAATTCGATAAAGGATACCGTTTGTTTGTTGATGGATTGAGAAAGATGATGGCTGACAAAGCCTTCTACCCAGATGCAAACAGCACCATGCGTTTGACTTATGGTACCGTTGGAGACTATTACCCAGCCGACGCCGTTCACTATGATTTCATTACCACTGCAAATGGAATCTTGGAGAAATACGATCCTAAAAACCCTGAGTTTGTTCTTCCAGAGCGTTTGATCGAATTGATTGACGATGAAGACTTTGGTCAGTGGACCGATGAGAACGGAGAGTTGGTGGTATGTTTCATTTCCAACAACGACATTACTGGTGGTAATTCAGGATCTCCTGTATTGAACGCCAACGGTGATTTGATTGGGTTGGCTTTTGACGGAAACTGGGAAGCAATGAGTGGTGATATCGCCTTCGAACCAGAATTGCAAAGAACCATCTCTGTTGACATTCGCTACGTCATGTTCATCATTGACAAGTATGCTGGAGCCACTAACCTCATTGAGGAAATTGACTTCGTAAGAACTCCTCCTCCAGCACCAGTTGTTGAAGAAGAAGAAATGGAAGCACCGGTAGAGAAATAAGACCTGCTTCGCTCAAGATGATCCGTTCAATTCTGAATCGTTCATCTCGGCAAAAAGCAATGTGATTTATTCAAACAGAATCACACAGAAATCAAAAAGCCCCAACGTCATGTTGGGGCTTTTTCATTGAATGATATCCTCAGAAAGTTTGAACAGCTTATCGTTCTTGCTTCGGGGCTTCGTATTGTGAATCTATTGATTGAAATGCTTTATGAGTGCTGCTCTTTGCTCCTCACTCAATTTAGCTTCGCTGTGTAGTTTGGTGTAAGAAGACAAGGGCATCCGATTGTTCTCCAGCACTTCCGCGCATTCATGTAGGGCGTGGTTTCGATCTTCAGCAGAGAGACTTCCCCATTCACTAAAGTTCAACTTTGACCTTCCCCCCTTCACATGACCTTTTAACCACCAACCGAGGGGCTGTGGACGAAAGTACCATGGATAATTGGTGGTGTTGCTGTGGCAATCGTAACATGCACTTTCAATCAGCAAACGGTTTTCGTCAGAAACCTGAGCGATGTCCATATAATCTTCCCCATCCACGACGGCGGGATTGTTTCGATCTACGGGAAAAAATTGAATAGCGATCAGTGCCGCCAATAGGGTGTAAAGTATTTTCTTCTTCATGAAACCTTGTTTTGAAGTAAAGGAATTAGGCGCAAATTAACGCTCTTCTTCGTAATTGACGATGCGTGTCTCATTATCGTGCACCAAAACGATACTTTCGTCGGGATCAATGCGTTCGCCCGTTTGTCCTTTTTCGGGGTAGTCGTTTTTTGAAATGACGTAGCGCATGGCCTCCAATCGAGCCAAATCCTTGTTGTTCCCCTTGATGATCACCCAAGGAGATTGAGGTGTGGCCGTATTGTCAAACATGACTTTTTTGTAACGGGTATAATCGTCCCATTTGTCCAAAGCCATTTGATCAACGATGCTGAGTTTCCATTGTTGAAGCGGCTCGTTTCTTCGGAGATCTAATCGGCGCTGCTGTTCGTGGTTATCGATGCTAAACCAGAACTTGACCAAGATAATGCCATCGTCCATCAACATCTTCTCGAAGGGCACCACCTGCTCCATGAACTGATCGTACTTCTTCTTCGTGCAAAAACCCATCACAGGTTCAACCACAGCGCGATTGTACCAGCTTCGATCAAAAAGTACAATTTCTCCTGGGTTGGGCAATTCCTTCGCATAACGTTGAAAAAACCACTGACCCTTTTCCAGCTTGGTAGGTTTCATCAAAGCGACAATACGGTAACCACGCGGGTTTAAAAAGCGCACAAATCGCATGATAGCTCCACCTTTACCAGCGGCATCTCTCCCTTCGAAGATGATGACCATCCTTTTCTTCTTTTCCATCACCCACTTTTGCATTCTTACCAACTCGGTTTGCAAATGGATGTATTCTGGATCTTGTTCTAAAGCGTATAACATTGTTTCTAGTTCGTTCTAACGAAGATAGGAATTGGAAACGGTATTGTGGAAGTGGGAAGCGGGATTCACTATCTTTGTCGAATGAGAATCGACATCCTTACCGTTCTTCCAAAACTCCTCGAGGGTCCGTTTGCCGACAGCATTCTGAAACGTGCTCAAGACAAAGGACTTGTAGAAGTTGTGGTGCACGACATTCGCGCGTACAGCACCAATAAGCATCAGAAAGTAGATGATTACGCCTACGGAGGAAACGCAGGAATGGTGATGACCATTCAACCCATTCACGATTGCATTTTGAAGTTGCAAAGCGAAAGGGAATACGACGAGATCATCTATCTCACTCCCGACGGAGAAACATGGAACCAAGGAATGGCCAATTTTTACAGCATGAAAGGAAACCTGATCATGCTTTGCGGACACTACAAAGGGGTTGACCAACGATTGAGGGATCACATCATTACCCGAGAAATCAGCATTGGCGATTTTGTGCTTTCCGGTGGAGAACTAGGAGCAGCTGTTTTGGCTGATAGCATTATCCGACTCATTCCCGGAGTATTGAATGACGAAACTAGTGCGCTTTCAGACAGCTTTCAAGACAACCTCCTCGCTCCCCCCGTGTACACTCGTCCGGCAGATTATCAAGGTTGGAAGGTTCCTGAGATCCTCACCAGTGGAAATTTTGCCGAAATCGAGACCTGGCTCTTTGAAGAGTCGGTGCGTAGAACCCAAGAAAGACGCCCTGATTTGCTTGAAGATCAAGACGCTGAGGGCCCTGGGAAAAAAGGGAAATAAAAATACCCAAAACACTTCACTCGAATAAAATAATATTCGTAATATTGCACCTCATTTTTGGACACCTAGAACCTGAAGTCATGGATAAGATCAAAGACATCGCAAATAAACTCGTAGAAATAAAAGACTGGCCAACATTTGCAGCCGGTGATACGATAGCTGTAAGCTACACCATTAAAGAGGGAGCGAAAGAACGTATCCAGACATTCCAAGGAGTTGTTATTCAACGCCGTGGTTCTGGTACAGCAGAAACGTTTACCATTCGTAAAATGTCAAGCAGCATTGGCGTTGAGCGTATTTTCCCACTGGCTTCTCCATTT
Organism: uncultured Flavobacteriales bacterium; assembly: GCA_938085105.1. GTDB lineage: Bacteria > Bacteroidota > Bacteroidia > Flavobacteriales_D > Sanyastnellaceae > CALKGK01. Next base: position 21,432 of record CALKGK010000002.1, read on the forward strand.
TTGGAAGAAATCAAAGTGGTTAAGCGTGGTAGCGTTCGTAGAGCACGTATCTACTACTTGAGAGAGTTGACTGGTAAAGCAGCTCGTATCAAAGAAAAAATGTCTTTCAAGAAGTAATTCTCGAATTACTCAATCGATATTTAGGCCGAGCATTTTTTGTTCGGCCTTTTTTTGTTTAAACTAAGTCCATGCATCGTCCCCTACTCGAAATCTGTTGTGCCAACTTGCAGTCATGTGAGAATGCAGCACTGCTGAACATTGAGCGTATTGAATTGTGCTCTGCGCTTGAGTTGGGAGGATTGAGTCCGAGCGTTGCCTTCACCAAACAAGCCAAGAAACTCAAGTTGAATACCATGGTTCTGATTCGGCCACGAAGCGGTGAATTCTACTTCAGCCCGAAAGAAAAAGAACTCATGATCTCAGAAATGGAGGAACATCTTATGGCCGGATGTGATGGTCTGGTGGTAGGCGCTTTGAATGAACGTCGCCTGGACCTTGACTTCCTCTCCACCATAAGAAATGCCTTTCCAAATACGGAATTGTGCGTGCACCGAGCCATTGATGAGTCTGACCATTACGAAGAAGACCTTCAGGCGCTTGTGGACCTTCGATTTGAAAGAGTTTTGAGCAGTGGAAAAGAAAAAGAAGCCTGGAAAGCGAGTGCTTTTTTGGGGGAAATGCAATTGCGTCATCCACAAATCAAGATCCTCGCAGGCGGTGGTGTGCGACCAAAAAACGCAATTCATCTGCTCAATGCTGGCATCCAAGAGCTTCATTTTAGTGCCTCGAAATCTGCCACGCACCACCATCAGCATCTGTTTGAAGGACATTACAAAGTAAGTGACTCCTCCCTCATTGCTGAAATGCAAGAAGTGATGGAGAACTATTCAAAACGGTGACTAATGACTTGAACTCTTGGTTTTTTCAAAGAAGACTGAAACCAACGTTGCAGCAAGTCCGTGTCTTCCGCAATTTTACTTTTTGCAGTACCCGAACGCCACTGAACAAGGAAAGTAGGCAAGGTATCGAGCTCTCCAAACTTCGATTGAATAAGCTGTGCGAAAGCCGCCTCCTCAACGTCTACTGTGAGCAATTGAATCTCCTGAAGTAGTTTTTCGCTATCAATTCGCGCTCTTTCTTTGGTGAGTAAACGCCGTTGTAGACTGTCGATTTCCTTGTTTCGCTGGTCGATGAGTCCTTGATACATCATTCGACTTTGCGCCAACGATTGTTCACTCGTCAAATTCTTCAGGTCTTGAATTTCTTGACTGTAGTCCTTAGGTCTTCGAATGTTCAACTGGCATTTCTCCAAACCGTAATCCGAAAGCATGGAATTCCACAGCGCCTCGGTTTCATCTCCTACTGGATCTCCCATCAACGCGATTGTGATCTGAGGTTGGACCTTATCATAAGTCACTTTTCGATCAATAATTGAGGTTCCCGTTTTATCCAGAACAGTCTCAATTTTGGCGAGGAACTGGTCTGCATTGGTATTGAAAAAGCTCTGTTGAAGGACATTGTAGAAAATGAAGAAACTGGGAATCATGATCAGGGCAACGAAGGTGTAGATCATTCGTTTTACACGTTGTTCTCTTTTCGGCTCAACAAAATCCTTCACCGGAAAACGCATGTATTTGATGTACAAATAAGTTGGAAGAGCGATGAAAACGGAATTGATGAAAAAGAGGTAAAGTGCACCAAAGAAGAAGTCCCACTGCCCCGTAGCCAAACCAAAGCCTACAGTACATAAAGGCGGCATGAGGGCCGTAGCGATAGCGACACCAGGAACAGCATTGCTTTTGAGTGACCGAGAACCAGCGATGATCCCTGCAGCACCACCAAAAAAGGCGACAGCAATCGCAAGTAAGGTGGCTTCTTTCCGCCCTTTCAACTCTAAATTAATCTCGGGCGTAGGAACGATGAAAAAGTAAATCGTACTGATTACCACCGAAATGATCACCATTACCCCGAAGTTTTTCAAGCTTTTTGTGAGAAGGTCTACATCATTGGTACCTGCCGCTAAACCAACACCCAAAATGGGTCCCATCAGTGGCGAGATAAGCATGGCACCGATGATCACCGCCACACTTCCTGTATTCAAACCAATGCTCGCAATGAAAATGGAGAACACTAGAATCCAAGCGGAATGACCTTTGAACTCAACATCGGCCCGAATTCCGGCCATGGTTCCTTCTTTGTCAACTCCCTCCTTTAAACTTAAGATGTTCTGGATGGAAGACCACAGAGATCTGAAGAAAAGTCTGGAGCTACGATTCAGTTTTGAATCAGCGTTCGTCGACTCATTGGGCTCAACATTTGAAGGATCCGTCATGGAAAATAATTTCTGTAAACATAAGAAGAAGCAGAACAAATTTACCCTTTCAATGGAATTCTTCTCAAGGGTTTAAAAGTGAAATAAGCTCATGGAGCGAGGTCTGATAATCCGCGCGTTCTACCTTATTTTTGATGGTTTGTTTCTCTTTTGTTGTAAGGTGCCAACTGAGCGACACTTTTGCGGTTCTTTCTTCTTCGAGCTGAAAAGTCACCACATCAATTTTCCCCTCGAAGCAATAGCTCAAATAGCGCAGCAATTGATCGTGGTTGTAATCTTGTGTCTTGGTGATGTTTCCATACACAGAGCCCAAAGGAGCAGTAAAACGACTGATGAGGGAAGCACTCTGTTCCTCAGCCACAAAGTCTTTTCGAACATCCCTGCACTGAAGCAAAATCACACCTGAAGTGTTTTCATTGATCCAATCTTTGAAAGTGTACAAGAACTGCATGCTTGACTTGGCTCCAAAGTTATCTCTCAACCCCGCATCCATCACTTCCATACCAGGGTTTGAAGGCAGGCTTACCATGGGCATGATGTAGGGGAAAGTAGCATTCATTCGAAGCGCAGAAGTGAATTTAAGATTGGCACTCCCCTGCTTTTCGAAGAACCTCAAGAACTCTACATCTTCAGCCAAAGCGCGAGAGTTCAGGTCTGCTTTTGGGGTGTTTTGACAGAGGTAGCTCATGTTTTGCGCAGAGATCAGCAAACGCCGACCATCATTCACAATGGAGGGGGCAAAAATGGCGATGGGGACGATCGCCTCTCGTTCTGGCTCTCGGTAATCAATGAGCCGACGATCGAGGAAACCTTCCGTATTTTGATTGAGCTGTTGTTCAAAAGCATATGCTCGGTCCTTGGTATACCTTTGATCTCCATCATTGAAGTGCTGATAGCGGATGAACAAATCGTTGGTGGCCATACTCAAGATCACGGGGTTCAGAAGGTCTTTGGAAATGCATTCTTGATAATGAGTGATAGGGCGTTTACCCACCTGCTGTTGTGCTTCGCGCAGGGCAATTTCACGCACATAACTCGCTCCAAGCATACCACCCGAAGAACCTGAAATCAATGCCGTTTGCTGCAGCAAGTTTCCGCCCGAAACACTGTCTGCATGCATCAAACTCGTTAAGGTCCACAAAGCGGATCTCAGTCCACCCCCGCTGGCTGTCACAATCACCATCTTTGGCTTCTTTCCATCTTCCCGAACGTTCTTTTCCTTCCATCGCTCAAGAATTGCCAAACTCTCGGCAACATCTTGGTTCACCAAAGAATCTTGACGGTTAATGCTCGCCAAGTATTTTCGATCGTAGTTGGCCAATGCGCCGTCGTATTCCAAGCCGTAAGCTCTGTTTTCCAACTTCAACATCTTCAGCCCGCTAAAAGAAACATTGACCAAGGCAAAAAGAACGATGAAAACCGTGAGTGTCCATCCCTTCACCCAAGAAAAAAGTGCCGAAATCAACATTAGAAGTACGGTAAATAAAAGAATCACACTCGCTGCTGCGGGAATAACGAAGTATGGATTTTCGCGGAAAGAACCGATGACGATGAAGGAGATGATGAGCCCCAATTCAAACAAGGAGGCGTTCACATGATTCTGAGTGAACACCTTTTCAAGCAGCGCCCTTTGATAGTGTTTTGCCGACCTGGCTAATCCAATTTTGAAAAAGTGAACCATATAGGTCTCGATTCTCCAATCTGCCGAACGTTTTTCTTCCTTCACCCAATCTTTCTTCTTGTGCAAATTGGTTTGAACCGTTGCCTGCTTGCTCGCTTTCTGTTTTACTCCAGAAATGGTGGTGTAAGACCCGATGTTTTTATTCGTGAAAGTGAAATACAAGAGGGAAACAACAAGAAAGATGAACATTCCGAAGAGGAGTCCGAATACATTCGTGAGCACTGTTGACCACGTTTCCAATTCTTCATGAATCTGGTAATGGATGGTGCAGTAAAGATAGACGAGGACAAAAGCCGATGGAATGGCAAAATTGTTGACACTAAATTTGAGAAAGGGTCGGTTGAGCGTTGCGATGAAAGGGAAACGAAAACCGTGAAGTATATAGGTGTACAGATTGAAAGCCAGAATAAAACCTCCCACAGAGAAACCCAAGATCGCAAAAGCCAGAAAACCACTGTGTCCGCGATACTCCGGAAAGAGAAACTGATGGGAAATGCCATAATTGCTTCCCAGGAAGTTCATCGTATAGCCAAAAATGAGCAACCAAAACACCAAGAGGAAATGATTCCTTTTAAAATGTAAAATAACAAGTTGCAGAGGGAAGAAATAGAATACCCTCTGCAGTCCTTGTTTTATGGTTGTTTTTTGTGCTGAACTCATCGTTTTGGCGTGGACCCTTGTTCCTTCTTCAAGCAATTTGGTTTTGCTTTGAAGATCGTGTCCGTGCTCTTCTTTAGCTACGCCAAATGCTGGTCTATTATTGTACGTACTTCTTGTTCAATTTGTTCAGCCTTTGCCACGATATCAGCGCTTTCTTTCAGCACTTCTTCCACATAGGCCTTATCTTCCAAATCGCCGGTGTTGATTTTCACGTTCATCACCGCTCCCAAAACTGCAGTTCTTGCGCACATCGCTCCTACGCCTGCATCTGTAATGGAGTTCGGATTTCCCGTTTCTACCATCGCCTTCATCACCTCCATGCTTTTGAGCGCTGTTTGTGCAACGCGAAGCGGAATTTGAATGGCATATTTTGTTGCTGCTTGAATGGCTTCGTGTCTGGCCTTCTCCTCTTGCTCGTTGCCTTTAGGCATTCCGTAAGCCTCCATAATCCCATTGAACGATGCGGTATCTTCATCCACCAAGTAAAGCAATTCCGTTTGGTACTTCATGCCTTCTTCGGCCCATTTCGAGAAGGATTCCCAACGGTCGTCCCAACCTCTTTTGTGTGCACTAAGATTTGCAACCATGGTACCTAAGGCAATCCCCATCGCTCCACAATAAGCGCTCACTGAACCTCCACCAGGCGCCGGGGATTCGGATGCTGTTTCGTTTGCGAAGGCCACCAAATCCATATCTACGAGTCGGGATCCCGATCCATCTTCGATCATGTATTCGATGATTTTTTCTTCTGCTTTGAAGGGCGCAAGATCATCCAAACCTAAAGACTTCACCGCGATTTTAATTTTTTCCGATTCGCTGATCCCCAGAGAACGCTCTTGTTTCGTGAGGTAATGATCTGCCGCTTCAATGAGCACGCGAAGGGGCATCAAACCAACGACTTCACTTCCCGTCACACGAATACCGCGTTCAGCCGCCTTTTTCACCGCCTCATCAAAAGCAACATGCACGGGTGTGACGTTGATGTTCGTGAGGTTGAGCGACAACTGCGCGATGCCGTACTCTTCAATATACCATCCAATACCTTTTACCGCCTTCAATGTTCCTGGAACCCTTGCTGGTTCTCCATTTTCGTCAAAAACTTTCTTTCCTGTAATCGGATTCCCTTCTCTTTTCAATCGTCCTGCTTCGCGAATATCAAAGGCAATGGCATTGGCTCTTCGGGTTGAAGTAGTGTTGAGGTTGATGTTGTAGGCTACCAAGAAATCACGCGCACCAATGGCTGTAGCTCCGGTTTTCTTCACTTGGTCGTTAAATGCTGCCGGACCAAAATCTGGTTTCCACTTATCTTGACTCAGTTTATCCAAACCTTCATATTCGCCACTTCTACAATGAGCGAGGTTTTTACGCTCAGGTGTTTTTGCTGCACTCTCGTAGAAATATCCTGGAATTTGAAGTTCCTTGCCTACGCGCTCTCCGAGTTGATGAGCGAGCGCAACGCACTCTTCCATGCTGATGTTGGCCACAGGAACGAAAGGACAAACATCGGTAGCTCCCATTCGAGGATGTTCTCCTTTTTGCTTGGACATATCGATCAGTTCTCCCGCCTTCTTGATGAGTCGAAAAGCTGCTTCCACTGTTTCTTCGGGAGTTCCAACAAAAGTAATCACCGTTCGGTTGGTGGACGCTCCAGGATCTACATCCAAGAGTTGAACCCCTTCAACCTGGCGCACCTCATTAACAATGGCCTCTATTTTTGCTTGATCTCGTCCCTCTGAAATATTGGGAACACACTCGACTAGTTGCTTCAACATGTTTCAAATTTTGAGACGAAATTACAAATTGGGAATGAGGAATAATGAAAACAGAATGAGGAATTAGGAAAACTTAGGAGCAGACCAAAAGATCGTTGATGTGATGACTGAAAATAAGAGGTTGGTTTGGGAGAATTGTTGGGGATGGAGCATTTAGGATGGGAGCTGACTCCATGTCTGATTTTGGGAAAAGGAATTGCTTTTGGTTTGTTGGGGGATTGCTTTCGCTTGGAAAGAAATAAGAGTGATGTTTTGGCGATTGAGAGGATAGAAATTGATGAATTGATGGTGGATTTGATGCGGAAAGTGATGCATTCACAAAGAAGGCGTGTGCATTGGCAAAGTTGGGGGTGGATTGTTTTGCAGGCTTCAAAATACTCCCGACCTTCAAACCGCTGGTTGGTCAGGTGGGGGAGGGATAGGGAGGGCCCGCGAGGGCTATGTTCAGTAGGGAAAAAATCGATTTTTTTTTAAAAATTTCACGACTTTCTCCTTGAATTACAGCACAATATACAAGCTCTCAGCCTACATTCAAAAAACATCCCACACTCCCATGCAACTTCCGCCCTCCATACCTCGTCTTATACCCAGCGAACAACTAAATTGAACTGAAAAATCAATGGGGACCTCTTCTAGGGTCCCTTTTTTTGTGTGCTATGATTGGTCTTATATTTGCTCCTCTTCTGCTAAACTTGCCACATGAATACTCGTCTGCTACTGCTCCTTTTTACCAGTTCCCCCCTTTTCTTGTGCGCACAACAACCTTCAAAATATAGCATCTCCTTGCGCGGAAATGCCGGACTTACTTTTGCCAAAATCGATCACATCCAAGGAACTCAACTAAGCCAAGCACCGGGCGTGGCAATTGAACTCGGTTCTGCATTTAATGCTCGCTTAAATGATTTCTGGATTGTTGGCCTCGGACTCCGAACTGGATTGATAGCTCATTCCTTCTCTTTCGGTCCTTCCGCTTACTCTGCTTCCTATGTCCTCTACCCCCGATTTGAAGGACACGTTACCAAAAGATTTCATAACCAAAAAAATGTCCATAGCGACCCCTACTTCCGAATGTCCTATGGTCAAACGTGGTTCGACGGTAGCACTTTAGAGAATAGAACAGATCTTTATCAAGTGGATGTGTATACCATCAAAAAATGGATACCGCACATTTCACCTGAAATCGGACTCATCAAAAGTGAAAAAAACAGTCAGTTACAACTTGGATTGACCTACACCTATAGTTTTTCGCAAAATCCAATCCTTCGCTTCGAATTTGAAGAAATCCAAGAAACCAACCCGAACAAAAGCCTGGGATTCAGCAACCTGAACTATTTTGGACTCATATTTCGCTACAATTTCGGACTCAAAGAACTCCGAAACGATGGCAGCAAAATTCCCAATGGTCACGGAATTGAGGCAGCACGACGAGAAACTCGAAAACGAAAAGAAGCCTTTTATTTTTCACAATCACGTGTGGTACTGGAACTTACAGACAATGCACAGGTCGACGGAGATAGTGTTTCCGTTCGTCTCAACGGAAAATGGGTGCTCTATGGAACACCCATCGACAACGGTAAAAAAAGAGTAGTTCTCTATTTAAAAGAAGGGACCAACGAACTTCTCGTATTCGCCAACAATGAAGGTCGTGTTTCACCCAATACAGTGAAGGTGAAGCTGATCTCTGGTTTCAGAAGAAAGTCATTAACCATCAGTACAAGTTTGGACAGAAATGAGGCTGTTGACCTCATTTTAAAATGAGTCGATTTAACTGAAAACAGCCCCGTTCACAAAAACGGTTTCAATGTGATTTTCACCGAATGCATAAGGCATCAAGTGGAAGGTTTTCATGGGGTTGGTGATCATGAAGTTGGCCCGCTTCCCAATGCTAATACTGCCCACTTCATGCGAAAGCTCCATGGCTGCAGCTCCATTCAAACTCGCGGCATTTACGGCAGCTTCAGGTGTCATTTTCATTTGAATACAAGCCAAACTCACAACAAAATTCATATTCCCACTTGGGGTTGACCCGGGATTGTAATCCGTAGCTAAGGCAATGGGCAAACCCGCTTCCATCAATGGTTTTACGGGCGTGTAAGGGATTCCGAGGAAGAAAGAACACGAGGGCAAAGCAACAGGTATGGTTCCACTTCCCTTCAATGCTTCAATGTCTGCTTCTTCCAAAACCTCTAAGTGATCAACGCTCAAAGCGCCATGTTCCACCGCGAGCTTCACCCCACCAATGGCATTGAACTGATTCACATGAATTTTCGCCTTCAATCCGTACTTTTTACCTGCTTCAAGCACGGCCAAGGTGTCTTCCAAATCAAAATACCCTTCCTCCGTGAAGATGTCAACATAATCCACCAAGCCTTCTTCAATGGCCTGAGGCAAGACTTCATCCATCATCAAGTGGACGTACTCCTTTCTTCGACCTTTGTAACTTGGAGGCAGTGCATGTGCACCGAGAAATGTAGATTTAATGGGGATCGGAAGATTTTCTTTGAGTTTTTTGATGACGCGAAGCATTTTCAATTCGGTTTCCGGGCTCAATCCATAACCACTCTTGATCTCCAAAGCTCCCGTTCCCAAAGCAATTAATTTCTTTGCACGCTCAAGCGCATCTGAGTACAATTGTTCCTCGCTCATTTCCGCCATTTGTGCGGCTGAATTGAGAATCCCTCCTCCCCTCTTCGCTATTTCCTCGTAACTCAATCCGTTGATTCGGTCAACAAATTCCCCTTCTCGCGTTCCAGCAAAAACTGTGTGGGTATGTGAATCACACCAAAGCGGCAAAACGCACTTCCCCTCTGCATCAATCACTTCCAAGTCTCGCCAATCAGTGATCCCAGGCCAGTCTGCCATTTCACCAAAAGCAATAATCCTCCCATCTTCCACCGCCAAAAAAGCGTTTTCAATGATGGGCAATTGATTCATTTCTTCTCCTGAAACGAGAACTTGGTCTTCGTGATGAGTTCCTACAAGCTGTTTGATGTTTTTGATGAATAGACGCATGCTTCGGGTTTTGAGCCACAAAGGAAATGTATATTTGTCATAACATGAAGTCTTTCCTGCTCATCTTATGCCTGTTCATCTGGACCCAAAGTCAAGCTCAATACGAAATTGAAGAGCTCACCATGCCGGAAACGCTAAACACCATTGGCATCAATCTGACCCCGGCAGCTCTGGTCCTTTTTAATGGAACTCCTTACCAAACGAGATTTTCGGCGGTGTACAAGCGTCAGGTTGATGTGAGTAAACGACTCCGCTTCACCTTAAATTACCTCATCGATGAGCGCTATTTTCAGGAGCGAAACGAGCTTCCTTTGAGTTTTTCCGACACCACCATTACTTTTCTGTTGGAAAGTGAAGACAATTTTGGTGTGGACCTCCGCTTTGGTTTGGAATATTTTAAGCCCAACCGAAATACAAGCATGGTTTATGGCTTCGATGTCTTTCTTGGTTATTACTTCGAAAACTCGGAAGAGGAAACTCAACCTTTCTACATCGACCCTTCGTGCAACTGCACACTCCCCTCTCCTTTTGTCTTGGCGCAAAAACGAGAAACTCACATCGAATACCTCTTAGCTGGGGCCGATTTTAGTATTGGGCAACAGTTGAATTTGAGCGACAAAATGAATTTCATCATTCAATGGACTCCAAGTCTTTTTGTAAAGCTTCCTGTGAATGAGGAGTATACCGACATCAACGCTCGAGAAGAAGCTCCTCAAAACAGTGTCGACTTCAACTTAAGAGGCTTTGAGCTGTTCTTGAATTATGTCTTTTAACCTCAGAAACGAATAAAATGGCTGGCAATAGCTTCGGAAAAATCTTTGTGCTTCACACTTTTGGAGAATCTCACGGTCCAGCCATCGGTGGAATCATTGACGGTTGTCCTGCAGGGCTTGAAATTGACCTCAACTTTATCCAAGCCCAATTGGATCGAAGAAAACCCGGACAATCCAAAATCACGACGCAACGAAAAGAGAGCGATACCGTCGAAATCCTTTCAGGTATTTTTGAAGGAAAAAGTTTAGGTACGCCCATTGGTTTTCTTATTCGGAATGAAGACCAAAAATCAAAAGACTACTCCCACATTGCGAAGAAATTCCGCCCTAGCCATGCTGACTTCACCTATCAAGAAAAATACGGTATACGCGATTATCGGGGTGGTGGAAGAAGTTCTGCAAGAGAAACGGCTTGTCGTGTTGTTGCCGGAGCCATTGCGCTTCAAATCTTAAGCAAGTGGGGAATTTCAGTGAATAGTTTCGTTCAGCGCGTTCACAACATCGAACTCGAAAAAGACTTCAAGCATCTGGACTTCAGCTTGATTGATAGCAATGATGTCCGTTGTCCCGATCCCGATACTGCGGAAGCCATGTTCCAACTCATCGATGAAACACGAAAAGCGGGAGACACCTTAGGAGGGGCAATCGTTGGGGTGGTTGAAGGCATACCTGCCGGTTGGGGCGAACCTGTTTTTGATAAGCTACATGCTGATCTTGGAAAAGCCATGCTCAGTATCAATGCGGCCAAAGGATTTGAGATTGGCTCGGGATTCGATGGGACCTTTATGAAAGGTTCAGAACACAACGATCTTTTTGAGCTGCGCGATGGAAAAACGTCCACCGTCACCAACCATTCTGGCGGCATTCAAGGCGGAATCAGCAATGGTGAAAACCTGCAATTTAAGGTAGGCTTTAAGCCCATTGCCACGATCATGCAAGATCAAAAAAGCGTGGACGAAGATGGAAATGAAACATTAGTGAAAGGCAAGGGAAGACACGACCCCTGCGTTTTACCTAGAGCTGTGCCCATCGTGGATGCTATGACCGCTTTGGTATTGGTCGATCACGCTCTTCGCGCAAGAAACAATCGATTCTAAAAAAACCAGTTCCCTAGAGTTCTCTTCATTTCGTAGATTAGCGCACTATGAAGAAACTAGCTTTACATTGGCAAGTCATCATCGGTATGGTGGTTGGAGCTTTGGTGGCCTACGCGGCGATTATTTTGAATGGTCAATCGGTCACCATTGGAGGTCAAACCTACCTTCTTAGCACCAATCAAATCATCCTCGATTACCTCAAGCCTTTTGGCGATATTTTCATCAACCTGCTCAAACTAATTGCCGTTCCGATGGTCCTTTTCTCCATCATTTCTGGTGTGGCTTCCATGAAGGACATCAAAAAGTTGGGACGAATGGGGGTGAAAACGCTCCTCACCTATGTGGTCACTACAATGATTGCTGTGGTTGTCGGTTTGATTTTGGTGAACATGCTGAAGCCGGGAGCCAAAGTTTCAGATGAACTCCTCAAAGCCAATCGCATTCGCTACGAACTTTGGGTGAGCGGAAATGATAAGGTCAATGTTCTCGATGACCAATGCGAGATGTGCAAGGAGGAGAATAAGGCTTTGGTGGAAGAAATTAGAGCCCAAGGACAAGCCGACGCGGGAGACGAATGGTTGAAGAATGCCATGGAACAAGAGGAGAAAAACGCTTCTCAAGGTCCGCTCCAAGCCCTTGTAGATGTGGTTCCGAAGAACATTTTTAGCTCTTTGTCTGATAGCAGCATGCTTCAAATCATCTTCTTCGCCATTTTCTTTGCTATTGTGCTGATTTCCCTCCCTGAAGATCGCGCCAAACCTGTAACAGCCCTGATTGACGTTCTCAATGAGATTTTTGTGAAGATGGTTTACGTAGTGATGAAAGCCATGCCCTTTTTTGTTTTTGCCTTGATGGCTGGACAAATCGTGAAAGCTGCTGGAAGCGATGCTGATAAGTTCGCAGAGCTACTTCAATACCTCCTTGTATATAGCCTAACTGTTGTTTTAGGTTTGATTTTCATGATCTTCATCTTCTACCCTACTTTGGTTCAAATGATGGTGAAAAAATTGAGCTACGGCCAGTTTCTCAGAGGAATGCGCGATGCTCAAATCACGGCCTTCTCAACGAGCTCTTCCGTTGCTACTCTGCCCATTACAATTCAATGTGTGGATAAAAAGCTGGGAGTTCCCGAGTCCACTTCGAGCTTTGTCTTGCCCATTGGAGCTACAGTAAATATGGACGGCACCAGCCTCTACCAAGCAGTAGCTGTGGTGTCTCTCGCTCAGTTTCACATGGTGGACCTCACATTGGGTCAACAAGCAACCATCGTACTTACCGCAACATTGGCCAGTATTGGTGCTGCAGCCATTCCAAGTGCCGGACTAGTGCTCATGATCATTGTTTTGGAAAGTGTTGGATTAAATCCCGCCTGGATTGCGCTTATTTTCCCAGTAGATCGTATCTTAGACATGTGTAGAACCGTGGTGAACGTTACTGGAGATGGCGCCGTTTGTAGCATCATCGCTAACAGTGAAGGGGAGATTGAACCTGACGAGATCATCGCCTAAAATTTGTTTTTTTTTCTCATCTTTGGCCCATCTGAAATAACCTTGGGCCGATGCAAAGCAACATTAAAATGATTTTTATAGCTACATTTCTTCTTTTAGCAGTCATTTTTATTCTTATTCACAACCGTCTTATCAAGAAAAGAAATGCTGTATCCTATGCAGCAGGCGGAGTTGATGTTCAACTGAAAAAAAGACACGACCTCATTCCCAACATCATTGCCTCTGTGGAGCGCTTCTTCAGACATGAAGAAAAACTCTTGAACGGTATTGTGAGCATGAGAACACAAGCCATGACGACCAGCGACGAGGAGATGAAGTACAAAACGGAGTCAACCATCAGTCAGTTGCTCGATACCCTGCGTGTCTCCATTGAGGCCTACCCTGAATTGAAATCACAAGAAAACGTCATGCAACTACAAAAGAGTTTGAATGAGGTTGAGGTTGAAATCTCCGCTGCCCGCCGAGCTTATAACAGTAGGGTGCTCGACCTTAACAATGCCGTTCAGGTTTTTCCAAACAGCATTATTGCAGCGCTTTCCAACATCCAATCAGCGGCCATGTTTGAAGCTCCTTTGGCAGAGAAAAAAGAGATTAATGTGAAGGACCACTTCGAAGCTTAATTCGCGATGAAAAGTTTCGAAGCGATTGCTCCTGAGTTGGACCAAAAGTTGGAGGAATTCCACACCTACGCTTCCCAAGAAAAAAAACTCCGCAAAAAATCCAAGCCCTACCGAATTGGCACCTTCGTAGCCTTTTTTGGACTCTTTGCAGTAGGATGGATTCCAGTGATCGGTTGGATCATCGCTTTTGTTCTCTTCGCTCTCGTGTTTATTCTGGGTTTCAAAGCAGCGAATTTCCATTCGAAATCAGACAAGCTCAAAAACGAATACAAAACCAGCTTTCTCAATTGGTACTTTAAGTTAATTCTCGGGGAAGAAACCCATTACAGTGTAAACACAAAGCTGACCGTTCAGCAAGTAAAACAACTTCAACTCTTTCCCAAATTCAATACGCTCAGGGCAGAAGATTATGTGAAGTCTAAATGGGACGGACTCGATTTCGAGATGACAGAGTTGAATTTGTCGCAAGAGAACGATGAAGATTATACCCTTAAATTTTCGGGCATCTTCATGATTGTAACGTTCCAAAAAGAGATGAGTGGAAAAACCTATGTTCTTCCTAAACAAAACAGAAAGCTCCTTTTCAACCGTTTTCCTAAAGAACATCAAGATACCCTAGAAAACGCTCATTTTCATGAGTACTACGATGTGTATGGAGTTCAAAGGGAATTCACGCGCTACCTCTTAACACCAGGAATGATGGAGCGCATTCTCGATTTGTCAAAAGAACACAAAGCCAAACTCTATTTCTTGTTCAACAAGAATAAACTCTTCATGGCCATCGATTGGAGAAAAGACCTCTTTGAGCCGGATGAAGATCTTTCGGATCCGATGAATAACTTCAAGATCCTTCACGATCAACTGTCCACAGTGAAATCATTTGTAGACACCTTGAGGGATCAGCGTCAGATTTGGGAAGGGTGATCTGATCCAAGCTCGCACTTCATCATCACCATCCAGTAAAAAAATAAGGAAAAAAAAACCCCAACACTTGCGTGCTGGGGTGTACTAAAATTCTGATATGATATATTAAATCACTTTCACGTTATTAGCGTTCAAACCTTTACGGCCTTCTTTGAGATCGTACTCGACGCTATCGCCTTCTTGTACTTCATCAATTAATCCTGAAACGTGTACAAAGTACTCCGTTTTCGACTCGTCGTCAATAATGAATCCAAATCCTTTAGATTCATTAAAGAACTTTACTGTTCCTTTTTTCATTGTAATATAATAAATTATGCAGCGAAGGTAACTTTAATTCGCGTGCAAAAAGGGTTTTACCACAAAAAAATCATTTCCTTGTGAAAAGAAGTCCCTAGAATAAGGAATTAATTGATTCTCAGCGACTAATATTATTTCAGAGAATACACCGAATAAGAGGTTTTTTCGCGTTACTCTATTGGCTTCAGCCCTTGGAAAACCTCACTCCTATTTTATCAAAAATTCTCAAAAAAAGAGTTCGCTTGTTTGTACATTTGAAAAGCTCTTAAACGCCTACCCCACATGAAAAAACTGCTCAAAATTGCCGGCATCTCTCTTTTGGTCATTCTTATTGCCTTGCTCGTTCTCCCCTTCCTTTTTAAGGGGAAAATCATCGAAACGCTCAAGCAGACGGCCAATGAAGAGTTGAATGCTACCTTGGCTTTTGATGATGTTTCGCTCTCCTTTTTTAAAAGTTTTCCTCAGTTGAGCCTAAGCATTGAACAGCTTTCTTTGAGCAATCACGCTCCTTTTGAAGGGGTTGAGTTGGTGAAGGCGAGTGAAATTCGGGCAAGTATTGACCTCATGAGCCTTTTTGGTGATGAAATTAAGGTGAACGAAATCGCGTTGATTCAACCCAATATCGACCTTCGGATCCTGGCTGATGGAAGTGCGAACTACGACATCATGAAAGCAGATGAAGGAACGGCAGATGAAACAGCAACAAACGAGGAGACTTCCGAAGATGGAGCATTTGCCTTGGCTTTGAAAAGCTACTTGATCGAAGATGCCAAAATCGCTTATCTGGACGAAACAATGCCCATGAGCTTCACTGCTCTTGGACTCAATCATAGCGGAAATGGCGACTTCACATCAGATGTTTTCCTCCTGTCAACCACAACCAGCATTGCCGAAACTTCTTTTGACTATGACGGTATCGCATATTTGAACAAGGCCGATATTGATATGGACGCCGATTTTGACATCAACATTGCAGCATCGAAATACACCTTCAAAGAGAACAGCACCTCCATCAATGATTTTGAATTAAAGGCAGATGGTTTTGTAGCCATGCCCGGTGATGACATTGATGTGGACATCTCTTTCTCCACTCCGAACAACAGTTTCAAATCACTCCTTTCCCTTATCCCAGCGGTGTATAAAGCAGATATGGAAGGAATTCAAACAGCAGGTGAATTGAGCTTTGATGGCTATGTGAGAGGGATTTATAACGAGCTCACCATGCCAGGGCTCGGTCTCAACCTAAAAGTGGTGGACGGACGAGTTCAATATCCCGATCTACCCGAGAGCATTGAAAACATTCAAATCGATGCTAAAATTGACGCCTCCAAAGGAATTGATCATGATGCCATGCGCATTGATGTTCCTGTGTTTCATTTGGAAATGGCCAAAAACCCTATCGACCTCACCCTCCTTGTTAAAACCCCATATAGCGACCCGTACTTGGATGGAGCTTTAAAAGCAAAAGTTGATTTGAGTAAAATCGCTCAAACCATTCCACTGAATCAAGGTGATGTTTTGGAAGGCTTGATTAATGCTGACCTCACGGTGAAAGGAAACATGAGCTCCATTGAAGAAGAGCGCTACTCCGATTTCTTGGCGGAAGGACAAGTCATCGTTCAGCAAATGAAGTACGCATCGGACAGTCTTGACTATCCCGTAGCCGTAAACAATGCATACCTAAATTTCAACCCCGAACATATCGAACTGAGCGCTTTTGAAGCAATTATTGGGGCGAGTGATTTGAAAGCGAACGGTAAGTTCGACAACTACATGGCCTATGCCTTTAAGGAAGAAGCCCTTCACGGAGTCTTCAACCTCAACGCCAATAAAATCGACCTCAATGAATTGATGGGCAAAGAAGAAGAAGCTTCAAACGAAGCGATGGCAAATGAAGAGGCAAGTCTTGACACAAGCAGCATGTCTGTGATTCGTTTACCGAAAAACATCGATTTTGCCTTGAACAGTTCCATCAATGAATTGATTTATGATGACTTCGATATCACTCAGCTTTCTGGAAGCATTACCTTAAAGGAAGGTGAAGCTGCTTTGAGAGGGGTGAAAATGAACATACTGGACGGAAAAGTGAGCGCCGATGGCAGCTATAATTCCGTCCCTGAAAACCCGAGCATCAACATGGACTTTGGTATTCAGAACATGGACATTCAGGAAGCGGCAAAAACCTTTGTGACCATCGAAAAAATGGCTCCCATCGCCAAAAGCTGTAAAGGTAAATTCTCTACGAGCTTGAAAATGATTGGTGAGCTCAACGACAAAATGGAACCCATAACTCAAACCTTGAACGGAGGTGGTAAATTGAGTGTGGCGGAAGTTGAAATCGAAAAGTTCGCTCCACTGAATAAACTCGCCAAGGAGCTAAAAATAGAAAAGCTCGCAAAACAAAATTTTAAGGATGTAAACATCTCTTTTGAGTTTGTGAACGGACGAATCGTTCTCGATCCTTTTGTTGTTAAGTTGGACGGCGTTCCCACAACCATTTCAGGAAGCATGGGCTTTGAGCAGGACATCGATTACGACATTGATATGGACCTTCCTTTGAGCAAAATCCCGGGGAACTTGGGGCAAGGAGCTCAAGGATTGATCAGCTCAATCAATGCTTCTTTGGGCACCAACTTTAGCCCGGGAAGCGCAGTTCCAGTGAACCTCAAAGTTACCGGTACGATGGACGAACCTAAAATAAGTTCCAACTTTGGTGATGCGCTTAAAGGTGAGCAAGAAAACGTAAAAGAGAACATCAAAGAAACGGTGAAAGAAGAGGTCAAAGAGCAAATCGAAGAGGTGAAAGAAGATGCCGTGGCAAAAGCGCGAGAAGAAGCTGATAAGATCTTGGCCGATGCTCAGAAGCAAGCGGACGATATCGTAGCCAAGGCCAATGAAGAGGCAGAAAAAATGAGAACAGCCGGTTATGATGAAGCGAGCAAACTCGAGAACAAAGGTGGGAACATCATTGAAAAAACAGCCAATCGAAAACTGGCCGAGGCTTTGAGAAAGGAAACCGACAAAAAGGTGGAGAAAGCCAAGGAAGAAGCACAAAAGCGTGCCGATAAAGTGATGGCCGATGCTCGAAAAAAAGCAGATGAAAAAATTGATGCTGCCACAAGTAAATAATTCGGATTGATAATTGCACCTTGCAAATTATGAGAATACCCGTAGTCCTATCAATGATTGTTTGTCTGAACCTCATCATCAAGGGTGAAGTTCAAGCACAAGATGAATGTGAATACACCCCTAGCTCAAAAGCAGAAAAGCTCTTGACTAAATCGGAAGACAAACGAAAATACTCCTTTGACGAGCGCCAAGAACTGATTCAAGAGGCCCTGGAAGAGGATGAAAACTGTTACCCGTGCATGCTCCAACTTGGAGTACGAGCATTCAAAACAGCGAAAAGAACCGGTGGTAGTTTTGGTGCAGCTCAGGTGATGTTGAAAAAGCTGACGGATGCTTGTCCGGAATACCACAGCGAGCCCTACTACTACCTTGGAGCAATGGCTTATGCCGATAATAACTATGCAGCAGCCTTGGATTATTTCGACTTCTTCCTGCATTTCCCCAATGACGACGAATCCAAATACGCCCGCGACTATGAAGACAAGTACGCGGATGTTGAAGAGGTGATTCCTTTTGTGGAGTTCTATCGCGACTTCAATAAATATGCAGATTCCTATAGTCCTTCTCTGGTTGAAGGAGTTTCGAGTGAAAAGGATGAATACCTTCCAGCATTGAGTCCGGATAGCGAAATCATGTTCTATACCCGACACTACATGAAAAAAGCCAAAGGTGATTATGTGGCCAAAGCTGTGGAGGAATTTACTTGGAGTTTAAGAGGTGATTTGAATGCGAGTTTTGATGGTGGTGATGCGCTTCCGAAACCTTTCAACATGGGCGACAATTATGGAGGTGCAAGCATCTCTGTGGACAACAAAGAACTGTTCATCGCCAAAAGAAACCCCGTGGACAACAACCCTGAAAACATTGATCTCTATTTAACAAGGTATGAGCTCACAGAAGATCCAAAAACGGGAAAGAAATCGTACATCTGGACAGAACTCAGCAACTTGGGCGAAAAGATCAATACCGATGACGGTTGGGAGAGTCAGCCCAGCTTGAGTGGTGACGGACAAACCCTCTACTTCGCCACTCTCCGTGCAAGCACTCAAAAAGAAGGAGCACAAAATCCCGATACCGATATTTACTACAGCGAACGACAAGAAGATGGATCATGGGGTCCTGCGCAAGCCCTCCCCGCTCCTATCAACACCAAGTGGAACGACAAAGCCCCCTTCATGCACAGCGATTCCCACACCTTGTATTTCGCAAGCGATCGTCAGCCTGGAGGTGGAGGCTACGACATATGGTACACTCGTCAGCAAGAAGACGGATCTTGGAGCAGACCGAAAAACATTGGAGCCCCCGTCAACACCAGTGAAGATGAGCACGGAATGATTGTTTCCAGTGATGGTGAGTATGCATATTACGCAAGCCGCACCATCCGTGGGAGCAGAGGAATGGACATCTACTCCTTCCCCATCCCCGAAGAAGCCAAACCCGAAAAAGTGATGATCTTGAAGGGGCAAGTGATGACCAAAGACGGTGAAGTTCCCGAAAACGCTGAAATCAACATCAAGTATGTTCAGAGCAAGAGTGCCCAGAAAATTGAATTAAATCAGGACGATGGAAAGTATGCCGCCGTGATCAACATCGACCGCGAAGAAGATGTTGTGGTGCAAGTGAGTGGAGATGATGTAGCCTTCAACACTCACCTCGTGGTAGATAAAGATGAAGAACGACAAGCAGATGTGGTGAAGTTGGACATGGTGAAGGAGGAAGTCAAAAAGGGAAGCTCATTCGTTATTCCAGACATCTATTACAGCACCGCATCAGCCGACATCAATCGGGAATCGATGATCATCCTCGATGAGTTTGTGGACTATCTCTTGGCCAACCCCAACATCGTTATAGAAATTCAAGGACATACCGACGATGAAGGGAATGCTGCTGACAACCTCGCACTCTCGATGGATAGAGCTTTTGAAGTGAAGGGATATTTAGAGAAAAAAGGAATTTCTGGGTCGCGTATTAAGGCAAAAGGCTACGGTGAAACACGACCAATTGCAGACAATACGAGCCCTTCAGGCAAGGCGAAAAACAGACGCACAGAATTTATGATTATCAGCATGTAAGGATTTTGTTGGATGAATAAATAAATTACATTTGTATAAAATCTAATATCAATGAAGCATTTATTTTTACTCGGACTTGCAGCTGTATTGTTTAGCTGTGGTGGTAGCACAGAGTCTACCGAGGTTCAAACACAAATCGAAGAAACTGTAACAGACGTAACTGAAGCTGCAGAAACAACCATGGAAGACGCTGGAGAAGCGATGGAAGAGGGTGCTGAAGCCGTTGAAGGAGCTGTAGAAGATGCAGTAGAAGAGGTAAGCGAAGCAGCTGAAGAAGGTGCTGACAAAGTTGAAGAAATGATGGATGACGCAGAAGAAGCTGTGAAGTAATCCTTTATCAATCATACTTGAAGAGGAGTTCATTTTGGGCTCCTCTTTTTTTTGCTAAAAATGTGCAATTCAATAAGGTAACAAGAGAAATTTGTAATTTCGCGCCAAATCAAAATCAAAAAATGAAACATTTATTCTTTTTAGGAATGATTGCTTTGCTAGCGAGCTGCGGCGGAGGTCAATCACACGATCACGCTGAAGGTGAAATCGTTGAAACAAGCATTGAAAACGTTAACTACGGAGAGGCTTTTGAAGTATCCGAAGTAGTAAGCATTGACGAAGTAGCTGCAGCCCTTGATACCATGGGAACCGTAGACTGTGTTGTAAAGGCAAACATCGTTGAAACCTGCGCGAAAATGGGTTGCTGGATGACCGTTGAGCAGAGCAACGGAGAACCTGTAATGGTTTACATGAATGACCATTCTTTCTTTGTTCCTAAAGAAGGTATGGGTGGCAAAACGGCTTTGATTAAAGCAACTGCAACAAAAGACACTACGTCGGTAGAAATGTTGAAGCACTTGAAAGAAGATGCCAATGCACCACAGGAAGAAATTGACGCGATTACTGAGCCTAAATTCGGTATGAAATTGAACGCAACCGGTGTAATTATCGAGGGTGTAGAAGTTGAGAAATCAGGAGCTGCTGATGCAATGCACGAGGCTATTGATCACGCAGTAGACCACGCACACGACGCAGTAGACCACGTTCACGAGCAAGTTGAAAACGTTGAAGAAAACGCAAAAGACTTGGCAAATGATGCTTTAGAAACTACAGGAAATGCTTTGGACAAAGCTGGTGAAACAATAGATCAAGCGCAAGAAGCTGTGAGCAAATAATCACTCAATAAGAAAACAATAAAAAGCCCCTTTCTTCACGGAAAGGGGCTTTTTTTATTCTTGGATCTACGAATAATCAACTTTTTCATTTCCTCATTGACCCTTGTTCATTCTCCCAAAATCCCCAAAGCGTAATTGGTCTTGAGAATGGCCTTTTGGTTTTCAGCTAAGAGCGAAACTAATTTTATCTGAGCATTGATATAACTCAATTCGCGAGAGTTGACGAGAAAAAGTGAGCTCTCTCCAGCTTCAAACTTTCTTCTTTCCCCCGCTAGAAGCTGTTCATAGTCCCTCACCGTTCTTCGATACAAGGCAATTTGCTCAAAACTCACGTCCCACATGTTCAGGGCTGCCTGCAACTTGTTTTGAAGATTGGCTTGCTTGTTCTCAAAGGCCAACTCTTGTTCACGAATTTTCAATCCCGTTAGTGCCACACCACTTCGCTCCTTTCTCAGAAAAAGAGGCATGTTGAACTCCAGCCCCCACGAGTAATTGTTCACACTGTAATTGGCTAGTGGACTGTCGCCAACGAGCCTTTCATTCAGCGGTTGATATTTCAGGTTGATCTCGGGTTTGAGTTGCTCTCTTTTCCAGCGCTCCTCAATTTCGAGTTGTTCGATTTTGAACCCGGTCAGTAGCAGTTCAGGGTGCTGCAATACTAAATCTTGGAGTACAATCTGACTCAAGCTCGCTGCATTGCTCACTGTAAGTTCGTCTTCACGGTAGGGAACGGTATTCTCTTCTAGCACTAAGGGAACCATCCCATCAGCCCACAAAAACACGCCCAAATACAAAGCACTGTTTTTGAAATCGAGTTCCGCTTGTTGCAAGGCGAGCAATCGGTTTTGCACTTGAATTCCAGCTTCAAGGGTGTCGATGGCAGGTACATCTCCAAGTCGCGCACTTTGCTTCACCCCAACAAAACGCTCTTGTGCTAACTGCAAAGCTCCTCTGTAAATTCTGAGGTTGTTGTATGATTTGAAAAAGTCCCAATATGCTTCCCCTGCAGAAAAGAGCAGTTCGTTCATCAATCGTACTCGTTCAGCCTCTGTGCTTTCTTGATACACCTGTGCCTGGCGGAGTCCGGCCCGGCGTTCATCGATGAACATCCCTTGTCCCAAAGCCATGCTCACTCCACCCATCCACAACCCTGTGGAAGGAACGCTGTTCTCCGGATTCAAAAACACTCCTTGATTTTGCTCAAAGCCTGCCATGAGTTCCAAACCAAACCACGTTGGCACCTTCACTCCTGCGTCAATGTTGCTGTAGTATTGGCTGTCTTTAAAGTATTTCTGACTCACATCAGAATAGGCCTTTGGGTCAAAACCACCCCGCGCTCCTTGCACTGTGGCATCACCAAAAGCTTCCTGTAAATTGGCTTGCACGCTGAGTGGGTGACCTTTTTTCACCAAGGACATGAATGCATCAAAAGGCAAAACCTTCAAACTATCGGTTGTTTCCTCCTGCGCGCACATATTCATGCTCAGCAGAAAGAAAGCAAACATCCATAAGTTCTTTTTCATCACTTCTTGGCTTTATCTTCTGTTCCTGATTTTTCTGAGGTCTTGTAATAATCTGGCGGGAAACCGTTGATTTGTCGCCAGAGTTCGTACCACACAAAAACGTCCTTCAATAGCGTCATACTGTTTGTTCCCGCACCTACACGAAGCGCATCTGGCCAAGCGTGATCTTCAGGGTCGGGCTCTACCAAGATGCGGTATTTCCCATTCTCACTGATGAAGTTATCGATGGCAAACACTTTTCCGCCATAAGTACCATAACTCGTATTTGGCCATCCAGAAAATACAATCGCTGGCCACCCGTCAAATTGGAGCCTTACTTTTTGTCCTTTCTCCATAAGCGGTAGGTCAATCGGACGAATGAACATCGCCACCGCCAAGTCGTACTGCGCCGGCATGATGCTCACAATCTCCTCTCCTTCTTTCATGGTCTCGCCGAGTCCGATTTGAATGGCTTTGGTAACATAGCCGTCCTGAGGAGCCGTGATGTAATAAAGTCCTTGACGAACCGAGTAATTCATGTACTGGTTTTGGAGTTTAGTGACCACCGCCTCAGCATCATACATGTTGGACAAGGCCGTGAATTTCTCCGATTCCGCCTTGGCAATTTCCTTTCGGTACTGCGCTTCGATGGAAGTCAATTCCACTTGGGCGTTGATCAACTCATTTTGTGAGGTGAGCAATTTATTTTCAGCAGAAATCATTTCCGCTTTTGTCTTTTGCAAAGCTTGTTGGCGCTTCTCCAAATCGGTTTGTGATTTCAAGCCTTCCGCAGCCAGTTCTTCCATTCGAATGAGCTGATCTTGGGCAATTTTGAAATTCAATTGATATGCTTTGAAGTCGATACTATCGCTTGTGATTTTCAGGTTGGCCTGCTTCACTTTGTTTCGAGCTTGCTGCATTTTTAATCGGCTAGTTTGCACCAATGCATCCACTTGATTGTCTTGTGCCTTGACCTTTTCCATGTAGGATTGAACCGCCATTTCTTTTGCTTTCAACTGCTCATCGGTTCTTGCAAGGAGTTGAGGATCGAAGTACTCATCTTTTACCTCAGAGATGAAGAGAATGGTATCTCCCTTGTGCACGAAGTCTCCTTCTTGGACAAACCAACGCTCGACTCTTCCGGCAATCACCGAATGGATGGTTTGTGGACGCTGATCTGGTTTGAGGGTAGTTACCTCACCCCGAGCGCGAATATTCTGGGTCCATGGCAAAAAGAGAATGATCAAAAAAGCGATAAATAAACCTACAAACAGGCGAAGAAGTACATTGCCAGACACTCGTTTCTCAGCGCTATCCAGAGCTGAAAACTTCTCTTGTTTGATGTGTTTTTTGACATTTAAATCTGAAATATTCAGCATGCTACTTGGGTTCTAATTAAAACTACTTTTTTTAAAGTCTTTGAAACCATCTTAAGAGGCCTTTTCCACGATTCGTCCATCTTTCATCACCACAACTTTATTGGCGGTTTGTAAAAAGAATGGATCTCGTGAGATGACAACCAAAGACCATTTCTGCTCAGGTGAAGTGAGGAATGAAATGATATCCTTTCGCTCTTCTTCCCTCAGGTTCTCTAAAGGATATTCCAACAAGAGCAACTTGGGCTTATCTGCAATACTTCGCGCTAAGAGCATTTTTTGAACGGTGCTTTTAGGCAGTTTTGTTCCTTGTGGATCAATGTGCGATTCATAACCATCGGGCAAACTTTGGATGAATGGCTTCAACCCTAAAGCTTCTACCGCCCACTGTATGTTCTCAAAAGAGGCATTTTTCCTTCCCATTCCGATGTTCTCCAAAACGCTTCCCTCAAAGAGTTTTTCCTGAGAGAGGTAATCTCCAATCGACGAGCGTAGGTTGCACAGGTTGAGGTTACCCATAGGAAGTCCGTTAAAAGACACTACTCCCTCTTGTACTTCATAGAGTCCGGCCATGAGCTGAAGCAAGGAGCGTTTTCCTGCACCATTCCCACCCGTAATCACCATGCGATCTCCCGGTTTAAGGTGCAAGTTAATGTCGCTCAAATTGGGCTTCGATTTCCCTGGATAAAAGAAGGTTACATCGTTTAACTGCAGTTCCATACCGTTCTGACCACAAAGCTCAGAAGTGCTGTTTCCTGTCTGGTTTTCAAGTGTAAGATCGGTCACCTGCCCTACTTTCTCGAGGGAAGTGAGAACGTCATAAATGGTTTCCAAACTGGCGATCAACTTCTCCACCGAACTCATAATGAGAAGGATGATGATCTCAGCTGCGACGAACTGACCAATGTTCATGAGCTGTTCCATCACCAAGATTCCACCAATGGCGAGGAGTCCGAGGGCAACAATCACCTTAAACACGACCATCAAAGAATACTGCTGCACCAAAACCTTAAAGTGGCTCTCGCGATAAGTGAGGTAGTCACCAACGTGTTTGTTGGTTCGGTCCAAGGGCAAATCCGTTTCTCCTGCCAATTTAAACGTGGTTTCCGTTCTTGCCAATTCCTCCAGCCAGTGCGCGGTTTTGTATTTGTGTTTCGACTCTTTCAAGCTTGTTTGCAGCCCCCTTTTATACGTAAACTTAAAAATCACTGCAATCAAAACCACCAAAATCAAACTGAACGCCACGAAGAAGGGGTGATAAAGGGAGAGCAGAATCAAACCAAAAATCACCTGCATGGAAGACGCCGTGAAGTCGATGAGGATCTTTGAAAGACCTTTTTGTACCGACATGATATCAAAAAAGCGGTTCATCAATTCTGGAGCGTAGTGCTTATAAAGTTCCTCCATCTTGATGCGGGGAATCCGGTAGGCAAACTCAAAGGCCGCTCTACTAAAAATCTTCTGTTGAAGGTTCTCTACAATCCTCAACTGATAAATCTGCAAAGCTCCAGAAATGGCCACACCCAATACAACGATGGCCACAAGGATGATCCATGAGGTGTTCATTTGACCACCTTGTATCAAGTTAACAATTGCCTGAATCCCAAGAGGTAAGGATAAGTTGATTAAACCATTGAAAATAGCATAGGCATAGACGTTTCTGATCTCTCTTTTGTCTGGCTTGAGCAGTTTCCAAAAACGCTGATTGGGCTTTAATACTTCTTCGCTTGATTCCATTATGATGCTTTAATGAGGGTCAATACCATGTTCTGGTAGTACTTTGTAATTCCTTTTTCTCCGCAAACCACGTCGGTCAATCTCGGTAAGTGTTCTGCAAAAAAGTGTTGATGATTTGCCCCTTCAATCACTGTTGTGACCAGCATGTGGGGGTATTTGTATTCGGGTTGAATCTCTAAAATGATTTTCCCGATCAACTCTACAAGATCTTTATAACTGGTGTAAACACCTTGATCGTTGATTTCGTCTACCTGTTTATTGAGGTATGCTTTGGAAGATTCTGCTACTACCAAATGGTAGAGTTTCTGCTCATCGATGTGTGGAAATTGGATATCCACCTCATGCACCCCCAAAGCCACATCCAAAGCTCGCATTAACCGCTCTTCCGCTGAAGGAACGTTGGCCGTAGCAAAAAGAATGCGGTACTGAACCCAGGCCCAATACCAAGCAGTAAGATAAAGGAGTAATTTGTGTTTGCTCTCGAAGTAGCGGTAAACCGAAGCTTCTGTGCTCCCAATTGATTTCGCCAGCTTTTTAAAGGTGAAACTTTCGAAGCCCATCTCGCTGATTAACTCAATGCTTCCACTGATGATGCGCTGACCAAGGTCGCTAGACTCTGGGTTCTTGAGGTAAATGCTGTCGTTCACCTGCAAACGTAAATTGGCATACAATCCATCCATAATGATAGTAACGATCGGCAAATATAATAGCATTACTATCGCTTTTGTTCGCTTCACTATCAAATAAACGTTAAAAGACTGTTTTTATAATGGGTACAGCAAGGTTTCGGTGCTTTCTAAGCGCTCATGAACCGTCGTAAAGGACTGTAAATTGAAAGATTTTCTTGATGAATGCTCGTCAACGTACTGATCATCAAGAAAGCGAAAATTGAAGCTGGACTTAAGCCAATGCTTCTCGATGAACCCGTTTTTCGACATATTTCGAATTCATGATTCGGAGTATACCCATATAGTGGCCTTGAGGTCACTTTACAACACAAAACAGGAAGCTGCAAAACGTAAGTTGTATCTGCATCAAGCCGGCTCAGAAAATAGCATTTCAGCATACATAATAACGTTCACACCTTTGCGTTGATAAAATAATCTCACCCCTCCCTCCCAAGACAAGCACATTTCTACCTTTAGTACGTTCGAATTGAAGAAGGTTTTCCCAAGCCAAAATGAACAAGGGAACGATTCTTGAATAAAGTTGCATACACGAACATGACCTGGAAACACATGATCAAATTATTTCATTTTGCCCTTTTATTTCTCCTTTGCGGACTAGCCATTGGTCCGAGTGCCCTTCAAGCGCAGCAAACAGAAATTTTCACCAACGAGCACCGATTTTATCGGGAGGCGATGGATCTTTTCGATAAAGAAAAATACGCCGCGGCCCAAAAAGGCTTTGAGCGATACATGGAACTATCGCCTGATCGACATTTGGAACAACACATCAACGCAGAGTACCACGCTGCCCTTTGTGCTTTGTACCTCTTTCACAAGGATGCAGAGTTTCGCTTGGAGCAATTCGTTCTCAAGCATCCCGAGAGTCCGTGGGTAAGAAAAGTGTACTTCGAACTCGCCACCTATAACTACAAAAAAAAGAGCTACAAAAAAGCATTGGAGTGGTTTGAATCTGTTGATCCACGCGACCTCAATGCAAAGCAGACCCTTGAATTTCATTACAAAAGAGGTCATGCCTTATTCATGAAAGGACGAGTGGATGAAGCTCGAACCGATTTTTTCGCAGTGAAAGATGAGCCTGGGGAATACCAAGCTCCAGCGAATTACTTTTATTCCCACATCGCTTACGAAAGTGAGCAATGGCAAAATGCCTACGACGGGTTTTCAGCCCTCGCGGAAGACGAAAATTTTGGTCCTGTAGTGCCTTACTACCTCACTCAAATCCTATACAAACAAGGGAAGTACAGTGAAATGCTGGCCTATGCACCGGCGTTCATCGATTCTACGGCTGATGAGGACATTAAACGCAAACCGGAAATTGCTCAGCTCATTGGCGACGCTTATTACCGAGAGAACAATTACATCGATGCACTTCCTTATTTGGAGTTCTACCACCAGGAAACCGACAAAGCCGATATATCCCGAGATGCTTTTTTCCAATTGGGGTATTCGTATTACTCTTTAGGTCAAAACCAAAAAGCCTTGGACAATCTCAACGAGGCGTCCCAAGGAGAAGACCTGCTCGCTCAAAGCGCCATTTACCATATGGCTGATTGCTATTTGAAGCTCGACCAAAAAACTTACGCTCGTTCTGCTTTCAAAGAAGCCAGTGAAATGGACTTCAGCATGGAATTGAAGGAAGACGCCTTGTTCAACTACGCTAAATTGGCTTATGAATTGAGCTACAACCCGTTTCATGAAGCTATTACTGCTTTTGAAGAATATCTTGTGGTTTATCCAAGTTCCACGCGGTCTGACGAAGCCTATGAATTCCTGCTTCAAGTGTACATGAAGTCGAAAAACTACGAAAAGGCCCTAGCCTCGTTGGACCGCATTGACAATAAAGACACCCGTACAAAAGAAGCCTATCAAGTGGTGAGTTTTAATCGTGGGGTTGAATTGTTTCGCGCTGGGAAATATGCTGAAGCTGCGGGATTCTTCGATAAGGTGAGCACCTACCCCGTCAACCCAAAAATCAATGCCGAAGCTCTTTTCTGGAAGGGAGAACTGGCCTACAACAGTCAGAAATACTCCCAAGCCTTGGGGTATTACAACGCCTTCCTTCAAGAACCGGGAAGCTACAACAGCAACTTCTACCACCTCGCCAACTACGGAGCTGGTTATGCTCTGTTCAAGCAAGAGAAATACATCGATGCAAGCAGTGCGTTTCGCAAGTTTGTAGACACCAACAATTTGAACGACGACAAAAAGCAAAACGACGCACTCTTGAGGGTGGCCGATTGCTTTTACGTTTCGAAGAGCTACGATCAAGCCATTACCTACTACGAACGCGCCATGAGTTTGCAAGGCGCCAATCAAGACTATGCATTTTACCAAAAAGCCATCTGCTTTGGTTTGATGGGCAACAAGAACAAGAAAATCGAAGTATTGAAAGCCCTTCTTGAAGATCAAGATGGAAGTAAATTTACCGCAGACGCGAAGTTTGAGCTTGCCAAGACTTACCTCTCCATGGACAATTATAACATGGCCAAGGTATACTACGATACAATCTTGAACGAACACGGTACGAGTCAGTACTTGAAGCACAGTTTAGTCGACCTCTGTTTGATTGAAGTAAAGCGCGGTAATAACGACGAAGCCCTAGCCCTTTGGAACAGAATTAAGGTAGAATACCCAACCGATCAAGTGGCTTTGGACGCTTACAACCTCGTTGAGCCTCTGCTCATTGAAAACGGTTTACTTAGTGACCTTCCTCCTGCCGTGAGTGTGAGCGATGACGACATCGAACAAAAGATATTCCGTGCGGCAGAAGACTACGCCATCACAGGAGATTGCAACAACGCCATCCGAAAACTGGAAGAATACTTGGTGAAATATCAACCCGGCTACTACGCCACTTCCGCCAACTACTATCTTGGAAATTGCTACTTCGAAAGCAATGAACTTGAGAAAAGTTTGAACGCATTCAACTATGTCATCTCCCAACCTGTGAGCGACTATTCTGAAGAAGCATTGGTGGCTGCGGCAACCATGAATTATAACAAGAAAAACTACCAACAAGCGCTCAACCACTACATCGAATTGGAAAACCTCGCCCGTTTGAAAAACAATGTATTGGAAGCACAAATTGGTCAGATGCGCTGCCATTATCTGCTCGGACAAAAAGACGATGCCTTGGAGTATGCCGAAAAGGTGATTAGCAATGAGAACACTCCAGAGAACATTAAGATCACCGCTTATTTGTGGCGTGGAAGAATTCGTTTCGACCGTTCACTTTGGGATGAAGCCTATTACGACTTTGCTGAAGTGGTGAAAACCGGAGGTGAAAAGGCGGCTGAAGCCAAGTACAAGATGTGTGAAATTGCCTACAACAAAGGCGCTTATGAAGCAGCTGAAAAAGAAATCTTCCAAATGATTGAGAATTTCTCTTCTTACGAAGAATGGAAGTTCAAAAGCTATCTCCTCTTGTCTGACGTCTATGTTGGAATGGAAGACCTCTTCCAAGCAAGGGCGACACTCAACACCATCATTGACAACGTGAGTGAAGCTTGGGTAGTGGACAGTGCCAAGCAAAAACTCGCGGCACTCGACCAACAGGAGTCGGATCAACAAAACGAAGATCAAAACCGAGAAATCGAAATCAACCTGCAAGGTGAAGAAGACGATAACAAAAGCATTGAAGACGATGAAGACAAGCAATAAGAACCTAGTAAGCGCTGCATGTTTCATCTTGCTCGCCCTCTTTTCATTCGAAAGTAAAGCCCAAGATAGTTTGAGCATGGACGTTACCTTTCAAGGTGACCTTGTGATCTTTCTGAAAGACGCTAACAAGCTATCCAACTGGCCCGAGCCCATAGAGTCGATTGTGGAAATTCCCACCATCAAATACTCCCTCATTCCCAACAAGCAACAGGTGAACATCAATCCCGAAGCCATTGAAGCTGTTAAAGTTAATGTCGAACCACGATTGAAGAAGTTGTACCGAGGCTACATGAAAGCCGGTTTTGGACTCTACACCACTCCTTTGGTGGACTTCTATTACACTGATGGAAGGTCGAGACAAGGAACTTGGGGGCTTCGATATGAGCATTTAAGTTCGGCAGGTGGAGTGGCTGCTGATGACAGTATTCCAGATTCCTTTTCGAAAAATGAAATCAACCTTTGGGGGCGACGCTTCCTTAAAAAGCATGCTTTGCAAGGAGATTTTAAATGGGACCGTGATGTAGTGAATTACTACGGTTTTAATCCCGATGTGAACCCAGTGAGCGTGAGCGATTTTGAAGAACAACGCTTCAACTTTGTTGGGGGAAAGGTGAACCTCAAGAGCTATTACCGCGATTCCAGTAAGATGAACTATGACGCTACCGTTGGCTTTTTCAACTTCAGAGACAAGCTGGAGAGCAACGAGAACAATTTGGACTTGAGGATTCACGGTCGGAAATTTGTAAACACCGAGCTCATTAGTGTGGATTTTGGTTTGAATTACGATCAATATGAGTTTGTGAGCCTTGAAAACTCGCAAGATAAACCTCGAAAGGTAAATTCACTCGTCTCCCTCGAGCCACGTGCAACTACCATTCGCGATAACTGGAGGGTCTCTGTTGGGATGGGACTTTGGGTAGATATGCGCGAAGAGGAGCCCTTCTATTTCAAACCCTTAGTGGAAGCAGAATACAGTCTTTTGGACGACCTCTTCATTCCTTATGCCGGTGTGGGAGGTGAAGTGATTCAAAACACTTACCGAAGCATTACGGAGCAAAACCCTTGGGTGCTTTCGGAGTACGAACAAATGAACACCAACCAAAAGAGTACCATGTTTGGAGGTATTCGAGGAACGATTTCGTCGAGTACCAGTTTTAATGCACGCATTAGCCGCACTCGCTATGAGAACTTTCTATACTTTGTGAATGATAGTACCTTCACTGGAGGTACATTAACTGATGGTAAACCGCAAGTTGATTTTGGAGTGGGGAATGCTTTCAACACCATTTACGACGACCTCACGGTGGTGAATTTGAGTGGTGAAGTGAGCATCAACAGCGAAGACCGTCTCAAACTCTTCGCCCGAGGAGACTACTTCCTCTACTCTACTGAGGTTGAGGACTACGCTTGGTACCAGCCTACTACCCAACTTACCTTAAGTGCAAGCTACAATCTGCGCGACAAACTCATGATCAAGGCCGATGTGTTTACGGTTGGTCAACGAAAAGCAAAAAGCATCCTCGCTTTGGAAGAAGATCAGGAAATTGGACAGTCTGGTTACACGGTCATTAACTTGAAAGGGTATGTTGATGCGAATTTGGGCTTTGAGTATCGTTATACTAAGCGTTTGAGTGCTTGGGTTCAGTTCAACAACTTCTTGGCGAGCAGGTATGTTTCGTTTACGCCGTTTGCGGCGCAGCGCTTTAATGCGATGATGGGGGTGAGCTACGCTTTTTAGGAGGGGTTCGCTACGCTAGTTTTTTGGAGGACGCACGTTGTGCGTCCTTTTTGTTTTGGCGGCCTTTTCAGTTTGCGGGGGCTCTCGGTGGGGCGCGGAGGTGGACGGGCGCGGCATGTCCTTTTCCGTTCGCGGGGGCTCTCGGTGGGGCGCGGAGGTGGACGGGCGTGGGGCGACCTTTTCCGCTTGCGGGCGCGCGCGGGTGGGGGCTTTTTGTTTGAAAAGGGGAATTTATCAACAATTGTGAATATTTCGTCAGTATTGACAGGGGTTTCAGGCTGTATTCGGCGAAGGAAATCGTATCTTTATGCTGCATTAAATTGCCGTGGAAAATGGCGATTGGATGACGCATTTTTTAATTCAATTTCTGAACAGAAAGGATCTCAATATGAGTGAAGAAAATAAGAAGAATTATGGGGCTGATAGTATTCAGTCTCTCGAAGGAATGGAGCACGTACGTATGCGTCCTTCCATGTACATTGGTGATGTTGGCGTACGAGGACTGCACCACTTGGTGTATGAGGTAGTAGATAACTCCATTGATGAGGCTTTGGCCGGTCATTGCGACTACATCAAGGTGACCATCAACGAAGACAACTCCATCACAGTGGAAGATAATGGTCGGGGTATTCCTATCGACATGCACAAGAAAGAGGGTGTATCTGCACTTCAGGTGGTGATGACCAAAATTGGTGCTGGTGGTAAGTTTGATAAAGACTCTTATAAAGTTTCCGGTGGTTTGCACGGTGTGGGTGTTTCTTGTGTGAATGCCCTTTCAACCCATTTGCGCGCCGAAGTTCGACGCGACGGAAAGAAATACGAACAAGAGTATTCCATTGGTAAAGCCCTCTACCCCGTTCGTGAGATCGGTACGTCAGAGGAAAGCGGAACTACAGTAACTTTTGTACCGGATGCGAGCATTTTCGAAACAACCATTTTCAGTTATGATACCCTCGCCGGACGTTTGAGAGAGCTCGCTTTCTTGAACAAAGGGATTGTTCTTCTTCTGGAAGACCAAAGAACCACAGAGGAAGATGGAAAATTCAAAGGAGAAAAATTTCAGTCTGAAACAGGACTTGAAGAGTTTGTTCGCTATATCGACAAAAACAGAATGCCCATCATTGAAGAAGTGATTCACATCGACGGTGAAAAGAGCGGTATTCCTGTGGAAGTAGCGATGATCTATAACGATTCCTACAACGAGAATTTGCATTCCTATGTCAATAACATCAACACGCACGAGGGGGGTACTCACTTGTCTGGTTTCCGTCGTGGGTTAACCAACACTTTGAAAAAGTATGCCGATTCTTCTGGCTTGTTGGACAAATTGAAGTTTGAAATTAGTGGAGATGATTTCCGTGAAGGACTCACCGCCATTATTTCGGTGAAGGTTGCTGAACCTCAGTTTGAGGGTCAAACAAAAACCAAACTCGGAAACAGAGAAGTAACAGCACCTGTTAGTCAAGCAGTGAGTGAAATGCTTGCTGATTACTTGGAAGAGCACCCGAACGATGCGAAAACCATTGTTCAAAAGGTGATTCTTGCCGCACAAGCTCGTCATGCAGCAAGAAAAGCGCGTGAGATGGTGCAACGTAAGACCGTGATGGTTGGTGGCGGTTTGCCAGGAAAATTGGCCGATTGCTCGGAAAAAGATCCTACGGTTTGTGAATTGTTCCTCGTCGAGGGAGATTCTGCGGGTGGAACTGCAAAACAAGGTCGAGATCGTGCTTTCCAAGCCATCATGCCTTTGAGAGGTAAGATCTTGAATGTGGAAAAAGCAATGCACCACAAGATTTTCGAGAACGAAGAAATCAAAAACATTTACACCGCACTTGGTGTGAGCATTGGAACAGAAGACGATGCGAAAGCCCTAAACTTGTCCAAACTGCGCTACCACAAGATCGTGATCATGTGTGATGCCGATGTCGATGGTTCTCACATTGAAACCTTGATTCTCACTTTCTTCTTCAGACACATGAGAGAGATGATTGAGAATGGATACATCTACATCGCTACTCCTCCACTCTATCAAGTGAAAAAAGGAAGCAAGTCTGCCTACGCTTGGAACGATGATCAACGCGACCGTTTGATTATGGAAATGAAGGGAGCAGGAACAGAAAGCAGCGTTGGTGTTCAACGTTACAAAGGTCTTGGGGAGATGAACGCTGAGCAACTTTGGGACACCACAATGAACCCAGAAGAAAGAACGCTTCGTCAAGTAACCATCGATAATGCCGCCGAATGTGACCACATCTTCAGCATGCTCATGGGCGATGAAGTTCCTCCACGTAGAGCCTTCATTGAAGCCAATGCTAAATATGCGAAGATTGATATTTAATCAACTTTGCTCTTGAGTCTTTCGGCTCTAAAATGATCTTATAAAAATCCCCACTTCATTGCTGATGTGGGGATTTTTTTTGATTGGGTTCTTTGAAGCTAAAATCCATTTGGCGGTGATTTATTCCAAAACAAAAAAGCAGAACAACCTAAGGGATGTCCTGCTTTCTAATCATGCTTTCTACTTCAGACCACTACCAACGTTTGCCGCTGGTTTTCTTACGTTGTCCGCCACTAGATGCTCCACTTTTGTTTCCACCAGAATTCCCGCCTGGTCTACCACCACTCTTATTGCGGTTCGACGGTCCGCCGCCACCAGAACGTTTCGGTTTGCTGTGTCTGCGATCTTCTTTTCCACCTTGAGCTTTTGGTCTTCCACCTCCACCACGAGGTTTTCTTCCACCACCACCTGTTGGAGGAGGATTGTCTCCTGGGCGGTTATTTGGTTCGAATCCTTCAATCTTTTCACTTGGCAAGGATTCATTGATCAGAAACTGAATTCCATCCAAGAACTCATACTCATCAATATCGACCAAAGACAGCGCTTCTCCACTCGCTCCTGCCCTTCCCGTTCTTCCGATGCGGTGAACATAATCTTCAGGAATGTTGGGCAGTTCAAAATTCACCACGTGAGGCAGCAAAGGAATATCCAAACCTCTGGCTGCAATATCTGTTGCTACTAGAACACGAATTTTACCGTCTTTAAAACCTTTCAATGCGTTGGTCCTGGCTCCCTGACTTTTATTACCGTGAATGGCAGCAGATGTAATTCCGCTTTTTTCCAATTTCTCACTCAATCGGTTAGCGCGGTGTTTCGTTCTTGTGAAAATGAGTACTTGACGCCAGTTTCCATCGGCAATCAATTGAGTGATTAGTTTGGTCTTATCTTGTTGATCCACAAGAATCACTCGTTGCTGAATCACCTCCACCGTCGTGTTCTCTGGGGTAGCTTCAACCGCAACGGGGTCTTTCAAAATACCTCCAGCAAGCTCTTTAATCTCCTTCGAGAAAGTTGCAGAAAACAATAAGTTTTGACGGTACCCCGGCAATACTTTAATCACCTTTTGAATGTCGCGAAGAAAGCCCATATCGAGCATTCTGTCTGCCTCATCAAGCACCAAGACTTCAACTTTATTCAAATTTACGTGTCCTTGCGCTTGTAAATCGAGCAAACGGCCTGGGGTTGCGATCAAAATA
Organism: uncultured Flavobacteriales bacterium; assembly: GCA_938085105.1. GTDB lineage: Bacteria > Bacteroidota > Bacteroidia > Flavobacteriales_D > Sanyastnellaceae > CALKGK01. The sequence goes on from CALKGK010000002.1 coordinate 56,711, forward strand.
TCCACTCCTTGGCGCAATGTTCTCACTTGAGGGTTCTGATTTACACCACCAAAGATCACCGTTGAACGGATGTCCAAATACGTACTGTACTCTTTAACGTTTTCTTGAATTTGTGCCGCAAGCTCTCTTGTAGGAGTAAGGATCAAAGCACGAATGGCTCTTTTCGCTTGAGGTTTGGTTCTCGATAACAACTCCAAGATTGGCAGGGTAAAACCTGCTGTTTTGCCTGTACCTGTTTGTGCTGAGGCAAGAACATCTTGTCGATCGAGCACTACTGGAATGGCTTTTTCTTGAATGGGGGATGGACTGGTATAGCCCTTTTCGCTCACCGCTTTCAAAATGGGAGCTGATAATCCTAAGGATTCGAATGTCATAAAATGTAATTGTGAAACGGACCATCGTTTCTCAATGCCATTTCTGTTTGTGCAAAGGTAGACTAATTAAATGAACGTGCGACCAAGTCAAGATTGAAGCGGTTTTTCGTACTTTTCGGCCATGAGTTTGAAGGAGTATTACAGCGGAAAAAAAGTATGGATCACAGGAGCCTCGAGCGGAATTGGCGCCGCCTTGAGCAGAAAACTCGTGGAGGCTGGAGCGGAAGTCTTGCTCTCTGCTCGAAACGAAGAAAAGCTCAAAGAAGTGGCTCAATCTTGCCAAGATCCTTCAAAAGTCCACGTTTTGAGTTTGGATTTATCTCAAATGGAGAGTCATTCAGAAAAAACAAAAACGGCCATCGAGCTTTTGGGGCACATCGACATCATGGTGCACAATGGCGGTATTTCACAGAGGAGCTTGGTGAAAGACACCGATTTGGAGGTCGACCGAAGAGTCATGGAAATTGACTATTTCGGTACAGTTTCACTCACAAAAAATCTTTTGCCTCATTTCATTGAACGCAAAACGGGATCCTTTGCCGTAGTTACCAGCTTGATGGGCATCTTCAGTAGTCCGATGCGATCGGGGTATTGCGGAGCGAAGCATGCACTTCACGGGTTTTTTGATGCTTTAAGAGCAGAGCATTTTGAAGATAACATCCGAGTACACCTTCTTTGCCCTGGTTTTATTCATACTGATATTTCTAAAAACGCCTTAACCGGAGACGGGAACCAACAAGGAAGCATGGATGAAGCCACTGGACAGGGGCTTTCTCCCGAAAAGTGTGCAGAAAAAATGGCCAAAGCCATTGCCAAAAACAAAGCTCAAACCCTCATTGGGCGAAAAGAAATACTCGGAGCATATTTGCATCGTTTTGCGCCTGGAATATTGCGCCGGATGATGCGAAAAGTGAAAGTGACTTAATAAGAATTGCCCTATTTATCGTAAATCGGTGAACTCCAGATTTTGATCTTATCGGACGCTGTCACCCCTGAAATAACTTGAACCTTCATCCCATCGGATAAGCCCAATTCCAAAGTTCTTTTCTCGTAAACGTTAGGAGAAGTCTCCACCTCCACAAATGGCTTTTTATCAGCATCGAACTGCACCAAAGACTCATCAATCGCAAAAACGTCTTCCTCTTTTCGGAGCACGACATCGGCATTTGCGCTGTAGCCTGCACGAATGAACTCCCCATCTTCCAAATTCACTGCAGCCTTGATTTCAAACTTGATGGCTCCATTGTCCTCAACTCCTTTTGGAGCAATGTACTCAAGTGTTGCCGGGAAAGTACGATTTTCAATTGCACCAATGGTTAGGATCAACTCCATCCCAATTTCCAATTTCTCCACCTCAGACTCGTCCACCTTACCAATGAAGAGCAAATCTTTCATATCAGCGATGGTAGCAATGCTCGTTCCCTCATTAAAATTATTGGCCTCAATCACCGAATTACCCTCTTTCACGGGAACATCGAGAACCATACCGGGAATCGTTGCTTTGATTAAAGTGAGTGAACTACTTCCTGAACGCTGAGAAACCCCTTCCTTCACAATAGCCAAGGCATCTTTTGCGGCATCAAGTTCTTCCTTTGCTTGTCTTTGAGCAATCTCAAACCCTTGAAAATCTGCTGCTGCAATCACTCCTTTCTCCAATAATTCTGAATTTCGGTCGAAATCCATGTTGGCATTGTCGAGCGAAATTTTTGCGCGTTCCACACGGTTTTCCGCATTGTTCAAGCTCACCATGTTAGGAATCACCTTCACTTTAGCGATAAGATCGTTCACTTCAATTTGTTCTCCAGCTTCCACATAAATCTCCTTTACGATACCTGAGATTTGAGGTTTAATGGCCACTTCTTTTCTTGGCTGAACACTTCCCGTTGCCACCGTTTTATCGATGATGGTTTGGGTGCTCCCAGTTTGAGTTTCGTAGGTTGCCGGACCTTGAACTTCATCGAGGTACAAGGTATAAATAGCATATCCTGCTCCACCGATGGCGAGGATACAGAAAATAATGAGGGGGATGAGACAGCTTTTCTTCATGGTAATTATTCGCTTCTAAGTGCTTCTACTGGTTTTATTTGAACGGCGATGAGTGCAGGTAAAAGTCCTGCAAATGCGCCCATGACAATCATGATGAGGAGGATGAGTAAACTTGTGAGGGATCCGATGGACGGGTTTCTGAAGGATCCTGAAGCCTCGCCCAGGACAAATTCATTCAATCCCCATAAAATGCCCACACCGAAAATAATCCCAAGACATCCGAAAATGAGGGTAAGAAAGACCGTTTCAACCATCACTTGTCGGATAATCAAGCCCGACTGTGCTCCCAAGGCCCTTCGAACACCAAACTCCTTGGTTCGTTCTTTCACGGTGACGAGCATGATGTTGGTAATTCCAATCACTCCTGCGAGGAGAGCTAGTCCGCCAAAAATAAAAGCCACAATACTCAATCCACCGAACACCGTGTTGATTTCCTCCATCTCTTCCGCCATCGTCCAATAACCAAAAGCTCTCGGATCATCGGGGTGGACACTCTTTCGGGCCTTGAGATTGCCCAAAACTTGGTCTACTGCCACTTGAGTCGGGTATTCTTCTTTGAGCATGATGGACAACCATCCCACAACATTCCCGTAGTTGAAGGCCTTTTGGAAAGTGGATATTGGAATGAAAATGGACTGCGTGTCTTCTTCAGCATCTTCACCTGTTTTTATCGACTTGTATACCCCCACTACTTTGAAGCTCACGCCTTGAATTTGGATGTATTTCCCCAGTGCGGAGGCCTTTCCGAAGAGCACCGTATTCACCCTTTCGCCGATAACACAGATCTTTCGTTCATCTCGGATGTCCAGCTCATTGAGGTAGCGACCTTGATCGATGATGAGGGGTTCGATTTTGATGTAATCTGGGGTATCTCCGTAAACGTTAAACGCCCCAGATTTATTCTGATACACCACGTTATTTGCTCCTTGGTATCCTCCCAATTGCACTCTGGGTGAAACCAATTCAATCTCGTTTACTTTCGCTCGCAGGTAGTCCACATCCGAGTTCAAAATTTCGAATCGCCTTCCCTGTTGAAATCCTTTGTAAGGCATGCTGGTTTGCATGGACCACATGAACATGCTGTTGGTCGCTCGATTGGCCATGTCTGCCTTCACCCCGTTCTCGAGGCCCTTAGCCGAAGCCAGTGTAATCATGATCATGAACACTCCCCAGCCCACACCAATCCCCGAAAGTATAGCTCGCAAGGGATTTCTTAAAATCACCTGCAGTATTTCGATCCAAGTATCTTTATCAAACATGCTTGGCCTCCTTTCTTTTCTGGTTGATATGTGACTGTGGCTTATTCATCTCTCAGGGCTTCTACAGGGTTAATGCGAGCAGCGCGCACCGCTGGAATGAGTCCGGCAAAGATTCCAACCACCATCAACAAGCCCAAAGCGCCCAGGCTGATCCAAGGTGAAACTCTCGGGTTAGAGAAGAAATCGTGTTCCAGATTGTCTGCCAAAACGCTTAAAATTCCGATACCGCAAACGAGCCCAATGCATCCAGAAACAAAAGTGAGGAAAGTTGCTTCTTGAATGATTTGTGAAATGATGGTTCCCGGAGGTGCACCCAGGGCCTTTCGGATTCCGATTTCTTTGGTTCTTTCTTTTACCACGATGGCCATGATGTTGGCCACACCAATCATTCCAGCGAAGAGGGTGAAAAAACCAATGCCCCAAATGAACACCTCAATTCCTTTGAAAATGTCCAAAAACATGCTGAATTCCTCATTGTTGTTGCGCACCCAAATCGCACGGGTATCGTCGGGATGAACGCGGTGACGATCTTTCAAAACGGCCTCGATCTTCTCGCTCATTTCGATGGTTTCTTCGAGCGGACGATCAGAAGTACTCAGGATGAACATGTCCACCTTGTCGTTCCGACCAAAAATTTTCTGTCCGGTAGTAATGGGGAGATAAATTTGTCTGTTTTCCCATCGTCCGTTTGGATCGGAGAAAGTTCCAATCACTTTAAAATTCACCCCAGCAATCTCAATGTATTGATTCAAGGCCGGAGTTCCACGGAAGAGATCATCGAGAATCGTTTGTCCCACCACTGCTACTTTCCGCTCGTCTCGAATATCGTTTTCATTGATGTATCTCCCCTCTTTCATCACCGTCTTCTCCAGTTCTTGGTGTCCCGGGTGCACACTTCTCACACCAAAGTTTTGAGCTTGTCCTTTGTACTTCACATTGGCGTTCCACAATGAAACTCTGGCAGAATAAGTATCCTCACCCCCAAAGAGATCGCGAATCATATCTAGGTCGCTATTCTCATACTCAATGCGGCGATTGGCTTTCATTCCGGCATAAGGAATAGAAGTACTTCCTCTTCTGATCCAGAGGGAGTTGATGGCGTCATCGTTGAACTCTTTCATCACCCCATTTTGCAATCCAAAGCCCAAGCCCTGCATCACAACCAAGATGAAGATACCTAGACCTACTGACAGTCCCGTGAGGAACGTCCGCAAGGGATTTTTAATCATTGTGGCGAAGATCTCGCTCCATTTATCGATATCAAACATGTGCGTCCTGAGCGATTTCGGAAGGTCTTCCAGTAGATTCTATTCGGCCATCTTTAAGTCGAATGACGCGATCGGTCATATCGGCGATATCGTTTTCGTGGGTAACAATCACCACCGTGATACCCTCGGCATTCACTTGTTTCAGGACATCCATCACCTCGTAGCTCGTTTTCGTATCGAGTGCACCCGTAGGCTCATCGGCCAAAATGACTTTGGGTTGGGTAATGAGTGAGCGAGCAATAGCAACTCTTTGTTTTTGACCACCACTCATCTCGCTGGGCAAGTGATCTTTCCAATCTTCCAGACCAACTTTCTTCAAGTATTCTAGCGCAATTTGGTTTCGTTTAGATCGAGGGACCTTTTGATAATAAAGTGGGAGGGCCACATTTTCGAGCGCCGTTTTGAAGTTAATCAAGTTGAACGACTGAAACACAAAACCCAAAAAGCGACTCCGATAATTCGCCGCCTGTTTCTCTGAAAGACCGCTCATTGAAACACCGTTCAAGCGATAATCGCCCTCATTGTAGCTATCGAGAATCCCTAGAATATTCAGCAAAGTTGACTTCCCCGAACCCGAAGAGCCCATAATGGAAACCAGTTCTCCCTCATCAATCCTCAAGTCAATGCCCTTGAGCACCTCCATGGAGTTTTTACCAGATTTATAAGACTTGCGGATATTCTTGAGTTCTATCATGCCGAGAAGGTTCGGCCAAAGATATGTTTATGCCACCATTTGTGAAAAACCCCCATGGGAAAATATGTTAAGGACGTGCCGCGCCCGTCCAAAGGAGCAAAGCGACCCGCCCCAAAAGCAGCACCCAAAAAAGCGAAGCAAAAAAAGCAAAGCACCCAAAAAAGCGAAGCAAAAAAAAGCAAAGCGCCCCCAAAAAGCAAAGCACCCCCAAAAAGCAAAGCACCCACAAAAAGCAAAGCGCCCCCCCAACTACAAAAACCTCTTCACCACATTCTCCCTAACAAACATCGCACTCCTCTGCATCAAAGGACTCAAATACTCATCATCCTCCACAAAAGGCACCACCTCACGATACGCCTCCAACAAACGCTCCAGAGCAGGAGAAGACTTTGCTGGTCGGCGAAAATCAATTGCCTGGGCAGCATTCATCAATTCAATCCCCAAAATTTTCTCCAGGTTTTCCACCACCTTAAATGCCTTAGTAGCAGCATTCGCTCCCATACTAACGTGGTCTTCCTGACCATTTGAAGAGTCGATACTATCGATAGAAGCTGGCGTGCAAAATTGTTTGTTTTGGCTCACGATTGAAGCGCAAGTGTATTGCGGAATCATAAAACCAGAGTTCAAGCCTGGGTTGTTCACCAAGAATTCAGGTAGCTCTCTATTACCTGAAACCAATTTATACACCCTACGCTCGGAAATCGCCCCTACTTCAGCCATGGCAATGCACAGTTGGTCCATGCTCAATGCCAGAGGCTGACCGTGAAAGTTTCCTGCTGAAATGATCTCACCCGTTTCAGGGAAGATGGTTGGATTATCGGTTACAGCGTTGACTTCTCTTTCTACAATTGTGTTGATGTAGTTGAGCGCATCTCTGCTTGCACCGTGAACTTGAGGCACACAGCGGAAAGAGTAAGGATCTTGGACATGCTTTTTGGCTTGTTGAATGAGCTCACTTCCTTCCAACCACTGACGAACATTTGCCGCCGTGGAAATCTGACCTTCTTGTTTTCGAACCTCATTTACATTGTGCTGAAAGGGCTCTTTTCTGCCATCAAAAGCATCTACTGAAAGTGCTGCGAGTGCATCGGCCCAGTCCATCAAATGATGTGCTTTATGAAGTAAATAGCATGAATAAGCGCTCATGAATTGAGTACCGTTCAAGAGGGCGAGACCTTCTTTTGCCTTTAGGGTGATGGCTTGCAGGCCAAAAGACCTCAAAACAGACTTTGCATCTTCTTTTCCATCTTCGCCATGCACCTCACCTTCTCCGAAAAGCGGAAGAGACAAGTGCGCTAAGGGCGATAAATCGCCACTCGCTCCCAGTGAACCTTGTTGATACACCACAGGGAGAATGCCTTTATTGTAAAAGTTCGCCAAAAGCTCCACTGTTTCCAATTGAACGCCTGAATGGCCTTTACTCAGACCTAAAATTTTAAGGAGAATCATCCATGAAACCACCTCTTTTGGAACCTCTTCCCCCATTCCGCAGGCATGTGATCGAACAAGGTTGACCTGAAGTTCTTCCAAGTGCTCGCCAGAAATGCTGTTTTTGTACAAGCTTCCGAAGCCCGTATTGATTCCGTAAATCGGACTCGAGCTCGAAGCAATCGTCTCGTCTAGAAAATTTCTACACGCCACAATCTTCGCTATGCAATCGGTGGAAAGTTCAACTTCTCTTTTGCTTGCAACAAGATTGAACAAGTCCTCAAGGCTGCAATGGTCTAAGTTAATGCTGTATTTCATGGAAAGGTATCTGGGGCCAAAAGTACATTTTCAAATGGAAATCATCGCTCTACCGCTCAACCAAAAAACTGAACCATTCATGGAGTTTTTTAACACTCCCCAAAAGGATTGTCTTACTTTTGACCCACCAAAAAATGAAACCATGAAAACCAGAAATCTGTTTGTCGTGCTTTCGATGCTCTTGGGAAGCTCAGCAATTGCGCAACTCAAAACCGTCGAATTTGAAGAGTACGATCTCAAAAACGGTCTGCACGTGATTCTCCACGAAGACCACAGCACTCCCATCGTTGCCGTTACGGTAATGTACCATGTAGGATCAAAAAACGAGAATCCAGAACGTACCGGAATGGCTCACTTTTTCGAGCACTTGCTCTTTGAAGGGTCTGAGAACATTGGAAGAGGGGAATTTTCTCGCTACGTAGAAAATGCGGGTGGTGTCTTGAATGCCAATACCACCAACGATAGGACCTTTTACTACGAAGTACTTCCGAGTAACCAACTCGAATTGGGAATGTGGTTGGAGTCGGAAAGAATGCTTCACGCCAAAGTTGAAAACGAAGGGATTGAAACCCAAAGAGAAGTGGTGAAAGAGGAGAAACGTCAGCGAATGGACAATCAACCTTACGGATCCTTACTTTCTGAAACCATGAGCAGAGCCTACACCGAGCACCCTTACCAGTGGCCGGTGATTGGTTCTATGGATCACTTGAACGCAGCTGAGGAAGCTGATTTCATCGACTTTTACAAGACCTTTTATGTACCAAACAATGCGGTGCTTTCGATTGCCGGCGATATTGACATCGACGAAACGAAAAAGCTCATCAAGAAGTACTTTTCTGCCATTCCACGCGGAACACAAGAAATTCCTCGTCCGGACATCATCGAGCCTGCAAAAACAGCCGAAGTGAGGGATACCATTTTGGGGAAAGACCAACTTCCGATGATCGTTCAAGCATACAACATTCCTGCCCAAGGAACGGAAGAGTACTATGCAGTTGACATGTTGAACCAAGTTTTGAGCGGTGGAGAATCTTCTCGTTTGAACCGCGCTGTGGTGGATGAAAAAGAATTGGCCTTGTTTGCCGGAGCCTTTTCATTCGGATTGGAAGATCCAGGTGTGACCTTGGCCTTTTCTTTGGCGAACATGGGAGTAGCTCCTGAAGAAGTTGAAGCAGCCATGAACGCAGAAGTTGAGCGATTGAAAAACGAGCCGATCAGTGATGAAGAATTGCAGAAGCTCAAAAATCAAATTGAGAACAACTTTGTAAGTTCTAATGCATCCATGGCTGGAATTGCTGAGAGCTTGGCGAACTATCACATGTATTTTGGTGATGCCAACCTTATCAATACCGAAATCAACCGCTATTTGGCCGTGACGAAAGAAGAAATCATGGACGCAGCGAAGAAGTACTACACCGAAAACAATCGTGTTGTATTGTACTTCATGTATGATGAAAGCCTTGAATCGTCCAACTAATAAATGCACAATAAGACATGAAAATTTTTAAATATACCCTCCTCGTCGCCATCAGTGCTTTGTTTGTAGCTTGTGCTGCTCCATTGGACCGATCGGTAGTACCAATGCCCGCTGCTGCACCTACTATTCAGCTGGGCGACTATGACACCTTCACCCTAGACAACGGTTTGAAAGTGATTGTAGTTCAAAACAATAAATTGCCCCGTGTTTCTTACCAACTTACCGTAGATCGGGATCCTATTTTTGAAGGAGACAAAGCTGGATATGTATCCATGGCTGGAGATCTTTTGAAAAAAGGAACCACCACAAAAAGCAAAGCAGAAATCGATCAAGCGGTTGATTTTATTGGTGCAGATTTGAGCACTTATTCAAGTGGTGCTTACGGTGCTGCGCTCACCAAACACACCGATGCTCTTTTGGCTTTGATGTCTGACATCGTGCTCAACCCTGCGTTTCCTCAAGATGAGCTCGACAAGTTGAAAAAGCAAACCATTTCTGGACTCGCTTCTGAAACCACTGATGCGAACAGCATTTCTGGAAACATCAGCAATGCCATGTGTTATGGCTTGGATCACCCTTATGGAGAACCTCAAACAGAGAAAACAACAGAAGCGGTTACTCGCGACGATTTGGTTACTTACTACAGCACTTTTTTCCGACCAAACATCTCTTACTTGACCATTGTTGGTGACATCACCCCGGAAGCCGCGAAAGCACAAGCTGAGAAGTATTTCGGAGCATGGGAAAAGGCTGAAGTACCGAGCATGAGCTATGAGAAGCCTGCACTTCCTGAAGGAAATAAAGTATGTTTTGCTCCATTGAGTGGTGCTGTGCAGTCGGTAATTGATGTTACATTCCCTGTGGACTTGACTCCTGGAGAAGACGATGCCATTGCTGCTTCTGTTATGAACAGTGTCCTTGGTGGTGGAGTTTTTGGTGGACGATTGATGCAAAATTTGCGTGAAGACAAAGCCTTTACTTATGGAGCACGATCAAGTTTGAGCTCTGATCCAGTTATTGGTTCGTTCTCAGCTTTTGCCAGTGTACGTAATGAAGTAACCGACAGCTCTATTGTTGAGTTCCTTTACGAAATCGACCGTCTGGCCAGTGAGCCTATCGAAGATTCGACACTTCAGTTCATAAAGAACAACATGACCGGAAGTTTTGCCCGCTCTCTTGAGAGTCCGCAAACCATCGCTCGTTTTGCTTTGAACATTGAACGTTATGGTTTGCCGAAGGATTACTACGCAACCTACCTCAGTAAACTAGAAGCGGTAAGCAAAGAAGATGTGTTGCGCGTTGCACGTAAATTCTTGCGCTCTGAAAACGCTTACATCACCGTTGTTGGGAACAAGGAAGAAGTAGCCGAGAAATTGGAACGCTTCAGCTACGATGGAAAGGTTAAATTCCTCGACATCTACGGTAGAGATTATGTAGACCTCGCTCCTGCTCCTGAAGGGATGACTGGAAAAGACGTTGTATTGAACTATGTAGAAGCCATTGGTGGTGTTGATGCATTGGCCAAGGTTAAGAGCACCAGCATGAGCGGTGAAATGGACATGGGGCAAGTTATCAGCCTTACTCAAAAGACCAAAGACAACAGCATGTTGAGCATGGAAATGAGCATGGGTGGAATGGTTGTTATGCAACAAGTATTCGACGGTAAAGCCGGTATGGTAGCTCAGATGGGACAAAAAGTTGCAATGGAAGAAGAAGAGTTGGCTTCAATGAAAAAGCAAGCAGATTTGCTTTACGAAGCCAAATTGGACGACTACGGAACCACTGCTGAACTCAAAGGAATTGGAAGCTTTGACGAAAAACCAGCCTACGTGGTTGAAATGACGGAAAAAGATGGTACAGTTTCAACAGTCTACTTCAGTGTAGAAAACGGACTCAAGGTATTTGAGACCAGCACAGAAAGCACTCCACAAGGAGACATGGTAATTGCTACTACCTACAAAGAGTACATGGAGGTCAAAGGAGTAAAATTCCCTAAAGTGATCTCTCAAACAGTTGGTCCGCAAAGCTTTGTGATCACCTACAATGAGATTTTGGTGAACCCAAGATTGAAAAACAGTGATTTTAGCGTGAACTAAGCCCAAAAGCTTTTAACTATTTATAAAGACAGATCCTTCCGAGGGTCTGTCTTTTTTTTGCCCCAATAATGTATCGCCGGCTGAGCGGAGCCGAAGCCAGGCCAGGCCAAGGCCAAGCCAAAACCAAAACCAAAGCCGAAGCCAAAACCCACACAACCCAAGCCAAAACAACAGCTCACATCAACATTTTCATCTTCGCCACCACTCCACTAACTTCGCGGTATGAGAAACACCAATCACTTGACCTTGTTGGCTGGCCTTTGTTGCCTGCTCTTACTGATGTTAGGAACAAGAACATTTGCTCAGGACATGGACGAAAAACCAGTAAAATGGGGCTTTAATTTCGGACCTTCCTTCGCGTGGTATGCCGGCGATGCAAATCCTTCAGAGGAAGTAAAAAATGTATATCGAAGTGCTGAAATTACTTCGGGCTTTGGCGCATCTGCAGGAATTACGGTGCAAGTGAAGGTCAAAGAGCAATGGTACTTTCGTCCGCAAGTGAACTTCACCTTTCTAAGAAATCGTCTACAATTTGTAGAAAACGATGTGCGAAAAAAGGGCTTCGACCTCTACCCCATCACCATAGATATCCCTTTACACATTGCCTTTTCAGCCAGAAAAAAGTGGGAGTACATCGCAGGCATAAAACCCATGTTTCTAGCTCCAAACTTCGACAATTCTGACATCAAAAGTCCGAATTTCAACCTTACAGCAGACCTTGGTATTGCCTTCCCAGTGAACATTGGAGAGCACGGAAAATTCCTCGTAGAATGGACCTCTGGCATGATGTTGATCTCTCCAATTCCCGAATCAGATAACATCCACACCCAATGGTTTTCTTCCCCCGTAAGGTACCAAACCGGTTTTCGCATTCATCTCTACTAAGCTCTGTTTATAATTAATCGTTTGCAATTCCATCACACAAAAGCAATTCCGTAATTTTCAAGCATGGAAACAGCGCACACCGTTCAGATCAAACAACTGCAAATTGCCCAGAAAGAGAACCTCATTTTGAAAGATGTGGACCTTGAAATTGCTGCAGGCGAGTTTGTTTACCTCATTGGAAAAACCGGTAGTGGTAAAAGTAGTTTGCTCAAAACGCTTTATGGTGAATTGAAGGTAAAAGACGGCAGCGCCAGTGTTTGTGGCTATGAGCTAAATGGATTGAAGAAAAAGAACATTCCGTTTTTGCGAAGAAAATTGGGCATCGTTTTTCAAGATTTTGAACTGCTCACCGATCGAAACGTGCACGATAACCTCAAATTTGTTTTGAAAGCTACCGGCTGGAAAAGCAAAAGCGAGATGAAGGAACGCATCGACGAGGTGCTCGCTAAAGTAGGTTTGGACACCAAAGGCTACAAGATGCCCTATGAACTGTCCGGCGGAGAACAACAACGTGTAGCCATTGCCCGAGCTTTGTTGAACGAGCCCGAATTGATTTTGGCAGATGAGCCCACCGGAAACCTTGATCCTGCCACCACTGAAGGAATCCTGAAACTCTTGTTCAGCATTTCTGAAGGTGGAAAAAGTGTGATCATGGCTACCCACGACTACGCCAGCATGAAACGCTTTGAAGCGCGAACTTTGGTGTGCATGAACGGCGAGTTGAAAGACCGCTCACAAGTCAACTACCCCACAGATTTTGCCTCCATTTGAGTAAAGCGCTCTCAATAATCGTCCCCGTTTACAACGCAGCGAAGAGCATTTCCCAAACCCTTCACTCCATCTGTAATTTGCCAAAAGATTGGGTGGAAATCATCGTGATTGATGGCGAATCGCACGATGAATCGCATACCATTATTTCGGAGTTCATGGTGAGCATTGATCATTTGATCGTGGCCAAAGACAAAGGGGTTTACGACGCAATGAACAAGGGATTAAAGATCGCTTCTGGAAGGTGGTTGTTGTTCTTAGGAGCAGACGATGTTTTAGAAGACAAATCACTTTTGCTATCGATGATTGAGCAACCATCGGGGAAAGAACGTTTGCGCATCGCTGGTGTGAAGAACACGGATGCAGATCACTCTAGAACTCCGGAGTTCTATCCTCCAAGGTGGGACAAAAGCCTCTTTTGGCGAAATACTGCTCACCATCAAGGCATCCTCTACCATCGGAGCTTATTTGAACAGTGGAAATACGAACTGCGCTATCCGATTTTAGCAGATTATCACCTCAACTTGAAGCTATTTCAAAAAGGAATTACGGCCCAATTGTTTGCTGGAACCTTGGTGATCAGCAAAGCACAAGGATTGAGCAAACGCTTCGACATGGCACTGTACCAAGAAGAATGGCGGGTGAAAAAAGATGTGGTTCAGGGGGTGAAAAAGTGGTTCCAACCTACTTGGTTGGTGTTGAAGTTTTTGTACAAAAAGGTTTTTTGAGGGGGGCGAGGACGGGTGAGCGGACGGGTGCGACACGTCCTTTTCGGGACGGGTGCGACACGTCCTTTTCGGGGACGGGTGCGACACGTCCTTTTCAGGGACGGGTGCGACACGTCCTTTTCAGGGGAGGAGGTCGTCGATGACTTTCACCTCTTGTTGCCAGTGGAACTTCTTTTGGGCTTGTTGAAGAGCGGTTTTGAAGGGCTCTTTTCCCATGGTCTCCATCTTTTGAAGCGCTTGGGCGATGGATTGGGGCTCACACTTTTCGATGCAGATTCCAATGCCTTCTTGCTTCACTACCCTGCCTACTTCAGGTAAATCAGTAGCCAAAACGGGGATTCCGGCGTGGACGTAGTCAAAGATTTTATTGGGCAAAGAATAGAGGTAGTTGAAATACAGCCCTTTGTCCAGTGTTAAACCAAGATCTGCGGCTGCGGTGTATGCTTTCAGTTCTAGATATGGCAATTTATCCTTGATGATGATGCGATCTTCCAAACCCCGTTCCTTCACCCACGCTTTCGCTGCTTCGTGTTCCTCTCCTGCCCCAATGAGCAACAACTGAAAACGTTCAGGCAAAAGTGGTATGGCGGCTACAGCTTCCAATGCCCCTCGGTCGATGTCCAAAAAAGCACCTTGCAAAATCGCTATGTACTTGTTATCATCCAAACCCAAGTCGGCCCGACTGGTGGGCGTGAAATGATCCTGATATTCGGGCACGTTTCGAAGTACCTTCACAGGAATGCCGTATTTCTTTTCGTAGATCTCAGCGATGCTTTGATTGACAGTGCTAACTCGCTGAAGCTTTGGAAAGCAAAATTTTTCGATCCGCTCCCAGGTCCGCTTTTGGAAACTCCTTCCCTCCAGTCCTGCCGCTTCTGTGAAGTACTCATGGCTGTCGTAAAACAGATCGATTCCCTTCAGTTTAGATACTAAAAAAGCAGGCAAGAGCGTATCAAGATCGTTGGCCCAAATGAGGTCGGCTTTCCTGAACAATAAGAAGAAGAACAAACGGAGGTTCAAAGCAGCATAAAAGAGCGCCCCTCGGTCAAAAAAGAGTTGGAAACGTACAAAAGGATAAGGTCTTTCCATTGCTACACTGCTCTTCAACTTTCTCCCCACAAGCAAAGGTTTGAAGCCGCGTTCGATCAGGGCATCACACGTTTTCCTTACGCGTTGATCGTGGGATAAATCGTTGGATACGAGAACAATGACCCGCTTCATTTAGAGGGCTTTTCCATTTTTGATATCGCTAAGCACTTTTTTGGTGTAAAGTGGGAAATCTCCTTGCATCATCCACCCGTAGTAGCCAGAATCTCGGTCGAGAACATCTTTCACTGCTTGTCCACGGTACTTCCCAAAATTGAAGACTGGGATTTTATTTTCATTGTAAACGATTCTCCCGAGGAGGTCGACATTGTTGGTACGCTGACAAAATTCATGCAGCTGATCCATGTCGTTCACAATGGGTTTGCTTTCCACTCCTTTTTTGTCGGTAAAAACGGTATCTGCGTAGCGTTCAACCTGCGCTTCGAAGATCTCGTAAGTAGCCATGGTATCAGCCAAAGCTTCATGGGCACCTTCTAGGTTCTTGTTGCAGTAAAATTGGTATCCAGCTCCTAAGGTACGTTGCTCCATCATGTGAAAAATCACTTGAGCGTCGATCAGGTTGCGATCTTCCACACTAAAATCAATCCCTGCGCGCAAGAACTCTTCCGCCAATAATGGAATGTCGAATCGGTTGCTATTGAACCCTCCCAAATCACAGCCGTGGATGAATTTGAAGAACTTGGGCGCCATCTCTTTAAAGGTGGGAGCGTCTTTCACATCTTCGGTATATACCCCGTGAATCATGGATGTTTCCAATGGAATTTCTTGTTCAGGGTTGATGAGAATGCGGTGTTCTTTTCCTCGTTTTTCAGGCCGCTGAATAATGCTGCCATCGGGCATGATTTTCACGAAGGCAATTTCAACTATTCGATCGCTAGCAACATTGGTTCCCGTAGTTTCAAGGTCAAAAAATACGAGGGGCTTTTTGAGGTTCAATTTCATTCTTCGAAAATAGAAAAAGCCCGTGGAAACGCCGTCGATTTTGTCGTCAATCCTCCAGCCAAAGAAAAATTCCTAGTTATAAATACGAAGCGCAAGAAAAATGACGTTCTAAATACGAGTAGAGTAGTCAGTTAAAGCCACGGTTTTAGCTGTTAAGCAGAAACGAAAAAGCCCTCCAAAGAGGGCTTTTTCTGTGCAATCAAATGTTTTTTTCCCACCTAGTACGCCCAGACCTTAATGTACTGATAAAGCTCATAAGTGGCCTTGTTGGTTTGCGCATCGTTGCGGTATTTCGGTCCGCCCACCAATTTTCTTGGGGTTCCGAACTGATAGTCTTTTCCTTTCTTAAATCCGCGTTTGTTCATTGCCGCTACCACTTGCTTCTCTGCTGTTTTGTTTCGATTAGCAGTAAGTTCTTGGTTGTTTTTGTATTTCGACGAAGGCACTCTAGATGCTGAAGATTCAATGATCACCGTAGCATCACCGTTGGCTTCAATCAATTTCACGAGGTTATTAATGAAATCAGAAAACTCAGTTTCTTCTTCAGCAAATGCGTCAAAATCATACACGAAGTAACGTTGGAAATAAGCTTCTCCATCAATGAATGCCGAACCTACCGTTACTCCTGTTCCGAGGTAATCATTCGTTCCGCGAGCTCCTGGTGCAATGATGGGGTCTGACTCTTCTTTTGGCTCCGGTACTTCAACTACAGTTCCTTCTTCGTCTCCTGCCAAGTTCACTGGCAACAAGAAGATTTCTTTGTTGATTTCCGAGTATGAACCATCACAAGGAACGTTGATGAACTCCTGTTGGTAAATCTCTTCGTTCACGACATAGTCGATCTGGTAGCTATCGCAAGGATTCAAGATGGTAATGTAAGCTCCATCTCGCTGACGAGGACGGTATTCCGTAACATCTCCTGTTTGTTTGTTGGTTACCATCACAAAAATATCGTCAGGCAACTCTTCTCCCTGCGCTGGGTAAATAAACCCTTTCAAAACAGCCAAGTCAGCTTCTACTGGAGAATCGGGCATGTCTACCACATAAATATCTTTCAAACCGTAGCCTCCTTCTTTCTGAGAAGAATAATACGCTCTTTTCGAATTTGCCGCTGGTGCAAAGAAGAGGTCGTCTTCAACGGTGTTCAATGGGTACCCAATGTTCACCGGCTTGCTCCATTCTCCATCATCCCCCAAAGTGGAATAGAAAATATCAAAACCTCCCATTGAATTGTGTCCTTGTGATGCGAAATACAAAGTTTTTCCGTCGGCAGACAAGAATGGAGAATCTTCTTCCCACTCTGTATTCAAAGCTGCTCCCACGTTCAAACTTTTACTCCATTCACCCGTTGGCAACTTCACACAACGGTAGATGTCTCTGCCACCAAAACCACCTTCGCGGTTGGATACATAATAAAGTGTTTGCTCATCTGCGCTCACTGTGATGTGGGTTTCCCATGCATCGCTATTGATGTCAGACCCCATCATTTCTGGCTCACTCCATGTTTCCCCGAAGAGGACTGATTTCCAAATCTGGCCATCTCCTTTTTCATCGTAATAGATGTAAAGGGTTTGTCCGTCTGGTGAGGTTGAGATGGTCGCTGCGTGACCGTCCGTATTGATATTCAACAACTCCGGCTCCATCCAAGCTCCGGTTTTATCTTTATACGACACGTAAATATCTTCGTAAAACTCACCCGTTTCGGTATCAATCACATCTTCATTGGTGCTGTCGTTTCTCAATCGACGAGAAGTGAAGAACATTGAACTTTCATCGAGCGAAATGACCGGAGAGTAATCGTTGGTTTCTTCGTTGATTACCGGACCAACATTCGAAATCAAATAGTTTTGATCATGCGAAATCTGGTACTTCGCATTGTTGCACATTTCGATTTGACGTTCTGCCAATCGGTGCATGTAGTGCTTTTTGGAAACTTTGGATTGGAAGGTGCTGAACGACTCAATAGCTTTATCCAACTGATAATCCAAGTGCTGTGATTTCCCCAAGTAGTAAAATGCCTCTACCGGTGCTTTTCTTTCTTTCGGATCGAAGGGATCATATTTCTTTGCAACACGCTCACTCGTGGCCACTTCCAAGTAAGGCAAAGCCGCTTTTTTGTCGTTCGCGGTTTGCATGTAGCAATAACCCAACTTGTAGTTTACATTCGCATTGGAAGGGTCCATTTGAAGCACACCAATCCACGCGTCGATGGATTTTGACCAGTACTTTTCCTCCATAAGACGGTTAGCCTCAAGGAATTGCGTGGTAAATTCTCTCGACGACATCTGCGCGATAGCCGGAAGAATTAATAGACTTAGGAGAGTGATAAGTAATGGTCGTTTCATCAGTAGTTTACGTTTAGCAACAGCGTAAAAATACTTGAATCTGTGAGAATTACCAATACTTGTTCAAATCATTAGCCAATCTGTCTCTCAGGGTCAAATGCTTCGAGGTAATCTGCTACTCTTCTCACGAAGCTTCCACCCAACATTCCGTCCACTACACGGTGGTCGTAACTGTGGCTCAAGAACATCATGTGGCGAATGGCAATGACATCTCCATGCGGAGTTTCGAGCACTGCTGGACGCTTGCGAATGGCTCCTACAGCGAGGATGGCCACTTGGGGTTGGTTGATGATAGGAGTTCCCATCACGTTTCCAAAAGTTCCCACATTCGTGAGGGTGAAGGTTCCGCCAGAAATATCGTCTGGAGAAAGTTTGTTCGCTCTTGCTCTTGTGGCGAGGTCGTTTACTTTCTTCGCTAAACCAACCATGTTGAGTTGATCTGCATTTTTAATCACGGGCACAATCAAGTTTCCACTTGGAAGCGCCGCGGCCATCCCAATGTTGATGTCTTTCTTCATGATGATGCGATCACCATCCACTTGAGCGTTCACTCCTGGGAAATCTTTGATGGCTTTCACCACGGCCTCCATGAAGATTGGAGTGAAGGTAAGCTTCTCTCCTTCGTTTTGTTCAAAGGACTTCTTCGTTTTGTTTCTCCAATTCACGATGTTCGTCACATCCGCTTCAACAAATGAAGTTACGTGAGGCGAAGTATGCTTGGAGTTGACCATGTGCTCTGCAATGAGTTTTCTCATGCGGTCCATTTCAACGATTTCGTCGTTCGGACCAATGGCTACATTGGATTTTGGTGCACTTGGCTTGCTCGGTGCATCAACTGAAGCTCTGCTTGACCGGGCCGGAGCGCTGGTAGCTGGTGCTGGTGTACTTGCGGCTGTCGCTGGAGTGCTTGCTCCATTTTTGCGCTCTGCAATGTACCCGAGGATGTCCTTTTTCGTGACTCTTCCTTCTTGTCCGCTTCCATTGATTCCTTCCAATTCATTCATTGGAATTCCTTCTTCTTTAGCGATGCTTCTCACAAGAGGTGAGTAGAAACGACCAGAAGGTCCGGATTTCGAGATCTCCACATCCAAAGGTGCGCTAACTGCTGCCACTACTTCTGGACTAGGTTGTGCCTTGTTTTCTTCTGGTGCTGGAGCTTGGGGAGTTGCTTCTTGTATTGGAACTGCGGGACTAGCTGCTGCTTCTCCATCGGTGCTGATGATCGCAATCACTTGGCCTACTTCAACCACATCACCGTCGTTCACCATCTTTTTCACCAAAACACCGTCTTCTGGCGCAGGAACTTCTGAGTCTACTTTATCTGTGGCGATTTCAACGATTGGGTCATCAGCCTCAACTGCTTGTCCCTCTTCAACCAACCACTTAATGATCGTAGCTTCAGCTACACTCTCGCCCATTTTAGGCAATAAAAGTTCAATTTGCGCCATCCTAACACGTTTTTAAAAAGCAGCACAAAATTACACGAAAATTTGGGAAATGCCTTATTTAAGCGCCGAGATCGCGCCAGGCGTTGAAGAGAAGTCGCAGGTCCTTCCTAACTTGATAATTTCGAGCGTATACCACATTCAATCGCTCGTTCACCTCTCCTCCGCTGTTGAGTCCTTTCAACTTGAAATTCACGGGGATAACCCCATTTCTGATTTTAGGTAAGCGAAGTTTCGTGCTACTTTCGGCATAAGCCACCCATGTTTTTCTGCCAAACATCACTTGAAAAATGTTGCGCAAAAAACCAAAGGGCTGTTTCTGAAACCACATGAAAATGGGTGAGAAGATGAGCAGAAGTAAACTCAAAATCACGTCCAAGGTTCGTTTGTTTCGCTTGTTGGAAGATTTGCTGATGGCGTTGGTATCCAGAATAAAAACATCTCCCGAAGCATCGATGCTGTTGGAGCCAATAATGCTCAAGCTTTCTGGTGGAGCAATTTTAAAGTCCAAGCCACGATGATCGAGGGTACTCATGTGTTCAATGATTGTTTTCGCCTCCAGATCCTTGCCAGAAAACACTACCTCATTGATTTTGTGTACGCGAATGATCTCATCCAATTGAGAAACATTCCCTACGCCGTTGGAGGCACTTGACACTTCATCTCCCACTCCAACATGCACTCGAAAAGGCATTCCTGAGCGGGTTTGCTGCATGAGGTGTTCAATCCGATCAATTTCTTCATCCGACCCCACCAGAGCATAACGTTTCACCGTACTTCCTGAAAAGCGGTGCCCCCCTTTCACCACGGCATGCATGAAGCTTCGGCTCAGAAGGAAAACCAAACTCACCCAAAGTGTTCCCAACAAAATCATGGCCCGCGAAAAACGCAAGGCTTCGGGCAAGAGGGAATAAGCCATCAAAATCAGCGCGGCCCCTACAAGAATCCCCTTCATGATTTTCCCCAATTTAATGGGCTTATCATATCCTCCACTGAATAACACACTGCCCATCCAAGTGAAAGCATAAAGAGAGAAGGCCACGGTAGAAAGGCGCTCATCGTAAATTTTATTTGAAAATTGAGCGTACCAATTTTGCATCACCAGCATCCCGCTCAAGATCAAAGCAAAATCCAAAACGGCTTGCCATGAACTCTTGATAAACCGAGTGATGATGGCCAAAGCTGCTCGGAGGTAAATGGCACTTTTGATGAGAAAACTGAACACTTTCGCGTGTTGGGCGTCGAAATGCTTTTTGGCAAAGATGATCATGGCATTGTAAAACACGAACACGTAATTCAGGCTGCCTTTCTTCGTGCTTTCTCCCTTATAATGAATGATTCTCGTGTGCGGGTAATAATGGTTCTTGTATCCTCCCAAAACGATTCTCCAGCTCAAATCAATGTCTTCGCCATACATGAAGAAGGCTTCATCCAAAAGTCCAACTTCATCCAATGCTCTTTTCCGCATCATCATAAAGGCTCCAGAGAGAATTTCAATTTCATGGGTCTCATCCGGACTCAAATTCCCCAAATAGTAGCGATTGAATCGTTTGCTTTTCGGAAAGAGCGCACTCAAGCCGAAAATCTTATAAAAAGCCACCCAAGGTGTAGGGAGTCCGCGCTTGCTTTCAGGCAAATAGTTTCCTTTACCGTCCACCATCTTCACCCCAAGTCCACCCGTTTCTGGGTGATCATCCATAAAGTCAATTACCTTCGAAAAAGTATCCTCTTCCACCACCGTATCCGGATTGAGGAGCAAAAAATATTCTCCTTTGGAAATCCGCATGGCTTGGTTGTTACCTTTAGAGAACCCCACGTTTTCGGTGTTTTCAATCAGCTCCACCCAAGGGAATTTCTCCTTCACCATCGCACAAGAACCATCTACCGAAACATTATCCACCACAAAAACTTCTGCATCGATGCCGGCAATGGCTTTTTCAACAGAATGAAGGCACTGTTCGAGGAAGAATTCCACGTTGTAATTGACAATGATGACGCTGAGCTTCATGAACGTTTGATGGCGTTTTCGTAAGGTGTACGTTGGGCAATAGAGCGCGCCAGAGTGAGCTCATCGGCGTATTGAATTTCATCCCCAATGGCTACTCCACGTGCAATTGCTGAGAGGGTAACGTCAAAAGCACTCAATTTCTTGTACAGAAAAAATGCGGTGGTTTCGCCTTCCATGGTAGTGCTGAGTGCAAAGATGATTTCGTTCACTTCTCCCGATTGTACTCGCTGAATTAAAGAAGCAATGTTGAGGTCTGCCGGACCAAGTCCGTCCATCGGTGAAATGATTCCACCCAAAACATGAAAAACACCAGAATACTGCTGTGTAGCTTCAATTGCCATGACATCCCTACTGTCTTCAACCACACAAATGAGGTTTTGCTGACGTTTTGGCGACGAACAAATGGAGCAGTGTTCCTCATCGGAAAAGTGATGGCACGTCGAACATTCATGCACCTTTTCTTTCATCTGGGTCATTGAACGGGCAAAGCGTTCCACCTCATCTTCACTCCTGTTGAGCAGAGAAAGCACCAAACGCAGCGCTGTTTTTTTCCCTATTCCGGGCAGGCTTGACATTTGATCAACGGCGGCTTCGATCCATTTTGAGGGCAGATTCATGCGGTCAAAAGTACAACAACCCAATGGAATCACCATCTTTGCGGTATGAGTCCGATCTTCATCCTTAGCCTAATCATCGCTTACTTTCTTGTGCTGCTAGCGATTTCGTGGTTTACCGGTAAAAAAGCCACCAACAAAACCTTCTTTCTGGCCAATAAAAAAGCCCCTTGGTACTTGGTGGCCTTCGGTATGGTTGGAGCAAGTTTGAGCGGCATTACCTTCATCTCTGTACCAGGAAAAGTAGGAAACCCGCTCGATCAGATGAGCTACTTGCAGATGGTTCTGGGCTTTGGTGTGGGCTACGTTTTCATCGCTTATGTGCTAATGCCCGTGTACTATAAAATGGGGGTTACCTCGATCTATCAATACCTGGAGGAACGTTTCGGAACAGCTGCTTACAAAACCGGTGCCTTCTACTTTCTCCTCTCCAGAAGCATTGGGGCCTCGATTCGGCTCCTCTTGGTGGCTACCGTTCTGCAAGAAATCCTCTTTTCAGCTTGGGGCATTCCTTTTTGGGTGACGGTGATTTTTTCCATCCTCTTGATTTGGGTTTACACTTTTCGAGGAGGAATCAAAACCATCATCTTCACCGATACCCTTCAAACGGCTTTCATGCTGATTTCGCTCGTCTTGTCCATGGTCTTGATTTCCCAGCAACTGGATCTCGGTTTGTTCGAAATGACGGACGCCATCGCATCTGGTCCGTACAGCCAAATTTGGCAGTTCAATGATTTCTGGACCAACAACCATCACTTCGGCAAGGAATTTATAGGCGGCTTCTTCATTTGTATTGGGATGACGGGAATGGATCAAGACATGATGCAGAAAAACCTCGCTTGTCCGAACATCAAAGACGCACAGAAAAACATGATCTCTTTCGCCCTTGTGCTTTTGATCGTGAACGTCCTTTTCATGGGATTGGGAGCGCTTTTGTTCATGTACCAAACAAAGGCGGGAATTGTGATTCCATTGAACGAGGCTGGGAATCCAAAGAGCGATCTCCTCTTTCCTTTGGTGGCGATGAATTCCGATGTTTTCGGACTCTCATTGGGGGTGTTTTTTCTTCTCGGTTTGATTGCAGCTGCGTATTCCAGTGCCGACAGTGCCCTCACCTCTTTAACCACTTCTGTTTGCATTGATTTTCTCGACATTGAAAAGAAAAGTGAAGAGCGTCAAGTGGCGATTCGTAAACGCGTACACATCATTATGAGTGGAGTGCTTTTTTTTATTGTGCTGGAGCTTTATGCTAATTTGGACATGAGTGCCATTATGAAAGTGATTTTCTTGGCCGGACTCACATACGGTCCGCTCATTGGTCTGTTCATCTTCGGTATTTACACGAAGAGGCAACTTCCCTCCATCGGGTTAATTCTTGTTGCCCTTTTGAGTCCGATCATCAGCATCCTTCTTTTTACTTTCTCGAAGGAGCTTTTGGGTGGATTTCAAATGGGAGCACTCCTGATTTTGTTGAACGCTGGACTTACCTTCCTTGGACTGCTTCTCATCAGCAAAAAGAAAAAAACCGAGCCCAGCATCGCTTAAATTAAGTGAAATCATGACGGAGATATGCTCAATTTGTGCATCTTCATTAGCTTTGCTTTCAATATAAAGACCTGTGGAAAAAACATCTGCTCTTATTAATCGACTTTCAGAATCTGCAACTCTTGCTATGGCGAGGATGACGCGCGAATTGAAAGCGAAAGGAATTGACATCATTGGATTGAGTTTGGGGGAGCCCGATTTCGACACTCCAGAATTCATCAAAGACGCCGCCAAACAAGCCATTGACGATAATTTTTCGCATTACACTCCTGTAAATGGACTGCAATCTTTAAGAGACGCCATCTCGAAGAAATTCAAGCGCGACAATGATCTTGACTACAGCGCAGATCAAATTGTAGTTTCCACCGGAGCCAAACAATCCATTGCGAATGTGGTTTTGAGTTTGGTGAGTGAAGGCGATGAAGTATTGCTGCCGGCCCCATATTGGGTGAGCTACAGCGAAATTGTGAAAGTGGCCGGAGGTATTCCTGTGATTATTGAAACAAGCATCGAAGACGATTTCAAAATCACCCCAGCGCTCCTCGAAAAACACATCAACGATCGCACAAAAATGATAATTTACAGTTCTCCTTGTAATCCATCAGGCTCGGTTTACACCGGAAAAGAATTGAGTGATTTGAGCGAGGTGATTGAGAAGCACGAGCAACTTTTTGTGATCTCCGATGAAATCTACGAGCTCATCAATTACCAGAGTGTGCACGCAAGTTTGGCTCACAACAAAAGCATCTATGACCGAGTAATCACGGTAAATGGAGTGTCGAAAGGTTTTGCCATGACCGGATGGAGATTGGGCTATATTGGAGCTCCGAAATGGATCGCAGATGCCTGCAACAAAATCCAAGGTCAGTTCACCAGTGCTCCTTGCGCCGTTTCTCAAAAAGCAGCCGAAGCCGCTGTGCTAGCTAATCCAGACCAAGTGCGTTACATGATTGATGCCTTCAAACAAAGGAGAGATTATGTTTTGGGTCGGCTCGAAGCCATGCCTGGAGTAAAAATCAACACCCCTGAAGGAGCATTCTATGCTTTTCCAGACATTTCAGCCTTGTTGGGCAAAACTTGGAGCGGTGGAAGCATTGAAAATTCCCAAGACCTCGCCATGTACTTTTTGGAAGAAGCACATGTGGCCGTTGTGGCGGGAGAAGCCTTTGGTGACCCGAACGGACTGCGAATCAGCTATGCGGCGAGCATGGAAGATCTCGAGAAAGCCATGGACCGAATTGAAAAAGCTGTGAAAGCGCTCACTGATTAAAGAAGAAAACTTGAAAAAAGAAGATCTGCATAAGTGGTTTCAGTCCTTTAAAGGGATGAACGTTATGGTGGTGGGCGATGTCATGATTGATGCCTACTACTGGGGAAAAGTTAACCGAATCTCCCCGGAAGCACCTGTACCTGTTGCTCACATTTCTGGTAGAGAAAACCGTTTGGGCGGTGCGGCAAATGTTGCACTGAATTTGAAAACCTTGGGGGCAGATCCCATCATTTGTTCGGTGATTGGAAAAGATGAAAAGGAAGGTGTTTTCCGCGCATTATTGAACAAAGGTGATTTTTCTGAAGAGGGAATTGTTGCCTCAAGTAGCCGAGTTACCACTACAAAAACTCGAATTATTGCCGACGGTCAGCACCTCCTTCGTGTGGATGAGGAAGATCATAGTCCGCTAGCGAAAAGCGACGAAAACGCCCTCATCGATCGCTGTTTGGAAATCATGGGAACCCAGAAAATTGCCGCAATTGTATTCGAAGATTACGACAAAGGTGTGCTCACGCCCCGATTGATCGAAGAAGTGATTGCAGCTGCAAAGAAGAGAAATATCCCTACCTGCGTAGATCCCAAGAAAGACCACTTCTTTGACTATCAAGGGGTTGATTTATTCAAGCCGAACTTAAAAGAATTGCGAGAAGGACTAAAGATTGAAGTGAACCCCGAAAATCAGGAATCCCTCCAAAGCGCAGTGAATAGATTATCGGAAGCTTTGAACTGCAAATGCTCCATGGTCACCCTCAGTGAATACGGAGTGTGCATTCAGTGGAAAGATGGATTCGAAATCTTGCCTGCACATCCGCGTGAAATTGCTGATGTATCCGGGGCGGGCGATACGGTTATTTCAGTATCCAGTTTGCTCTTGGCCGCTGGTGCCGATCCTGTGAGCATTGCCAGCATCTCGAATTTGGCTGGCGGACTCGTTTGTGAGCGGGTTGGAGTTGTACCCATCAACAAGGAAAAACTCCTCTTGGAAGCTGAAAAACTCTGCCAAGGATGAGCCTCGACCCCATCAGAGAACGGATCAACATCTTCCTCTACGGGACGAAGGAAAAAGTGCTTCGCTCAGGTCGCTTTTTGAACCTCATCGTATCACTTCTCTCCATTGTGGTGCTCATTTATTATTACGGATTTCCGCACAGTCCGGAAGAACAAGACCAGCTTTTGATGATCATCAAAGGCTCTTTTGCTTTTTATGTACTGCATTATTTCATCCGGATCGTATACGACTTCTCCCCCGTGAAGTTCATTCAAAACTCTTGGTTTGAAGGCTTGCTTATGCTCCTTCTTGTTGTGGAAGCCGTGAGTTACAACCTGTTTGACACCCTCTTGGTTGAAGCCCTATTTCAGCGCTTTGGTGTTACATCATTCACTGACTTGAGGAACATCTTCATTCAGGTATATTTCTTTTCTGTGGTTTGGATTGAGCTGAAACGATTGGGCCCGGTACTGCCCCGCTTTAAGGTGCATCCTTCTGTCATCTTCATCTTCTCCTTTTCTGCCTTGATTTTTGGTGGAACCGGACTCTTAATGCTGCCTGAAATGACCACCATTCAGGGAAGCATGAACTTTCTTGACGCCTTCTTCACCTCTACTTCAGCCACCTGTGTAACGGGCTTGATGGTGGAAGACACCCCCAATTTCTTCACCTTTAAAGGTCAGTTTGTGCTACTGATTCTCATTAAATTAGGAGGATTGAACATCATTGCTTTTGGGTCCTTTCTCGCCTTGGCTGCGAAGTTCGGACTCAGTGTAAAGCAGCACGACAGCATCGAAGATTTTGTGAACAGAGAAACCTCCATATCTGCCACAGGAATGCTCACAAAAGTGGTGGTTTGGAGCACCGTCATTGAGCTAATTGGAACCGTGTTGATGTACGTTTTCTGGGACGATGCCATCCCCTTCACCAGCAATGGAGAACGTTGGTTCTTTAGCATATTCCATTCCGTGAGTGCCTTCAATAATGCGGGAATATCTTTGTTTTCTGGCGGCTTGGGGGACCCTCTAGTGGCCAACAACTATTATGTACATTGGATCGTTACCATCCTCGTCTTTTTTGGCGCTTTGGGAATGATGGCCGTCTTTAACCTTTTCGACCCGAAAGAATTGCGCAACCGACTAAAACATCCTTGGAAGCAAATTACCTTCAGCACTAAAATCGCGCTGTACTACTCCATTGGCTTGGTTGCAGTTGGAGCCATTCTCTATTTTGTTTTGGAAGACCAGAACACCATGGCCGGACAATCGATGTTTGGAAAAGTAACCACCGCCGTGTTTCAGTCGGTAACCCGAACCTCTGGCTTTAACACCGTCGATATTGGGTCAATAGGTGTTCCCATGCTCTTCGTATTGGTTATTTTGATGTTTATTGGATCTTCCTCAAGCTCAACAGGTGGTGGGATCAAAACATCCACCTTTGCCATCATCTCAGCCAACATATTGGCAACTATTCAAGGTAAGTCTCAAACCACCTTATACAAACGAAGCATTTCTTATTTGCTCATCTCACGAGCTTATTCTGTGTTGCTTTTCTTCGTTGTAGGGAACCTTATCTGCACCTTTTTGTTGTGCATTACAGAGTCGCATATATTGGCTCAAGAAGGCAGAAACATTCTCGACCTGATGTTTGAACAGGTGAGCGCCATGGGAACCGTTGGACTGAGCACCGGAATCACCGCTGATCTCAGTGCAGCGGGTAAAATAATCATTGCCGCAAGCATGTTTGTTGGAAGGGTAGGAACCCTCACCGTAGCCTTTGCTGTAACGAGAGAAACAATAAGTAAAAATTATAAATATCCCGAAGGCCATACCATGGTGGGATAAATTGAAAATATGGGAACCAAAGTAACTCCGTACACTTCACCAGACGACAAGGCCAAGAAAGAGCAAGTGGCAGAAATGTTTGACAACATTGCCCACAGCTACGATGCGCTCAACCATTTTTTCTCCCTCGGAATTGATGTGCTTTGGAGAAAGAAAGCCATTCGAATCTTGAAGAAAAGAGGTCCGAAACGCCTCATGGATGTGGCAACAGGAACGGGTGATTTCGCCATTGAAGCTCAACGAATGGGACTGGGTGCTACCGAAATTATTGGTGTAGACATTTCCAACGGAATGCTCGAAATTGGCCGGAAGAAAGTCAAGAAACGCGGTTACGAAAAGGTCATTGACTTGCGCTATGGAGACAGCGAAAACCTCCCTTTTAAAGACAACTATTTTGATGCCTTTACCGTGGCATTTGGGGTCCGCAATTTTGAAAACTTGGAAAAAGGTTTGACCGACATGCACCGAGTATTGGCTCCT
Organism: uncultured Flavobacteriales bacterium; assembly: GCA_938085105.1. Lineage (GTDB taxonomy): Bacteria > Bacteroidota > Bacteroidia > Flavobacteriales_D > Sanyastnellaceae > CALKGK01. The sequence continues at coordinate 84,640 of CALKGK010000002.1, forward strand.
GATGGAATGGGACTCGTGCTGGAATTCTCCAAGCCAAAATCCTTTCCTTTCAAGCAATTGTTTTGGTTTTACTTTAAAGTTGTGATGCCATTGGTAGGGAAACTGGTATCGAAAGACAGCAGAGCGTACACCTATCTACCGGAAAGCGTTCAAGTTTTTCCACAGGGTGATGAGTTCATTGCCATCATGCAGAAATGTGGGTACACGAACGTACAGCAGCACCGCCTTACTGGAGGAATTGCCACCATTTACACCGGAATCAAAAAATAATGAAGCTCACCGTTTATCCTTCACCCCTTGAAGGGTCCGTTACCGTTCCCGGTTCAAAAAGCATCATGCAAAGAGCCTTAGCCGCCGCTCTACTTGCCGATGGAACCAGTATTATTCATCAACCAGCATCCAGCGAAGACTGTCTCAACATCGGTGCAGTCATTGAGCAACTTGGAGCAAAAACAGAGCTCGTGGATGGAGCCTTGCACGTTCACGGAGGAATGAAACCGCTTCAAGATTACGTGCACATGGGAGAATCGGGACTAGGAACCCGAATGTTCACCCCCATCATTGCTCTTCTATCCACGCCCATGACCATTGTTGGAGAAGGCTCTTTGATGGATCGACCAATGGGTCAATTCGACACCCTACTACCCGCTCTTGGAGCTCAATGCAAAAGCAACGACGGCAAGCTACCCCTCGAAGTGGTTGGTGTGCTTAAAGGTGGTGAGATTGAAGTTGACGGAAGCATGAGTTCACAGTTTCTCACCGGTTTGCTCATGGCGCTACCTTTGGCTGAAAACGACAGCATACTGCACGTCAAAGATTTGAAAAGCACTCCTTACATCGACCTCACTTTGGAAATTCTTGAGGTCTTTGGAATTGACATTGAACGGGAGGAGTACCACACCTTCAAGATCCGAGGAAAACAAACGTATCAGCCCAGTGAAATCACCGTTGAAGGAGACTGGAGTGCCGCAGCAGCCATCTTCACTGCAGGTGCCGTTGCTGGTGGAAATAAATTCGCCGTTGAAGGCTTGGGCACCCAATTCACACAAGCAGATGAATCGGTGAAGGGTGCTTTGCTCTTCGCAGGAGCTCGCTTGATGAATACCGACGAAGGTCTGCACATTCATTCGCATCGTTTGAGAGGCTTTGAGTTCAACGCTAGCGATTGTCCAGACCTCTTCCCCGTGCTCGCCGCCATGGCCGTTTTCGCCAAAAAGCCCAGCACCATTCACGGAATCCACCGCTTAACGCACAAGGAAAGCAACCGTGCACTTGCCATTCAAGAAGAGTTTGGAAAAGCTGGAATTCAGGTTGAGCTTGTGGAAGATAAGATGATCATTCACCCTGGGAAGGTTCAGAAAGCCACGCTACATTCGCATCACGACCACCGCATTGCAATGGCCGCCGCAATTCTAGGTTTAGCCGGAGCTCCCATCACCATTGAAGACGCCGATGCCGTGGGAAAATCCTACCCCGACTTCTTTGCTGATTTGAGCGATTTGGGTGCTGAGATTGACGTTCATTGAACCTCATTTGAATCAAAAAACGAATGATGAAAACGCTTTGCCGAGGAAATTCACATCGCTGCTCCTAGCAACTTGACGTGGAACTACCTTTGCCAAGTGGAACATTGGCCAAAATGGGACACCGAATTAAATAAGGCGGAAATAAATCAAGCATTCCAGTTGGGCAATCAGGGAACGATGATACCCATGAGCGGTCAGCAATTAAAATTCACCATCACCCAACTTCAGAAAGGCAGTTTTTACCAGGTGCGAACAAAAATGCCGCTGGGACATTTGGATATGGAGCGGACAATTGTTCGCCACGGAGAAGAATGCACGTTTCGTGATGAAATCAGTTTTGGAGGCTTGAGCGGAAATATCTTTGCACTATTCTTGGGCGGGAAATTCAAAAAAGTGCTTCCCAGTGTGATTGAAAATTTCAAACGCCAAGTAGAACAACTTGCTAAAACCTCGAACCCATGATCGCCCTTCGAATCATTTACATCTTGAACATTATTGTCGCCGGACAAATTGCCTTTACATCTATGTTTCAAGCAGAAAAAGCGAGCGCAACAATTTTCGCTGGAGCTTATGAACACACTGATCTCGTTCGCTTAGAGGGGTGATTGTGGTTGTCTATTGCACTGATTTCCGGTCTCGGACTTTGGAAACCCCTCACTTTTTCACCCATCTTACTGGTTCAATTGATTTACAAAGGAACCTGGCTATTTCTGGTGGCACTGCCTGCTTTCAAAGCCAATTTGCCCTTTCCCAAAGGAATGGCCTCCTTTTTTATAATTTGGGTTTTGGTGATTCCGTTCATCATTCCGTGGAAAGTTTGGTTTGCCGGAAGTTGAGTGAAGGTATGGATGTTCCAAATGGATTGGCTTAAAAAAACGGAACTTTTAAAACGGCAGAATTTCGCAGCTCCAAAAACATTTCAAGCTCAAGCACAAAACAAAACAGCTTAAAGGCAAAGTTCTCAAGCGCGATATTGATGCACAACCGAACTTCGTGTCAGGGGACAGGGGTGCTGTCCCCAGGGTGTTTTTAAATAAGGTATCCTCATGAGGTATTGTCGCCCACAACCCACGAAAACTCCCCCCCCCATCAAGCCCAGCTCCTAACTGAACAAAATGAGGGAAAACAAGGTAATTTGTACCTATCTTCTCTATCATGAAAATCCGCAAAAAAGCAATGATCTTCCTTTCCGTTCTCTTTGGAATTTTACTCATCGGTTTTACCCTTGTTCAAATCTTTGCGAAGAACAGTCAGAACAACATCGAAACCTATTCTTATCAGCTCGAAAAAAAATACCCGGAATTCGAAATCAGGAACTATGCCCCCAGTTTATTCACCTCAGTGAAGCTCAATTCAAGCAACTACAAAGAAGCATCCAGTCAAGGGTTCAGGATCTTGGCAGGGTACATTTTTGGAGGAAATGAGCGCAATGAAAAAATTGCCATGACCTCCCCCGTGAGCATGAGCTTGGAAGACAGCATCACCATGATGTTTATGGTGCCGAAGAAATTCAACAAAGCCAACTTGCCCACCCCCAACCAAGAAAACATCGAGTTCAAAGAAATGCCTGCTCGCAGGGTGGCCTGCATTGCCTTTGGTGGTTGGAGCTCCGATGAAAAAATAGAAAAATACCGAAAGCAACTCACAACAGCACTTGAGCGAGAAGGAATTGCTCACACTGGGAAGTTCATGCTTCTTGGCTACAACCCTCCCTATGAGGTCTTTGGAAGAAAAAATGAAATTCTGGTCGAACTCAATAACAAGTGACTTTTTTAAGGATTTGCAACTCGGAGTGAGTTTGTTGTTTCAGGGGGACTAAGACCCTTTCGAATACTGCGATACTCTCGAAAAACATTGAGGTGATAAAGAAGGACCAAATCTTTCCAAAATCTCGTAACTTTCTGGTCTGATATAAGTCAGCAGGCTTTAAAATCGAGCCCCATGAAAAAGCTCCAACACCTTTTCATTATCACCTTGTCCCTCTTGTTATTTGCTTCGTGCGCCACGCAAAATAAGGTAATGACCAACAACTTCATTCAAAAAAGGAAATACACCAAGGGGTTTTTCATTGGCACCAAGAAACAAAACGCTCAGCGCACTCAGTCAACTTCACAGAAGTTCGAAATAGCCAACATAGCCTCTGAAAAGATAGAAGCCACTCCTATCGATAATAGCATCGAGCGAGACTTGCTGACCATCACGCATCAGCCTTCACCAGTGCGCACTGACAATGATTTGAGTACAAAAACAGAAGTCGGGCAAGCCAAGCAAAAGCCACCCGTCCAATTCGATATAGAAGTGCCACAATCAGTGTTAAATACACATGCACCAAAAATGAACAATAATGGATTACTGAAAGCACCCCGCCCACTTGTCCCAAACTCCCCGCTTAATGGAGGAAGCCAAGTTGTAGCCCTGGCCCTGTGTTTCTTTATTGGCATCTTTGGCATCCATCGAATGTACTTGGGATACATCGGCATTGGACTGCTTCAGCTCATTACTTTTGGAGGCTTGGGGATTTGGTGGTTCATTGATCTTATTCGAATTATTATTGGTGACCTCAAACCAAAAAGCGGCAGATATATTCGAGGATTTTAGCATAAAGGTGTATTCCAAACACCATTTGTTCAAGCAGAAAATGACGAATGCATTTCGATGGTAAGTTCAGCATAAAATGCCGTCAGTTTGAACTTAAACCATTCATTTTTATCACTTTTTGGATTCTCATCTCACGGGAGAATACTACATTGTGCGTGTACTTGATTCTCACAATTATGCAAACCCTTTCGAACAAAAAACCCATACTTATCCTCGTTATTTGCTCTCAGTTGATCATTCTTGGGTGCAGTACTTCAGGCCCTTCAGACCAGACAAAATCGAAGGCCAAGGAACAGACAACAATAGTCGTCGCCTGTTCAGACGAAATTCCAGAAAAAGACGAAAAAGCAATGGTAACTCCCCATCCCTATGGTGGATGGTATTGCCCGGATAACCTGAAAGGCTTTCCTCCAATCGACATCCAAGACTTAGATGAAATCGAAGTCATTGAAGGTCGGCTCCCAACGCAAGAGGAGGCACAATCAGGGCGTTCCCTCATTTATATTGATCCGGAAAAACATCCCAACGCAAAGACTTTGAACCTTGCCCTTCCAAAAGTGGCTACTTACTACAACGAATTCACCGAAAAAGAAGAACTCGTGATTGTGATCCAAGCCATTGTGGTTGAACAGGACTCCGTTGTCGGTTTCCGTTATGCCAATGGTGGAAACGGTTCTGCTCGATGGAATGAGATTGAGTTTTTGGACGACCTTTCGGTAAAGTCTTTGGGCGACCGACCCTTTGTTTCGCGAAACCTAGAAATTAATGCTACTCCAGAAAAGGTATGGCGCATGCTCACTTCCCTCGAATTTGAACGTGAATTGATGACCAGCTTGGGTAGTGATGCCTTTCTTCCGAAGGCCTGGCAACGACATGCCAAAGTAGCTTATCCATATACCTCGGATTCAAAAGAAAATGTGGGCGAAGTAACGGCTGCTTGGGAAGGTGTTTATGCGCAAATGGACTACACCATTGACGGAGAAAATTACGTTCAGAAGTTCTTTATTGAACAGAATCCCGACCGCAAATCGAGCATTCTCCACCTAGTGTCGGGGCCTTATCTCGAAGATTTCAAAGAACACGACCGCAACTGGGCCAACTACCACGAACTGCTTCGAACTTTGAGTGAACGAAGACAAAAAGGAGATCCCAGTCTCATGGAGGAAATCATCAAGAACTAATTGGTCCTTTTTGAAACGAAAATGCAAACCGATCACTACTACGAAAAACAACCTGAACCGCACCGTTCATGCCTTCTCGCTATACGCAAGCTCATTCTCGATGCTCATCCTGAGGTGAACGAAGCCATCAAATGGGGCATTCCTTGTTTCATGAAGGGAAAAAGAATATTCTGTTTTCTCTCTATTCACAAAAAGAGCAAGACACCTTACATTCTTTGGGTGGACGGCACCGAATTGGATCACCTCCTCTTGGAGCAAGGAGATCGAAAACGCATGAAAATTCTTCGTTTCGACCCCAATAAAGATCTGCCCGTAGCAACTTTACAGGAACTTCTTCATGAAGCCTTGCAACTCGCCAGCGAGCCCTTTCGTTTGAAAAAAGATTGAACAGGTCAGTGCATACCACTTCAGACCATTCCATCGTGAAACGGTGATCTCACCACCAAATTTCTAGCTCTTTGTTCTTGGGTACAAGACGAGGAACATTCTTTTTCAAAAAACGAAGGATGACTGTTTTTTGCTACATTCGTCCAACAACAGAATACGTAAGATTTACAAACACCTTCCTAAATGAAATACCCCCTTTTCTTCTTGGTAGCAACATTGATGTCGCTGCCGCTCTTCGCTCAAATTGATGGCGATGACCTTTTTCAATACGACCAAGTGGTGCACATCGATTTAGAGTTTCCCGATGCCAATTACTGGTCGCTCCTCACTTCAAATTATGAGGCTGACGAAAACGAGTACATTCCTGCTCACCTCACGCTTACTGATGAAACAGGTACTTACAGCCTGGATAGTGTCGCCGTGCGTCTAAAAGGAAACTCAAGTTATAACCATCCCGGAAACAAAAAGTCGTTCAAAATTGACTTCAATAAATACATCACAGGACAAAACTATGATGGAATCAAAAAACTAAATTTCAGCAATGGTTTCAAGGATCCGTCGATGATGCGGGAAAAGGTGTTTTTCGACGTTTGTCGGGATGCGGGAGTACCTGCTCCAAGGGCCAATTATGCCAGCGTAAGCATGAACGGGATTTCTTGGGGATTCTATACGATGATTGAGCAAATCGACGATCAATTTCTCGACTGGAAGATTGGTGATGACGACGGCAATCTCTTTAAAGCAGGAGATAATTTCGGAGTGCCCGGCGGCGGCGGTGGGGGAACCCCAGCTGATTTGGTTGACTATGGAAGTGAGCAAAGCAACTATGCAGATCGCTACGAACTCAAGACCAATGAAACAG
>CALKGK010000003.1 GCA_938085105.1 uncultured Flavobacteriales bacterium
TACATGTAAGAACCGGCCGTCATTTGTCCGTACTGACTCACTCCTAAAGCGTTGAATTTTTCCCAATCATCCGGCTTGCTGTAGTTGGGAATCACCATTCCGTTGGTCACCACAACACGAGGTGCGTCTTTGTGTGAAGGGAAAAGCCCCATGGGATGACCGCTGTACATGGCCAAGGTTTGCTCGTCTGTCATTTCAGACAGGTACTTCATGGTTAATCGGTACTGCGCCCAGTTTTGAAATACCGCTCCATTTCCACCATAGGTAATGAGTTCGTGAGGGTGCTGCGCAACGGCGTAATCCAAGTTGTTTTGGATCATCAGCATGATCGCTGCCGCTTGGGTAGATTTCGCCGGATAATCGGAAATAGGCCTCGCTTTCATTTCGTATTGAGGGCGATAGCGGTACATGTAAATCCTACCGTACGTCTGAAGCTCGTGCTTAAAATCTTCAATCAACTCGGCATGCTGTTCCTTTGGAAAGTAACGAAGAGCATTTCGGAGGGCCAGTTTTTTATCTTCCTTGCTCAGGATGTCTTTCCTTTTTGGGGCATGACTCACACTGGGGTCGATACTCACTCGGGGAGGAACAATGCTGGGTATTCCTTCCAAAATAGCAGCTTGAAATTCTGCTACACTCATTTCCTTCGTCATGGTTTCCATATCACTTAATGGTATTTGTTTTTTTATCGTAGCCGTAAGGACAATGCTTGCATCCGCTTTTACAGCAATACCCTCTTTTCAGGTGGTATTTCTCCGTAAAAACGAGAAAGCCTTCTTCGCTCATGTAGAAATCTTCGGGTTCAAGACTTCCTCTTTTTCCAAATCCACTTAGTCCCTCACTCATTGCTTTTCTTCCTTTATTCTGGAGTATAACAAGAAAGTGCAAAATAAGTTAAAAAAGGACGGAGATAAAAGGGTGTAGAACTCCGATTAATGAAGTTTAGGGCTGCGCCGGTTGAGGTTGCTTGCGCAACTGTTTAGGCGCTTCGCGGTGGGGTTTAGATTGCTGACGCAAAGGGTTGAAACATGATTTCAAAAACTTCTGAAATCAACATTCGTTAATCGATGTTCGATATTCAATTCACCCATTTCGATCCAAAACCGAAACTACTCTTCTAATTAAACATGCTTAAAAACAAAACCATATCCCCTGCATTGACCGCTCCATCACCATTAAGGTCTCCTTCGCAATCATTGCCCAAACATCCAAAGTTGGAGATAAAGTTGAGAAGGTCTGCTCCATTGACAAGTCCGTCTTCGTTCAAATCAATGGCTGCAAAGTAGATATTCACTGAGATCTCTTCGCAAAGGGTACAAGCCATTTCATCTTCTACACAAATGGAATACAGTCCGGCAGAAAGGTTGTTGGTGTTATCTGGACTGATTAACATCACTTCACCGAATCCACCGCTGGCAGACCAAGCCACTTCGCCGTCTTCACAATCGGGACAAGTTGCACCGCTTGCCGATAAATCCAAACTGAGCGAAGTGCTTGGGGCCAAAATCTCCACATTTTCTTGATGCCAACAGCCGTTTTGTGTCTCAATTTCAAAGGTGTATATACCTTCACTCAAACCATTGAGCTCCAAACCATTCCCCATCATTTCACTCTCGAAGTAGATGCTTGCATTTTCAAAGGGTTCTTCCAAAGTAAGTGCAATGGCTCCACTTGCATCGAGCGTGCAATTGTTGGTGATGTTGCTCAACAGTGTTGGGGTTTCCTCAAAGCTAAGCATGAGGGTATCGCTATAAACACTGCCCGCGATGTTGCTGGCAACGAAGTAATACATTCCTGCCGTTGGTGTTTCCAATTGTAAAAGAGCTAAAGACCCGATGGAATTCCCGTTGCTGAACCACTCCACTTCTGTGGGTGCTTGGCTTTCTGCTTCGGCTAGTAGTTCCAGTTCACTTCCGTTGCAAATAACAAGTTCTCCTCCTATGCTGCTTGGTACAGGGGGTTGAACACTTCCCCCTCCTTCATAAGCTCCAATATCAATAAGCCCCTGAAGTCGAGTGTTCCCGGCCAAATCAGCATCTCCCAGAAACATTCCATCAACAAAAAGACCCGCGTCCAAACAAGGAGAATTGGTTTCGTCTACATTCCACCAACTCTGGCTTGCATCGAAACTAGCCCCAATTCCAGCGCTCGGGATAAGAAATAGTGGGTCTGTTTCCAAACAGTTATCGTAAGCGTTGAAACTGCTGTCTCCAAACTCAAAAGTATCCGTTCCGCCTTCCACTACACAATGATAAAAACTGGCTTCGCAGGTGTTCCAGATGTATTCGTTCACCCAATACGTGCTCACACCTTCACCGTTTCTATTTCCCCAAAAAATGCAGTTCCTAAAAACAGGGTCGCTGTCCCAATAGAGGGTAAAAGCTCCTCCATCATTTCCTGCTTTGTTGTTGGCGAAAACACAGTTGTTGAAGTTCACCGGACAAAACTGTACGATTCGAACAGCACCCGCATTCCCTGAAGATTCGTTGTTTGCAAATACCGTGTTGGCCACATTTACCTCGCAGTAATAGGTTGGACCAAAGGCCGCCCCAGAATTCCCTGTATTGTTCAAAAACTCACAGCGATTCATGTCCAAACTCGTGTGGTCGTTGATATAGAGTCCGCCCGATTGATTTCCATCATTTCCAATAAATTGGCTGTCCTCGATCACCAGTTGAGC
>CALKGK010000004.1 GCA_938085105.1 uncultured Flavobacteriales bacterium
GTTGCTTCGCTTGATTTAGGTCGCTTCGCTTGATTTAGGTCGCTTCGCTTGATTTAGGTCGCTTCGCTTTATGGTTCATTCAATCTGGTGGTGCTATCGTGGAGGAGGTTGATATGTTTTGCGAGTTTTTGACAAAAGGCACTCATGTTGTGGAGCGAATGACTGTGCATATACCCTAACTCATGCGACAATTTTACTTGACTATAGACTTCCATCAAGCTTGAATAAGCATACTCATAAAAACGTGCTTGATCCCTTTTAGACCTTCTGGCAGAGCCTTCAGCGATATTACTTGAGACAGAAACAGAAGATCGTCTTAATTGTGAAATCAAACCGTATTTTTCTTTTGTGGGAAAGGAATCCGTTAGGATATAAACTCGTTTACTCAATTCGCATGCCTCTTTCCAAACATGCAATTTTTCAAATGAAAATGCAGCCATAATTTACCTTTGCACAAAGGTAGAGGACTCGGTAGAAAAGGCCCTTTTCATCTGTGAACTTAGAATACCCGTTCACAAAGTTTCAGCACACTAAACCCAAGCGAATCGCCCTCAACCCGAGCGAAGCGACCTCAACTAAAATTGGGTTAATGCTCAAAAATCCCTGTTGCTCCTGCCAATACTTTAGTGCTGATGTGATTGTTCGATGGCGGTACCGGACATGAATATCGATCGCTGTATGCACAATACGGAGCATAGCAATAATTGAAATCAAGAATCAGATCGTCCAAATCAGAAATGTTGAGATCGAGATAACGTCCCGTGCCGTAGCTTTCTTCTCCTGTGCTCATATCTGTGAATGGAAGGAAGAGGTAGTCTTTATAAAGCGGATGAGTGGTATGTGCTTTGTTCCGATAGACCGTAAGCTTGCATTTTTCTCCTTTCAACTCGAAAGAAATCGTCCCATAAACAAGGTATTCCGCCATTCGATCAGTACTGGTTTTCATGATGATCGTTCTGCGTTTCTTGGCTTTCTTGAAGCTTGCATTCACGCGAAATGTACTATCAATCTCGAAGAAGGGGAAGTGATCAAAGGTGGGAATCAAGGCGCTATCCAAAATGCTGGTCTCTGGATCTGCAAAATGATGGTTAATGCTATCGCGATGATGTTCCAATTGTTTCACATACGTGCTTTGACCGTTCATGTTCAAAACAAACATCAACCCGAAGATTAAAAATAACAAGCTTGTTTTATTCATCGCAACTCCATTCTTTACCGTACCTACATTTACTTAAATCCCCTTCAATCATGAGCTTTTGATTGAAATGCTCTCCTCGAATGCAGCGTTCCATGAACAAGAGCAATTCGTCCTTGCTTTCACGAATGGGAGCCACTGCCCGACCGTGTTTTCCGCCACAGGTTGAAATGAGTTCAACTGTTCCCATGAGTCCTGTTATGCGGGAATAAATGCTTCGAGAACCGTGCAAGAGGAGTCCGCCAACGCTGTTTTCAGGACAAAAATGGTGAATGGCTGTGCCGTAAGGAACCAGGGGGTCACAAGTACCGTGGTACATCATTGTAGGCACCATGTTTTCCTTTGTAATCAAAGAGGTATCCACCATCGCTCCAGCAAAGGCAAGCACCCCCGCATACTTGAAGTTTTTTTCCAAATCAGGTTTGTCCAAGCTCATGATTTCGGCATCCCAATAGGGGGCGTGCAACACCACCTCGGCACCAGCACTTGAACCGGAGATGAATACTTGATCGCGCTCGATCTGTCCCTTGTACATTTTCAAAATGAAATCTGTCGCTGATCTGAGGTCGCTCACCGCCGTTCGGAAAGCATTGATTTTTTCTGAACTAGGCTGATCGCAGTGAAAGCTTTGACCTTTGAGGTAAAGCCGATAAGAAATGTTCACTACCAGAAAACCCTTTTCGGAAAACCATCGGCAATACTGGTCAATGTCGGGTTCCTTTCTTGTACCAGTATAAAAGCCGCCACCATGCACAAAAAAGAGCACCGGTTTAGGTTGTTCCGACTCCGACTTCAAATGATTGTACACGTCCAAACTCAATGCTTCTTTGTCCTTCTCCGCATAAACATGAGTGTTCACAAGAAGGGTGTCATGAAACTCGGGTAAAGTTCCGGTTTGGACAAACGGAGGGGGAAGCACCTCATTTCCATTGTTCTGAAAACACGCGGCGCTCAATAATCCAAACAGAAGGACAATTGGGAGAATGAGAAGTCGTTTCATTACCTCAAGGTACTAAAGCAATCAGGATTTGCCCTATTTGACGGAATTGATTTCTTCAACACTCGGAAAGTGGCGATGGTCGTAATTAAAATATCTCCAAATCAATTTTCCGCTTGTACTCACTAAGTACATGGCATTCGCAGGCAAAATGGCAGCATCGCCTTCTGTTCGTTTTTCAAGATTGTAGAACTGAAAAAGCTTCAAGAGATTCGAGAATTGTGGTCGGACCGAAAATCCCACTTCATAAAGATCCATGTCCTCTTTCGATATCGTGCACACTTGGATATCAGCCAAAGTTTTCTCACTTCTTTTGGTGGACCCCTCAAGTTCAGGAGTAAGGACGATTAGCTCAATCTTGTCGCGATCTAAACTGTCTTTCAAATCGCTAAGAAAACCTTTGGCTTTCGAGTTCCAAGCACCTTTGTAGAAGAAGATAAGTTGTCTTTTTCCAGCATTTGGAGCGGTGATGTTCTCATTGCTCCAGCATCTGTGCTCGACCACAGGAATGAAGGAACCTACCGCGAGTCCGCTAGGAACCGTTTGCGTGGTATCTACCCCATATTCGGCGAGGTCCTGAGCAAAGGTGATAGCGGAAATCAATAGCGCAACAAGGAGTGTTACGGTTTTCATAATTTACTGAATGATAAATGTTTTTGTCAACGGAATGCCATCTTGCCCAACGACTCTTAAAAAGTACACTCCTGGATTCATTTCGGGGAGTTCAAAACGACTTCTTGGAGCACTGGAGAATTGTTCCGATTCGTAAACTAATCTAGCACTCGCATCGCGAAGTTCAATGCTTGTGGCTTGGCTTTTTTCACAAAGTAGGTTAAAGTCAATTTTGCCATACTGGATGGTGCTTCCAATCACTTTGAGATCGTGGTGAACAAGTGGTTTTTCCGTGCTAAGGGTAAGGTCGGTTTCCAAGTTCATCACTACCGGAAGGTGGTCACTCATGTGGTACAGTGCACTCAAAAGATAGGAGGGGACAGGGTTGTTTTCATTGCAGTTGGTGATGCTCTGATTGTAGCAAGTACCGTTGTTCCCAAGTGCATCGTAGCTGTTGACTTGGTAGTGGATCAAGCTGTTTTGGTTCATCAAGGCGTCTGTGGCCATGATAAAGTCGAAACGATCGTCCATACCTCCACCAGCACCATCACCAAAAATGGAAGAGCTTCTTGTGCTTTGTGTGAGGATTTGCTTGAAAGGGTAGCTTCCATTTGACCAAACTCCAGGAGCGTTGATGGGGTCTTGCCACTGAAGGAGGTTGTTTGGAGAGAGGAGCAACTGATATGCCGGCTCGTCGCTGCTGTACAAGTTGAAATCACCGCCGAAAATGGCCAAAGCATCGGGGGGAAGGGTGTTGAAATAGGCAGTAAATGCTTCAATCATTTCCAATCGAAGTTGCTCGTTGTTGGAACCTTGACTGCTTTTCAAGTGAGCCACAAAAACGTGAAGAAAGGTAGTGTCTCCTTGCATCAGACCCTCATCTTTCAAGAACAATTTGTAGCGGTTCATGTCGCGCACAGGACTGGTTCGAATGCCTTCCTCTGCCAAACCAAAAATGCGTTCGTTGTAAATCAAACTTTGTTGAAGTGGCCAAGAAGACCCCTGATTGGAATTCTGAGGAACGTAGGTAACTTGAGCGAACGGATCGTTTAAATCGGTGAAACAACTGTTGTAAATGGTGTTGTAACCAGCCTCAGATTTTAGTTCTTGGATTAAAAACAAATCGGGCTGAACGTAATTCAAGATCAAAGCCAGAGTGTCTTCACGATTAGTGATCTCCCCTTGGGGATAGTTGAGCACGTTGTAGCTCATGACTTTTATTTCGCTTTGAGCAGATGCATTACTTTCGGCAAATACCGATATGAGTCCAACGAGGACCAAACTCCAATTCATTTTCATGCCGCAAAAGTAGTGCAAACAGGCTGTATAGGTGGGGTGAAAATTCATGAATTTGCGCTGAAGTGGTATGGTACTTAAGAGAAATTGTGTCTTGCTCTTGTTTGTGAGGTATGGATGTGCTTTTTCTGATGGTTGGGAAAAGGTGTGATTGATGAACAAAAGCAAAACGTGCGGATATGTTTTGGAATTCTCAGGGAAGAAAGATGAAGAGCCGGGAAGGTGATTGAAAAAGAGGGATGGATTTTGTGGTGGGAGGGAAGGGTTTATCATCGACAAAAGAAAAGTGTTGAACGACAAATTTAGGAGGTGTGTTTTTTGATTTTTTGTTGGGAGCAATTACCTTAGGTGAAAATTTTTAGTCCATTCCGGACCAGCCCAAACCTAGCCCTGTCGGGCCCTCCCTTTCCCTCCCCCGCCTCCACCGTGCAGATCGAAGGTCAGGAAGTTCTCTCTTTTCCCCAAGCATTTTTCTCTTGAATTTGTCAATAACAACGCTCAGTTTGTGAATGAAAACTCCCCCATCATTTTCACTCCCCACGCTCCCCAATTTTTCACTCCAAGCATTCAGCATCCAAAACGCTAAACAATTTCAGCACCACCTTCCAAGGTTCGATGTACCGGACATTTCGAAGCAATGGCCCGAATTCGATCAATTTGTTCTTTTGAAAGTGCAGGAGCTTCAATGTCAATGTGCTTCTCAAAAACATCTACATGAACGGTTTTCCCATCTTCGGTTTTTCGTTCTTCTTTCCGGTGCGTAACGTGTGTTAGCACTTCCTCAAGTGGCCATTCTTTTCGCTTTGCATACATCTGCATGGTCATCGAGGAGCAACTGGCTAAACTTGCCGCGAGCAAATCATATGGAGATGGACCAAGGTTTTTACCGCCAATATCTTTGGGCTCGTCGGCCAAAAATGAATGGGGGCCGCTTTGAACTTCGGTGGTGAAAGTGTCATCTTCAGCCAATCGTGCGGCTACTTGATGTTGGGTGTCGATGCTTTCTTTTTCGGGCTGATGGAGATACCTGCTTGCCCAATTAGCAATAACTCTTCCCGTGTAGAGCGAATCAGCCTTGTTGGACAGCAGATGATCTGCCCCGTCCAATGAAATGAAACTTTTGGGATGATGAGCTTCGGTATAAATCTCAGCAGCATTCTGAATGCCTACGATGTTGTCTTGCGGACTGTGCATCACCAACAATGCCCTGCGAAGGGATTTGATTTGATGTTTCCCCTCCTGATCTGCAAGGTCTTCCAAAAATTGTTTTTTGATTTGAAACGGTCGGCCACCAATATTAATTTCAGCCTGACCTTCGCTTTCAATTTCAGAGATGCCTTGCTTCAATAAATGGGTGACGTGTTGAGGTGCTGACGGAGCACCGATGGTAACTACCCCCTTGATGGAACTCAATTCATGAGCGGCATGAAGCACAGCAGCCCCGCCGAGGGAGTGTCCGATCAACAACTGTGGGGCTTCGTGATTTTCAGTTAAATACTTGGCAGCAGCACACAGGTCGTTCACGTTAGAGGAGAAATTACTCTCAGAAAAATCGCCCTCACTTTCACCCAATCCAGTGAAGTCAAAGCGTAACACTGCAGTTCCCGCTTGAGTTAAGGAGCGAGCAATGTTTTTTTACGGCGGTTAGATTTTTATTGCATGTGAAACAGTGAGCAAATATGGCAAATGCATGAGGTTTGTTATCTACAGGAAGCTCTAAACGTGCAGATAATTCATGCTTTTCGAAGTTGAGAAATCGGACTTTTTCAGAATTCATGAATGGTGATTTTCTCTCAATTTGCATAGAAAAGGAACAGTCCTCCAGCCCGAAAAGAAAACCATTCATGTTCCGTAATTTAAGCTCAGTTTGTTTTGCCGAAGATATATCCCGACCTTCTGTCCCAAACCCTCATCATGATCAGGCATTGTCAATATTTGTGCTTTCTTCTTTCCTGCATAGGAATACTTACCATGTGCTCGTGTAGTAGCAGTGAACCGAGTCAAGATCGAGCAAAAGAGGAGAAACGACAAATTGAGAAACCAAAATCAATCGATTTGGTTGAAAGGCCCTTCGCAGTTTTTTGTGATGAAGCTGGAGAGGTGTGGGTAGGAACGAAGAATGGAGAGGTTCACCACTATGCATCGGAAGGAAAGGAAGTGTTGATGTCAAAAGATGGACTCCAAGGGGAGAACGTGATGGCCATTACACAGTTGGCCAATGGAATGCATGTTTTCGGTACGGAAAAAGGAATCAATTTGTACGATGGCTTTAATTTTCAAACGATTCCATTGCCGTTTTCCGATACAACAAGCTCTTGGTTAGACAAAGTTTATCCCGTCATCAACCCAAATGAAGTACATGCGCTCTTGCCTTTGGAAAGCGGGGAGCTTTGGATAGGCACGGGTGGAGCGGGAGCTTATCTCTGGGACGGTTTAAAATTCCAGCCCTACTTACAGGATGGCGGACAATTGATGCCGGATGGTTTGCATCACAACTGGATCAGCAACTTGGCACAAGATGAGGAAGGAAACATTTGGTTTTGTTCCATGAGCATGGGCGGTTTGGCGAAGTTTGACGGGAAGGAATTTACATTTCTGACAGCGGAATCTGGACTGCATTCCGATATGGTTCGCAACGTGCTTTGCGATCAATCAGGAAGAATATTGATTACCTACAAACCAAAATATGGCGCGGGATTGAGCATTTTAGATGGAGATGAACTCACTACTTATTCTGAGAAGGACGGTTTGGACATGTTATCGATTATGGGTATCTGTGAAGACCAAAGTGGAAGAATATGGATGGGAGGTGATCATGATCAAGTTCATTACTTGGAGAATGGAACATTTCACTTGTTTCAGGACGAAAAGGGGAACACCTTGAGCGGAGTGGTAAATATGGAGGTCGATCATCAAGGCCGAATTTGGATGGCGGGAAAGGATGGGCTTTGGAGATGGGATGGAGAAAAATTGGAGCGTTTGTAAGCTGTCAAAGAAAAAGACCTTGAAACCGCTCAAAGGTTTTTTGTTTTCAATTCTTTCAGGACATCAACGGAGATCCAAAGTGCAGATTTTGTGCCTTGAGTAGCCAATTCTTCAGCAAAGATAATCGCTGAGCGGTGCAATTGAGCGTTCCGTTTGCCGATGCTCCTGAGCGCCCAACTGAGCGCCTTTTTTACATAGATTCGATCATCATCAGCCACCGCAGAAATGTATGGGAAGAAGCTCAAATAGACTTCGTCGGCATCCTTGTTTCGTTTTGAGCAATAGGCCGCAATGGTGGCAAAGGCACTCCTTCGTTTAAATTCTGATTCGCATTTGTGAAAGGCTTCTATGATTTCAAGGGCAATCGGACTCCGAGCAAAAACAGCCATTGAAAAAGCATCGGTGATTTCCCAATTTTCAAAAGTATCCGACCATCGATCAGCATCTTCAAACAAAAGGGCTTTTGGCGGAAAGAATTTAGACACCAAGAGCCGAGATTCGTAAATGGGGTGTCCAAAAAGTCTTCGTCCCAAGTCAGCATCCTTAGGGAGGGATTTCGCGAATGCTTTGAGCTGGGCATTATCAATTCCCATCACACCCTTAGCGTCAATATTGAATTTTTGCTTTCGAAATTGAGCCTTCTCCGGGTTTTCTTGATTGCGTAACCAAGTTTCGATTTCTTCAATGCTCATGATCCTGTCCCTTTTTGAGTTTAAGGTAATGCTCCACAATGGGAAGATCTGCTTCGAGCCAGTCAAGCGCTGAAAAATCTTGGTCGGACAGAAATTCTGCTTGGGCGTGCTCACTTAAAACCAGTTCACCATCAGACCAAAGCACAAGAAAGGGGTGAAGCTCAACGCTGAACTCAGGATAAGAATGGCGGCTTTTGGGCAAGGCTTGAAGCACTTCAATTTGAATGTTCAGCTCTTCTTTAATTTCTCGGATAATGCAAGATTCTGCCAACTCTCCTAGCTCAATTTTCCCACCGGGAAGTTCCCATTTCAATGGGTGCTTCATTTTGGAACTTCGCTGCACAGCCAAGGTTTTATTGGGATGATTTCGATGGGTGATTATAGCACAACTTACAGCAATCATGAAGCAAAGATAAGGGCTAGGGAGGAAGTAGAAGAATCTTCTCCACCTACAATGATGCTTCAAACAAAAATGTATCTTTGCCCTGCTTTAAGGTTCTTTCCCTGTTGGCTCAGGCGAAGGATGAAAAGGGAATCAGGTGAAAAACCTGAACTGTGCCCGCAGCTGTAAGCTCTATGAAATGTTCAGCATTCTTATGCCACTGGGAAACCGGGAAGGCGCTGTTCAAGAGTAAGTCAGAAGACCTGCCAATTGCATTAAACACGAATCGCCCTCGGTGCAAGAGCGAAAGTGAACATGAAGAAACTCATCGTCATAGCAATTTGGCTATCCTTGATCTTGTCCGCATCGGCCCAAGATTCGCTTCCTAGGATATCATTGCCCGTAGCACTTGTTACAGAGGTCATCGATCTTACATTGCCCAAAA
Source organism: uncultured Flavobacteriales bacterium (assembly GCA_938085105.1). Taxonomy (GTDB): domain Bacteria; phylum Bacteroidota; class Bacteroidia; order Flavobacteriales_D; family Sanyastnellaceae; genus CALKGK01. The sequence goes on from CALKGK010000004.1 coordinate 8,605, forward strand.
ATTCAGCAGATAGTATTCAAGAGGCTTGGTCGAAATCGGGGAGTATTGGCGATTTGTTGTTGAAGAACGGACAAACAATCATTCGTCCATACGGCGCCCCGGGAAGTGCCATTACTGCGGCTTCGCAAGGACTCCTAGGCGATCATTTTTCTGTGCTTTGGAACGGATTCGAAATGAACTCTCCCAGTTTAGGGCTAACAGATTTCTCCCTCTTGCCGGCTAGCTTTTTTGAAAGCTACGAAAACCGCCAACATGTTTCTAGCAGTGCTTTTGCTTACGGAAGTGGCGCTGGAGGAATGATTGGTTTGAAAAATACCTATAGCGCTAATCATGAGTTGCACTTTTCTCATAGTTCCTTGAACAATCAAAGCTATGCCCTGAAGAGTGCCTTTGCACTAGGGAAGGTGAAGCTTCAAAGCAAAGTGTTCAAACGCAAGGCAAGTAACGAATTTGAATATGTCGACTACCACAAATTCCAGCATCCTGTTCTAAATCAAGAACACAACAACCACGATTTGTTGGCCTTCATGCAATCCATGTATGGTGGAGACCGCTGGAAATGGGATGCTCATCTTTGGTGGCAAGAGGCACACACGGCCATTCCAGAGGCTTTGGGGAGTTTCGGACAGTCGTTTGCACGTCAACAAGACGGAGCGCTTCGTCTATCTGCTTCGCTCAAAAGGACCTACGAGAAAATGAGTATCGGTTTTTCTGCGGCGCATTTTTACACCAAACAACGATACACCGATCAAAGTCCGTTTTTTGGAGAATACTATATCGACTCAAGAATAAAAACGCTGCAGCAAAGCTTGAGGGGAGAGCTTGCATGGTATTTCGAGCACACGAAACTCTTTGTAAAGACCAATGTGGAGCGACAAGAAGCCACAACGAATACCTATAAAAACGAGGAAGTTCTGGCTTTGAATCAAAGTATAGGCCTGCATCATCAACGAGAAAAATGGGACCTGCTCACCTTGCTTCGCGGAGATTTGAATTCGCAAGCCAATCCCTTTCTTTTGGGCGATGTGAGCTTGAGCCTTCGTCCGCTTAAAAAGCTCGAAACAAGAGTAAATGTTTCAAGGATTTACCGACTTCCCGATCTCAACGAGCGCTTTTGGGGTGGGGACGAAGAGCGTTTTTTAGCTGCTGAAGAAGGATGGAAAGGAAGCATGCAAGTTCAAGGTCGGTTCATCAAGCACAATGCTTGGAGCTCGAGTTTTGTAAGTGCAGCGTACACCCAAATTCTCATGGATCAGATGATTCAATGGCTGCCCAACAGTTTGGGCGTGTTCAGACCGCTTAATTCAGGCGAGGCGGAAATTCAAGAAGTGGAACTGCAACTCTTCTTAGAACGAAAAGCGAAGGTGATGATGAACCTCATGGCGAAGTTTCAGCTGCAGAATTATTTGAACGCTCCCTTTTGGTTGGCCAAGCACCAATTGGATCAGAACAATGTGCGCACGAGTGTAGATGGAAATATAGCCTACAAACGCTACCACTTGAATGCGGCTTGGCGTTTTCGTCAAAACGATTATTTCCCCGGCATTCCAGAAAACTGGCGATTCAATCAAGTGCATTTGTTTGACTTGGGACTAGGAGCACACTTTTCAAAACAAGGAAGCAATTTTAGGCTGCTGCTTCAATGCCAAAACATATTCAATACACCACAACAATACCTTCCTGCAGTGGCCATGCCGGGAAGAGTGTGGGAAATACAACTTCAATACAGCATCAAACCAATTTCAAAATGAAAAAATACCTTTTATTCCTCGCCATCAGTGCTTTGACACTAAGTTCATGTAAAAAAGATCAAGAAGAGCTGCTTAACGACCAAGCTCAAAATTTCGACTTCCGAAGTGGTGCTTTGGTGAGCAACGAAGGGGCTTTTGGCGCTTCCAATGCTTCTGTATCGTGGATTTCTGAAGGGATGCACAGCAATGCTATTTTTCAGCATGCCAATGAAATTACCTTAGGCGATGTGCTCCAAAGTGTGGCCATTCACAACAACCGCGCTTATGCAGTGGTGAACAACAGTCAGAAAGTAGAGGTGGTTGATTTGAAAGACTTCAGCAGTTTAGGAACGATTACAGGATGTGACTACCCGCGATATTTTCTGGGCATTGATAACAACAAAGGATACCTGAGCAATGGAGCGCTCAATGGGGAAGTTTTGGTGGTGGATTTGAACGATTTGAGCATTGTTTCGTCCATTGCAGTAGGTGGCGGACCGGAGCAGATGGTGTACAATGGAAATTATGTTTTTGTTGCCAATAGCGGTGGTTGGGGCGACGATTCGACGGTGAGCGTGATCGACCCGAACACCGACGAAGTAGTCAATACGTTGAGTGTTGGTGATCGACCAACAGACCTAGTAGTAGATGCCAACAATGAAGTTTGGGTGATTTGTGCAGGAGCAACGGAGTACGATGAAAATTGGCAAATTGTGTCGGAAACGCCAAGTTTTGCAGCACACATTGCCGCTTCGGGAGATGAAGTGCTTGATTTGATTCAGCTTGGTGAAGTTGGCGATCATTTGAGTCAAGTTGCCATCGGTGATGATGGAAGTGAACTTTACTTCTTGTTGAATGGTGTTCAAAAAATGAATATCAATGGCACTTTGGGCGAACTTGTGATTGCTGAAACGGCGCATTCAATCGATGTTGACCCAAGTAGTGGAAACATTTACCTCACAACAACACCAGACTACATTTCCAATGAAGAAGTGAGGATCTATAGTCCAGAAGGTGTTCTTCTGCGAACGGTAGAAGTAGGAATTGCTCCTAATGGAGTGGTTTTTTATGAGTGAATGGCGAACCCTAAATTCCCGGCCTTCGACTCGCTCAGGCCTCTCCTTCGGAAAATGCCCCGAGGCCTGAGCGGAGCCGAAGGCCGTTGTTAAATCGAAGTCGAAGCGCTGCCTGAGCGGAGTCGAAGGCAGCCGGTTACATTCACTGCTTCACCACCATCTCCAAAACATTATCCACCCCTTCAAACCAAGCACTTGGGTTGGGCTTGAGGAGAACATCGGGGACGAGGTTGTTTCGTTCAAAATCAAAAGTAGAAGTAGTGTTGAAACGAATGGTTGAAATAGACAGCTTTATTTTGGTGTTGGGCAGCTGGTATGGTGCAGGATTGCCCCAAGTTCCGGTGTACGGACCCAAACACGGACTTCCATAAATCACCCCTCGATTCAAAAACCGAAAGCCCGCGGCAAAATTGACCGTTGCCGAAGCACTCTGTCCGTCGATGAGCAGAGAACATTTCCCTTGGTATGGTTTTTTGATTTCCGGACCATAATCACGGTAAAACACGGTATCCACTTTTCCATTTTCCAAGGTCACAATCTTCAGCCAGTTTTGGACTTCCTCATTCTTTTTATTGAAATGAGTGAGAAAAAACTTGTGCATTCCTTTGAAGGTCTTGGAGTGCATTTGTTGAGCAACTGTGCTCGATTTCGCAATGATGTTGTTGGGAATTCGCAAGCTATCTTCACTCAAATAGCGGAGTAAAGTTTCCATTCGATTACTTTTTCCACCGGTATTTCCGCGAAGATCAAGAACGAGATGTTCGATTTCTGATTTTCGTATTTCCTTGAAACTCTTTCTTAAAAAGCGATAGTATTTTTTAGACTTCGGATGCGAAAAGGTTGAAATGTGCATCACGGCTGTTTTCCCGTTTTCTCGGAGGTCAAGTGAATAGGGATCTGACTTCACTTTCCGCTTCTTATTGAATTCTCGCCACTCTTTGTAGGTCTTTCCAGGATAACTCACACTCATGGTGTCCGAAGATCGTGGAAGGGCATATTCAATGGTGTTTTCTCTTTTCAGTTCTGTCCAAACGCCAAGCATGGGAGGAAAGAGGGCGTCGTTGAAAGCATAAAAGCTGTTGTCAGAATCGCCTTCGTACAAGCTGAAGTCGGCATTTTCCTCATACAGTGAATCAATCCTCACACCATTAATACTCAACAGTTGAACTCCTTGGGGTAGCAGTCCGAAACGGTCTTCTTTCACGTGAACGGACTTTCCCTCGTCCACACTAAATACCTGCATATTCACAAACAAGCCTCCATTTTCCTTGTGAACTTGAGCTAATGCAGGATAGTAAAGGGAAGTATGACTATCACGCAACACTTGTAAGGTTCTCCCCACCAAAGCGAGATAATCATAGTAACGCATTCCTTTGCCTACTTCTTCCTCAGCACTCTCGAAGGCGGACTGAAACTCCTCTTCACTGCAATAGGTGAAAGGAGAAACGTGGGTTTCAAGAATGGTCTGTTTCAGGGAGTCCAATTCTTGCACGAGCAATGTTCCATTGAGCAAACTGTCTGTTGGAATGGAATGCTGTGATAATACGGATTTCGCGCTGCAAACAATTAGAAAGGCGCAGAAGAGGAGCTGCTTCAAATTAGTCTTGATTACGTTTCTTCACCATGGTTAAAATGGTAGCAAGGGCAACGGTTTCGCCTTCCTCATCATACACATCTACCAAAAACTTAACGATGCCTTTTGCAATATCGTCTTCGCTGCGCTTTTCTTGGTCGATTTTTTCCTTCACGGTAAAACGGACACCTATGGTTGCACCAGGGTAAACGGGTTTGGTGAATCGGCACTCATCGATACCGTAGTTGAGGAGTACTGGACCTTTTTTCGGATCAACAAACAAACCGGCTGCTTTGGCCAAAACGAAGTACCCGTGTGCCACCCGATGCTCGAAAATGGTTCCGTCCAATGAGGTTTCATCCATGTGGGCATAAAAATTATCGCCGCTCACATTGGCAAAGTTTACAATGTCGGTGGTGGTTACGGTGTGTTTATGTGTGAAAACGGTATCGCCAATGTTGAGTTCTTCGAAGTGCTGACGAAAGACGTGCGGCTCTGCTTCAACTTGTTTTCCGCCATATTGGTAAACATTGGTGATGGCTGAAATGCTCGTGGGCGACCCTTGAATGGCGGTGCGCTGCATGTAATGGTTCACGCCACGTTTTCCACCCATTTCTTCTCCACCACCAGCTCTTCCTGGTCCGCCATGAACCAACATGGGCATGGGAGAACCGTGTCCGGTAGACTCCTTGGCACAATCGCGGTTCAAGACCAAAATTCTACCGTGGTGAGACGCTGCTCCTAAGACAAAGTCGCGCGCCTCTTTGTTGTCGTAAGATGTTAATGAACACACCAAAGATCCTTTTCCAAGCTTGGAAAGGGCAATGGCTTCGTCTAAATTCTTGTAAGGCATGAGGGTAGAAACCGGACCAAAGGCTTCTACTTCGTGAGAGGCCAATTGGTTGAAGGGATCTTCGTTGAGCAACAAAGTAGGAGAGAGGAAGGCCCCTTTGGTTTTGTCTGCCCCCATCACCTCAAAACCTTGATTCTGGTAAACGATTTTAGAAGCGGTGAGCAACTTTTCGAGTTTTTCTTCTACATCGGCCACTTGCGATTTACCGGCCATGGCGCCCATGCGTACCCCTTCGGTATTGGGATCGCCAATGCTGGTTTTTGCAAGTGCTTTTCCAAGCTCAATCTGCACGTCTTCAACCAAAGCTTCAGGAACAATAATACGCCGAACTGCCGTACACTTTTGTCCGCATTTAACGGTCATCTCTTTGCGAACTTCCTTAATAAACAAGTCAAACTCTTCGGTACCTGGTGTGGCGCCTTCACCCAAAATGGCTGCATTCAAAGAGTCAGCTTCCATGTTAAAAGGCACGGCTTCTTCAATCAAACGAGGGTGTGCTTTGAGCATGCGTCCGGTAGAAGCAGAGCCGGTAAATGTCACCACATCCTGAGACGAAACATGATCTAAAATGCCGTTCGCCGATCCACAAATGAGCTGCAATGCGCCTTCGGGAAGAATCTTGCTGTCGATAATGTCTTTTACCATCAATTCGGTGAGGTAAGCTGTAACGGTTGCCGGCTTAACAATGGCCGGAACACCAGCGAGTAGGTTGACGGCAATTTTCTCAAGCATGCCCCAAATTGGGAAGTTGTAAGCGTTAATGTGAACGGCCACCCCTTCTTTTGGAACCATGATGTGGTGACCAATAAACGATCCTCCTTTGGACAAAGGAGCGGTATCGCCGTCAACAAAATAAGGCTCGTTGGGAAATTGCTTCCGCAAACTCGAATAGGCGAAGAGGTTCCCAATCCCACCTTCAATATCGATCCACGAATCTACCTTCGTCGCACCGGTGGCCCAACTTAAGGCGTAGTAGTGTTTTTTGCGATCCATCAAGAACAAAGCAAGAGCCTTGAGCATTCTTCCGCGTTCGTGGAAGGTCATTTTACGAAGCACCGGGTTTCCAACCGTTCTACCATAGTTCAGCATGGCTTCGAAATCGAGTCCTTTGCTGCTGGCGGTGGCTACTAAATCGCCGTTGATGGCGTTGTAAAGCGCCTGTCCGTCTCCATCTCCTTCAATCCACTGTCCGAGTGCGTAATTCTTGAGTTTGCTCATGCTTCTAATTCGTTTTGCGTAAAGGTAAGAAGCTTGATTGAATTAGAGCGAAGTCGAACCTTGCACTTCAATTGCTTTTTCTGTGGAACTTTTTGCGAGAATTCTCGTAAGTCTGAATAACCAAAATTCAAAAAATGAGAATTGCATTTCTAATTTCCTTTTGCTTCGCGATGATCACCGGAGCTTTTGCCCAATCACCCAGCTTGATTGTTGAAGAAGTAGATAATCTCGGGATGGTTCCCGGAAATACTTACCGAATCTACATGCAGCTTCCTGAAGAGGGCCAGAGTGTTCACGCGCTTTTTGCAGATGACGATGATCAACTCTTTATTGAAGCCTCAGCGGCTTTCTACCAGCATGAAATGGGGAATTTCTCTCCCGCAAATGCGAACGAGTGGATGCTTGAAAACCATCCAAGCTTGGCTTTCGATTCTTGGATCACCATTGGAGCGAAAGATCAAAACGCGGGATATTTGTGGCACGCAGGAATCGATTTTGATCCTTTCTTGGCCGGAGAAACCTTGGAAATTGAGAATGGAGCGTGGTTTTTCTTGCCCGATGCTGAACAGACGCTTCCCAACGACCAAGGATTGGTGCTATTGATGCAACTTACTACAACTGGAAGTGTTTCTGGAACCTTGAATGCTCAAGGATGGTACGAAGACCGAAGTGTTTGGCAAGAGCGTCAGCTTTCTTTTTCAAGTGAAGAGATCAGTGCTTTTGGATGCATGGATGAAACGGCCTTGAATTTTGACGAAAATGCAGAATTTGATAATGGTGATTGTGAGTTTGAAGTTGGAGTAGGGATTGCTGATGCGGAAAATCAAGACTTCCAATTGTGGAATGTATTCCCAAATCCAAGTGCGGACGGCTCGTTTCAGTTGGAGTCAAATACTAACAATACGACAGATAAGATTGAAATAAGCATTTTTGATGCTGGAGGAAAAAAGGTGTTCTACCAGAACTATTCAAGAGAAGACCTTCAGAACGGAAAAATCATCGCGGTGAAGTCCGACCTTGCTTCGGGAATCTATGCAGTAAACATCCTTCAAGGACAACAATTTGAAGTAGTGCAGTTGCT
>CALKGK010000005.1 GCA_938085105.1 uncultured Flavobacteriales bacterium
TTCATGCTTTGAACCATGATCACCCCTAAAGCCAAGGCGGTTCCAATGATTCCGTACATGTGAAAGGCCTTGAATTGGAACATCTCATAAATTCTGAACCAAGATGCGGCTTCTGATTTATACATGGTGATTCCAAAGACAATTCCAATAAGTAAATAGATAATGCTTCTCATCCTTAAAAATTAAAATTCGTTACAAAATTGATTTGTTGATAGTTGCTTACATTGAACAGCTCTTCCGGTGTGCTGTCGTATAAATTTTGCTTCACTACATAGAGCAAAGCCATGTCTAGTCCTTCTAAAAACCCGTGAAAATGATAGTTCAGACGAGCATTCATCTGCACGTAATCATCGATGCCATATTTGTTGAAACGATGATCTTCCGGTTCTGCACCGAGCACCGCTGTGCACTCGATCAAAGTTGTCAAATCGGTTTTCTTAAACTTTTGCTCGTACTTCACCGTAATCACATCCGCATCACCCAAACCTTCGAGCCTTGAACGCGAAATGGAAGTGTAGAACTGATCTCTTCCCAGAGCTTTCGGAAATAGAAAGCGACCGGAATCGAAAGCATGCGTATAGGCCACCGACCAACGAGCCGATTTTTGATGCTTTTCGATTAGTGTGCTCACCACCATCCCCTGCTCCTCTTCTTCGATATACTGGAATTCATCGCTTTGCGCCATGTTCCCCATGGGGAGTTGAAATAGCACTTGTGTTCCGATAGTCCAGCTCTTGAGCTTCAGCTTGCCTTCTAACCAAGAAGAATTGTTGATGCGGTCCAAGTAGATGTTGTAAAAATGAACATTCAACTTTTCCCACTCCTTTTCGTAATCGACAACAAAAGCACCGCGGCTATGGGTTTCGCCGTGATAATCGGCGCTATGTCCGTCTCTCGTGCTCCCATTGTTCACCAGACCGATGGCTTCGTTAAAATCATACCACTCCACCGTACTTCTCGGGGAAACACCGTAAAGGGCTGTAAGTGCTAGTTTTTGTTGCTTCTTCAAGTTCAAATTCAAGCTGGCACCTTTGAATACAAATGGCTTCATTCTTCCATCACTCTCGTTGATGAGCGGGGTGTCTTGAAATTCAAACTTCCCAAAGCTGAAAAAGCCTTTTTTGAAATGATAGGTCAAATAAAGTTCCTCCAAGCGATCGAGATCGTGGAAGTTGTCGGTGTCTTCAATATCGTAAAGCTCGTGCTCCCATTTTGAAGCTCCTCCGCCAATGGAATCAAACGCATTCAGGTTGGAAGAAAATGTTTGATAGGTAAAGACTCCCTTCACCCCAAACTCAAACCCTTTGTAACGCTTGGTGGTCATGGCGATAGCTCCTCCTGTGGCATTGGAGAAATAATCGGTCAGAGCTCCTTCGTTCAGGGTGCTCATGAAGTAATTGCGAACGTGTCCGTGCAAGTGGGCGTGCTGAAAAACCTCAATGAATGAAGTGGCCGTGCACAGGGTGCTATCCTTTTCTTCGGTGGGGTGTTCGCCTTGTGCTAAGCTTACTCCCATCGACCCGAAAAAAACCGCAAAAACCAGCAAATGAAGCCTCATGGTCCGTTTCATGCTGAATTAAAAAATCAGTGGAAAGATGAAGTGAATCATCGTCAAACCGCCCAAAAAGAAGCCAATTACCGCAATGAGCGAAGGAAGTTGAAGATCACTCAAACCAGAGATGGCATGACCCGAAGTGCAACCTCCCGCATAGCGCGCTCCGAAGCCCACCAAGAACCCGCCAATGATGAGAATGGCCCAAACCTTCCAAGAATTGAGCGACTCCAATGCGAAAAGTTCTGTTGGCAAGTAGGCCTCCCCTGCGCTTGTGAATCCTTTCGATTGTAGATCGTTCACCACACTTTCTGCGATTTCCACCCCTGCTCCATTGCTCAAACCGAAGTGGGCAATCGCTCCCCCGATGATGGCTCCGAGCACCACCATCAAGTTCCATCGTTGGCTCTTCCAGTCGAACTTAAAGAACTCCGCCCGTTTATCTGCACCGCAAATGGTGCACATCGTTCGGAGGTTTGCAGACATTCCAAAATTCTTTCCTACCATGATCAGTAGAAACATCACTAAAGCAATCATTGCACCCGACACATACCAGGGCCAAGGCTCATAAATCCAATCCATCTCTTTGTTTTTTTAGTTGTGCAAAAGTGGGGTTGTTTTTGTAGAATGAAGGTAACTGATGTTACATCATGCTCGTTTTTTATTAGAAATTCTAGAAAAAAAAAGGAGGGATCCCCACCCCTCCTTTTTCCTTCATCTTTCAGCACCTTCCAACTTCACGTTCAGTTGTTCGTCAAGTTCCTTAGACGTTTTCTCCCTTCATCATTTTATTCCAATACATGTTCGGGAGCATGTATTTCTTCAACATCCAAAGTCTCCAATGCTCTTTCGAAGAGTCAAAAACCAACATTTGCTTCAGCTTTGGGTCTGGGGTGAAATTGTTCTTGTAATCAAATTCTGCCAAGACCATTTTACCGTAATCGGTAACGAGCGGACAACTGGAATAGCCGTTGTAACGCATCGCTCCTATTTTCTGATCTTTCATCAAATGCATGAGGTGATCTACCACGATGGGCACTTGTTTCCGAATTGCTGCACCGGTTTTGGCGGTTGGCAAAGCAGCAACATCACCCAAACCGAAGATGTTCGCGTGTTCTTTGTGCTGCATGGTGTTGATGTCCACATTCAACCATCCGGCCTCATTCACCAAGCTTGAATTTGCAACAAACTTAGGTGCTACTGAAGGCGGTGCTGTGTGCATCAAATCAAAGTGAATTCCCACCATTCCGTCGGCTTCACTAACTTTGATGTCCTTGTGTTGAAACTCTTTGGTATTGTCGCCCAAAGCATACCAAGCAATCTTCTTGTCCACATCAATCTTTTTCAATTGATAGCCATACCGAAGGTTGATGTCCTTGCGCTCTACGACTTCCATCAAGGTTTTGGCGATTTCCTTCACACCAAAAATCACTCCACCAGGGAAGGCGAAAACAACATCTGTTTTTGAACGCACGCCTGATTTTTTGAAATAACTCTCAGCGAGGTAGGCAATCTTTTGGGGTGCTCCTCCGCATTTGATCGGAGTTGTAGGTTGAGTGAACAAGGCTGTCCCTCCTTTGAAGTTTTTAATGGCAGACCACACCGCTTTTGGATCGGTGTAATTCGAAACTACGAGACCTTTGTTCATCGCTTCTTCCAAACCTTCAACCAAAGATAAATCGTAAGCCAAACCTGGCGCAACCACCAAGTAATCATAGGCTATCGAACTTCCATCTTTCAGCAAAACTTCGTTCTTCTCTGGCGCAAAACCACTTGCATATTCCTTTATCCAAGTAACTTGGCTGGGCATGACTTCGGACATTGGTTTTGAGGTTTTCTCATAGTCATAAGTTCCGGCTCCTACTAAAGTCCAAGCGGGTTGGTAGTAGTGTGTTGAGGCGGGTTCAATGATGGCAATGTCCAGCGAGCTGTCTTTTTTCAGAAGTTGTCCTGCGGTCATTATGCCTGCAGAACCTCCTCCTATGATCAGGATTTGATGCTTTTTCATGGATTTTGGGTTAAGGTGTTAAAATTTCTGCTTTGTGATCGTCGTTCAGTTTTAAGGTAATCTTCTCAAAAAGTTAACCGCGAACGATCTCTCCTTGCCAAGCCGAGATACCACCAAGCAAATTGAAGGTGTTCTTGAAGCCTGATTTCTCAAGCAAGCCACACGCTACTTGACTTCTTTGTCCGCTTCTGCAATAAACATATACGTTTTTCGTCTCGTCCAAATTTGAAATTTGAGCCATAAACCCGTTGGTGTTCATCACATCTGCTTTATTGGCGTTGGGAATGATGCCATCGGCCCATTCTGCTGGAGTTCTAACGTCGAGGAGCAATGCGTTGTCATCTTGAGCAAGCAGCTCTTGCAATTGTTTTTGATCGATATTTTTCATGGTCGTTTTTTTCGTTTGATTATTTGATAGTTGATGGGCAAACGTAGTCGCTCACTTCTACTCCGGCCTCTTTAATTGCCGCGAAGCCGCCTGCTACATCGATAAAATTGTGGATTCCTCTACTCTTTAGAATGGAAGCGGCAATCATGCTTCTGTATCCTCCAGCACAGTGAATGAAGAAGTTCTCTTCGCTCGGGAAAGCACTGAGGTGATCGTTGAGGTAATCGAGCGGTGTGTTTTCTGCTTGAAGAACGTGTTCCGAGATGTACTCACCTGATTTTCTCACATCAAAAACCAAAGACTTTTCTTCCAAACTTCCTTTCCACTCTTCAGCGCTCACTTGGCTTACGGTGTCGTATTCTTTGGCTGATTTTCTCCAGGTTTCAAACCCACCATCGAGGTAACCAATGGTATTGTCAAAACCTACACGAGACAAACGAGTGATCACCTCTTTCTCTCTTCCTTTATCAGCGACCAAAAGAATCTCTTGATTTACATCCATCAACAAAGCTCCAACCCAAGGTGCAAAGCCTCCATCAATGCCGATAAAAATAGAGCGAGGTACGTGTCCTTTCGCAAAATCTTCCACGCTTCTCACGTCCAAAACAACGGCTCCTGTTTCATTTGCCGCAGCTTCGAATTCGTCAGCATTCATGGAATGACTCCCTTTTTTGAGCACTTCATCAATGTCAGCATAGCCTTCTTTGTTCATTTTCACGTTGAGTGGGAAGTACTGTGGTGGAGGAAGGAGTCCGTCGGTCACTTCTTGGATGAACTCTTCTTTGGTCATATCAGCGCGCAAAGCATAGTTGCTCTCTTTCTGTCCGCCAATGCTTCCTACTGTTTCCTTACTCAAGTTTTTACCACAAGCTGATCCGGCACCGTGAGCTGGATAAACGATCACATCATCCGCCAAAGTCATCACTTTATTTCGAAGACTATCGTAGAGATGTCCAGCCAAATCTTCTTGAGTCAAGTCGGCTCCTTTTTGCGCCAAATCTGGTCTACCTACATCTCCTAAGAACAAAGTATCACCGCTAAAGAGTGCGTGATCTTTTCCATTTTCATCGCGAAGCAAGTAACACGAACTTTCCATGGTGTGTCCTGGAGTATGCAAAACAACAATGCTCACATCTCCCAATGGGAATACTTGTTCATCCTTTGCTGTAATTGAATCAAAGCTCGTCGTAGCATTTGGTCCGAATACGATAGGTGCTCCTGTTGCTTTTGCGAGGGTGAGGTGACCACTCACGAAATCGGCATGGAAGTGCGTTTCAAAAATGTATTTGATTTTGGCATCGTCTTTCTGAGCGCGATCCAAATACGGTTGTACTTCACGGAGAGGGTCAATAATGGCTACTTCTCCTTTGCTCTCTATGTAGTAAGCTCCTTGAGCTAAACATCCGGTGTATATTTGTTCTATTGTCATTTTTGATTGTATTAAGTGATCTCGCCCCATTTTCAGGGGACTTTATTTGAACCAGTCCTCACCTGATGTGCTCGGACCTTGTTCTATTTTGTTTAAATGAAAAGTTCTTTTCCAATAATGTAAACCCCCATGATGAGGACAAACCATCCAAAGCCTTTTTTCAGCTTTTTACCATCGATGTACTTGTTGAGGAAGATCCCTAAGAAGATACCCACGACAGATAAAGAAGTGAACGACAAGAGGAAGGTCCAATCGATTTCGAGATTTTCTACGTCGCCAATGAAGCCAATCAAGGATTTGATGGCGATGATGAGCAAACTGGTTGCAACCGCTTTTTTCATGGGTAGTTTTGCGAGCAACACAAGTGCTGGGATAATTAAAAATCCACCACCTGCACCAACGATACCGGTGAGTAGACCAACCACAATTCCTTCAAGCACAATCATGGGGTAATTGTATTGTACCTCCCCTTCTTCGCCACCATCGCCGCGTTTGCTTTTCATCATTGAAATGGCCGCAACCACCATAATGATTGCAAAGAATACCATGATTGCGATGCTCTTCGTTACAAGAAAATCTCCTACATGGAACAATTCGTCTGGAATGGCCGGAACGATGAATTTTCGCGTGCTGTAAACGGCAATGAAAGCAGGAATGGCGAAGACAATCGCTGTTTTAAAATCAACCAGACCTTTTTGCATGTTTCGAATGGCCCCCACAAGTGCCGAAACCCCCACTACGAAAAGTGAATATGCCGTTGCGATGACAGGGTCCAATGCAAGCAAGTAAACCAAAACGGGAACGGTAAGGATGGAACCTCCACCTCCAATGAGTCCGAGAACCAGACCGATGAGCAGTGCTCCAATAAATCCAAAAATACCTGCTGTGCTAGTGAGTTCCATAATTTGTTTGTGTGTAAGTAAGTGTTGTTATCGAAGGCAAAATTAGTGTCCTAAATCCACCACCACAGTAACTTGCGTTACAGAGCTCATTCGAGGTCGAGAATTTCAATCATGTTCCTTCCGAGTTTCACTTTCCCTTGATTTTCGAGCGTCTTGAGCAAACGACTTACCACCACTCTCGATGTATGTAGATCATAGGCCATGTCTTGATGCGTGGTATGAATGGTTTTCGATCCACTCACTTTGGCCTTGTCTCTGAGGTATTTCACCAAGCGCTCGTCCATTTTCATGAATGCAATGGAATCGATGGTATCCAACATTTCCATCATCCTGCCGTGATAGCTTTTGAAAACAAAATCGCGCCAGCTTTTATACTTGCTGGTCCACTCTTCCATTTTTTGAATGGGCACCATGATGAGTTTGGCATCCGTTTCGGCAATGGCTCTGATTTCACTTTTGGTTTCGCCCAAACAACAGGTGAGCGTCATTGCACAAGTATCTCCTCGTTCCAAGAAGTATAGAAGCAATTCATCTCCTTCATCATCGTCTCGAAGAATTTTGATGGCTCCACTCACCAAAAGCGGCATGGATTTAATGTATTGGCCAATATCCATCAACTGAAAACCTTCTGAAACCTCTTTGAAGGTTCCTACTCTGCCAATTTCGTCAAGGAGTGCTTGCTCGAAAAGGTGTCCGTAACTTTCTTTTAATTCCTGTATCATCGAATGTTTACGTTTAAAGTTGAATTCAAGAAGCAAGGCTTATCTTGAACAGCGTGCAAGATATCTTCTCTGCTCTGAACTCTGTGTAACTTTGGTTACGGATTTTCACCCCAGCTCTTCCGTATTATCCCAAATCAATCACTAGAATGTGATCAACTTGTGATGTCTGATTCCATTTTTTGTCTCAATTTAGCCGAAACTAAACACATTACACATGAAAAAACTCTTACTCTTTAGTGCCTTTCTAAGCATCGCTTCTTTTGCCTTGGCAGAAACCTTCATTGTTGAAAATGCAGGAATGACTTTTACTCCCGACGAACTCAACATTGTTGAAGGTGACGAGGTAACTTGGAACATTGGGAATGGACACAACGTTGTTGAGGTGAGCGAAGCCACTTGGATGATGAACGGAAGCACTGCAAACGGAGGATTTAGCCTGCCTTTTGGTGGTGGATCTGTTACATTTGATGTCCCTGGAACTTACTACTATGTATGCACACCGCATGCTGGAAACGGAATGAAAGGACAAATTACCGTTAGTCCGATTTCAAACATTGCCAGCGTAAAAGTTGATCCAAGCATTTCAATGTACCCGAACCCAAGCAAAGGAAACTTGAACTTGGAATTGGACCCCAACTTCATTCAAAATGTGGAAATCATTGCACTTAACGGTCAAGTTTTCGCCAACTTCAAAGTAGCACAATCGCTCACTAAAATTTCAGTTGCTGAGTTGAACCAAGGAATTTACTTCGTGCGCTTTATTGGTGCTGAAGAAATCATCACTCGCCGATTGGTGATTGAATAATTTGAATTCCGATTTATTGAAAAGGCCTGAGCATCTCGCTCGGGCTTTTTTTATTCTTCAACCTTCCTCAAATAAAATGACTGCTCAAAGTAATTGTTGTAGGTCTCCCCAATACTCTCATAGCCAGCGGTGAGTACCATGTAGTTGCCGTAAACTTCAGCCTTTATCGGAACAAGACGATAATAGGGCGTGAAGTATGTCAGTAGCGCAATCCATTCATGCAGTGGCTTTATATCCATTGCTGCGCATCCCATCTGCAATACTCCGTGTTCCTTGGTTTCTTCATGATTGGCCCTTTCCTCTAAGAGGAGCTCATCTAGAACAGGAATACCTATGCTATAATACACCGAATGGTTTTGCTGAAAAATAAGCTCATAGCTCTCCTCTTGATTTTTCAAAGCAGAAGCGTTGTTGTAAGCTTGATGCTCCTCATATTCCGCCAAGTTCGATAGTAAGCGCTCAAAAGCTCCTTGGGCAGTGCTGTCCAGAAGAGCGGCAGCCGATTTCAATCGTTCTTGCGTACTGAAAACCTCCCCCATAACGGTTTGATAATCGCGATGTTCAGTAGGGGTTCCGGGAGCAAAATCCTCGGTCGACCTCCCTCCTGCTGCATCAGCTTCAAGGCTCAAGGCCGTTATTTTGTGCTGAAGGGATCGAATCTCACACCTCAAAGCATCTTCTTGGGCAAAAGTCAAAGCGCTCAAGCTCAGAGATAAAAAAAGCAGTACAAGGTCTTTCATTTGTGGATTTATTGTTCTCTTTTTTTGGGAGGATTCCAAACTGAAAGGTAGCAGATTCTCCTTAGATTCGTAACTCATTTTTAATGCAACACCTTATGAAAACTTTCCCCCACTTATTAACGCTTCTCGCTTTTTTCACCTACTCTCACACCTTCCTAGCACAAAGCTCGGGTTCACTCGACCCCACTTTTGGAGATGATGGTTTGGTACTCTTGCTCCCAAACGATGATGATAATGTGGCAACTTCACTGCAAATTCAAGCCGACGGTAGTATGCTAATTGGTGGATATACGAACAGTCCGATTTTTGGCAAAAACTTTCTCCTCGTGAAACTCAATGAAGATGGAAGCATGGACAGCTCTTTTGGTGATGATGGAATGGTGAGCACGGACATTGGTTTGGGGAGCGATGATGTGGCAAATGCCATGGCGCTCGATCTTGATGGAAACATCTATTTAGCAGGATATAGTGATGATGGAAGTGACCAAGATGCCTGTGTTGTTAAATACAGTCCAACGGGTGAATTGGACTTGGATTTTGGAACAGATGGAAAAGTGATAAGTGATTATGATGAGGGGCTGACTGATGAACTGAAGTGCATCGAAATCTCATTGCTTACCGGAGAAATCAACGTTGGCGGAAGTGTGGAAATTACCTCTACTCAATCGCGACCAGTGATTGCAAAATATGCTGCCGACGGTACTTTGGTGGATGGTTTTGGAAATGGCGGAGTGGCTTTGATCAATGAAGATCCCTTCGACACCAATCACCTCTACACCGTTGAAAGCTTAAAAATTCGCCCCAACGGTAAAATAACCGCCGTTGGATGGAAAGACTTCCCCGCCATCAATTGGAGTGCGGATTACATGAGCATTCGCGTGAATAGTGACGGAACTTTGGACAATACCTTCGCCCAAGATGGTGTGAATACCTACAATGGAAACTTCAATGGGAACGACAAAGCTTTTGACCTCATCTTGGAATCTGACGACACCTTCAAGATGGCCGGAGGAGGGTACGTGAACGATTTGAAATACATCTTCACTGGCTTCGGAATTCAAGCAAACGGAAGTGTTGGCACCTGGTCAGCAGGCAGTGAGTTCAGCGGAATCTTTGACGACGCCATTGCATACGACATCGAGCAAGACAGCCAGGATCGCTACGTTTTTGCGGGTAGTGTAGGTGATGCAACGAAAGACATTGCCATTGTTCGTTTTGATTCCAATGGAGCGGTGGATGATGATTTTGCTCCTGACGGACAAATCCGAGATAATTTTGATTCCAACGATGTTAATGAATTGTTTGCGCTTGGGATTCAAGGAGACGATAAAATTGTGGTTGCGGGGTATTCTGGGGACGCATTCTTGATTGCGCGTTACTTGGGGGAAGACCAAGCTCAGTTGAATGATTTCGACTTGGCTACCCCTGCGAATGGGAGCAATGACATCAACTTCAGCGCCATTAACCTCAACTGGACCAATGCCTTTGGAGCAGACAATTATGAAGTGCAATGGGACACTTCAAGCGATTTTGACGCCAATCCACAAAGCGCTACCCCAACTGCATCCATTCAACTGGTCACCAACCTACTAAGCGATCAAACTTACTACTGGAGAGTTCGTGCTATTGCTGGAGAAGAAGAAGGAGATTGGACCGCCACATGGAGCTTTACGACCAACGGATTAAATAATTTTGAATTGGAGAGTCCGAGCAACGGAGCTGAAGATCAAATCATTTGGAACACCTTGCTTCAGTGGGAAGACAATCTTGGTTCTGAAGTTTACGAAGTGGAATTTGACACCTCCGTGGACTTTGATCAAGCACCGATTCTTGAAACCGTGAACGAGAGCGAATTTCTTTTGGACGACCTCATCACCGCAACCACCTATTACTGGAGAGTTCGAGCGGGTGATGGTTCCAACTTTGGAGATTGGAGCCAAACATGGAGTTTCATTACCGAGTTAGGGATCAATGTTGATGAAACAATCAAATCTACATTCGAAACTTACCCCAACCCAGTAGTGGATCAACTCTACATCACAAGCAGTGAAGGTATTTCTTCTGTTGACGTTCTCATTACCGATCTTCAAGGGAGAATTGTGCTTAGCGAAGGACGCATCAACGAGGTTTCGAAAATTGATCTATCGTCACTTTTGAAAGGACACTACTTTCTACAAATCCTTAACGAAGAGGGAAGATTACTGTTCCAAGACAAAATTGTGAAAATCTAATCTTCGTGAGAGCAGGATTTTCGAACAATCCTCCTCTAAGACGCTGTGATCCAATCCTTTACTATGTACTTTCAGTGCATGGGGAAGGTTCATTTGCTTTCTGTTTGTATGCTTATTCGGCGCTCATTTGCAGGCTCAAGACTTTGTGAATGGTGACTCAGAACACCCCTATGCCGTTACAGCAGCAACTCCTGAAGGGTGGCAATCTGTATCATACAATGCCCCTTTTTGTTTAGCCAATAATTGGATTACGGCTAGTCTGGACATCACCTCCAGCACTGGCCCAAATTCAAACTCGGGAATCAATGCATTTCCTTCCAGTGGAAACACATTTGTGAGTGGATTGTATGCAACTAACGACGAGAGTTTACTCTTCTTTCATGAAGGAATCGAACAAGTGGTTTATGGCTTGCTACCGGGGTCAACATACGATGTTTGTTTTGATCAAGCCATCATTGCTCAAAACTCTGTTAGCGATCGCACGGGCGCTTGGGAAGTGTTTGTCGATAGTACCTCCATTGGAGTGAGTGAATTAAGTACGAATTACGGATTGGCTTATGGAGATCCTGCCGTAGAATGGGAGTCCCGTTGCATTTCTTTCCAAGCAAGTAGCGACAATCACTTGATCAGCTTTCTGCCTTGGGATAATGATACGCTCACCCAATTTATTGGCACTGGAAACGCAGGGGCTCTGCGCATGGGCATCGACAAGATTTACATCCCTCCATGTTACATTCCTGTTGATTTACCGGACACCGTTTTCTTATGTGGGCCGTCTGATTTGGTAGAAGTAGCACCTGTCATACCTCAAAGGAAGCATTGGGCTCTGGAGCAATGGAACTGAAAGCCTCAATATCGAAATTAGTGAACCCGGTATGTACTCCCTCGAAGCTGCCCTCTTGGCTTGCATTGGAAGGGATTCCGTGATGGTGGTTGAAATCCCCATACCTACCCCTTCTCGATTCCATAGTATTCACTGAAAGCGCGGAACTGAACATTCAGCTCGAACAGTCGGGTTGCATCTATGAAACCTCGGCCGATTGGAGTTTTTGCGAATGCAGCTATGAACACGTGATGCCCAACATTTTTACTCCTAATCAGGATGGAGACAATGAAAGCTTTCGTCCGCTCATCATGACCGGAACATTTGATTTAGAAATGGAAATTTACAACCGCTGGGGCCAATTGCTTTTTGAGAAACAAGGCCTGAACAGTTCTTGGGATGGACGACTAGCTGGTGAGGAAGTCGCCGAAGGGGTCTATTACTATGTCGTTCGTAGCAAAGACGCTAGAGGGCGCTGGTACGAAGATCAAGGAATGCTCACCTTACTTCGGTAGATCAAGGGATGTACTTGACGTCCTTGAAGTCTGGCTTTCGTTTCTCCAAAAAGGCATTCCTACCTTCTTTCGCTTCATCGGTCATGTATGCCAAGCGGGTTGCTTCTCCGGCAAAAACCTGTTGTCCTACCATACCATCATCGGTGAGGTTGAAAGCAAATTTGAGCATCTTGATTGAAGTTGGAGATTTGGCCAAGATTTCTTGTGCCCACTCGTAAGCGGTATCTTCCAACTCGTCGTGTGGAATGGCGGCATTCACCATGCCCATTTCTACCGCTTCTTGGGCTGAATAATTTCTTCCGAGGAAAAAGATTTCTCTCGCCTTTTTCTGTCCAACCATCTTAGCGAGGTAGGCTGACCCATAGCCACCGTCGAAACTGGTTACATCGGCATCGGTTTGCTTGAAAATGGCGTGTTCCTTACTCGCAAGCGTCAAATCACAAACCACGTGCAACGAGTGTCCGCCACCAACAGCCCATCCCGGAACAACAGCAATCACTGCTTTCGGCATGAAGCGAATGAGTCGTTGCACCTCCAAGATGTTCAAGCGTGGCATTCCGTCGTCATCCACATAGCCTTGATGTCCGCGAGCATTCTGATCACCACCGCTGCAAAAAGAGTACACTCCATCTTTTGTGCTTGGTCCCTCAGCAGAGAGCAAAACCACACCAATATTTACATCTTCTCTGGCATCCAAAAAAGCTTGATACAATTCTCCCACTGTTTTTGGTCGGAATGCGTTTCTTACATTCGGACGGTTGAAGGCAATTCTAGCCACTCCCCCGCTCTTTTTATAGGTGATGTCTTCAAACTCTCTTACGGTGGTCCAATTTGCGCTCATGCTTGATTTGTTTTGTGCTGCAATTTAGCAGTTTTGGTCGGCTTTCAGAACTTCATGCCATTCATAAAACAGCTTTCATGAAGCCCAAAGAGTTAAGTTCACTGGACTTCGTAATTCTTGAAGCAAACAAATTACAATTTGATCATGCGTTCCGTTCCCAGAATAGAATGAGCACGACTGATCAACTGCAGGTAATACATTCCCGATACTAAGTGCGAAAGGTCCAATTTTGTTTCTTCATCATCCAAAAGAAGGTATTCCACTTCTCTTCCTTGACTGTCTAAAATGATGAGCGTAGCGGGTGCTCCATTATTCATTACAGCGCATTGATCTTCCACGAGATTTGGGTAGATACTGAATCTTTTGGACGAGTTCATCCACCTTGCACTTATGGATGAAATCTCCTCTTCCACCCCTCCACTGTCATTCAAAATAGCCCAATTGCCAATAAACGAACCCGGAATCACTTCGATTTCTTCCCAAAACAAGGTGTCGACTATTGTACAAATCAGGCCTTCCAACTCGTTTGAGATAATTAGTTCTACTTGCATGGAATCATTTGTGGGAACATCATGCTCAAAAAGAATTTGTCCTTGCTCAAATGCGTCACCAGAGCTCATTTCTTCATGCACTGTTTCTCCAGAGAAAGTGGTGATATGCCAAGTACATTCATTCGCAAAACCCGACGGTATGTTAAAAAAACCGGGATGATAAAGTTGTATGAAGGTTTCATCTGATGCCGAAACGGACACCGAAACGGTGGAGCATTGTGCTTTTGCGGATACTACAGAGATGAGAAAAAATAAAAATGTTAAGGTGTTTTTCATGGTTAAAGTTTGTCGTTTTTGAGGAGGCTCTAGCTTTTTTTCGGTTCAATCATAGTACTCCATATTTGTCTTTCAAAACACCAAGGTGATGAAGCTCGTGTCCGGCAATTAAGTATCCTAGTCCATGCACAGACAAGGTCAAATCATTGCTAAACATCCCACTTTTGTTCATGGCATCCGAATTAAAACCTTCGAACATCACCATGCTTGCTTCTCGCTGAGCAGCATATTCATTGGCGAGTTGGGTGATGGAATAATCCTTCAAATCCAAATTCCCGACAAAGCCCTCATGGTCAAACCCTGGAAGCTTGTCTTGGTGTCCGCGAGCAAAAGAAAGCGCCCGAAAACACATGATTCGTTCCGTATCGATGATGTGCATGATAAGCTCTGCTATGCTCCATTTATCGGGTGCATAGCTCGAGTGCAATTGATCTTGGGAAAGCGACGAAATCAGGCTCACATGTGCCTTTCCTTGATCTTGAAGCACCGGAATTAAATCCTTGTCTTCCACCAAGGAAATGTAGTATTTAAAATAATCACTGAAGGGATGAAGTTCTGCTTTGCTCATTGCATTGGGACTTTAATTTCAAGGTAAAACGCTCACTTTCGAAAAACCACTTATTGTAAAAAGTATACCGCTTACGTTTTCCCCACCACCGCTGACTCATTTGCTACCGAAAACGAGGAAGTGTTACAGTATCTTTAATCGAAAGTAAGTTTCGTTATAATACTCTTGGAAGTATTTGGTTAAGGTTTCAGGAAGGATCAGCAAAGGCTGGTCCTTCTTAGTTTCAGGCTTATTTTAAATCAAATGCTCACGGTGAAGAAGATTTGTGTGTTGATGAGTTGGTCGTCAAAACTCCCCATCACAATTCGATCTCGAGACAATTTCATTCCTAGGTGCGCTTCGTATTTATCTGCAAAAAAGAGCTCTACTCCCGTTTCACCATAAAACCCAAAGCCTGTTCCTGTGAGGTTTCCTACCGGACCGTTGAAGTTATTCGGACCAACGAAGCCTACCCAGAGATCATAGGTATTTCCTTCAATTTCGAGATAATTTGCATTCAAACGGACCGCCGTCATGGCTGCTCCAAAGCCAAAAAACCAATTGCTTGTTTCATTGATCATCAAACCGGTTCGGTACCCCAAGCTTAGCGCCAAACGATCTTCTTCGCCAATGATGTTGTACAAACGAATGTCTTGAGTTCCCTGTCCGTTATCTGGCAAAAGGTTGGTTACCAAAGAAAATTTGTCGGCTGCCTTCAAGTTGGCATAGTTCATATCCAAGACAATGGCGTTTTCATTGTTGAAGCGAAACATGGTTCGGAAACCAACCATTAACCCCGGGTTGTAGCGCATGTTCGCAGGAGAAGAATCGAAAG
Organism: uncultured Flavobacteriales bacterium; assembly: GCA_938085105.1. Lineage (GTDB taxonomy): Bacteria > Bacteroidota > Bacteroidia > Flavobacteriales_D > Sanyastnellaceae > CALKGK01. Next base: position 15,166 of record CALKGK010000005.1, read on the forward strand.
GAATGGTGAATCCTTCTGCTCCAATGGAGTTTTGCACTTGCTGAGGGGTTGTTCCGAGGAAGAGCCGACTTTCGATCGTATTCATCACCGCTTGATTGTCGTTCAAGCTATACAAACCGGCACCACTATAAAACGGAGCACTGGCTTTGTTGGCAAGATAAGTACCGATATTAAGTCCAAATGAAATCCCTCGACGCTCATCCTCTTCTTCATCCAGTTCTTCTTGAAAGAGGGGAAGTCTCAATTTTGAATCCAGGTTTTGAGCTTGGGCGGAGTTGTTAAATCCGAAAATAACGAAAAGACAAAAGAGAAAAGACAAACGCTTCATAGCAGTGATTTTTATCAAAAATACCGAAAACTATTCATTGGGGAGCACCTCCATGCTTAAACCCACATGCTGAATGGGCCAATTCGATGCATCCACTTCCACGTTGGCGATTTCATCAACCACATTCAAGCCTTTCACCACCCTTCCAAAGACGGTATGTTCCATGTCCAAATGAATGGCCCCACCTTCTTTTTTATAGCGTTCTTTTTGAACTTCTGTATAGGAGATTCCCTTTTCTTCTTCGGCTTGAAAAATGTGCACGTTGTGGTATTTGGTGCCTTGAACAATATAAAAATCATAGGCGCTGGAGCATTTTTCTGGATTGTCGTCATAAATCCGACTCATGGCAATTGCTCCCCGAAAGTGAGGGTGCTTCAAAGTCATTTCTTGAGGAATGCAGTAGGAGCCAATCAACATACGGTCTGCGGCGGCCTCGACTTCTTCGCTGTTTCCCGATTGAATCATGAACCCTTTGATCACACGAAGCACTTCTGTAGGTGAATAATAACCGCGGTTCACGAGGTAGATGAAGTTGGCGCGATGCAAAGGAGTATCATCGAAAAGCTCCACGATGATGTCTCCAAAATCGGTTGTAATCTTGACCCGGTTTTCAGGATGGTCTTCAGCATATTGGCGAAGGAATTCTTCCGCGTTCTTTTCATTGAGTCGGGGAAAACCTTTGGGCTTTGGTGCAGCTTCTTCCTCCACTTTTGGCTCGGTCTTTTTGACTTGAACTTCTTGTGCGCTTTGAGGTGATTCGCTCTCAGAGTCTTGTTTCGCACCGGAGCATGAAATCATTTGAAAAGCCATCAACCCGAAAAATATTAGCCTCCAATAAAAGGAGTTAGAAACCTCTAATTTGCTCAAGAAATTGTTTTTCATGCCACGAAAATAAGGCATATCTCCAGATGATAAAAAGCACCCCGAAATTGGAGTGCTTTTAGTATCAAGTCATTGGCCGCATTCAGTTCTTGATAAATCGGACCGTTTCCCCCTGATATACAAGAAAGTACATGCCTGCTAACAATGATGCTGTATTCAAAACACCATCGCTCTTTCCGCTGGAAACTTCTAATCCACTGGCAGATAAAATTCGATAAGGTGTGTCGATTTCACCTTGAACAAAAAGAACATCATTGCAAGGGTTGGGGTACACCTGTAATGATTCGCGGTCAACACTTGGTACATTAACTGCGCCGTCAAAGCCCGGTGTGGAGGTGAATACATCTTGGAATAGGGTAAAAAGTTGTTCCTCGATGTGAAAGTAGATGGGAATGGGTGCAACAACGTAACCTTCTGGAAATCCGGCTGCATCACCGGCTGAGAAATTTGGACTCTCGAGGCTTGAGACGATGTATTTGGGAGTGTCATTGAAGTTCGTGCCGTCCGGGTTGATGGAAGCAAACACATAATCGTTTACTGCATGGATTTCGGCAACCCAAGCATTCGAATGGGTGAAGATTTCAGAGGAGTTGGTGAGCGACCAAGAATTCCCACCATCGTTGGAGAAATAGATGTCGCTCCCCCCCTGCGCTGGGGCCGCTGAAACGAAAAGTCGATTTTCTCCATTACTGGCAATAACGTTCCCTTGAAAACCAGCAGGCAAACCGGTGGTTCCTGTCGGACTCCAAGTTATTCCATTATCGCTGCTTTTATAGATTTCTGTAGCTGATGTTGCAAACCAAGTAGCTCCTTGAACACAGAGATCGACCACAACAAAATTGATGTTTCTGTTGGTCCACGATGTGCTCGCTGTGTTTTTCACAAAAAGCTGAGTAGCGTCGTAAGCAACCATTTGATCGTTGTTCATGGCTTTTAGATTGAAAGCCGCTTTGCCCGTTCCCGACCAATGATCGGGTAAGCCTTCGTTATCACTGATCCAACTCGTGCCATTATCTGTGGTGTATTCATAGCTGTAGGCCAAACTCACGTTTCGAACAGCAGCGTATAGTCGGCCGTGAATGCCTGTCAAAGTTGCAATTTGATCTTCCGGAAAAGTAGTCATTGGCGCAGACCAAGTAAGTCCGCGATCTTCACTAACAACAAAATTATTGAAGGCTGTTGGTCCTGCTCCGCTCGCATAAACGACATCGCCAAGGTGAGCACTTGAAGTGATGTAATAAGCGCCTGAAGCATCGAGTGCATTTGTTCCTTGCCAAGTTTGAGCTGAAGGGAATAAGCTCGCGACAAAGAAAATAAGTGTTAAAAAGGAGGTGTAAAGGTGTCTCATTTTGACTTGTTTTAGACTTCAAAAATCATTCAAACCCAACAACTCCTGCTCCGACATCTGCCCTATTCTCCTCAAAATCAGTTCAAAAAAGGACGAATACAAAAGCCATTAAATCATAACGAATAACAATCCACATCATAATAACTATAAATCATCACTTATGAACTTTTCAATTTAATGCATGCTTATTTCGTAAACATCTAAAAATGCGAAACATGAAAATCTTCCTCTATTTAATCCTCCCCCTTGCTTTAGCGAGCTGCACCGTTATTCGTCCGGGAGAAGTTGGTGTAAAACAAAAATTCGGGCAGCTTTCCGAGCAGACCTATACCAAAGGTGCTGTATGGTTCAATCCTTTTTATGCGAAAGTGATTAAGACCGACATTCAGATCAACGATTTAGAACTTTCCTTGAACTTACCGAGCAAGGAAGGTTTGAGTGTTACTGCACAGATCTCCATTCTGTATAAGATTGATCCAAGCTCCATGCAGACCTTCATTCAGAACATCGGTGGTCAGCACGAAGCCATCATATCCAATGTATTTCGATCAGCATCGGCCGACATTTGTGCTCAGTACTATGCAAAAGACATGCACTCTGGAATGCGGGCGGCCATTGAAGCAGCCATCTTGGCTCGAATGGACGAACTTCTCCGACCTCAAGGCATCATCATTGAAGCCGTGTTGATGAAAAGCATTCAGTTGCCTGCAGGACTCGCCAGCTCTATTGAACGGAAGTTGCAAGCGGAACAAGACGTGATGCGAATGGAGTTTGTGCTTCAGCAAGAGCAGTTGGAAGCAGAGCGAAAAGTGATTGAAGCCACCGGTTCAAAAGACGCACAGATTATTTTATCGGAAGGTTTAACGGAAGAAATCATTCGAATCAGAAACATCGAAGCCTTTTTGGAACTGGCTAAATCCAGCAATAGTAAAATAATTGTTACCGATGGTAAATCTCCTCTACTGGTTGAATAAGCAAGCCGCTGTTCGTGGGGAAGCGATTCGAAAAAATCAATCTACCACAGGGGGGAGCGGCATCAGTTCGACCTCAAAAATAAGCGGGGTTTTTGGTGGGACAATTCCACTTGTTGAACCCTGGTTTCCAAAGGCCAAGAAGGGCGGGCAGACGAGTTCTGTTCGTTCTCCTACGCTCATTTTTGGGAGAATCAACTCAATGGCGCGAACCACTTGTCCGGATTTCCCAAGCGGAAAATAAATGTACTCCGAGCTGTCTTTCGCCACGTCAAACACTTTTCCATCCAGAAAAGTTCCTTTGAGCTTTACAGCTATTTCTTCTCCGTACTGAACGTTCTCTCCGTCCGGTATTGAATCGAGGAACCTCCAATAAACGCCCTGGTACAAATCGAAGGCTTCGATGTCTCCCTTTCCTTCCATCCAATGTTGAAGTTCAAAAGACTCCTTGGCTTCTCGTTCCAAGCGGAGGGCATATTGATAATCGGCATACGCCAAGCTGTCCATCGTGTTTCTCACCTTCAAGTCGAGGCGCATCATTACGGTGTCGTTCACTCCCACTCCATCGTTGGAGAACTCATCAAAAACGCCTTCACGAAGAAATGAAAAGGGCACCAGGAAAGAAACACTGTCTTCCAAACTCAAATCCAATATCGAATGGAGCAATACCGAGTCCTTCACCCAAAAATCTTGATCCTTCATTTCAACCCCAAAACCACTTTGATAGCTCGGATATGCATCGCGCAGCAATCCCAAAGAAACTTCCCATTCAGCGTAAGCCAAATCTTTGAGTTGGGGGCCTTCTCCTAAAGTGTGCCACTTGAAAAAGGCGTTCTCTTTGATTTCGGTGAATCCAGGATGGGGTTCTGAACAAGACATTAGAACAGCGAAGGAGGCAAGAATACACCCTATCAATTTGAACTTAAGGAGCTTCATTACTGTGCGAGTTCTTTGATATGAATGCTGATCCACAATGGAGTATTCCCTGGAATTTTAACTTGGTCTCCCGTAAAACCAAAAGCCAATCTGCTCGGTAAAATTAACTCGGCACGGTCTCCCACATTCATGAGCTGAGCTGCTTCGTGCAAACCTGAAACGACGTTATCTTGTCCCACTGTGAAGGTCATCAGACCATTGGCTTCACTGCTGTAAGCTACACTGCCATCGAGGAACTTCATCTCGTATTCGCATGAAATGCGGTCGCCTTCAAATACGGGTTTTCCACTCCCCTCTTCAAAGATCCAATAGCGCAATCCGGTATCGCTCGACAAGCTTTCCCAAGTTTGGGTTTTGAGGAATTCCTCAATGCGTTCATTTTCTACAGCCACATTTTTTCGGTGCATTTCGATGAGCTGTTCATCTACTGATTGTGGGCTTTGCTCTTGATACTCTTGAGTACGTTCTTCACATCCGGTGCATGACAACAAGCTCAGCACCCAAAAACTCGCGAACAGACCGTACCTTATGGTTCCTTTGCTGATCATTTTAGCTCAAGTTGAGATGAATATCCTTTGATGGCCGTTTTGAACTGCTCCAGAACTTCTTCAATGCTCGCAGCACTTACCGCACCACCTGCCGCATTTTTGTGTCCACCACCATTAAAATGTGCCCGAGCAAATTCATTCACATCAAAATTTCCTTTTGACCTGAACGACATCTTCACTTTATTATTCCCTTCACGAATGAAAACCGCGCACTGCACTCCATCAATGCTCAAGGCTTGATTCACCAATCCCTCGGTGTCTCCCGCGCGGTAATGGTGCTTGTCCAACTCCTCCTTCGAAAGCGAAATGATGGCGACGGCAAGGTCTTCCATCACTTCCAATTTTTCACTCAAGGCATAGCCCACGAGTTTGAGTCGGTCCAACAAATTGGTATCGTAAACAGCCATGTGTACTTTACTATGATCGAGTCCGTTTTCAATCAACTGCGCCGCAATGCGGTGTGTTTTAGCTTCCACGCTAGAAAAACGAAAGGATCCGCTATCGGTCATGATCCCACAATAAATGCATTCGGCCATTTCGGAATCAATCATGGAAACGTCTCCCGCAGCTTCGATGAATTCATACACCATTTGGGCGGTAGAACAACTCGTGGTATCGGAAAAGGTCACCTCCGCATAATCGGACGGCTGTTGATGATGATCAATCATGACCATGGTTGCTTCGCTATTCCTCAAGGAATCTGCCATGTTGCCCGTTCTTGATAAGTCATTGTAATCCAGCGTAAAAACAAGATCTGCTTGAGCAATCAGTGCTTCCCCTTTGTCTGTATTGGCATCGAAGATCTGCACCTCTTCATTCCCCTTCATCCAATGAAGAAAAGTGGGGTAATCGTCGGGCAAGATCACGGTATTTTCAAAGCCCTTCGCTCTCAAATAATGGCTCAAAGCCAAGGTGCTTCCCACGGCATCACCATCGGGTGAACGGTGTCCGGTAATCACAATGTTTTTCGCCTGAGCGCACATTTGAAGAACTGCGCTAACGTTTTCAGAATTGATTTTATGCATGCCACAAAGCTACAAATACCCGTGCATTGTGGGCCATAATCTTTCTCTTTGTATTCCTGAAGATCAAATAGCACTTCTCTGCTTGATGTCGTACTTTTGTTTCATGCAAAAGCAAATCCTCTTTTTGGGATTTTTCATTTGGGTTTTGGGCAGTTCTTTTCTGCTTGATGACGCGATGGAAGATGCTCACAAGTATTATTTTAGTCGGACCGAAATCCAACAAAACGCAGTCACCCAAGCCATGGAGGTCACCGTCAGTATTTTCACGGATGATTTGGAAAAGACTTTGCAAGACGATGGCGAGCCCTTGCGTTTGGGCGATTCTCGGGAGCGAAGTGATGTCAAATTTTTGATGGATGATTACCTGAGGTCGCGATTCTCCGTTCAGCTTGATGGCCGACCCATTCAACTCACTTACCTTGGAAAAGAAGTGGAGCATGACATCACCTACTGTTATTTGGAAGGGGGGAACATTCCATCTGGGAAGCTCATGGAAATCAAAAACACAGTACTTCACGAACTGTTTGAGGATCAACTCAACCGAGTAGAAATTTCCTGGAATGGAAAAAGTACCTCTGGAGATCTTACACGAACGAACCCTACATTTAGCATCGATTTTTAAACATGAAAAAAGCCGAAAAAGCCCAATATGTCATCGATACATTGGAAGAGTTGTATCCAGAAACGCCCGTCCCGCTCGATCATAGCGACCCTTATACCCTCTTGATTGCCGTTCTCCTTTCTGCTCAGTGCACGGATGAGCGCGTCAACAAAATCACGCCTGCACTGTTCCAGCGCGCACACACTCCTTTTGAAATGGTAAAGCTCACCGTAGAAGAAATTCGAACTATTATTCGTCCTTGCGGATTGTCGCCCAGCAAATCCAAGGCCATCCACCGCCTGAGCGAAATTTTGATTGAAAAGTACCAAGGTGAAGTTCCTGCAAATTTGGACTTGTTAGAAGAATTGCCTGGAGTTGGGCATAAAACCGCTTCCGTGGTCGTCGCTCAAAGTTTTGGGATTCCCGCTTTTCCTGTGGACACTCACATTCACCGTCTAATGTATCGTTGGGGGCTGACTTCTGGGAAAAATGTTGTTCAAACTGAACGCGATGCAAAACGATTGTTTCCGGAAGACAAATGGAACAAACTTCACCTCCAAATCATCTTTTATGGTCGGGAATACTCTCCTGCTCGTGGTTGGAACATTGAAAAGGATTTCATCTCCGCTAAAATTGGTCGGAAAAGCGAAATCAACAAACTAATGAAGAGCTGAGATGAAAGGACTTCGAAATCACTACCGCGCGTCCATGCCCTTGCCCGAAAAGCTCAGCAAAGACCTTCTTGGCCTTCTTGGCGATGGAATGCGGTGGCTGAAGAACGGTGGCCGGCTGCCTCGAATCATCACCTACCCCGATTACCCCAGCAAGAAAACCACCATTTACAAAATTGCGAAAGAGCTCGGTTTTCGTTTGAGCAACAAGCCCTTGAGCACATCAGAAGCTGTTCTCTTTTTTGAAGACAAAACCACAAAAAGCAGTGCTGAAGACGCTTTCCTTCGCAGACAAAAGCGAGTGTTGAATTTGAAGTGTACCGACATCTCCAAAGTAAAAGTAGATGAAGTGCATCAAACGATTTTCAATTACAACACCTTCGTTAATCCTGCTACCCATCAAGGAAAAGCCGTTTTAAAGAGCGACGAAAATGCCATGCACGATGGGAAAATCATCGAGTGTCCGCAAGAAAACCTCCCTTCCAACAAAGTCGTTCAAGTAGTGATTGACAACACCGTCGACACAGACACTGTAATGGACTACCGCATTGCTCTTATTGGAAACCAACTGCCCGTTGCATACAAGAAGTTCAAGAGCATGGAGAAACGTTTTACCAACGACGTTCACCGCTCTGAATTGATCGACCTTCACTCCTTTTTCAGCGATGAGGAACAAAGGCTTATCTTGGCATTTGCCGAAGCCATGGAACTTGATTTTGCAGAGTTTGATGTGCTGCGCGACAATCTTAGTGGGAAGATGTACATCATCGACGTAAATACAACCCCATACGGTCCGCCAGCAGAACTTCCCGAAGCAGACCTTTCAAGAGCGGTAAAAGCTTTGAGTAAGGCCTTCCGCGATTTGATATCCACCCCGGACAATTAGGCTTAGAAAAAAGGACCAGCTGAGCCAGTCCTTTTCTCTTAAAATCATCTTATTCAATCATCTCATTCAAAAATAGAATGAAATGCGTCTTTTCTATTTGTTTTCGAATTTCTCGATCACTTGCTGTGTTACTCCCGTATTGCTGAACCCACCATCGTGGAAGAGGTTTTGCATGGTAACGTATTTCGTGAGGTCGGAGAACATTGCGATGCAGTAATTCGCACAAGATTCCGCATCTGCATTTCCGAGCGGACTCATTTGTTCGGAGTACGAAATAAACTCATCGAATCCTTTCACACCGCTACCTGCAGTTGTAACAGTTGGCGACTGTGAAATCGTGTTTACTCTCACTTTTTTAGCAACGCCATAGTGGTATCCGAAGCTACGGGTAATGCTTTCGAGGAGTGATTTGGCATCTGCCATATCGTTGTAATCTGGGAAAATACGTTGTGCAGCGATGTAAGTCAAAGCCACAACAGACCCCCATTCGTTCAAAGCATCCAAATCTTTACAAACCGCCAAAGTTTTGTGCAGTGAAATGGCACTCACATCCATTGTTTGGTGGTACCAGTTGTAGTTCACCTCGGTGTAGTGCTTGTTTTTTCTCACGTTGGGCGACATCCCGATGGAGTGCAAGACAAAATCAATCTTACCACCAAACTCATCCATAGCACCTTGGACCAAGTTTTTCAAATCGTCGATATTGGTTGCATCTGCTGGAATCACCTTCGCACCACCGCATTTTGCAGCGAGTTCATTGATCTCCCCCATTCTCATGGCCACTGGAGCATTGGTCAATACGAATTCAGCACCAGCCGCGTGAGCCTGCTCTGCTACTTTCCATGCAATCGATTGGCTGTTCAAGGCGCCAAAAATGATTCCCTTTTTTCCTTTTAATAGCTCTGGAGTCATAATCTCTTTTGTTTTGAAGCGGTAAATCTACTTTAAAAAAATGTTGATAACCAAAAAGTCCCACACTCTTGCGGGACTTAATGGCTTAAACTGAAAAACTAAAAACTATTAAATTACTCTGTTGAGAACGATAAACGACCATCGTTCTATCTCAACTAACTTAAAACAGGTCAAAGATACGGCCACAAAGTGCAGCTCCATAAGCTTTTCGGGCTTTTTCGTTAAACGGTTGTTTTTCTTCGATAACTGGTTATTTCTGCTCCGGAAAGATCTTCCCTGGGTTAAGGATTCCCTTCGGATCGAAGGCTTTTTTGATGGATCGCATCAAGTCGAGTTGCACTTTTCCGAAAGCAATGGGCATGTATTCTTTTTGAACCAAACCAATTCCATGCTCTCCGCTCAAGGTTCCACCAAGCGCCACACATAGCTCAAAAATCTTGGTAATGGCTTTTGGAAGTTGATGGTCCCACGTTTCTTGATCCAAATCTCCTCGAAGAATGTTCACATGCAGGTTCCCATCACCAGCGTGGCCGTAACAAACACTTTCAAAACCAAAGCTTTGCCCAATCTCTTTCACCCCGCTCAAAAGCTCAGGCAAAGCGAAACGGGGAACAACGGTGTCTTCTTCCTTATAAATAGAGTGCGCCTTCACCGCCTCTCCCACACGTCTTCTCAAAAACCACAACTTTTCCTTCTGCGCTTCACTTTCGGCAAAGAAAACATCTTCTGGGTCAAAGGCATCAAGGGTGGTCATCACGAGTTCGCATTGTTTCATCACCTCCTCTTCATCGTTTCCGTCCATTTCAATAAGCAACTGGGCCTGACATTCATCGCTTAAAGGAAAAGGGGCCTCTCCTGTGAATTTCTGGGCCAAAAGCACCGCATCGCGTTCCATAAATTCTAGGGCTGAAGGACTCAATCCCGCTTTAAAAATACCGCTCACTGCTCTGCACGCATCGGTAGCAGAACGAAAAGGAACGAGCATCAAACGGTTTAATCTTGGAAGTGGAAGGAGTTTCAAAGTGGCTGAAGTAATCACTCCCAAGGTGCCTTCACTCCCCACCATGAGCTGAGTGAGGTTGTATCCCGTTGAATTCTTTAAAGTATTTGCCCCTGTTTGAATGATCTCTCCATTGGGGAGCACTACTTCTAAATTGAGCACAAAATCTTTCGTCACACCGTACTTCACCGCTCGGGGTCCGCCAGAATTCTCCGCCAAATTCCCACCAATAAAACACGTCCCTCTGCTTGCTGGATCAGGAGCATAGAACAATCCGCATTCTGCCACCTTTTCTTGAAGTACTTGGGTAATCACCCCCGGTTGAGTTAGCACTTGCTGGTTGTCTTCATCGATCTTCAAAATGGCATTCATTCGTTCCAAACACAATCCTACTCCGCCGTGTACACTCAAAGCTCCACCGCTCAGTCCGGTTCGAGCACCAATGGGTGTAACCGGTAAGTTGTTCTGATAGCAGTAAGCCATAATCATGGAAACCTCTTCTGTACTTTTAGGGAATACAACTAGCTCTGGAGGAAAAGAGAGGTCTTCTGTATGGTCTTTTCCGTAAGCCTTTCTTCCCTCCTCATCGAGCAGGATTTGATTGCTTTCCAAGTGTTGAACAAAATACTGAAAATGGACTTCCTCAAGGGGAGTAAACATGGTATTGCTTTTGTGTATGATGATTCTATGAAGAGAAGCGAAAGGTTTTTTTTATCTTCGGCCGTTCTCAGTTCAAAAGTAATGCATAATCACATGAATAAAATATCCCTTCTTTTTCTTTGTTTGAGCGCTTTCATGGTTTCCAGTACAGCAGCCATCGCCCAGAAAAAAGAAATTAAAAAATCCCTGAGCAACGAATCCATTTGGGCCAGTGGAGAATTCAGCGCTAGCTACGTTTCTGGAGTTCGTTCGATGAAAGATGGTGAGCATTACACGAGCATGGACTACAGCAAAGAAAATGGTGTTGAAATCAATAAGTACAGCTACAAAACGGGAGAAAAAGTGGCTACCCTCGCCAGCTCTTTGAGTATTTTCTCAAAAGCTGAAACGAACATCGACGATTACGAATTTAGCGCAGATGAAAGTCAGTTGTTGATTTCGACCGAAACGGAAAGCATTTACCGCCATTCAAGTAGAGCCAACTATTACATCTACAACATCGAAAAACAAAAGGCCTTTCCACTGAGCGATTTCAACAAAGGGAAACAACGCCTGGCTTGTTTCTCACCTGAGGGAAATAGGGTGGCTTTTGTTCGCGATAACGACATTTATGTGCTTGATGTGAAGTACCGGAAGGAGATTCGCGTTACCGAAGATGGTAAGATGAATGAGATCATCAACGGTGCTACGGATTGGGTGTACGAAGAAGAATTTGGTTTCGATAAAGGTTTGTATTGGTCGCCCGAAGGAAATCGTTTGGCCTACTACAAATTCGACGAAACGAAAGTGAAGGAATTTCAAATGGCGATGTACGGTTCGCTCTACCCCGACCAGTACACCTTCAAATACCCAAAAGCCGGAGAAACCAACAGTAAAGTGAGCATCTACGTGTATGACCTGGCTTCAAACACCTCCAAGCAAGTAGACACCGGAAAGGAAGACGATCAATACATTCCAAGAATTAAGTGGACCGAAGACAATGACGCTCTTTGTGTGATGCGTTTGAACAGACACCAAAATCATTTGGAATTCTTGCTCACTGACATCTCCAAACCTCAGCCCTTTCAGTTGGAAACCAGCCTGATCTATGAAGAGCGTTCAAGCACTTACATCGAAATCAACGACAACTTGATCTTTTTGGACGGTGGAAAAGGCTTTTTATGGAATTCTGAAAAGGACGGCTACAACCACATCTACCAGTTCGATATGAACGGCAAGCAAGTGCAGCAAGTGACATCTGGCGAGTGGGATGTAATTACCTTTTACGGATATGATGAGCGCAGCGGACAAGTGTACTACAGTTCTTCCGCCAAAAGCACCTTAGAAGAACACATCTACGCCAAAGGGTTGAAGAAACGCTCCTTCAACCAACTTACCGAACGCAAAGGTCAACACTCCGCCGATTTCAGCGAAGGCTTCAAGTATTTCATCGATTACCATACTGACGCCAACACGCCTTACTACATCACCTTAAAGAACGGCAGAGGAAAAACCATCCGTGTGTTGGAAGACAATGCACGATTGAAAGCTACATTGGCCTCTTACGAGCTTCAACCCAAAGAATTTTTCACCTTCACGAACAGTGAGGGCATTGATTTGAACTGTTGGATGATCAAACCCGCGAATTTTGACCCCAACAAGGAATACCCGGTATATGTTAATATTTACGGTGGTCCGGGACACAACACCGTTGTTGATTCATGGGAAGGGAGAAACTACCTCTTTCACCAGTTGCTCGCTCAAGAAGGCTACATTGTTGCTAGTGTTGATCCACGAGGAACCATGTACCGCGGAAAAGAATTCAAGCACAGTACCTACATGCAATTGGGCAAACTAGAAACCCAGGATTTTATCGATTTTGGAAAGCACCTTGCCGCTCAAAGTTATGTTGATGGAAAGCGCATTGGAATTCAAGGATGGAGCTATGGAGGATACATGACCAGCCTTGCCATGACCAAGGGCGCCGAAGTGTACAGCATGGGAATTGCTGTAGCACCTGTTACCAACTGGAGGTATTACGATTCCATTTACACCGAGCGATTCATGCGCACCCCGCAGGAAAATGCAGATGGATATGACGACAATTCTCCCATCAACCATGTGGACAAGCTCAAAGGTCCATTTTTGCTCGTTCATGGAAGTGCGGATGACAACGTGCATTACCAGAACACCATGGAAATGATCGATGCCCTTGTTCGCGCAAACAAGCAATTTGACCTTTTCATCTACCCCAACAAAAATCATGGCATTTATGGTGGAAATACTCGACTCCACCTCTTCACGAAAATGACCAATTTTATAAAAGCCAACCTGTAAGAAACTTCGAAAGGAAGAGAAACCTAAACCAATAGAACCATGAATCAACAACGCTCAGAAATTCTCGGACATCCTACTGGATTGTTTGTCCTGTTCTTCACCGAAATGTGGGAACGCTTCTCCTATTATGGAATGCGTGCCATTTTGGTACTTTACATCACGACCAGTGTTACTGACATCAACCCAGGATTGGGTTGGTCTGAAACCGAAGCACTCGAACTTTACGGCTGGTACACCATGTTGGTATATGTGATGTCAATTCCCGGCGGTATTTTGGCTGATAAGTGGCTCGGACAGAAGCGAAGTGTAATGATCGGTGGATTGATACTCGTTGCTGGTCATGGAATCTTGGCCGTAGAGCAAATGTGGGCATTTTACTCTGGTCTAGCCTTGATTGTGATTGGTGTGGGTGGATTGAAACCCAACATCTCCACCATGGTTGGAGGATTGTACCCCGAAGGTGACATTCGAAGAGACAAAGGTTTTACCATCTTTTATATCGGAATTAACCTCGGAGCAGCCCTCTCTTCTTTAGCTGTAGGTTACATCGGTGAGAACATCGGGTGGCACTATGGGTTTGGGCTAGCTGGAATTGGAATGTTGCTTGGACAAGTGGTTTATATGCTTGGACAAAAACACCTGACTGGAATTGGGGACAAGCCCAAGCTCGGTGCGAAAAGCGGTGATGAAAACGCGGGAAGTTCCTTGGGTGAATTGCTTGTGAGAGCCATCAAAACGCCAGCATCATTGATTGTTAGTTTGCTTATTATCGGTTTCTCGATCTATCTTTTAGCTACGGGAACTGTTGGATACGGACTCCTCGGCATCTTCTTGGCCGTCGTTGTTGGTTTGATGATTGCCATCTACCAAGAGCTCACCAAAATTGAAAAAGACCGATATGTGGTTTTGCTCCTATCCTTCATCATTGTCATTGTCTTCTGGGGCGCATTTGAGCAAGCTGGTGGACTCATGAACCTATACACAAAGGACAAAGTGAATCGTGTTGTGGGAGGATTTGAAATTCCTGCATCTGTATTCCAAAGTGTGAATGCTATTTTCATCATTATCTTTGGTACCATTGTAGCCAACTTCTGGGCGAAGCGAAAAATCAAAGGGAAAGAATCTTCTTCACTCTTCAAAATGGCCATCGGTACCATCATCATGGGTGTTGGTTTCCTCGCCATGGTGAAAGCTTCTCTTGAAGTACTCTCTACAGGTGAGGCAGCCTTGATTTGGATCATTGTGGCCTACCTACTCCACACCATTGGTGAGTTGAGTGCTAGTCCGGTTGCACTCTCATTCATCACCAAATTGGCTCCAGCGAAGTACGTTTCTATTTTGATGGGGGTTTATTTTGCTGCCACAGGACTAGGAAACAAAGTTGCCGGTGCCATTGGTGAGGCGTCACAAACTGAAGGAATTGAAGTACGTATTGCTTCCAACAGTACCATGGAAAGTCTAACATTCGCTCCACTCGACTCCTTGAAAAAAGCAGCCTCGTTTGAAGTCAGCACTATGGCATATGTGGACAATCAGTCGCTCATCATCAAGGACGAAAAAGGAACAGAAATTCAGAACATGTTGACCTTTGACGAGGAAAACAAAGCGCGATTGATCGAACAAATGAGTGGTGAAGAACACAGCAACAACGATCCGCTTGTAGTGAATTTCAGTTTTGAGAACGCCAAAGATGCCAAGTCACTGAAAGACGACACAGCCAATGCAGTTGCCTTGGGCAATTATACATCTGAGGTTGAAGTCTTCAAAGTTGCGAACAAACGAGAACTGAACACCTTCTTGATGATTTTCATCTTCACTCTTGGGTTTGGTTTGATCCTCATACTCTTCTTGAAAAAATTGAAAGCACTCACCCACGGTGTGGAAGAGGCTGAGAAATAATTGAAGCTATGTCGTTAACTGTCGGACTCTTAATCTTTGCATGGGTATTCGTCTTAGTATGGATTCCCATCGTTATCCTATCACAAAGAAAAGTGCATCCCAAAGCACTTTTCACTTTGTTCTTTGCTGAGCTTTGGGAACGTTTTTCCTTTTATGGAATGCGTGCCTTGTTGGTGCTTTACATGACCAAGGTGCTCTTCGATCAAATCTCTCAAGGCGAGGCCGATGCCAAAGCTTATGGGATTTATGGAGCTTACGGTGCACTTGTGTATGGTATGCCTGTTATCGGAGGCTTGTTGGCGGATAAGCTACTCGGTTTCCGAAAAGCCATTCTCTTTGGTGGTATCTTAATGGCCATTGGTCACTTCGTGCTTGCCCTTGAGAATACGCTCTTGTTCTACCTTGCTTTGGCATTCATCATTGTTGGAAACGGATTCTTCAAACCCAACATTTCCAGCTTCTTGGGCACATTTTACGGGGCCAATGATGCACGAAAAGATGGTGCATTTACCATTTTCTACATGGGGGTGAACTTGGGAGCATTCCTCGCGCCGCTAACTTGTGGATACTTAGGTGAAACCATTGGTTGGCACTGGGGATTCGGTGTGGCTGGAATTGGGATGTTGATCGGACTCGTGGTCTTCTGGGGAAACATGCGGAAGTTCGAAGACAAAGGAAACATGCCGGAACTCGGCGCGCGTTCTTTGATTGGTGCTTTTAAGTTTAATCACCTCGTCATTCTCGCTTCCATTCTATTGGTGCCCTTGTGTGCGCTGATGCTTAACTTGAACGACTACCTCCTCTACATTCTCTTAACGCTTGGAGTGGTGATCATTGGTTATTTGATTATCTATTCGTTGCTCATTGCTGAGAAACAAGAAGGTCGAAGACTGCTCACCGTTGTGGTTTTGTTCTTCTTTCACATGCTCTTTTGGGCCCTGTTTGAGCAAGCCGGTGGATCACTAACCCTCTTTGCTGAGCGAAATGTAGATCGTATGGTGATGGGAAGCGAAATCCCAACGTCCATCTTCCAATCGGTGAATCCTTTGTTCATCATTCTTCTTGCGCCAGTGTTCTCTTGGTTCTGGTTGAAACTGAACAAAACAGGGAAAGAGCCGAGTACCCCAATGAAATTTGTACTCGGACTATTCCAACTTGGTTTAGGGTTTGGAATCATTGTTTTTGCAGCAAAATTCATGTCCAACGACGGAATGGTTCCTGTCATCTTCTTGATTCTCATGTATCTATTGCATACCATGGGTGAGCTTTGCCTTTCCCCTATTGGTTTGTCGATGGTAACCAAACTCAGCCCTGGAAAAATCGTAGGCTTTGTGATGGGTGCCTGGTTCCTGTCCATCTCCTTTGCACACGAATTGGCGGCATTTTTAGGAAAACAAACCACCATTCCTTCTGAAAACGCGAGCACGGCAGAAACCTTGATGGGCTTTAGTGACGTGTATCTCGTTTGGGGCTTTTATGTGGTGATGGGTGGAACGGTCCTCCTTCTCCTCTTGGTACCTACCTTAAAGAAGTGGATGTCGGGCATCAACTAAACTCAAGCCACTTAACATACTTTCAAAGCAGGAGCCTTCATCGCTCCTGCTTTTTTTGCATCTTTGTAGGGCAGCATTAGGAAATGCCTTTGGTATGTTCCTTGTATTGATTGCAGTAAATACTATTCCATGAAGAAATTGACCTTTTTGCTCTTATTGATGATTTCGTCTTTTGCCATTCAGGCGCAAAGTCAGCAAATCAATTGGATGAGCATCGAAGAAGCCGTAGAAGCCAATAAAAAAGAGCCTCGAAAAATTTTGATTGACGTTTACACCAAGTGGTGCGGACCGTGCAAGATGATGATGAAAAACACCTTCACCAATGCCGATGTCATCAGCTATATCAACGCTAATTTTTACGCAGTAAAGTTTGACGCTGAATCTCCAGATGCGGTAACCTTCAAAGGTCAATTGTTTGAAAATCCTGATTACAATCCAGAAGCTAAAGGAAGAAACGGAGTACACCAGTTTTCAAGAGCGCTTCAAGTGAGAGCTTATCCTACCATTGTTTATTTGGACGAAGGATTGAATGTCATAGCACCTATCAGCGGTTACAGAACTCCCCCACAGTTGGAGTTGTATCTGAAGTTGGTTGCTGAGGAAGCCTACAAAACCGTAGTTACAGAAGACGATTGGGCAGAATATCAGGCAAATTTTAAGCCCACGTTCAACTAATTGAAGACTTAATTGTTCTTGAGGAGGCTACGGTCTCCTTTTTTGTGTAACCAAGACCTGAAAAAGGAAGTATAAGGCTCGATTGGCCTTTGATTTTTAGCTATATTGCTAACCGTTTTTAACACTATAAATTTGCATCGAAATGAGCGAAACTGCACGGATAATTCTTGACGGAAAAGAGTACGAACTACCAGTAATTGTTGGAACTGAGGATGAAAAAGCCATCGACATCAGTAAACTTCGTAGTGCTTCCGGTTACATTACTATTGACCCCGGATTCAAGAATACCGGTTCCTGCAAATCTGCCATCACTTACCTCGATGGTGAAAATGGTATTCTAAGATACCGTGGTTATCCTATCGAACAACTGGCTGAAAAAGCTTCTTTTCTTGAAGTGGCTTACCTTTTGATTAAGGGTGACCTTCCCAATCAAAAAGAATTGGATTGGTTTGTGAACAGCATCACCAAGCACACTTTGGTGCACGAAGACATGAAGCGTTTCTTCGAAGCGTTTCCAACAGACGCTCACCCCATGGGGATTCTTTCCTCGATGATTGCGAGCTTGTCTACCTTCTACCCAGAATCTCAAAACCCGAACCGTTCGATCGAAGATGTGGAATTGACCATGCATCGAGTAATTGCCAAGTTGCCAACGCTCGCGGCTCAAGCATACAAGAACAACATGGGGCATCCTGTAGTATATCCAAACAATGGACTTTCTTACACTGAGAACTTCCTTCAAATGATGTTTGGACTTCCTACTGAAGATTATAAAGTGAATCCAGTGGTGAATGACGCATTGAACAAATTGCTCATTCTTCACGCCGATCACGAACAAAACTGTTCTGCTTCCACGGTAAGAATCGTTGGTTCATCGCAAGCAAACCTCTACTCTGCAATTTCTGCGGGTATCGCTGCACTTTGGGGTCCACTTCACGGTGGTGCAAACCAAGCAGTGATTGAAATGCTCGAAACCATTAAGAACGATGGTGGTGGTTTGCAAAAATGGGTAGATAAAGCAAAAGATAAATCAGACAGCTTCCGCTTGATGGGCTTTGGTCACCGCGTTTACAAAAACTTTGACCCTCGTGCGAAAATCATCAAGAAAGCAGCAGACGATGTGCTTGACGCTTTGGGAATTGATGATCCAGTATTGGAAATCGCCAAAGAACTTGAAGCTGTTGCATTGAAAGACCAGTACTTTGTGGATCGTGGACTCTATCCTAACGTTGATTTCTATTCAGGAATCATCTACAGAGCATTGGGCATCCCAACCGACATGTTTACAGTAATGTTTGCCATCGGACGTTTGCCAGGATGGATCGCTCAATGGAAAGAAATGGTTGAAATGGGAGAACCCATTGGTCGACCACGTCAAGTTTACACAGGAGCGAACGATCGCAACTATGTGGACATCAGCAATAGATAATAAAGAATCGAACTACCTTAAAGGCCCTGCAACTGTGGGGCCTTTTTTATATTTGAAAATATGAACGCAACAGAACAAGGAGGTGTTTCAAGCAGCATCTCAAACGGAATCGCTACCATCACCTTTCATCATCCCCTCAGCAATAGCTTACCGGGAAAAGTACTTCAAGCTTTGGCAGATGAAATCACAGCCTGCGGAAAAAAAGAAGAGGTTTTGGCCATCTTGCTTCAATCTGAAGGAGAACGTGCTTTTTGTGCAGGTGCAAGCTTTGATGAATTGATCAGCATTGAAGACGAAAAAACAGGTAAGATCTTTTTCTCCGGTTTTGCCAAGGTCATCAACGCAGCCCGAACTTGCCCAAAACTCATTGTTGGTCGTGTCCAAGGTAAAGCTGTTGGTGGAGGCGTTGGTTTGGCGAGCGCTGTGGATTACTGCTTCGCCACTAAATTTGCTTCAGTAAAACTATCGGAGCTTGCGGTAGGTATCGGGCCTTTTGTTGTTGGACCGGCAGTTCAACGAAAAATAGGAGTATCAGCAATGAGCCAACTCGCCATCAACGCCACCGAATGGCAAAGCGCAGAATGGGCTCGTGAAAAAGGTCTTTACACTGAAGTGTTTGATTCCATTGAAGAAATGGATACCGCTATTGCATCGCTCACCCAAAAACTAGCAAAAAGCAACCCTGAGGCCATGAGAATGCTGAAAGGTATCTTCTGGGAAGGAACCGAGAATTGGGACGAATTGTTGTCTACCCGAGCGGCCATGAGCGGAGAATTGGTCTTGTCCGACTTTTCTAAATCAGCCATTTCTGCTTTCAAGAAAAAATAGGAACTTCTCTGAAAAATAGATGAACATTCCAATCCAGTGCGGCGAACTCTTCGGAATTCATTGCACTGGATTTTTTTGTTTTGATTGAATCGTTTTTTAAGCCGCTTTCTCCTTTTTTCAGGCGGATGAGCGAATTCAATTGCTTGAAACCAAAAAGGAGCACCTTAGCGTTGAAGGCACTCCTTTTGGTTTGTTTGTTGGTCTATGTTATCTTTTTCCGTTGTAGATATCAAAGGTGTTCCAAAGGGCATCTTCTTTTGGCGCTTGAAGGAAGAAACTACTTCCCCCGAGAATGGCTCCTGCTACCATCAATGGATTGAACTGAATCACCCCAGTTTGGCTAATGAAGCCACCGGCCAGCATTCCAATTCCGCCAGAGACCATACCTCTTTGTAGCCATTGGAACTTACGAAAGCGCTTGAGCTCTTGAAAAGCTTCAGCGTTTTCTCGTACATCCAAACGGAGGTTGGCATAATTGGCGCGTTGCAAGTTACCGTTGTTTTTCGTGTAAAAATCGATTACTTGTCCTTTCGCAAGGCTGTTCGGCTGGGCGTTTTTGCTTTCATCAATTGAAATTTTATCTCCAGCATAGGGATCGATGTCCACTGCCTCATAAATGCTTAGAGAACCAAGGTAGGTGCGCATGGCATAAATATCGTCGTCTTTCGCATTCGGAATCTTGGCAAACAAGCCAAAATTCGTTTTGAACTTTGAAATTTCTGCCACTTGAAAATCCTGCTTGTCTGCTAAAATTTTTGGCTGTTTTAGAATGGGATGAACGTAGGCTACGTTTTGAGCCATAATGGTATCTCCAGATTGAAGCACCACAAAAAGTGATGGTGGATTGCTCATTTGAGCGGTCGACCCGAAGGCGACAAGTGCTAATATTAGTGTAAAGTAGGGTTTCATGGTGAATGTGTTTTGATTACTTTAACGAGAATGAGCCCAATGAAGTTTCACAAACACCGTGTGTAATTCAACCCTAAAAAAACAACAGAACACTGATAAACAAGAGAATAGGTCTTCTTGTAGAAGAAATCGAAGAATATACCTACAAGAGTGTTGGCATTATATCCCACCAGTACTTCGTCGAAGCCCACAAATTCCAATTATTCCCATCCCTCCAAAGCCGCTTGAGCCTCTTCTTCACTGATCACCTGATCTGCCAAGAAAGCCTTGACTGCTTTCGTAAAATCTTCTTTGCGAACGAAGATCTTAATTCCTCCTGTAGCTGCCCCGTATCCCAAAGCCGCCGCATGTTCATCTTCCACAAAAAAGTGAATGTCTCGCGACTCCAAAGTTCTTCTGACCTGGATGGTATCAGCGTAGAAATTGCCGGTGTAAATTAGAATTCGCTCCATATTCACTAAAAAAATTGGGGATGCAGAAAGCACCTTACCTTCCGCACCCCTAAAAATAAGCCCTTTTCTTAATTTACCGAAATGGGGAAAGACACCTCAATATCCGTGTCTCCTGGATCGCAAGTTCCGTCCTTCACCCCTGGCTGGTGCTTCAGAGTAATCGTCACGTTTCCTGAACCACTGGTAGCAGTTGACCAGTTACTCTCAATACCAATGCCGTAGATTCCGTCACTATCTGCGTAGGCCACATCGATGTCCGAAATGCCCTCAAACCCGAAACAGAAAAGGTGCTCATCGCCCTCCTCTTCAACTTCAAGTGTGATGTCTTCAAACTCACCATCAGCTTCATTCAAAACCTGAATGGTAGCAGTGTATTGTGTGTTTTCATTCAGTTCTAAATCGCTAACAATTACAGGATCATCTCCCCCTGGTCCGTCCAAATCGCGAAAAGAAGCATTAAAAGTGTCGGTACCATCAGAAAGTTCCAACAAAAGCGTTGTGATCAATTCTTCCTCATTCACTTCAGGAGGTGTTTCAAGTTCTTCTTCATCTTTTTTACAAGCTCCGAAGAATACCAGAGCGAATAGAAGGAATAAAACATGGCTTTTGTTCATGGTGTTGATTTGAAATAATGATTTGTTTTTCATCTGTTTGAGTTTAATTGAATTGATATTTTAAGTTGATGTTTAGTGTTCTTCCCGGCTCAGGTGCAAAGAATCGTTGTCTGTTCAGGTAGTCCCAATACTTCACATCAAAGAGGTTCCACAGTTCAAAACCAACAGAGAAACTCGATTTTTTCACTTGGAATTTAGAACTGGCTTTAAGTGTGAAGAGGTGGACGGCTTCGGGCGGAAGGCTGACTTCAAGACTTGCATCAAAATGTTGCTGCCGAGCGGTGAATTGATGTTCTACTGCAAACGAAAGGAGTCCCCATTTTTTGGTTTTTCTTTCATGTTTGATAAAAAGCGTATGCTGAAAAGGCGGGATTTGGGGCAGTGCTCCACCTTTAAGCTTCTCTGCACGAACAAAGGAAAGGGATTGCCCCACCTGTAATGCATCCAAATAGTAGTTCACGATGGCCTCTCCCCCATAGAAATTCGCATTTGTTTGCTGCTGATCAAAAACGGGGAATGCACCTCGAATGGTTAAGACCGGTTGGGAGCGTGGATCGAGAAATACATAGTTGTCGATACGATGGTAGTAGGTGTTGATTTGAACTTTTAGACGATCAAATGTTTTGCTCCCCTGCCACTGGATTTTGTACGCCCGTTCGGTGCGAAGATCAGGGTCGCCATATTCCAGTGCTGCGGCTCCATGGTGTAAACCCGAGGCAAAAAGTTCGTTCACCGATGGAACTCTACCTAAGGTACTCAGTTCTAGTCGCCATTGGGCATCCTTTGAAATCTTATTCTCCAGGACCACAGCTGCATTCAGGTTTG
Source organism: uncultured Flavobacteriales bacterium (assembly GCA_938085105.1). Classification (GTDB taxonomy): domain Bacteria; phylum Bacteroidota; class Bacteroidia; order Flavobacteriales_D; family Sanyastnellaceae; genus CALKGK01. The sequence goes on from CALKGK010000005.1 coordinate 37,434, forward strand.
ATCTTTCTTGTTCCAGCCTTTGAAAGTGGTCGTTTTCCAGCAAAAAGAGTGTTCTACGAAGCACATCCCAACGAAGGATGCTTTTCAATTTCCACTTTTTATCCCAAGCAAAGACGTGTTGCACGAAAGTAGCCAAGCGTTCTTCCTGGTGATTGGGAATGAAGATGACGGCACCATTGGTGTTTTTCATTGTGAATGCTTGAGCAGCAATTTCCCACTTGTTCCGTCCTTCAGACCGCTGCCACTTCAGTTCTGAATTCCACGTGGTTTTATTGAGCTCCATGCTCGCATTTCCATCTGCATTTCCTCGAATGGCATCAAACTCTTGCCTTTGGTTGAATTGTCTGCCCAAACGAAAGAGCAACGACCCTGTTAAGAATCTTTTTTCCTTGAACTTGAATTGAAGAAAGTCGTGAAGCACTTCTTGTCTCGGTAAGTCTAGATCATAGGAAAAAGGAGCTTGAACGCGCAATTCATCACTCTCAATGGCTGCATTAAGGTCTGTCAAATTTCCAATGTGAGCACCTTGAAAAATGCCTAAGTGCGACTGGAATTGAGCGTAATGCAGCTCGAAAATTCTTTTCTTGGGCGCGAACTGAAGATCATAGGACCAGTGCATATTTTCTGAGCCTGTATTTCGGAGTGTGCCTAATGGGGTCCGAATATCTCCACCTTTACTGGTGAACCCTTGCAAACGCCACGAAACTTTTGATCTTTCGTTGCTTTGGTGCATCTCCAAGAAAGCGCTTCCTCTTCGGTCTTGATCGCTTGTTGAGAGCTGAAAATTCAAGTGGAGTTGATCGTCCTGTTCAAACTTCTTTTTCTTCAGTAAAAGTACCCCTCCCACACCTTCAGCTGAAAGTTGGAGTGCACACACCTCATCGAGCAAAACAAGCTCATCATAGAACCCTGGAAAAAGTTCTGGTGCGTGCTCCTCTCCCCACTGCTGAGCATAAAGCGGAACACCATCCACCCCAAGTTGGAGGCGGGAACCGGAGTATGCCCTAACCAAGGGCTTCCCTGTATTGGAACCCGATGATTTCCTTCGAATCGCAGGTAAAGCAGCACCGATGGAACTGAAATCCCTTGCTGCTGTTGATGAAACGCCAGAGAGCTCAAGGCGCTCCATGGTTTTGACTTCGGTCGACTTCACTTCACTCACCAGGACTGGGGCAAAGAAATACTTGGAAAGCACCAATTCATGCTCCAAATACAAATTTTCTAGTCCTGTGGTATTGAGACGGAGGGTTTCGTACCCCAAAAAGGAAACATAGATCGCAATACTATCAGCACAAGGAAGTTGCAATTGATACTCTCCTTCTTCGTTGCTTGCTGTTTGAAACTCTGCACCATTCGTAAGAACACGAATATGGGCAAATTCCAAAGGAGCAGCCGTTTTCTGCTCACTTACAAAGCCTTGAATAAGAATGGTACATACACCTTCTTGGGCTGAAGTACGCGTGAAGATGACGCCAAAGAGGGCCACCAAAACAAAGTACTTCATGAAAGAAATGAAAATTGATGAATAATAAGCGGAGAGCTTACATCACCGGCGGGGCTCGAGAGGGATGAAGTGAATGGAGTTCTGAAAGGTACAAGGCAGCGAACCGCTCACTAGGGTTTGGACCGAAGGACGATGCCCTATTTCTCCCATCCTCTTGGGTGTCTTGAAAAAGATGAATCAGCTCAATTTCGCACAGGGCACACGCTTCATTGATTGCTTGAAGTGCGAAAAAAGCATCCTGATTTGAATCATCATGTGATCCAGCATCAGCAATTTCTGTGTGATCATGCTCGTGGTGGTGCAAGTAAGCCACTGGAGTAATTATCCAGAGCACCAACAAAAGAGCGATGTGAACCGATATTTTTTCAGACCATTTGATAAGACAAAGCTAGTTAAAGCGAAGCTTCACCTATTGAAGCAATCACTAAAAAAAAACAATTGTGAAGAATTCACCTCTCCTTGAATCCTTCTGTTATCGCGTCCAAGTGCTTCAGGGAGGTATCAAATTACACTCTTCAACCATTCTCCAATTTCTCGAAGGTCCTGAATATTCATCGGTTTTGAAACGAAACGTTGAACCTTGGTGTGGTATTCTTTTTCCAGCAGTGGAAGGTCGTTAGAATAGGCACTGCAAATCTTAATGGGCAAGTTTTCAAAACGTTTCTGAAGCATGGGTACAATCGAAAATCCGTTGCCATCGGGAAGATTTAAATCCAAGATTGCAGCATCGAGATCTGTCTCCGACAATATCGTTTTTGCTTGTTTTAAATCATGAGCTGGATAAGTTTGAAATCCGATTTTTTTCAATACCACATCAAACAGCATTACGATGTCCTTCTCATCATCCAATATCAATACCTTCTTCATCCTTTACTTCGTTTATGCTTAAAGAAAATTTGAAAACGACTTCCTTCGCCCAGCTTTGAATCCACAAGAATCCGAGCTCCATGATCGCGCAGAACGTTTTGTGTGGTGGTCATGCCCAAGCCCAAACCAGTCGACTTCCCAGTTGAAAAGTGCTCAAAGAGGTTTTCCAACTGTTCTGCACTCATTCCTATTCCATTGTCTTCAAAACACAATTGAATCTCTCCTTTCTCTTTAATTTCGTTCACAGAAATACACAATACCGGTTCTTCAACGGTTTCCATCGCTTCCACAGCATTGGTGAGGATGTTTAAAAAGACGATGGACAAGTGTTTGGCGTCCAAATCCAGGTGAGGGTCGGCATTCATTTCAATCTTCAGGCCCACCTCCCGGAGAGTAAGCCGGTCTTGAATTAAACCTACAGCCTATTTCTCGATGAAATCGGAAACCTGTCCTACCCTCACCAAGTTCAGCTCCTAAGAGCTATACAGGAGAGAGTGGTTCGACCAATTGGGAGCGATGATCTCATTCCAGTGGATGTTAGAATCATTGTAGCGACCAATGATTCTTTAAGAAAAAGTATGGATGATGGTGACTTTCGAGAAGATCTCTATTTTAGGCTGAACGAATTTAGCATCCAACTTTCTCCTTTGCGAGAACGACCAAAAGACATTCCCTCCTACGCTGAACACTTCCTCAAATTGGCCAATGAACGACTAAATAAGAACATCAAAGGGTTTGACGAAGAATACCTCTCCCACTTAATGAGCTACCCTTGGCACGGAAACCTAAGGGAGCTCAAAAACACTGTTCAGAGAAGTGCCCTGATGAGTAAAGGAGACCATGTACCTGCGTCAGTACTACCCCAAGAGATCAAAAAACCCCAATTGATTCAAAGCAACAAAATGGTAGAGTTAGAGACTTTTTCCGATCTCAAAACAGTGACTGAACACGCAGAGCGGAGAGCCATCCAAAATACCTTGGAACGAACGCAACACAATAAATCAAAAACGGCTGAACTCTTGGGAATCGACCGAAAGACAATTTACAATAAGATGAAGCAGTTGGGGATCAATTGAGCACCGATAGTTTACCGAAATACAGGATATCTTTACTCGACTTCATTGCCTCTTTGAAGATTTTTGAAAATTCAATTTCTAACTTATCTCGCTTATCTAACTTGAAGCTTTTACCAAGAGGGACAGGTCTTCCGTCTACATAAACACAGGTCCATTCCACCTCTATGGACTCGCGATTATCGCTTCTAAAGTCGAATTTCATTTTGCTGTCACCCAAACTGATGTCAGAATAAAATTTCTCCTGCGCAAAAACATTCATTTGGTCATATTGTTCCCGGTTGAACCTCACCCCTATTTCTACGGAATTGCTATCAATGGACTGAACAACAATGGTCAATAAATCACCGTCTTCCTCGAAAGTATCATCATCAACATGCACAATTGGCAACTCATAATCTGCCAACAAATAGCTTGAGTATTCTTCTTCGACTACCCGAAAGTTCTCAGCATCTCGGAAATTTTCCTTCATGAAGGTTTTGATTGCTTCCTCTTCTTCTTCGCTATGGTCCATGCGAACATTGGCACTAACAAAAAGGGCTTTATCGCCTTTTTTAGCCACCTCAATCAAGTCGGTAGAAAATATTTCAAATTCAAGGTTTACGGAGCATGCTGCGAGTAAAAATACAAGCATCACAGAAGCTAGGCTTAGGGTTGATTTCTGGGATTTCATTAAAGTTAAAGTTAAAGTTTACGTTATGCGCCGAATATAAGGATTGATTTGCTCAGTCAGGTACTGTGAATACTCAAAAGTCATGAACAGCCAAGCAGAAAAGCACATGAGCACTCCTTGCGTTTCTATATCTTGTTAGCAGTCGAGCTCCTACTCTGAAGATTTGTTCTTATTCGTCCGAAGTTTCCATTCCATAGTATTTCAGCCAATAAACCCTTTTGGAACTTGCAGGAAATCTCAAAAACATCTGCTGCAGAATAAAACCTGAAATGTTGTTCCGAACAGTAACATATCCAATCGGGAAGGGATTGCAAATAAAAAACTTAAGCTCAAGTTTCTCAATAATTATACATCTCCACGACCTCTGTTTACCGCATCCAAATTCCCATGGGAAGTGTAGCATCGGCACTTATGTAAGAAATATAATAAGGTGGGATTTTGCAAAAGTCTTCGATGAGCAGTCAAAAACGAGTTTAGTCCTACTTACGGTATTATAGCATGCTTTATTATGAAACAAGACCTTGATCCGTTCTATTCTTGGCTGAAGCGATCCATCTGAACAAAATGCAAGCGAAATTACCTGCACTACCATCGAGCAAAAACTGGCTTTATCAGAGGAGTTCCCAGGCGAAAGGCTATTGCAAAGTTCAAGTTGAGCGACCGATTGAGAAAAGAAAATTTCTCTGAAATAAAAAAACCGACTGGCTTATCCAATCGGTTTTTTAAGAGCGGAGACGGAGGGATTCGAACCCCCGGTACCTCGCGGTACAACGGTTTTCAAGACCGCCGCATTCGACCACTCTGCCACGTCTCCGCGGCAAAGGTAAGTCAATTATTTCTTTTAGGTCAAGTACACAGGTCTAATTTTTTTGGGAAATTCTGTGTAGCACAATAGTTTCTTAACTTTACACTATACTAATATGTGTATCATGCTGAAACTGTTCAACTTCCTTCTTCTATCCATTTTTTCAACCAGCGCATTATTTTCAATGGAAGCCTACTTCGATTTGAAAAAGTTTGATCTGGTGGATGGTGATTCTTATATCGAAACACAACTTTCCTTTGTGGGAACCTCCGTTTCTTATGCAAAATTGGAAAACGGCGCGCTTTCTTCAGAGATTGAAAGTACCATCATCATCTATCAAAACGAAGAAATCCTCACCTTCCGCAAGATTGTCATCACTTCACCGGAAGTAAGTGATAGCACTTTGGTGGACTTCATGGATGTTCAGCGCTTTTCTCTTCCAGAGGGAGATTACCGCATTGAGGTAAAGCTTTTGGACCTGCACAACCCAGAACAAACAGAGCAAAGTTTGGAGCAAGAGTTCAGCATCACCTTTAAAGATACGCGAATGGAGTTTTCCGACATCATGTTGGTCAAAGCCTTCTCGAAAGCACAAGAGATGACAGAACTAACAAAAAGTGGTTACGACCTCATCCCTTACGTCTCAGATTACTATTCTTCCAACCAAAGTGTGTTGGCTTTTTATTCTGAATTGTACAGAACAGCGCCATTGTTGGAGGATTCTCTTTTTCTCCTCACCTATTACATTGCGAAGGAAGGAAGCACTGAGGCCATTGGCGAATTTCAAAAGCTCGAAAAGGCAAAATGCCAAGAAGTGGTTCCCATGCTTCATATGTTGGACATCAGCCAGCTCCCCACAGGTAAATACGACCTCGTTGTAGAAGCGAGAAACCGCATGAACGAAACGATGGTGAATAGAAAAATCACCTTTTCTAGAAACAACTTTTTGAACGAAGCGAACGAAGACAATGTGGCCTTGATTAACATTGATCAAACCTTTGTAGTGCAGTATGAGGATCGAGATAGTTTGGTGGAGTTCTTGAACAGTTGTCACCCCATCTCTTCTAATTTAGAGCGCAACACCGTTCAAAACCAAATGCAAGTGGCCGACCTTGCTACCTTGCAGAAGTACTTCTTCTACTTTTGGAGCAAACGAGATGAGCGCAACCCAGAACAAGCTTGGTACGACTATCAAAAGGAAGTGAACTTTGTGAATCGGGCATATGGCACGCGAATTAAGAAAGGATACCAAACCGATCGAGGACGCGTGTATCTTCAATATGGAGCGCCGAATACCATCGTGCAACGCTACAACCCCGTAAATGTGCTTCCCTATGAGATTTGGCATTACTACAAAATCAATCAGTTCAATAACAAGCGCTTCCTCTTTTATTCAAGAGAGTCTGTAGGTGTTGATTTTGTACTGCTGCATTCCGATATGCTTGGTGAAGTTCAAAATAACGACTGGCCAGTGGTAATGCGCACAAAAAATGTCGAAGTTAGCAGTTCGGAAAGTAGCCGAAACAGATCGAACGCTCGAGACAATTTCTCTGGCGATGAACTTGAGGATTTGTTCTACAATCCGAGGTAGAAATTAAGCTTTGGAGTGAAAGAAACAGCAGTTGTTATTTTGAATTGGAATGGTCTGAAACACCTTCAGAACTTCCTCCCTAAGGTCCTGGAATACAGCAAAGAAACTGCCGACGTGTGGGTGATTGACAATGCCTCCACAGACACTTCAATGGACTATATTTCGTCCCTCCCCGAAGTAAAAACCGTTCAGCTCAAGACCAATCATGGATTTTCTAAAGGCTACAATTTAGGTCTCGATCAGATTGAAGCGAAGAACTATGTTTTGCTCAATTCTGATGTTGAGGTGACAAAAAATTGGCTTTCCCCAGTGCTCAGTTACATGGATGAAGCCGATTTGGCCGCTTGTCAACCCAAAGTTTTGAGTTATCAGCAAAAAGATCACTTCGAATATGCCGGAGCCACCGGTGGATTTATTGACCGAGATGGCTTTGTTTTTTGTGCTGGAAGGATTTTTGACACTCACGAAAAAGACGAGGGTCAGTACAACACCAACAAAGAGGTATTCTGGGCATCAGGTGCTGCCTTGTTTGTTCGGGCTGAAGTCTATCATGAATGCGGGGGACTCGATGAAGACTTCTTCGCCCACATGGAAGAAATTGATTTGTGTTGGAGGATGAAAAATCGAGGATACCGCATTGGAGCATGCGGCAACTCAGTGGTCTATCACGTTGGTGGAGGAACCCTCAATAAAATCAACCCTTTCAAAACCTACCTCAATTTCAGAAATAACCTTTTTATGTTTCTGAAAAATGAATTTACCAAGCCCATCTTTTTTGCCATTATAAAACGCATGATCCTGGACGGCATTGCTGGAGTGCGCTTCTTAACGGAAGGTAAATTGAGCTATACCCTAGCCGTCCTTAAAGCACACTTCTCCTTTTACCGGAACGTGCCCCTCATGTGTCGAAAAAGAAAAATCGAAAGGCAAGCACGCACGCATCCAAATCGAACAGGGCGCTACACCAAGAGCATCCTTGTTTCCTACTTCTTCAAGAAGCAAAAACGCTTTAGTGATTTGAATGCTGCCGATTTCATTCAAGCTACAAAACAAAGCACCCCAGCTACAAAGTAATTTCCTGTCTTTGAATTAAGCTAACGATCTTGAGCGCATGTGGAATAGCATGCCTTTCCTTCGATTACTAATGGTTTACCTCGCCTGGAGATTTCTAGGAGAGTGGACTTTTCTGCTTATTGCGTCTGCTTTTCTTCTTCATTCACATTTCAAAACCTTCCGAAAAAGAAACCTCATTGGAGTGATTGGCCTTTTTTTCGCCTTGTCTTGTTTTGAGGGGATTGAGCATTTGCGTCCGAAACTCCCTCCTTTTCAAGTCTTCAATGAGGAACGTGTGGAGCTGGTTTGTTTGGAGCAGCTCGAATCTGAAAGCGAATACTGGCAGCATTGGAAAGGCCGCCTTTTGGGTCAAGTTGGGAAAGGAGTATTGCTGCATTTCAAAAAAGAGAACGCGTTTTTTGTGGCCGACACCCTGGTCTTTCGTCCAAAGTGGGAATACTATGAAAATCCTGCATATCCGGGCGACTTTGATCAAAAAAAGTACATGGAAAGCAAGGGCATCTTTGCTCATAGTTTTGTGAAGGAGTACGTGCATTTGAGCGGAAAACGAACTGAATCAAATCTTCAAATTCAACTTTTCAGGCAACTCGAAGAGTACTTATCCCCATTTCCAGAGAACCTGAGTGCGCTTTATCTTGCCATGCTTACAGGAAACAAGAAAAACCTGGACACCGAGATCAAAGTTTCCTTCCAAAGTGCTGGTCTGATGCACATTCTTGCCGTTTCTGGCATGCACGTTGGTTTGCTCGCTGCTATTCCCTTGCTCCTCTTGAAACGAATCCCAAAGCTATGGCGCACGGCCCGATACTCATTGCGAATATCTGCTACGCTGCTTGTTTGGTCGTATGCTTTCTTTACCGGACTCTCCCCTTCCATTTGTCGGGCAGCAGTGATGTTCAGTTTCTTTTTGTGGGCGCCAAACCTGCGAGGAAGACACCAAAAAGTAAATATTCTTTGTGCATCTGCATTTTTGCTTCTTCTGCTGGAGCCCAGTTGGCTGAGTAACGTGGGCTTTCAATTGTCTTACAGCGCCGTTCTCGGAATTTTCTTGTTGATGCCCATTTTCCAATCGTGGTGGAATTGTAAATACCGTCTTTTCAAATACACCCGAGATGCCATGGCGGTTTCCCTATCAGCCCAAATAGCCACCTTGCCCCTATGTCTATATTATTTTCATCAATTTCCGAGCTACTTTCTTTTGAGCAACTTGGTCATTGCTCCCCTACTCATTATCATCATCTATCTTCTTCTGTTGCTCATTGTACTTTGTAATGCGGGAATTCAATTGGACTCGCTCTACCAATCAATTGAGCATCTTAGCGCATTCACCTTAACCTTGAACAAGGAGATAACAGCACTTCCAAATGCGCTCCTCACCGGTTTTCATCCAAGCATTGCAGTGGCTTGTTTGATGTACCTCTTGATTGCCATTTTTATCGCTTCAAACAAAAAAGGATTCGCTCGCCATCTTCAATTCATCATGCTTCTTTTAGGGGGAATGTTTGCCTTGAAGCTGGATCATTATCACCAGCACAAGGAAGTACACACTTTTTCAAAAAACGGAGAAAATTATCTGCTTTTGCAAGAAGCAACAGATGCGTGTTTATTCACATCGAAGATGGATGGGTATGATTTTGAACGAACACAAAAAACGTGGCAAAAATACCACGGCGTGAATGTAATTGGAGTCTCGATATTGAAAGATACGCTTGTTTATGAGCCTTTCGAATACTGTATTAAAAACAAGAAAGTGTATTGGAGCGGTGGAATTTGGCCTTGGGCCGAAGCGTCGGATTCAGCTCTGATAAATAACGCTTCGAATTAAACAATCGACGTAAGCATCCCATTCTCGGAGTTCAATGATGGGTTGAATTCGCTCCACTCGATTGTCTTTGGAGGAGTAGATTGCCTCTACAAAGAAGCCGTCAATTTGAAAGATACATACCACTGCCTTTTTATTGGCTAGGCGCTGAGAAATACAGACACCATGATCCCAAAGGTAGTTGGTCATTTCATCGAGAGGCAATTGGCTGAATTCTTGAATGCTCATGATCGTGGGTGAAAGTTGTTCTAAATCCTTGTTCTAAAACAAGACTTTCAACCATATACGCATTCATGTTCAATAGGTTACGCTACCATCGGTGCAGTTTCTGCAAATAATCCACTGATAATGTGTGGAAGGTTAATGAAGTCGCGACGTTTTGAAATGAGCTTGCTCGCTCCCATGGACTTAGCTTCAAGTTCTGTAGCGGTATCGTCCATTGAAGAAAAGAAAACCATTGGCGCTTTGATCATGCATTTTCTCATCAATTGAAGCACATCAAAACCAGTAAGTCCGCAAAGACAAATTTCGGATATCACCATATCTGTCCCTTCTGTGTTGAGATGATCCAATGCCTGCTTTCCGTTTTCAGTGAGGGTCACCTCAAAGCCGAAATCTTCCAAGTACTTCTTGATCAGTTCAGAAGTTACCTTGTCAGAATCAATGAGTAAGATTCTTTTCATAGTAGTTGCCGATAGTACGCTGTAAAGATGCGCGCTTTATCCCCATAGTGATGTAGGATTCTGGCGGTTAATATGGGTGGGATTTGTCCTACAAGCCTTACCTTTACTACATGAAATTGATTGAATGTCCGCGAGATGCAATGCAAGGCATCGCCCATTTTATTCCCACAGAAAAGAAGATCGAATACATCCAACTCCTTTTGAATGCTGGTTTCGATACCATTGATTTTGGAAGCTTCGTGTCTCCTAAAGCCATTCCTCAATTGGCAGATACAGCCGAGGTTCTCCGTGGCCTTGACTTGAGCAAAACCTCGTCAAAACTCTTAGCCATTGTTGCAAATACCCGAGGAGGACGAGATGCTTGTGCTTTTGAAGAAATCGATTATTTGGGCTTTCCTTTCTCCATCTCTGAGACTTTTCAGCAAAGAAATACCAATTCGAGTATTGCGGATAGCCTCATTCGAGTGGATGAAATTCAAAACCTTTGTGTTCAAAACAAGAAAGAGCTGGTGGTCTATATTTCAATGGGCTTTGGTAACCCTTACGGAGATCCTTGGCATCCAGAAATTGCGATGGAATGGTCTGAAACCCTGCACAAGGAACTCGGCATCAAAATCTTGGCTTTGAGTGATACCATCGGTGTTTCCAACGAAGAGAACATTAGCTCACTTTTTGAGAATCTAATTCCTGCCTACCCAGAAGTCGCCTTTGGAGCACACTTGCACACCACTCCAAGTACTTGGAAAGAAAAGGTAAGCGCTGCTTACAACGCAGGCTGCAGAAGAATGGACGGAGCCATCAAAGGCTTTGGAGGATGTCCGATGGCGAGCGATGCGCTCACTGGGAATATGGCCACTGAAAATGTAATTCAATGGTTAAAAGAAGAAGGGATAGATCACGGGATCAAGGATGATGTTTTGTCGGAAGCACTGAGCATGTCCTCAACAATCATGAATACTCCTGAACACTGATGACCTTTCATTAAAAAATCAATACTCAGACTGCCTTCAGTTCAAACAGTGGTTAAACGTCTTGAAGGTGTATTTCTTTTGGTACAACTCAATGCACTCGAATTTTCGCAGGTTGATTCTTACTTTGGAACGTTTCACGGGTAGTTAGGTATTGGTAAGTTAGCTTCGTTTACGGCAAATGAAGCCAAATGTTACGTCTACCCCCATTAGAAAAAGAACTGAACCAAAATAGGCTCAAGGCACTTTCAATCTTAATGTGCGTGAATGGACAAAGCACTTAATGCAATTCCAACCAAAATCGTGAGCAATTTCAAGGCATTGAATCGATGACCATCGCTGGACTCGAAGATGATGGTGGTCGAAATGTGAAGTAGAATACCAATCAGAATACCGTTTACTGCAGAGAACAATGCCGTTGGATCACCTCCCCATTGGCTTGATTCCAAGCCGCTGTAGATAAACATCCCTAGTGGAGCCATTAAGGCAAAGACCATAAGTAAAATAAAGGAGCGACGGACGGAGTTCCCCAAACCAATAAACATGCTCATCAGTACTATTGCAATGGGCAACTTGTGGATGGCCAATCCCCACAAAAGAGCATGTCCATGGTCGTGATCGTGATGATGATGGTGGGTTCCAAGCGGCATGGCTTCAATCAAAGCGTGCAAACACAAACTGATAAAAACAGCAAGCGGAAATTTGCCTTTCTTCTCTCCTTGTTCCTTGTGCACGTGTACATGCCCGTGCTCGGCTCCTTGAGACATATACTCCAAAAGCAATTGCATCAGAAAACCACCAATGACGTACCAACCTAAATAAGGATTTCCACCCGCAAAAACTTCAGGAACCAAATGGAAAAAAATCATCCCCATGAGGTAGGCACCACTAAAGGTTAAGAGCAATTTAAATGCACCAGTGATGCGTTTACCAAACACAATGACCACCAATGCGCCCAAAACTGCAGAGAGTAAGAGGACACCCGCGTGAGTTAAAATTTCGTTCATTTCTTCTTTGCTACAACTAAAAATCGTGGCGAATGTTCCACAGAAAAGGCTTGGAGTTGTTGGTCGCCAAAAGTATAAATTATTTCAAAGTTAAGCTCCTTCAACCAATCGAGCATTTGCTCTGAACGAATGAACTGCACTCTTTCTTGAAAATGGTAGTCCTTTCCCTGGTCTTTAAAAGAAATGTCTTTGACTATTATTCCTTCTTCAATCTTTCTATTGATCTTGAAAACAAGCTCTCTTCCTTCCAACACACGGAACACTTCTTCCTTTGCCACGAGATGACTTTTCACAAAATCAGCATTCAAAAAATCAATGCAGAAAACGCCATTCTCGTTCAAGTTTTTCTTCACTTCTCTCATCACCTTTTTGTTGTCTTCAACGGAGGAGAAGTAACCAAAGCTGGTAAAAAGATTGAAAATAGCGTCAAATTTCTGATCAAACTTCAAGTTTCTCATGTCCATTACTTCAAACTCGAGCCCTTGAGGAGCGTCCAATCTCGCTTCTGCAATACTGTCCGGAGCAAGGTCAACTCCCATAGTGGTGTACCCCAACTCATGCAATGTTCGGGAATGACGCCCCTTCCCACAAGCCAAGTCCAAGACCCGCTCTGCTGATTTTAATTCAGGAAGCGAACTTAAGTGATGAATAAATGCTTGAGCTTCAGACTCGTTTCGGTAATTATAGAGCAAATGGTAGTAAGGAGAATTGAACCATTCACTAAACCAAGAATCATTTTTCGTTGTTGTTGACATGATATTGAGAATATTCTGACAAGAGGAAACCTTGTTAAACCAAATTCATTGCTAACTTTGATACTGCGGGAGTAAAAATAGCTTTTTGTTTCCGGCAACACGGTTTTGAGCACCTCGAATTCGAAGGTCTCTAAAAAATTGATGAACATTAAACGCCCTTTGGCTTAATTGGCGAAGCAATATGGAAGACATTACTATCTCAGGAACCCCAAAAACTCCTACCGTTGAATTCCTTCAGGAGGAAGGTACCTTACTGATCAAAGGGAGATCAATCCCTGAAAATTCAATTGAGTTTTACAAGCCCCTGATTGACTGGATTGGAGCATATGCACAATCTCCAAAGGAAAATACGGAGGTCAGCATTAAATTGGAGTATTTCAATACTTCCTCGTCCAAATGCATCCTTGATGTTTTCAAGAAATTAGAAAGCGTAGGTAGCAGTGTGCTTATTAAATGGTACTACGAAGAAGACGATGAAGATATGTTGGAGGCTGGAGAAGACTACGATGCTATCATCAACCTTCCTTTCAAAATGATCGAAGTAGATGAAATTTAATTGGGATCAATTCATGGATTGAACTGGTCTTAAGAAAAAGATTGAAGGGTGTTTAATTTGTGGTTGAACACCTTTTTTTATGCCTCAGAATTCGGACGAATGGTTTCTTGAAGCCAAGTTAAGAAGCGCTCAATACCGTCAAGCAAACGTCTCAATCCGTCTACGAAGAGGAGTGCACCCAAAATAAAAGCCATGGCCCATATCACCAACAAGTTCGCTGAGAAGGTTGTGATGCTCTTACCAAAAAGTTGTTTTGACGGGGCGTAGAAATGTGCACCAAAGAAGCTTCTATGGACAGGATCGATGTAAATCGGATTGCTCTTTTGAACGAGCTCTCCTTCGTATTCTACAATCTTGTACATCGCGTTTTTGTTGATCACAAACTCTTCCAACTGCGTATTAAAGTGTGCGTCTCTCAAAGCCAATAAAGCATCTCTTCCACCATTCTCTGAAGAGAAGGTCTTTTCTACATTTTCATGTTTTTCTCTCGCAGCATTGAACTTATCGATGTAATACTGTTGCAAGGAAGGAAGGTCCAGTTTCAGTGAGTTGAGTACCTCAACATTCACCTTTTCCACATTCAACTGATCGATGTCTTCAAAAACAAAGCCTTTTGCACTGAGCTCTTCTTTCTTCACCTCATTGTAGAGAATAGCAACACTTTCTTGAAGTTCTTCCTTTTTGTTTTCCTCTAACGCCCTCTTTGCCTTAGTGATGTTGTTGTTCATCCCTTCCAACCAGAAGTCCTTTTTCCAATTGTAGTATTTCATTTCCTTTTCATAGGGAAAAAAGAGTTTTTCGTAATCGTTGTTCTTGAACTGATAAACAGATAGCGCTTCGAAAGCCCAACGCGAGCACATGATGTTTCCAATGAATGGAACTCCTGCTTGAGAGCTGAAGGCCGGGTTGAGTTTATCAAACTTCACGATCACTCCTGAAAACAAGAGCTGTGGGATGATCAAAATAGGAATGAGGATGTAAATTACCTTGGCGGAATTGAAGCTGGCACTGATGTTCAGCCCCAACATGTTTGCAAAGCAAGATGTGCTGAAAAGAATCACCCAAAATGGGAAAAGCATTCCATCAATTTCTAAAATATAGTTTCCAATCAGTACGTAAAGCAAACTTTGAAAGGCCGAAATGAGGAACATAATTCCAATTTTCGACAAAAGATAAGACCCCTTACTTAGGTTCAAAAACTTCTCTCTTTTCAGAATTTTTTGATCCCGTATGATTTCTTCCGCACTTACCGTTAACCCCAGAAATAGAGATACAATTACGGAAATGAAGAGGAATTGTGGAATGTTCTCACTTTCTCTGAAGATATAATCTCCTCCTTCACTCGTGTTGAATTTATAGTAACGAACAAAAAAGGCCAATACAAAAGCCAAGATTGGAGCTTCGAGCATATTGATGAGCATGTATTGTTGGTTCGACAACTTGCTCAAAATATCTCGTTTGAAAAAAACCAACCATTGCTTAAGCTTGGCAGGAATTTTAAATGCTGTGGTAGGCTGAGTAGTTTCTACTTCGTCTTCGTTGATGTGATTTCCGATCATCACATTGTAGAAGTTATTCCACTCTTTCGGTGTCACTTTTCGGTGGTCCGTGAGATTTCCATATTCATCAACAACCTTGGATTCAATGATGTTAAAGAGCTGCTCTGGATTGACATTTCCACATTTCGGACACTCACTTTCGTTGAGGTTAACGTGGTTCACCAATCGTTTAAAATAAATGATGCTCTCCACCGGATTCCCGTAATAAATGGGGTAACCACCTTGATCGAGAAGAAAAAGACGGTCAAACATTTTAAAGATGTCGGATGAAGGTTGGTGAATAACCACAAAAATGAGTTTCCCCTTGAGCGTGAGCTCTTTCAGAAGGTCCATGATGTTCTCAGAGTCGCGAGAGCTCAAACCTGATGTTGGTTCATCTACGAAAAGTACCGCCGGTTCTCGGATCAATTCCAAGGCAATGTTCAATCGCTTTCTTTGTCCGCCAGAGATGGTCTTCTCCATGGGCGACCCCACCTTCAAACGGCCTGTTTCTTCCAAACCAAGTTGCTGAAGCATTCCTATCACAAGGCTTTTCAGTTCTTCTTTGCTTTTATCTGCAAAGCACAATTTAGCGTTGTAATAAAGGTTTTGAAAAACGGTGAGCTCCTCAATGAGTAAGTCGTCTTGGGCGACGTATCCAATCACTCCTTCGATTTGATCTCCTTCCTCATGGATGTTCATACCGTTGATGCTAACGGTTCCATAAGTTGGGGTGTAATTCCCATTCAAGACATTCAACAAGGTGGATTTTCCAGAACCACTTCCCCCCATGATCCCAATCAAATTCCCGGAGGTTTCATTGATGTTCAGCTGATGAAGGGCTTGCTTGTTGCTGGGCTGAAAGTAGTAGGATACGTTTTCTGCTCGAAATTCTATTTTCGACTGTTCATCGTCTTTCAAGAACTGATGAATAACGTCCGAATAGTAAATGGGATTGATTCTTGGTCCGCGAACACTGGAACCTTGATTGAACACGTGGCATTGTGTGCTGCTGAGGTTTTGTCCGTTGAGAAAGAGTTCTTGCTGACCAAAAAAGCGGAGGAAAAACATGTTTTCCTTTTCGATTCGGTAAAAAAGTAATGGGTGATCTAAACCGCTCACCCCCATTTGTCTCACTCCTTGTTCTTCTTGAGCAATGGCATCTTTGGATACCAAAAGAAAGTCTGAACTCAATTGAAGATCGTCTTCTTTCGTGAGCACCAAACGTTTGATGTTCAGATAAACTTCTTGTTCGATGTTGAAGGTATCCGCCACTGTTTCGGCAAATTCCCATTCCTGTTCATCGATGTGCTCAAAAGCCGTGATGAACTCAATCAAACGAATAAGCACATAGTATTTTTCCCTTTGCGCGAGCTCCTCGTTGATCTGGGTGCAAATGCGCAAAACTTTTACAGAGTTGAGTGAAGTTCTTTTCTGATCGGTGTTTTTTCTTCTCGATTTTTTGGCTGCATTGGCTTCGGCGAACTCTTCAAACACCGAAAGGTATTTGTTTACAAGCTCCTGATTCAGCTGTTGTCTGAGGAAAATGGCAACAATTTCTCTGCTCGATTGCCCCACCTGCCCTTCTCCACTACCCTCACGGGCAATGATAGCAAACAACTGCATCAAAGCTTTTAGTATTCCAGCGCTCATATTCCTCTTCCTTCCTTAAAGTCGGGGTGAAATTATTGCTTAAAACCAATCAGAAGGACAGCACATCCTGACTCTTGGCGAATTCCGTCGAGATTGGCTTCGATGGTACAAGTCATTGTTGACTCTACTACGAAGTCCCAAAATGGAGCGTTGGAATGGTCTTGATTGCTAAAGAGAAGATTTCCTTCTTCATCGTAAATTCTAAAAATCAAGTTTCCATCATCAGTTCCTGAACAGGCTGCAATTCGATAGGTACTCCCTCCAAAAAGGGTGCTTTCAAATTCCGCTACCTGATCGTTGTACAAGAGGGCGCGGTAGAATTGACCATCTGAGATGTACTCGCTAGACATGTTGTGTTCGCAGTAACTGGCAATGCTGTCGCATTGTGCACTCATTCCAATGACCATGAACAATCCGAATGTAAGACTTAAAAAACGTTTCATTTGATTGGTTTTATTGGATGATGGTGGTTCTAATTTCTTGAATTGTATTTTGAATGGCCGCAAATTGTTCTTCGGTCATTTTCACTTCACTCTTGCTGTTGAGGTAAGTTACCTTCTCTTTGGTGTCCGTAATTGGTTTCACGAAGGTGTAGGTCATTTCCAAATCGGAATACACTTCTTTCAAAGCCTCGAACTGAGGAATGAGGGTATCTTTCATTGGATCTTCAATTCTCTCAAGAAGTGCGAGGATAGAATTGATGGCACTTTGTTGCTCACCAACTCTCGACATCAAAGCAGGGTTGGCTTTAGCCGCACTCAAGGCGATGTGCATCCCTTCAATCCAACCACCGGCCAAGATCAGGGTGGCAGTTGCGTCTTCTTTATTCTCTTTCAAGTAACGATCTCCAGCGCTAAACAGCTCCGCATTAACGGCGTGCAATGAATCTGGAATATCAACGTACTTCGCAAATTTATCGAGTACAGCTTGATCGACCTGATTACGAATATTCAGGTCGTTCGAGAGGCTTTCAATGGCCTTGAAATACAGGATCTTTTGCTGATTATTGTTGTAGTTGGAAAGGTAAGCCAAGTCTGCTCCATAAACCCCAAGGTTCAATGCCTTCGCAGATCGTGTGGTGTACTTTTCGCGTTCATCTGGAGCGTTCAAGAGTTCGTCTTGATACGGCACTTTCATCTTTCTGAAGAGAATTGCCGTTTGAACGGGAGACGGAATCGAGAAGATCTCTCCGTCCAATTTCATCATGTTTGAAGCTACTGCATTGTCGTTCTGCACTTGAATTTCTTCCTGTGCTTCTTGATGCTCATCACCGCTTTTCTCCTCAGCGCAACCAACAAGGGCTGCAACACTAAAGAAGGCAATGGTCATTCGGGTGGAGATGGATCCAATTACTTTCATCTGTTCAGTTATTATATTCAATGTTTCTTTGTAGCGTATATCCTCATCTACGCAGAAACCTCTCGTTTGTTCCACAAGTTACAGACTTTTTTAGGGGGAAGCTGTGGGATACCACTTACAAATTGACAAAGCCATGTGAACAGCTCTCATTTTCAAAGCATCTGGGAATAATCACTCGCTCAAAGATGACTTTCTCGACCGACTAGATATCAGCCAACGAGAAAAAATGAAAGTGCTGATTTGAAACTAAATCACTGTGTTTCGTAACAGCCTTTCTCGATGTTGGAGAAACGTCCTACTCCGGCCAAATCAATGGGGGCGGTATCCACAAAAGGACACTGCCAAATGCTGGTGCTGTTGTTCAAGGTGAAGTCATTACTGTTCACCGAGGTGAAAGGTGGTGTTGCTCCGTTCAGAATGTTGAGGTAGAATGCGGGATCTTCCACGTCTTCATCAGTGTCAACGGCACAATTGGAGAAAAAATAGGATGCTGGAGGAACGAATTCATCTTCTTGAATGGCGACTGCAAACTCATTGAAATCGGTCAATCCAGCATTGTTTCCCCACATGATGCAGTTTCGGAAAAGGGTGTTTTCGAGCGGACGAACGCGGATGTTATTGTTGACGTCCACATAGAAGTTATTCAGAACGAAACTCGGGTCTTGTCGTGTTCCCTCGCCCCAATAGTTGGCAAAGGTACAATGGTCGAAACGGTAGCTCCCTCCTATGGTGAAGGCTCCACAAGCCCTTCCACAATTCGTAATGAGATTATTGTATCCGCTCATCTCCGCCCCTTGTGCGAGCAAGCCGATGGCACTCATGTTTTGAATTTTGGTATTGGTGATTTCCAAGGCATCTGTTCCCGCCGTTTTCACGGTATCCACTTGCACTCCTATGTTTCCATTCTTCAAGATGGCGTAATCAATTCTACTCCCTTCACATTGTGAGAGCCAAATTCCACCGCGAACCACGGTAGCTTCCTGCACTCCAAACTGATCTTCAAACTCAAAATTCAATTCGATGCCCCACTGCCCCGGTACATTGGCGAACTCCGGTTCTAGTCGGTCGCCTTGGAAACACACCTCATTGCCCAGCACGCCCAAAACCTCGAGCGTTCCACCGCCAACGTAGATCCCCGCTCCGCGATGACAGAATACCTGGACTCCTTGATTGATGGTGAGCGAACAGTCTTCATCCACCACCACTACTCCATAAATGACGTGTGGTTTATCTGCATTCCAGATTTCATCGCAGCCCAACAAAGAGATGGATCCCAAACCTCCGTGGAAGTTGGCGTCTTGTCCCCAAGCGGTGAGTTGAACAATTTGATCGTTCCCATTGGTTCTGAAAAGCACTTGATCTTCTACGATGAAGGGCAAGTTTTGATTTCCCGGGTCAACGGTCACTTCAACGAAAACAAACATCGAATCGCCAGCGGCAATCTCTACATCAGAAAAATTCACTCCTGGAACTCCATCCACATTCATTCGGAACATGGAGTTATTTCCTCCTTCAAGCTGAATATTGGAAATCGACACTGCCTGATCGTTGTTGTTATACACTTTGAGCAATTGAGTCGTACTGCCGATGGTGGTAAATACGGTATCAAAAAGGACGGTATCTGCAGAAAAATCGAGTTGGGCACTACTATCAGTGGTAACTTGATCCTTCCTACACGAGCTTGCAAAGGCCGCAAGGACAATAAGTGGTAAAAAGAAGATTTTCCAATGTTTCAACATGAGTACAAAGATGCAATGATTTTGGTATTGATTAGACGCATTTGAGCAAGGAATATTGTTTATCAAGTCAAATTGCAGCCCAATAAAGAAAAAGCCCTTCTCATCAATGAATGATGGAAGGGCTTTTGAATTCAGAAAATACAGGGTTATCCCAAGTAGGACTTCAAAATTTTGCTTCGTGAAGTGTGCTTCAAACGACGAATGGCTTTCTCTTTGATCTGACGAACTCGCTCACGCGTGAGGTCAAATCGTTCCCCAATCTCTTCAAGAGTCATTGGGTGTTCTCCATTCAATCCGAAGTACAAACGAATCACATCCGCCTCACGAGTGGTGAGGGTCTTCAACGAACGTTCAATTTCTTTTCGAAGCGACTCAGTCATCAGCTCTGTATCTGGCGACGGTGTTTCTCCCGTTTGGAGTACATCGTACATTGTACTTGAGCTGTCATCACCATCTTTCAAAGGAGCATCCATAGAAACATGGCGACCCGCATTTTTGAGTGATTGTTTTACTTCGTCCAAAGTCATCTCCAAAACTTCTGCAAGTTCTGCTGCCGTTGGCGGGCGTTCGAACTCTTGCTCCAAACGGGCAAAGGCTTTGTTGATTTTATTGATAGAGCCAATCTTATTCAAAGGCAAACGAACAATTCTAGATTGCTCAGCAAGTGCCTGAAGAATGGACTGACGAATCCACCAAACTGCGTAAGAAATGAATTTAAATCCACGGGTTTCATCAAAACGTTGTGCTGCTTTGATTAGACCGAGGTTTCCTTCGTTGATCAAATCAGGAAGTGATAAACCTTGATTTTGATACTGCTTGGAAACAGATACTACGAACCTCAAATTTGCTTTAGTCAATTTTTCTAGAGCGACTTGGTCACCTTGCTTGATTCGTCGAGCGAGCTCAACTTCCTCTTCAGCGGTGATTAGATCTACTCTACCTATTTCTTGCAAATACTTATCGAGAGAGGCCGTCTCTCTGTTAGTAACCTGCTTGGTAATTTTAAGTTGCCTCATAGTGCTTTACCTCAGGAAATTATATGTTTCTATCTATTAACGTAAAAAATCGAAGAAAGTAACGTTAAATCTTTAAAAATTTAACTAGTTCTCTTTTGTAGCACCTTCTGGTTTAGGCAGAAGTACTTTTCTAGACAACTTCACTTTTCCGGTTTTCGGATCTCTTCCAGTTACTTTAAACTTCACCAATTCTCCTTCTTTCAAAACATCTTCTACATTCTGAACACGTTTCCAATCCAATTCGGACACGTGAAGTAGGCCGTCTTGACCAGGAAGGATTTCTACAAAGGCTCCGTAAGGCATGATGGTTTTAACTTTTCCTTCATACACTTCACCAATTTCAACAGTTGGTGGGAACACGATGTTCTTGATTCTTCCAACGGCAGCATCGATTGCTGCTTTGTTATCTGCAGAAACTTCCACGATACCCTTTCCATCTTTCTCGTCGATAGAAACGGTAGCGAGTGTTTCTTTCTGAATCTCTTGGATAATTTTACCACCAGGTCCGATTACCGCTCCAATCATGTCCGTAGGAATATCGAATGATACGATTCTCGGTGCATGTGGTTTGTAATCTTCGCGTGGCTGATCCATCGTTTTCATCATCTCACCTAAGATGTGAAGACGACCATCTTTCGCTTGGTACAATGCTTCTTTTAGCAATTCGCTTGAAAGTCCATCAATTTTGATGTCCATTTGGCAAGCGGTAATTCCTTTGCTCGTACCTGTTACTTTGAAGTCCATATCTCCGAGGTGATCTTCATCTCCGAGGATATCGCTCAAAATTGCATACTTTTTGGTTTCGCTATCCATGATCAATCCCATCGCGATACCAGAAACTGGTCTTTGGATTGGAATACCACCGTCCATCAAAGCCAATGTTCCGGCGCAAACCGTAGCCATGGATGAAGAACCGTTAGATTCGAGGATATCACTTACCAAACGAATGGTGTAAGGACACTCTTCGTGTGGAGGAAGCACTTGTTTCAAAGCTCTTAGAGCCAAGTTTCCGTGACCAACCTCTCTTCTGCTCACTCCACGAATCGGACGAGCTTCTCCAGTTGAGAATGGTGGGAAATTGTAGTGGAGGAGGAATTTCTCATAACGTTGCTCCAAAGCGCCGTCAATCATTTGCTCATCCAACTTGGTACCCAAAGTAAGGGTGGTTAATGACTGTGTTTCACCACGAGTAAAAACGGCAGAACCGTGAGTTCCTGGCAAGTAGTCTACTTCACTCCAAATGTTACGAATGTCTGTAGTCTTACGACCATCCAAACGAACACCATCGTTCAATAGCGCATCTCTCACCGCTTTTTTCATTACTGACTTGATGTAAGAGCTCAATTGGAAACCCCATTCACTCTTTTCTTCATCAGAAACAGTTGCCATAAAAGCATCTTTTGCTGCAGAAAAAGCTTCTTTTCTTTCTGCCTTCGAAGCGCCGTTTTTAGCAATTTCGTAGTACTTATTATAGAGTTCAGCGTGAATACGATCGCGCAACTCATCGTTGTGCTTCTCGTGGCTGTATTCTCTTTTTGGGAAGGCTTTTCCACAAGCTTCAGCAAGTTCCATTTGCGCTTGGCAATGAACTTTGATTGCTGCATGTCCTGCTTCGATCGCCGCTACCATTTCATCTTCTGAAACTTCGCTCATTTCACCTTCAACCATCACGATGCTCTCAGCTGTTCCACCAATCACCATGTCCATATCAGCTTGCTCCAACTCACTAAAAGTGGGGTTGATCACAAACTTACCGTCGATACGTGCAACACGTACTTCAGAAATGGGTCCGTTAAATGGAATATCAGAAACAGCGATTGCAGCAGATGCAGCCAAACCTGCCAATGCATCTGGCATGTTGTCTTTGTCTGATGAGATCAACTGAATCATCACTTGCGTGTCTGAATGGTAATCGTCTGGGAAAATCGGACGAAGGGTTCTATCTACCAAACGCATGGTCAAAACTTCGTTGTCTGATGGACGAGCTTCTCTTTTGAAGAAGCCTCCTGGGAAGCGACCAGCAGATGCATATTTTTCACGGTAATCTACCGTCAATGGGAGAAAATCAACGTTCTCACCTGCATCTTTGTTTGATACTACTGCTGCCAAAAGCATGGTGTCACCCAACTTTACAACAACAGATCCATTGGCTTGTTTAGCCAGTTTACCGGTCTCAATTGTGATCGGTTTGCCATCTCCGAGGTCGATGGTCTTTGTGTGTAGTGTGTAATTCATCTTTACGTACAAGACTATACCAAAAAAGGCAATTGCCTTTCAATTGCCCCTTTTTTGGTAACTATTTATGATAACTTCTAATAATTCATGTCTTACTTACGTAGTCCAAGTTCCTTGACAATCGCTCTGTAGCGATTAATGTCTTTTTTCGTCAAATAATCAAGGAGTTTTCTACGCTTACCTACCAAACGAATCAAAGATCGTTGGGTGTTGTAGTCCTTTTTGTTTTGCTTCAAGTGCTCTGTAAGGTGAGCAATTCTGAAAGTAAACATGGCAATTTGCCCTTCTGGAGATCCAGAGTCTTCGGCGTTTTTTCCGTACTTCTCGAAAAATTCTCGCCTTTTTTCCGTTGTTAAATACATACCAATATCGTTTTGATAATTTTAATGTAATTGAATTGATTAATTTTTATTGCGCTGCAAAGGTAGCTTTTAATTTCGAGTATGTCGTGTTCTAAGACAACATTTCTAGCGCCAATGAGATCTTCTCTTTTGCATCTTTTCGTTCCACGATGAAATCTAAAAATCCATGCTCAAGCACAAATTCCGATCGTTGAAATCCTTCTGGAAGGTCTTTACCGATAGTTTCCTTCACTACACGAGGGCCAGCAAAACCAATCAAAGCATTGGGCTCAGCCACATTCAAATCACCCAACATGGCAAAAGACGCGGTTACCCCACCTGTGGTAGGATCTGTTAAATAGGAGATATAAGGAATCCCTTCGATGGAGAGTTGACTTAATTTCGCACTTGTTTTCGCCATTTGCATGAGTGAAAAACCTGCTTCCATCATTCGAGCGCCACCTGATTTGCTGATGCAGATGAATGGACATTTGTTCTTCAAAGCATAATCAATGGCTTTGGCAATCTTTTCACCAACCACACTTCCCATTGAACCACCAATAAAGGCGAAGTCCATGCAACTGATAACCACTTGCTGACCGTTCATTTTCCCTGAAGCCGAACGAAGGGCATCCTTCAATCCGGTTTTCTTTTGAGAAGCAACCACACGCGATTTGTACGGCTTTGTATCGTGAAAATCGAGCGGATCTTCGGACACCATATTGGCGTTCAACTCGCGAAATTTCCCGTCGTCAAAAAACAAATCGAAATATTCCGAGGAGCCTACGCGCTCGTGGTGACCGCAATGACTGCAAACCGACAAGTTTTCGTGATGTTCCTTAGAAGTAGCCACATTCTTACAGCTTGGGCACTTGTACCAAACTCCCTCTGGGATCTCCTTCTTG
Source organism: uncultured Flavobacteriales bacterium (assembly GCA_938085105.1). Lineage (GTDB taxonomy): Bacteria > Bacteroidota > Bacteroidia > Flavobacteriales_D > Sanyastnellaceae > CALKGK01. Next base: position 61,598 of record CALKGK010000005.1, read on the forward strand.
TCTTTCGACTCTGTTGTAATACCTTCTTTTATACGCTTAAACCAACCCATAGTTGTTCGAACAGATTTAATGTGCAAATATAGTTATCCTAATCGGGGAGCAACTTTGAAATGCAATTTAGTTTTCAAGAATCAGAATGGATAACCTATTCCGAGGTTGTAATTCAACACGGGTGAGTAGGTGGCATTTTCTCCTGGAAACACGTCATCCAAGTAACGATTGTACTCCTCTTTGGGCTCCCAGAACCATTGCTCACCATTGATTTTCGCGGGATCTTTCATTTGCATGGCCACATCAAACCTCAACAGGAAAAAGTCAAAATCAAATCGAAACCCCATTCCAGCACCTATCGCTAGTTGCGTCCACAACTTCGACGGATCAAAAGCGCTTCCTGGTCGGTCTTCATCCTCATCCAAAAACCAAATGTTTCCCGCATCCACAAACAAAGCCCCTTCAAAGGTCTCAGTCAACTTAAACCGGTATTCGGCACTTCCTTCCAAACGAAGTTCTCCAATGTTGTTGAAGGTTACTTGCGAGGTGCTATCGCGATAGGTACCCGGCCCCAATGTTCTTGGATCCCAAGCTCTAATTCCATTGGAACCACCCGCGAAATAACTCTTCTCAAAAGGGAGAACCGACAAATTTTCGAGCGGTATCCCCACCCCACCTAGCAATCGAAAAGCAGCGATGTTTTTCTCATCCCAACGGTAATACCAGCGAAAATCGTTGTCAAACTTCAAATACTCTGCGAATCGAATTCCAGCGATTTGGTAGCTCCCCTGCTCATCCCTCACCGCGTTTTTCCAACCAAGGTCTTCAGCGAGATTAAAGCCCAAACGAGCCAACAATCCAGCCATTTCTACAGAGAAGCGGTTAAATTTGTACCTCCGTTGCAATCCTGGTTTTTGCGTATTCACTTCCCAAACACCCCGCAAACTAGCAATGAGGTGATTTTGATATGAGTTGGAAAGAAAATCGTCGCTCAGCGAATTCAAGAGATCATCGAAAGCGGCTGACTTACTGATTTTGATGGTACTGAGTTCAGCAAAACCCAAGATACGAGAGCCCGAAGAGCGGTTTTCAATGAAATTCACTCCGTACCTCAACTGGTAAAGCTGGCGCTCATAATCCGGGCGATTTTGGTAGTTGAACGCCAAACTCAAACTGGATTTTGGCTCGTTGGACTTCTTGAACCGACTCAAGCCCAAAGGAAACCAGTGATTGAAGTTCAAGGTGATTTGCGGACCAATTTCAAAGGTGTTAAAACGAATGTTCTCGGTTACGTTTTGAGCTGCATCGCCCTGACTTTCAACAGATGTTAAGGGTTGTTGAGCCTCCACTGCCCCTACAATTCGAAACTCTCCATTTTCTGACCTTGAAAAAACATTCCTGTTTCGGAAAACGAGACTTCCAGACAAACCGAACAAACCATCTCGGTGCGTCACCCCTCCTTCTGCCGAGAATGCATATTGTTTATTCGGTGCTAAATAGATTTTACAGTCCAGCACATTCACATCGTCCCGCTCCTGTTGGGTCATTTGCAAATTCACCGATCGGAACATGGCGAGCTGACTCAACTTTCGATAGGTTTGATCGATGCGCTGCTTTTGATACATATCACCCTCCTGAAAACTCAGCAAATACAGCAGTAAATCCGGTTTGATCTCTAATGGTCCGTCAGAAAAAAACTGCACACCGTCCACCAACATCGTGTCGCTCGGCACCGCGTTTATCTTGCTTGGATCGTAGGTTGTATAAAATGAAATTTGTCCGATAAAAAACTTTGGATGCGGTGTTGAAACCAAACTATCCTGTCCGGGTAACTCATCTTTTCGCAATGATTTCACCACCATCTCCACATCCACCTTTCGGTCGCCCACAGTAGAATCTGCTCGATAGACAATGTAGTCTTTGGAAAAAGTATAGTATCCTCTGTTGTTGAGGTATTTTTGAATGCGCTCGCGCTCCTTGTCCAAAGCATCGATATCGAAAACATCTCCCGTTTGAATGGAACTCGAGTTCATCAAAAAAGTCTCCCTTGAAGCAATGTTTTCATCCTCAATTTGGAAGCGAATATCACCCACCCTGTAAGCCGTATCTGGGGTGATCTTATAGTTCACTTTCGCTTTATCTCCTCGTCGATTCAAACTGATTTCTGAGCGAACATCAGCCTTAAAGTATCCGTGCTTCTTAAGATATATAGAAATCTGGTTTACAGATGTTTCTGTCTTTGAAATATCCAGCACAACCGGAGGCTCTCCAACCGTTGTACTGAGCCAATCTCGCCAAGTAAGCGTATCGGCAAGAATGGTTCTTCTTTCTTTCTCAGAGAGTGATTTATCTCGTCGATCTTTGCGTTCAACCTTGCGTTCCTTTCTGGCGCCTTTTCGTTCATTAGCGTTTTTTCTTCGCTCAGGGTTCACCAGGTTGTAGACGCCCAAATGAAATCTAAAAAAGAGAATTTTTCGGTTCACTCGTTGTTTGAGAACACCGCGAAGGTCTTCTTGATCTACCTTAAAATCCTTTGGAGGATTAACAAGGGTGATCTTTTGCTTTCTCAGAAACACCTCCCCCTCTTGCAGCCTTTTGGTAGGAGAACAAGCCAAGAGCATCATGAAAAGGAATAGGACGAGATATGGCAAGACTCTTTTTGTGCGCATGATGACAAATGTACTCTTCAAGGGCGGTTTTTTGCTGCAAAGTTTCGAACTTGCCGCCAATGGTAACGAAAAATCAGATAAAATTCGTCAAATCGCTTCACCAAAAAAAGTACCGCCAATCCTTGGGCCTCTTTATCGTGGAAGGTTTTAAGCCTATTCAGGAATTGATGGCCTCTTCGTTTAAGGTGAAAGAAATTTATGCCTTGAGAGAACATGGCATTCACTTTTCAAGCGCTATTGAAGCTACAAGGGCAGATCTGGAACGGATGTCTGCTCTAAAATCAGCACCAGGTGTACTAGCAGTGGCCGAAATCCCAGAGTACAATCATGAAGAAGAGTCCTATGGCACAAGCATCGCTCTCGACGGTATTTCAGACCCTGGAAACCTAGGTACTTTGATTCGAACGGCCGACTGGTTTGGATTTAAGAGCATTGTTTGTTCAGAAGATACGGTAGATACTTTCAACCCTAAAACGGTGCAGGCTGCCATGGGTAGTTTGTTTCGAGTTCAGGTGCTGCGATGTGATTTGCTTGAGTTTCTTCAAAATCAAGACCGCCCTGTATTGGGATTGGACATGGCGGGGGATAATTTATACACCCACGAGCCCAGCAATGGTATTTACATCCTGGGAAAAGAAAGTACCGGTTTGAGCGAACCCGTTCGTGAACTACTGAGCGGAACCCTGAACATTCCCGGTCAAGGTGAAGCAGAATCCCTCAACGTGAGTATTGCTGGGGCTTTGTTGATGAGCGAATTGTTTCGTTCGAAAGCTTAAGAATGGGCTGCCTACTTTTCTTGTTCTGCTCTTCTTTTGTTGATGACGGGATTGGCATACATCTTCAACATGACTTCCCTCACCTGCTTGGTAAACCCTTCATTTTTCAATAATTTTTTCTTCGTGAGCGCCAATTTGAGGGTTCTTCCTCGAAGGTAATTATTGAAGGTAATGCGTTGAATTCGGGTGTACTCGTGGCTGTAGGTATTTTCTCCCGTGAGAATATCGTAAGCGATGTAATTCGTTGGCCAAAGACGATACAAGAGGTGCATTTCTTGATCGATAAGATTAGACAGCACACGCACCTTTTCATTTTTATTTTCGATGGTTTTGATGAAATCCAGCCTTCGGTTGAGCACATTTCCAAGTGCGATGTTCACTCTTCCTTTGTGTCCGGTAATTCCTTTCAAGGCGCTACGATAATCTTCTCCGTCTTGTTTTTGATACTCTCCGTGTTCTTTGATCATCAACAGTTCGTTCGCCTTGAAGATATCACAAGGATCATATTCGTAGGAAACCACGGTTGGTATGATGTTCAACTCTCCTAAACCGTCTTCAAAGCTTTGATCTGAGCTCGCTTGAAGCATTTTGATCAATCCGCTTGCCGTTCGGTCGTCCCCATCTTTGGACCTCCCCTCCTTGTGTGCAATCCAAACCGAAGTTCCATCTTGGGTGATGGTTTTGCGAATGTAGTTACTGAGTCGCCTGCTCAACATCAAAAGCTCTTTTGGAGCGGCGTTGCGGTGAACAATGAATGATTTGTTCAAGCGAACGATGTCTTCGATGATTTCGTTCTTCAAAAGGTTGTCGCCAATTGCAATTTGAGTGGTTTCGAAGCCTTTTTCGAGGAGTGAAACGTTCAAAAGTGCAGAATCGAGGATGATGTCTCGATGATTCGAAAGGAAGAGATAAGGCACTCCTTTCTCGATGGAATCCATGTTGGAGAAGGTGAGTCCGTTTGTGGTAGTTTGCGCCACAACTTTAAATGCAGGAGCGCTCACTTCAATTTGAAAATCTTCAGTGGTACGAACGCTTCGAAGCATTTCGGTGATCTCTTCTTTTTCGAGATCTGGATACACAAATTGCATCATCCGAAAGGTGGTATCTTTCTTCAACAAGCGCTCAATGGCAGCAGGAATTTCTTCTCCTTCATAAGGACGTAGGTCGTCGTAATTATTTAAATCCATGGTTCCTTCTTGTGGAGAACAAAGGTAGCAAACGAAATTTGGGTAATTTTGCAGCATGACCTTTGAAGATCTCAAGCTTACTCGTCAATTTCTCAACGCCATCGAAGACTGGGGATTTGAACAACCCACAGAAATCCAGTGCAAAGCCATTCCTCCTATCCGCTCTGGACAAGATTTGATTGGAATTGCGCAAACGGGAACAGGGAAAACGGCGGCTTTTCTCCTCCCTTTACTTCATACTTTAAAATACGCTCAAGGAACTCAGCCTCGTTGCCTCATTTTGGTTCCCACCAAAGAATTGGTCATGCAGATTGTGAACCACACCGAGCATTTGGCTAAATACACCGATTTGCGGGTGATTGGCTTATATGGTGGAATTGGTCCGAAAGCCCAAGCTCAAGCCATGGAAAAGGGGCAAGACATCATTGTGGCTACTCCAGGGCGCTTCATGGAAATCTATTTCAAAGGGGTGATTGATTGTAAAAAAATCAAGCACTTGGTCTTGGATGAAGCCGACCGGATGATGGACATGGGCTTCATGCACCAGCTTCGTAAAATATTTGAAATCATTCCCAACAAGCGTCAAAACCTCCTTTTCTCGGCAACCTTCCCTCAGCGAGTAGAACACTTGGCCGAAGAATTCCTTTTGTGGCCTACACGTGTTGAAGTTTCTCCCCAAGCCACACCTGTAGAAACCGTGGAACAGTCTTTATACAGAGTGCCCAACTTTAGAACGAAGATTGATCTACTTGTGCACCTATTGGAGACGGACGCCAGCATGGAACGGATCATCGTTTTCACACGAACGAAGGAATATGCGGAGAACATTTCGAGGTATTTGCTTCGGAAAGAATTGGGCGAAGTACGCGTGATTCACTCCAACAAAGGACAGAACTCAAGAATCAACGCCATGGCTGATTTCCGCAAAGGAGACGTGCGCATTTTGGTTTCTACCGATGTTTCAGCACGAGGAATTGATATCCCTGAAGTGTCTCACGTGATTAATTTCAGCATTCCACGAGATTCCTTTGACTACGTTCACCGTATCGGACGAACCGGCCGGGCTTTCCGTGCAGGAACCGCCATCAGTTTTGCCGATCATACCGAGTCCTACTACATTCGAAAAATCGAGGAGGTTACCAAGCAGCTCATTCCCGTGATTGAACTTCCAAAAAGCTTGTTTATTCATCCCACAGAGAAAAACGAAAGGCAAGATCAAGCTCGTGAGATTGACAAGCAGAAACACCGCGAAAACCCTGATTACAAAGGAGCTTTTCACGACAAAAAATACAAGTTAAAAGACCAAAAGAAGCCCAGCAGATCGACTTCCAACAGGAAACAAAACAAATGATCTTCGGGCAATACTTGTTAATTTTCGCAATTAGGTCATCCTCCGTATTTGAAAAGCACAGAAAGCAACGTACTTTGTACTCATGAAACCTCGGTCCAATACTCTACTTTTTTTCTTCATGGTACTGATCATCAGTGCTTCTTTTATTGCCTGCGCTCCAAAACAGAAATGCGCGGCATACAATGAAGTACCCGCGCATTCGATGCCTTGATTCCAAGTCTCTTCTCTTTCCTTACATGGATTGAATGAGTTTGCAGAACAATTTGGTCAACTGAAGTTCACTCTTTTTAGCGATGGCGACAATCTCGTCGATGTTCACCGGTTTTAGGTTATCGGGATCGCATTCATCCGTCAAAACAGAAATTGCAGAACAGGGAATTCCCATGTGGTTGCAAGCGATTACTTCGGGAACTGTGGACATTCCAACGGCGTCTGCACCAATGGTTTTCAAAAAGCGGTATTCTGCCCGTGTTTCAAGATTTGGTCCCAAAACAGATGCATACACTCCTTCGTGCAAGAGGATGTCTTCTTCCTTCGCAATCGACTTTAATTTGTCATTCATGGATTTGTCGTAAGGAGCCGACATGTCTGGGAAACGCGGACCAAATTCATCCAAATTCGCTCCTCTCAAAGGATTGTCGGGTTGAAGGTTGATATGGTCATCAATCAACATCAAACTCCCTTTTTTCATGTTCAGGTTAACACCGCCTGCTGCATTGCTCAAGAGAATGCGTTTCACTCCTAACAACTTCATTACGCGCACGGGAAACACAATCTGATTCATGCTGTAGCCCTCATAGAAATGATATCTCCCTTGCAGGGCAATCACTTTTTTGCCTCCAATGCTCCCATAAATGAGCTTTCCAAAATGAAACTCCACGGTAGCGATGGGAAAATTAGGGATGGCGTTGTAGCTCAACTCTTTTTCAATTTCAATTTCGGTCACCAAATTTCCCAATCCAGTTCCGAGAACGATGCCAATTTCAGCATCGCCAATACCTCGCTCTTTCAAAAAATCAGCGGTCTCTTGTATTTCTTTAATCATATTTCTTTTCGTATTCCCTCAAACCAATTTGCCCAAGTTGATTGGCGCAGGTCAGATTCGATATCAATGTCGTTCAAGCTTCGTAACTGAACGACTTTCAATGTGTTTTTATTTGCTCTTTGCAGTGTGTTTTCGAGCACTTCCGCCGTGCTCCACTCCATGTTATCGAAGAGGAAGGGCATGTTCCTTTTCATTCCAATGAGGTAGTACCCACCGTCTTCGCTAGGCCCCAAAACCAAATCCTTGTTTTCAAGTGCTTTGAAAGCTTGGTGAAGGAGGTCTGAAGTCAAATCAGGACAATCGGTACCAATCATCACTGCGGCATCATTTTCACTGAGCGTTGTTTCGAATGCTTTACACATCTTCAAACCGAGGTCTCCTGTGACTTGTTCTTTCACTTTAAATTCTGCCGACAAAGGATAAGCTCCTTCTCCCTTCCAAAAAACGTGGGTTTCCCAAGCAGGATTTTGGGCAATGGACAAGGTGTTGCTTAATAGTTTCTGATAAACGACATGCGCCAAGGCTTCACCAATGCCTTGCGCCAAACGCGTTTTGCATTTTCCCAGCTCAGGCTTTTTCGCCAGAATGATCAATGATTTTTTCATCTCAGAATCACTTCACCTGAACGGATCCATTGCGACCACTTTTGATTGTATCCATGGATTTTCTTGGTCTCACCTCGATCGTCCTCCATGGGTTTTTCGTCATTGGACCACTTAAAAAGTCCGCCATACAGATTGAACACCGTTTGATATCCCGCTTCTTCCAACTGTTTGGCAATCTCGTTGCTTCGGTAACCAATGGAACAGTACACCACCAAGGTATCCTCTGGAGAAATTCCATTTACGCGTGATAAATCGAAATCATCATATCCGATATATAATGCACCTGGAATCCGACTCACTTGGTATTCTTCCAATTCTCGGGCATCCAGAAAAAGGTAGTTGTTCGATGCGGGAATACTGTCTGCGTAGATGTAAGGCACTTCCTCCTTCACTGTATTCTCTACCATGGTATCAAAGTCATCACTTTGTCCGCAACCAAAAAATGCGCTAAAGACCGTTCCCACCAAAGCCAGTGTTTTTTTCATATTCAAAAGCATGTTCAAATATAGCGAGCTCGAATGAATGAAGCCCTTATTTCCCGTTCAAGTTCCAATTGTATTCTCCGTACTCCACTTTTGCTCCCTGTTGAATTTTGACCGAGCTGTAGGTATTCAGAAACGCAATGAGCGATTGTCCTTGGGTAAAATCCTCCTTGAACCAATCAAAGATGGATGAAATCACAATTTTATTTGGGCTGATGCTGTTTCGGCTGGAATCATTGATGAATTCTTTGCTCAAGCGCTCAAGACTTGCATTCAAATTTTCAGGGTAAAAAGCCTTGTTGAGGAGTTTCGGACAAGAGATGCTGGCGCAGTTAATAGCAAAGTGAATTCTTGGGTCCTTGAAGTCTTTTCTGAGGATTTCGTGCTCAATTTGGTTCAGAGAGTAGGACTCCCCCTGAAGAACAATGAATTTTTTATCCCAAGGTTTATCCAAATCGGTAATGCTCTTCAAAGGAAGGTTTTGGATGATGAGCTCCAAAGTAAAAGCATTGTAAACGTTGATCCAGTATGCTTTCTTTTCGTTGCTGCTCCATGAGTTGGTGGGCACTTCCTTCGCAAAACCGCGCAGTACTTCTTGAAATGGAGCGCTGTTTTTCAAATTGCTGTAATTCACATCTCCAGCTGCATTCACGTGTTTTTGAAGTACCTCGTTCCAAAGGTTGAGGGTTTCATTTCCTGGTCCGACATCTGCCTTCACCAAAAGAAAACAAAAAGAGAAAGCCAATAAAAGTAGTGATCGCATGGGTGTAATGGTTTAATTCTAACCGAAGGTAAGTTCCTCTGCTCACAGATTCATCACAAAAGAAAGATAAACTGAAAGTCGGTCATTTGCTTTGCTGGTCTTCAAAATTTCTGCCAAATTCGCACAAAATAAAGCGGATGAAAAAAATAGGTGTAATTGGCGCTGGTGCAATGGGCTCTGGAATTGCTCAGGTGGCTGCTCAAAACGGACATGAGGTAATCCTTTCAGATACCAATGAAGGTACTTTGGCTAAGAGCAAAAAGAGTTTAGAAAAAGTGATGAACCGTTTGGTAGAAAAGGGCCGACGCACACAGGAAGAAACTGAAGCTATCCAAGCGCGAATTCAATACACCACGGAACTTAAAGACTTTGCCGGAACCGAGCTCATTATTGAAGCCATTGTTGAGCGTTTGGACGTCAAAAAGTCTGTTTTCGCTGCTTTGGAGCAAATTGTTTCTGATACTTGCATCCTTGCTTCGAACACCTCAAGTTTGAGCATTGCCTCCATCGCTTCCGCTTGCCAACAATCTTCTCGAGTACTGGGCATCCACTTTTTCAACCCCGCTCCTTTGATGCCGCTGGTAGAAATCATTCCTGCAGTTCAAACGAGTGATGCCGTGCTTCACGAAGCCAAAAACTTGATTGATTCTTGGGGGAAAGTGAGCGTCGTCGCGAAAGATACACCCGGTTTTATCGTGAATCGTGTTGCTCGTCCGTTCTACGGCGAAGCTTTGCGAATTTATGAAGAAGGCATTGCCGACATGCCGAGCATCGATTGGGCCATGAAGCAATTGGGCGGCTTTCGAATGGGTCCGTTTGAGTTGATGGACTTTATTGGGAACGACATTAATTATGCAGTAACGGAATCGGTATTTCAGGCTTTCTATAACGATCCGAGATACAAGCCATCCTTCACCCAGAAACGACACGCAGAGGCCGGTTGGCTTGGAAGAAAGTCGGGACGCGGGTACTACAACTACACCGAAGTAAGTACCAACGCGCCGGCGAATGAAGACGAGGTCTTAGGACAAAAAATAGTGGACCGCATTCTTGCCATGCTCATCAATGAGGCGGCTGATGCTCTTTTCTGGAATATTGCATCGGCCAAGGACATTGATCTCGCCATGACCAAAGGAGTGAATTACCCAAAAGGACTTTTGGCTTGGGCAAATGAGATTGGTTTGGACCGCTGTGTTGCTGCCATGGATGAACTTTACGACGAGTACCGTGAAGATCGCTACCGCTGCAGTCCTTTGTTAAGAAGAAATGCGGCTCAAGGCGTGTCTTTTTCTTTCGACTAAGACTTCCGATAAACAAAGAAAACAGCGATTCCGGAAAGCAGTGCGATCAGATAAAGCATCAAACTGGCTCCCATTTCGCCATAAATCCACTTTCCTGTTCCGAACAAAGCGGCATACACCATGATGCACGCTAAAAACATGCACAGAATGAGTCCTGGTAGAGATCTCCGCTTCATTGGAGGAAGTTTGGATTCGTCTAATCCGATTTTGGTCCAGCCTTTTCCAAAAGGACGAATGACTTCATAATAATTCTGAAGGGTGGCTTTATTGCTGGGCTTGGTGAGTAAAGTCACGATCACCCAAGCGAAGGTGGTTATAAACACTGAGAGGCAGAGTCCTACCCAAGAAGGGAGCTCTTTGGGCGCGAAGATGGTCCACAAAATGGCAATCACAAAAGAAACCACCATTGCGGTGATCTCCGAAAAGGCATTGATTCTGTACCAAAACCAACGCATGATGAACACGGAACCGGTTCCTGCTCCTGCGAGAATGATCAAGTCAAACCCGCGTTTTGCTGAGTCGATCTTGTATGAAAGGAGTCCGGCAAGAATCATCAGCACCACCGTTGTGATTTGTCCTACCCAAACTTGACGTTTTTCGCTTGCATCTTTCTTGATGAAACGGGTGTAGAAATCACTCACCACATAGCTTGCACCCCAGTTCAAATGTGTTGAAATGGTACTCATAAAAGCGGCAATCAGAGAAGCCATGACCAAGCCAAGGAGTCCGGCCGGCAAATAAGTGAGCATGGCTGGATAAGCCAAATCGTGCCCTACAGCCACTTCCATTCCTGGAAAAGCAGCTTCGATGGAAGCGAGATCGGGAAAAACAACCAAGGAGGCCAGAGCGATCAACAACCACGGCCATGGTCGGAGAGCATAATGGGCAATATTATAGAAGAGGGTTGCTGCTACTGCATGATTCTCATTCTTGGCAGAGAGCATGCGTTGTGCAACATAGCCACCACCTCCCGGTTCCGAACCGGGGTACCAAGCGCCCCACCACTGCACAGCGAGGGGAATCACTAAAATTGAAACGAAAAGTTCGGTATCGTTGATGTCTGGAAAGAAATTTAAAGCTCCGCTCACGTTCTCATGGCTCAAAAGGGCTGTCATCCCTCCTACTTCCGGCATGTTCACGATGGTTATGGTGGCCCAAACAGAGCCCACCATGGCAATGAGAAACTGAAAGAAGTCGGTAATGATTACTCCTCTGAGTCCACCCAAAGTGGAATAAATCACGGTCACCACACCAGCTATCAAAAGCGTTTGAAGTTGACTCAAGCCCAACATGATGGCTCCCAATTTAGCGGCGGCCAAACACACTGTGGCCATGATGAGAATATTGATCAGCACTCCCAAGTACAAGGCTCGAAACCCGCGAAGAAAAGCGGCTTCCTTTCCACTGTAGCGCAATTCATAAAAACCTAAATCGGTCATCACTCCTGATCTTCTCCACAAACGTGCATAGACAAAAACAGTGAGCATACCCGTTAGCAAGAAGGCCCACCAAGCCCAGTTTCCAGCTACTCCACCTCCATTTCTAACGATGTCGGTCACCAAGTTGGGGGTATCTGCCGAAAAGGTGGTTGCCACCATCGAAACTCCTAGCAACCACCAGGGCATGCTTCGGCCAGAAAGAAAAAACTCCGCGCTACTGCTCCCCGCCTTTTTCATCGTTAATAACCCGATGATAAGAGAGACAATAAAAAATGCAATGATGATTCCCCAATCGATGGGCGCAAGTGTATTCATGGAATAGGTTTTTGCAAGTATAAAAGATGTTGCCGACACTTTGACAATTGGCCCGACTATAAGTAGCGCTTAATGATTCTCAATTGGTGAGAGTACGACTTCGTGCTTCGGTTAAAAATCCCTTGATGATCGAGGGCATCTCTTCTCACCTCTCCACTTGCGTGAATGATATTGCAAGCATCATCGCGCATTTCAACGATGCCAACATGTATGATTTCACCTTCTTCATTGTCAAAAAAGGCCAAATCACCTGTTTTCACTTGCTCAATAAAATCAATGGTATCTCCTTGCTGTGCTTGCAATGAAGCGTCACGTTTCAAAGCAACACCTTGAAACGCCAGAGCCAGTTGCGTTAGTCCGGAACAATCCACTCCCAGCACACTCTTCCCTCCCCAGAGATAAGGAGCGCTCATAAAAAGATGGATAAAGTCCTCAAGCTCTAATGACTCACAAGGAACGGCATGGAGCCCTTTAAAATTGGGGTGAATGAAAGCACCAAGGGGGATGTATTGACCAAGATCTGTTCTGCTCAAAGGCAATGATGACCGTTGAATGCTTTGAAAATAGGTCGCTTTGTCTAACTTCCACTTCTCCAACATTTTCATGTCTGCCCAGCCCTCATAGCTGTCCACACAGCTGCGCACTTTTCGCCATTGTTTCTGTTGATCTAGAACTTCAACTAACTCACCAAAAAGGAGTTGATTGACCATTTCTGAGGCGTCTGAGGGAGCACTTCTTTGGGGACAAAGAGGAGTGCTGACAAAAAAAGTTTCCATTCGAAGTTTTTATCAAAGCTAAGCATAATCTCGCTTCTTTTGTCGATGAATACTAGGAGTTCACCGAAAATACGAGCTTCGTTTTTTGGGGTTTTTATTTCGACGAACAGTAATTTTTCGTCGATAAGTTGCATTTGTCAGAAATTACTCACTATCTTTGTAGACGAAAACTGACCTACTATCTTTTCTTATCCCGTCCTGGGAATTTACAATGAGGGAGTGACTCCCCTCTGACCACATTATTAGCTTTTATTGATTGATTGTTTAATTAAAACCTACAAACATGACAGATTCTACCTGTTGTTGCGTAGAGCGTCCTTGGCACGTAAAAAATCGCCTTGCGCTCTTGAATGTCGCAACCTTTATTCTCATCTTTTTCTCGGTCCTTTTGGGAACGAGCTATGCCTCTGCACAAGCGGCATTTGTTACTCAAAGTACTCCTTGGGGTGCTCCAGATTATGCGAACGGAATGGACGCAAAATTTGGTGCTGGAAACTGGACCAACGCTACTTTTTCGAGTGTTGACGTAAACGCGCTATTCGCGAATCATGACTTCATCTATTTGGAAGGAAGCGATGGATCCGCAGACGAATTGGAAGCCTTCTTGGCCGCCAATGGAACAGCCCTTGAAAACTGGGTTGCCGCCGGAAACCGTTTGTTCTTGAATTCTGCTCCTAACGAAGGAGATGGAATGAATTTCGGTTTTGGTGGTGTTGCTCTTGAATATGCGGGCAATAACCTAAGTCTTACTCACACTGGATCTGCAGAACCGTTCGACGCTTCTAGCGCAGTTTGGGATGGAATTACCACTCCCTCTTTCACTGCAAACTATTTCGGACACGCTCTGATTTGCCCAGCAGGAATGGTTGGACACATTCACGAAGTGGGTGATGACACAAGAGTAACTGTCGCTTCTATGAACTATGGAAGTGGATATGCGCTCTTCGGAGGAATTACCTATTCTGGTGCTTGGAACCCTTCTTCTGAAGCATTCGATCTTTACCTCAACATTCTTGGTTTGGCAATTGATGCTGAAACAGGCGGTTGTGAGCCTGAACTCAACATCGTTTGTGCTTCAGATGTATCGCTAGAATGCGGATCAGACATTACTCCAGATGCTATTGGATATCCAAGCATTGAAAGCAATGACTGCGTTGGTGATTTGGAAATCTCGTTCATGGATGATATGGTATCAAACGACAACTGTCCTTTGATCATCGCCAGAACGTGGATTGCCACCGACGGCGAAGTAACCGAGATGTGTACCCAAACAATAACCCTTGAAGACACTACAGCCCCTCTTATTGAAGCTGATTTTACCGACATCGAAGTTGCTTGTTCTGAAGTAGAAAATAACGAAGAAGCTCTTGCATCTTATGCAATGGAGTTGATTGGACAACCTGCTATTGCTGATTGTTCTTCTTTCGACACTAACCTTGAAATGAGCTATAGCGCTTTGGATCAATGTCCAATCGTTGGAGCTCTTGACGTGGTATTTACTGCTACTGATGAATGTGGAAACGCATCATCTTTCTCATTTACCATTAGTGTGTCTGACACTGAAGGCCCAGTATTTGATCTTGAAGAAGAGATCCTTGTGTCTTGCTTGGAAGAAGTACCAGCTCCTGCTGATTTAGTTGCTTTTGACCTATGCTCTAACGAAGAAATTCCAGCAGACCTTTTCACTTCAAACAATGGTGAATTGACTGACACATGTTCTCTTTCAACTGCATTTGGTCCTGGTGATGACTGGGCATTCTGGTTGCCTACTTTGTCTGAAGATGGATTTGCATCATCTGCAAACTATAACTTCGACGCAAACGGTGGACACTTCGATCAGTTCAACGATGGAACAGCTCACATCTACGGAACAGTTGTTAACGACATCAACCCGAATGAAGCATTTGAATTGAACATCTGGCTTGAGAACAAGGCTGATTGGACTACATGGAGTGGTTTGGGACGTAATTATAAAGACGACCTCGGATGCGCACAACCAGACCTTTACGAAGATTGGACGTACTACGAAATGGTGAACGGATTCTCAACTGCAGTTGGTCTTGGTGACTTTGCTGGAGATGTATTGAGCCTCAACCACATGCCTGCGAGCTACTACTTCGGATTCCAAATTGGAATGGGTGCAAACAACAAGAACTGTGATTACGGTATTTCTGGTTGGTTCACTTACGAAGGATTTGTTGACGGACAGTACATCAACGGTCATGGTGACGTGAATGCGGATGCATCATGCGGACCAGTGAACGAACAAGATTGTCCTCACAACACTGAGTTTACTTACTTGTACAGAGCAGTAGACGCTTGTGGAAACGTAACCATCGCTGAACAAACCATCATTGTGAACGACGAAATCGGTCCTGATTTCATCGATTTCCCTGCCGACATTACCGTTTCTTGTGATGCTTACCCAGTAGAAATCCCTGTCTTGTCAGGAGTGGATAACTGTGAAGGTGAAGTAATCGTTGTTGGTCCTGAAGACTTGATGATCCCTGGTGATTGTCCAAACGAATACATCATTGAGCGCACATGGGGTGCAATTGACATCTGTGGAAACAGAACAGACCGCACATGGACCATCACCATCATTGATGAAGAAGCTCCAATGTTTGAAGGTTTGCCAGCTGCAGAACTTACTGTAGAATGCGACATGGTTCCTGAAGCTGCTGAAGTCAGCGTTTCAGACAACTGTTCAGCAATTGAAAACATCGCTTTTGATTATAGCGAAGAATTGATTGATGGAAATTGCCCTGGAAACTACACCATCATTCGTGAGTGGATTGCAGTAGATGAGTGTGAAAACGAAAACAACTTCGTTCAGACCATCAACGTACAAGATACAACTGCACCAACATTCAACGATTACGAGTACTACACTGCTGTTTCTTGTGAAGAAGTAGATGGGTACACTTTGACAGCATCTGACAACTGTGGTAATGCCACTGTTGAAATTACATTTGAGCAATTGAACTCTGGTGGATGTATGGGAGTACTCTACCGCGAATACACCGCTACTGATGAGTGTGGTAATGAAGCAACTGTTGAACAGTTCATCACCATCACTGATAACGTAGCACCTTCTTTGGTAAATGTTCCTGAAAACAACACACTAGAATGCTCAGAAGTATCGATGATGGAGAACGGAAATTTCTTCGATCAAGGAGACGTTTTTGGTGAAGACAACTGTGCACTTGAAGTAAGCATTGATTACTCTGAAGAAATGCAAGACGACGGTGACGATTGTGAGAACTCTTACCTTATCGTAAGAACTTGGATCGGTACTGACTACTGTGGAAACGAAACAATGGCGCAACAAACAACTACTGTTGTTGATACTACCGCTCCAGAATTTGTTGAATTCCCTGGTGACCTTGTTGTTGAATGTTCTGATGAACTTCCTGCTGTTGTATTCCCAATTGCTGAAGACAACTGTGACGACCTCGTTGATGTTGAATTGACAATTGAAGAAGAAGACGGAGAATGTGACGGTGAGTACACCATCTCAAGAATCTTCCGTGGATATGACAACTGTGGAAATGAAGTGATTGGAGTGCAAACCATTCAAGTGGTTGATACTACTGCACCAGCATTCACATTTGTGCCAGACGCAGCACTTTACGAGTGTGACGAAGAAGCAGAATTGGTAATGGCTGAAGCTAGCGACCTTTGCTCTGAAGCAACATTAAGCTATGTAGACGGACAAGTATTTGAAGGTGAGTGTGCCAACGAGTTTGGATTTGTAAGAACATTCACTGCAACAGATGCCTGTGGAAACATGACAACTGCTGAGCAGGAGATCTACTTCCAAGACACGACTGCACCAGTATTCGCTGCTTACGACGTAGAAATCGACATGCCTTGTGATAACATCATGGCAACAACTGTTTCTGCTGAAGATAACTGTGGTGATGTTGAAATCACATACGAAGATACTTTTGTATCAGGTGGATGTGCAGGACGTATCATTCGTGACTTCACTGCAGTTGATGCTTGTGGAAACGAAGCTACAGCTCAGCAGATCAGTACATTGGTTGACGAAGTTGCTCCAGTATGGACCTTGTTCCCAGCTAACGTAACGGTAGAATGTGACAACGTTCCTTCTAACGACGAGATCGAAGTTGCTTTCGAAGACAACTGTGATAACGATGTTTCTTTGGCCTACAATGGAGAAGTAATCATTGATGGAGCTTGTGAAGACAGCTACACCATTGAAAGAACTTGGACCATTACTGATCAGTGTGGAAACGCTACACCTGCAACATGGACCATCAGCGTTCAAGATACTACGGCTCCTGTATTTACTGAAGTAGCAGAAGATGTAACTGTAGAATGTGATCAAGAGCTTCCAGCTCCGTTTGCAGCTGCAGAAGATAACTGTGACGCTGAAGTAGAAATCTCAGTAGAAGGTGAAATGATCGAAGGTGAATGTGCCAATGAGTACACCATGGTTCGTACTTACACTGCCATGGATAACTGTGGAAACGTTGCTACTGCAACTCAAACCATCTCTGTTGTTGATACTACTGCACCGGTAATCGCTTACCAAGGTGGTGAATTGACTTTGGAGTGTGATCAAACGGTTGACCTTCCAGAAGTAACTGCTACAGACAACTGTGGTGAAGCTACTGTTTCAATGGAAATGAGTATGGATAACGGCGAGTGTGAAAACGAACGTTACGAAATCTATACTTGGTCTGCTGTTGATGCTTGTGGTAACGTATCTGAGTCTGTAAGCCTTTATGTTTACTTCCAAGATACCACTGCTCCTGTATTCAACGCCTACGATGTAGAAATTGATATGCCTTGTGACAACATCATGGAAACTACCGTTTCTGCTGAAGACAACTGTGGTGATGTTGAAATCACATTCGAAGATACTTTTGTATCAGGTGGATGTGCAGGACGTATCATTCGTGACTTCACTGCAGTTGATGCTTGTGGAAATGCAGCTACAGCTCAGCAAATCATTACTCTTGTTGACGAAGTTGCTCCAGTTTGGACCTTGTTCCCAACTAACGTAACGGTAGAATGTGACAACGTTCCTTCTAACGACGAGATCGAAGTTGCTTTCGAAGACAACTGTGATGACGATGTTTCTTTGGCCTACAATGGAGAAGTAATCATTGATGGAGCTTGTGAAGACAGCTACACCATTGAAAGAACTTGGACCATTACTGATCAGTGTGGAAACGCTACACCTGCAACATGGACCATCAACGTTCAAGATACTACGGCTCCTGTATTTACTGAAGTAGCAGAAGATGTAACTGTAGAATGTGATCAAGAGCTTCCAGCTCCGTTTGCAGCTGCAGAAGACAACTGTGACGCTGAAGTAGAAATCTCTGTAGAAGGAGAAATGATCGAAGGTGAATGTGCCAATGAGTACACCATGGTTCGTACATACACTGCCATTGATAACTGTGGAAACGTTGCTACTGCAACTCAAACCATCACCGTTGTTGATACTACTGCTCCTGAGTTCACTTTTGTTCCTGAAGACCTCGAACTTGAGTGTGACCTAGAAGTACCTGCAGTCAATGCTGAAGCTGCTGATAACTGTGGCGATGCAACTGTAAGCTTTGAAGATTACTACGACTACACTCCTTGGATGGCTGCTAGCAATGGTGGTGATGGAGTTGTTGACTTCTCTAACTTGCCAAATGGATTTAGCATTGACGGATCTGATACCGGATCTGGAAGTGAAATCTTCACCGTAGCAATGAGCGCAGTGAAAAACGTAACCCTTTCATTCGACTGGGATTATACTACCATTGACATCGATGGTGCTGGTCTTGATCCATTCGTATACTTCATCAACGACGAAGCATACGTTGAGATCTCAGACAACGCAGGAGCAGACAACCAATCAGGTTCTTTCTCTATCGATCTTGAAGCAGGTTCTTCAATTTCACTTGGAATCTGGGCTGCAGATGATGACCTCGGTCTTGCAACTGTAAACGTGAGCAACATTAACTTCGAAGTGAACGATTTGGAATGTCCAGTTACTGACTGCTTCATTCGTCAGTTCACCGCTGTTGATGCTTGTGGAAACTCAACAATTGCTAACCAACAGGTAGTAATCGTTGATACTACTGCTCCAGTATTTGAAGCTTACGATGTTGAAATCGACATGCCATGTGACAACATTACTGAAACCACTGTTTCAGCGATGGATAACTGCAGCGATGTTGAAATCACTTACGAAGATACTTATGTATCAGGTGGATGTGCAGGACGTATCATTCGTGACTTCACTGCAGTTGACGCTTGTGGAAACTCAGCAACAGCTCAGCAAATCATTACTCTTGTTGACGAAGTTGCTCCAGTATGGACCTTGTTCCCAGCTGACGTAACTGTAGAGTGTGACAACGTTCCTTCTAACGACGGAATCGAAGTTGCATTCGAAGACAACTGTGACGATGAGCTTGTACTTGAGTACAACGGAGAAGCAATCATTGATGGAGCTTGTGAAGACAGCTACACCATTGAAAGAACCTGGACCATTACGGATCAGTGTGGAAATGCTACTCCTGCTACTTGGACCATCAACGTTCAAGATACTACAGCTCCTGTATTGAGCCTTGAGAACGAAGAAAGCACCATTGAGTGTGATCAATTCATCTCATTGCCTTTCGTAACGGCTGAAGACAACTGTGATGCTGATGTAAGCATTGTAATGGAAATGGAATCAATCGATGGTGACTGTGCCAACGAGCGTACCGACATCTACACATGGACTGCAACAGACAACTGTGGAAACTCAGACGTAGCAGTTTGGACTGTGAATGTTGTTGATACTACTGCACCTGAATTTGACGCTATCCCTGATAGTGAAGAATTGAGCTGTGAAGATGCTATTCCAAGTGATATGGCAACTGCTTCTGACAACTGTGGAGATGCGACTGTAAGCATGGTAGATACCATCATCGATGGAGACTGTCCTCAGTCTTACACCATCGTTCGTACCTGGACTGCAACAGATGCTTGTGGAAACACAAACAGTACAACTACAGAGTACTACATCTATGACGACGTTGCTCCTGTATTTGATCAAGTGCTTGAGAACGTGAGCGTAGAATGTGCTGACGATGTTCCAGCAGCACCAGTAGTGAGTGCAACGGATAACTGTGGTACTGTTGAAGTGATCGTTTCAACTGAAGTGATTGAAGAAGACCAGTGTGGAAACGGAATCTCGATTGTGACTTACATCGCAACGGATGAGTGTGGAAACAGCGCAGAGATGAGCTATAGCATCACTGTTCTTGACAACACTGCTCCTGAATTGACTGGAACACCAGTTGCTAACTTGGTTCTTGATTGTGAAGACGAAGTTCCTGCTCCTGCAGACGTGATGGCTATCGACAACTGCGATAGTGATATCACAGTAGAATACAGCGAAGAATTCTTCGGAGATCTTCCAGCAGAAGGAAGCATTGCGGATTGTGTATTGAGCACTCCTGCAGCAGTTAACCCTGATGGAACGGTATGCACAGGTGACGAAGCCTGGAGCTTGCTCTTGTTTGAGTTTGACAATGCTGACAAAGTATTCTACTCTACCATTGAAGCGAACTTTGTACAGTATCCTGATGGATCAGCTACATTGAGTGGATCAGTAGTTAGAAACGACGATCCAACGCGTGGATGGAACATCGATGTAACATTCGAAAACGGTATGGATTGGGACATGTGGTCTTCACAAGGTTTCCCAACAGGATACAAGGATGATTGTGGATTGGGTGCTGATCACTTCGAAGATTGGACTTACTACATCATGCAAGCCGGTGCTACTTTGACTGGATGGGGTGGAAACGCAGGTTCTATGTTGAACTTGAACCACGCTCCTAGCAGCCTTTACTACGGATACCAAGTTGGTGTAGGTGCAGACAACGTAAACTCTTCTTTCGGAAGCGGTGGATGGTTTACCTACTCAGGTATGTACAACCAACAAATGGTAGAGGGTTCTGGTGACTTTGCTTTCGATCACGATTGCTGTCCAGATTACAGCATCGAGCGCACATGGTGTGCAGTTGATTGCTCAGGAAACGAAACTTGTTTCACTCAGATGATCAGCTTCGATGACCTCGGTATCGATCCTCCAATGGTTAACCCAATTGGAAACGGTGAAGTTATCGCTAGCAAAGACGATGCACAAGTTAGCTTGTTGCGCTTGTCTCCAAACCCAGTAATTGGAAATGCGAAGATTACATTCGTTGTTCCTAACGCTGCTGATGCGAAGGTTGAAATCTTGAACATGAACGGTCAGTTAGTTGCCGAATTGTTCAACGAAAAGGCTGAAGCTGGTCAATCTTACGAGCTCAACTTCAATGCTGGCGACTTGCCTGTAGGAGTTTACCTCTACCGATTGACAAGTGCTGATGAGATCATTACCAACCGTATGATCATCAACAAATAAGTCAATCTCTGGTCTTCTTAAGACCAAGATAAAACCCATAAAAAACCCCTCTTGCTATTTGCGAGAGGGGTTTTTCTATGTTCGTGCTTTATTGAAGTTAGGCTGTGATGGACGTTTTCTTTATTCGTCGTTAGCGAATCAAGACATCAACCTTCATTTGATAGGCCTCTAACAATTGTTCAATCTTTCTCACTGTAAGCGGCTTTTCGATGTAGGCATCTACATCTTCTCTTACTTTCGCTTTGTTCGCGTCATCCAAATCGATGCTTGAGCTACACATGGCAATGTAAGGTTTCAATCCTGGTGAATTTTGAAACAAATCCACGGCTTCATCCAACACTTCCCACCCCGAGTTGATGGGTAGATTCACGTCTAAAATCATCAAATCGGGTTGAAATGATTGTAAGGCAGGAAGCACTTCACTCGCTTCGGAGATGGAATACATCTCAATTTCTGGGTGAGCGTGTTTGAATAGATACTCACTCGTCATCCGATAAACAGCATCATCATCTACGAATAGTAGACGTTTCACGAAAGCTTTTTTTTTTGACATTTTTGATAATCCGGGCATTCAAAACTAAATTTTTCTACTTCAAAGGAAGATCATGCTTAGCTCGATTCCAAGAAGAATGGGAATTCTAGGAATATTCTAACAAAATGAAGGCCTTGATCGCGAGGGAGCAAGGCCTTTATTCTTATGCTGAATATAAAGCAGCTTACATTTTTTCAATCACAATGGCACTGGCGCCACCGCCACCGTTACATATTCCGGCTGCACCGTATTTTCCGTTGTTTTGAGCCAAAACACTCATCAAGGTGATCACAATTCGTGAACCTGAAGAACCGAGGGGGTGACCGATAGCTACTGCACCACCATTCACATTGACCTTAGCAGCGTCCAATCCTAAAATTTTATTGTTGGCCAAACCTACTACAGAGAAGGCCTCATTCAATTCCCAGAAAGAGATGTCTTCAATCTTCAAACCAGCTTTGTCCAATGCTTTTGGAAGTGCTTTTGCAGGAGCAGTAGTAAACCACTCCGGCGCTTGAGCTGCATCTGCAAAGCTCACAATCTTGGCCATTGGCTTCAAACCCAATTCTTCCATTTTCGCCTTGCTCATCAACACCACTGCAGAAGCCCCATCATTTAAAGTGGAAGCATTGGCAGCAGTTACGGTTCCTTCTTTGTCAAAAGCAGGACGAAGTGATGGAATCTTATCCATTCGAACATTCTTGTACTCCTCATCCTCCGACATGATAACAGGCTCGCCTCTTCGCTGCGGAATCTCCACAGGAACAACCTCATCGCTGAACTTTCCTTCCTTCCAAGCATTTGCGGCTCTTGTGTAAGATTCGATAGCGAATGCGTCTTGCTCTTCTCTTGAAAACTCATGTTCTCTTGCACACAAATCTGCACAATTTCCCATGTGTGTATTGTGGTACACATCAGTGAGGCCGTCTTTCAACATACCATCCACCAATTTCATATCTCCAAACTTCTTGCCCAATCGAGCATCCATGTAGTGAGGAACCATACTCATGTTTTCCATTCCACCCGCAACAACAACATCGTTATCGCCAAGCATGATGCTTTGAGCGGCTTGCATGATGGCCTTCATTCCTGAAGCACATACTTTATTTACTGTTGTACAAGGAACATCGTTGGAAATACCTGCACCTAAAGCTGCCTGACGCGCCGGAGCTTGTCCGCCACCCGCTTGCAACACATTCCCCATCAACACTTCTTGAACGGTTTCTGGGTCTATTCCCGCTCTGTCCAAAGCTCCCTTAATTGCGATGGATCCCAATTTTGTCGCTGGGATACTGCTCAAAGCTCCCATGAAGCTCCCCATAGGAGTTCTTGCTGCACTAACTATATATACTTCGTTCATTTTCTTTCCTTTTTTATTGAAGGTGCCCAAAGGTAATGAGTCTTCAGGAGAATTTAAATTGCTCTGCCTTCAGGAGCTTTTCTTTAACAGCACTTAACATCGTGGAGTGTTCTTTGGCACGCTGCTTGCACCTCTTTTAGTACTAATGCATTCTTTGGTTTTGGTTAAGATGTATAGTTATTTTGGTTAAGGTATAAGCGGATTCTGATAACGATTGGGATCCGCTTTTTTTTGTTCGCTCCCGATGCACAGTGGATTAGAGCTTCGATTTTCTACACTAATAAGAGTTCAATAGATCATCACAGGTATTTCATGCACCTAGCTTCTCCCCTGTCAGGAGTTTTACCTAGCTTTGTAATGACACCAAGTGAAGCATCGTGGGAAAAAAGCGCACCGTTTTCGGACATAAAATGTGGCAAAGGAAGTGGCTGGTTCGTTTCTTTGGAGTGATTACCTATCCGAGGTTCAACTGGTTTTATGATACCGAAATCTCCGGTACGGAAGTCCTTACGAAAATACCGCTAGCCAATGTCTTGATTGTTTCCAATCATCAAACGTATTTTTCGGATGCACTCTTCATGATGCACGCTTTCCAGTCGGCCCTATTGGGTAAATTCAACAACATCAAATATCCCGGTTTTTGGTTTTTGCCCCATGAAGAACTCTACGCTGTTGCTGCAGCAGAAACCATCGAAAATGCCCGATTGACGAATTTCATGAAGGTAGGTGGCGTGGTGAGTATCCAAAGGACTTGGCGAGCGAACGGACAAGAAGTTAATCGTGCGGTGAACCCCAAAGACACAGAAAACATCTCGGCTGCTTTGAAGGCGGGTTGGGTAGTGAGTTTTCCGCAAGGAACCACCAAACCTTTTGTTCCTGGTCGAAAAGGGACGGCACACATCATCAAGAACGATAAACCTGTAGTGATTCCTGTTGTGATCGATGGTTTTCGAAGAGGATTTGATAAA
The DNA here is from genome assembly GCA_938085105.1 of uncultured Flavobacteriales bacterium. Lineage (GTDB taxonomy): Bacteria > Bacteroidota > Bacteroidia > Flavobacteriales_D > Sanyastnellaceae > CALKGK01. The sequence continues at coordinate 85,586 of CALKGK010000005.1, forward strand.
CGTGGGGTGAAGAAAAAGAAAAAAGGCATTACGCTTTCTCTCCGGGTGAAGCCACCTTTGGATATCGATTATGAGGACAGTGTGGAAAACATCCTCGCCCAAGTGATGGACGGAATTGAGCAATCGGAAAAATACAACCAGATCGATCGTCTTCCCACAAGTAAAAAAATTGCAGATCAGGGTTAGGGAAAATCAGGCACATCTTTGTATTGATTCTGAACAGTCATAAACCCGATGCGCATGATTCTAGATGCTTTTGAATTACGTGAAGTCCATCTCAACGCTGCTACTCAGCACGAGTTAAGAAAAAGTATGACTGCCACCTTTCTAGAACAAACACAGCCCCTCAGTTTGTGGTTCTCAGCCAATAATACGGTGTTTTTAGCCCAACACTCCCTTCCGAACTTTCAAATAAAGGAGAAGCAAATGCCTTTGCTTTAAATCCGGATACACCATCACACTCCAATGCTTTTCTTGGTCGTTCTTTAGAAAAAAGACCATGAAAAACGCACTCAACAACACCTTCCCCGCAGTCTTTTGTGGGATGATCCTCGTTCTCTTTTCTGCCTGTTCTGAAAATGACGAAGTACTCGAATCGAAAAAGGACCTCGAGTACGAAACGCTCAAAATGTCGGTTCTTGAACACCAGAAAAGCTTAGCCAGCAGTGAAGAAGAATTGAAAAAATTTGAAACAGCACTGAATGAGCTCCTTCTTTTCTCTGGTGAAGAATCTCCCAAAGAACATCTCAGTAGGCAATCGCGCATTCAAGCTATTCAAAATCACATCAAGGCACAGAAGCTTCAACTCGCAGAACTTCGAAAGAGGAACGATGAGCAGAATAAAAAACAAGCACAACTCCAATTTCAACACGCCAATCTGATTGAGAATATTGGTGATCAAGAGGAGGAAATCTTGGTTCTGATCAATGAGTTGGACCAATATGACCTTCGCCATCAACAGTTCGAAGAAGACCTTCAAACCCTTCGCTTGGAAAGGGAAAAGCTTAAGGATGCCCTATATCGAGCAGGAATTTTTATCGGAAATGAAAAAGAATTGTTGGAAGAAGGACTGGCTGAGATGAAAGGTGGATTTCTTGGATTTGGAAAGAAGGCCGTTTTAAAGGACGACTTCAACACTGCCGCCTTTCAAACCATCGACGCGCGTTTGATGTCGGTTTTCCATCTCGAAGGAAAGGACATAAAAGTTTTGAGTTCTCACCCCAGCGAAGCCTACCGCATTGAAAAGATAGCTGACCAACAGCAATTTACCATTTTAGATCCCGATGCTTTTTGGAGCAGAAGCAAGCACCTCACTGTTCTAGTCCAGTAAAAACAAGGAATAAGGGCGGGTACAAAGTGTATTCGCCTTTATTTTTTACGGTTGGTGAGTTTATAACGAATGATGGTAATGACCATAAAAATAGTCGCTGCAATGGCCACGACCGCCAATAAATTCACATCATTGTCCGCATTCAAATTTTGCCCTACGACCGTCGAATCAACTTGAAGGAGAATGTTCATCGAGTCAATTTAAGGAATGTTTTTGGCACCGGTGTTTTAACGAGGTATACCTCTTTTGTTTCTGGGTCTGGCACCTCAATGGAAAAGAAGTGTTTCGCCTTGTGGTCGATGGGGTCCGTTTTCTTCAAATCATTTTTATTCCCCACGATGGGAATTCCTTTGGAACGCAACTCATCGTCGAACATGTCTTTTTGCCCTTCTTCCAAATCAATTCGAATAAGTGAATACAGGCCGTTGCTTTTCATTCTTCTGAAAGGAAAATTCACCTCTGTTTGAATTTTGTTCCCGGTTTTGATGCGCACCACACCATTGTCTGAAAAATCTCCATCCACAAGCACATAGTACCTTCTTCTGAAGCTCGACCATTCTTCTTGCAAGTATTTTCTCCACTTGAAGTTCTTGGCGATGAGCACGATTCCTGAAGCATCGCGCTCTATTTTATTGACGAAATGTATGTCTGTGAGCTCGGGGTCTCTTGCCTGCATCCAACGTTTCATCAAATTGAAAGACGTTCTCACCTTTGGGTCTGGATGAGCTGTTGTGTATCCTGCCGGCTTAATGAAGCCAAGGAAGTCCTTGTTCTCGAAAACAACCTCACAAGGTGCAACATCGATTTTCTTGAGCACAATCAATGGTTCTGGGTAGACCTCCACTTGGTCTCCTTTGTTTACCTCAGTGGTAGGGATATTGACCATTTTACCATTCAAGCGCACGTGTGCATTTTTAATGGTTTTTCTGGTTTTGGTTGTTGACTTGAACCCCATATTTTTTTGAACCACCTCGAGAAGGGTACTTTTTTCGGCAACTTCTATTCGCTTCATCCTGCAAAGATACCGTTTCCTACTTCTATTCAATTACCTTGCAAGAAATTCCTGTTATGAACATCCCGAAGACGAACTTAAAACGCGTGGTGATTGTTGGAGGAGGTTTTGCTGGACTGGAGCTTGCTAAGCGACTCAAAGGTGCTCCCTACCAAGTTGTGCTCTTGGACAAGAACAACTACCACACCTTTCAACCTCTACTCTATCAGGTGGCCACGGCAGGACTAGAGCCCGACAGCATTGCCCATCCCTTGCGAAAGATTTTTCGCGGAAGGAAGCAGTTCTTTTTTCGTTTAGCGGAAGTAAAGAAAGTTCAAGTTGATCAAAAACAAGTGCAGACCAATATTGGCAACATTCAGTATGATCATTTGGTGATCGCCACAGGATCGGGCACGAACTTCTTTGGTAATCAAGAAATCGAGTATTACGCGATGTCCATGAAAAACATTACAGAAGCGCTCGACATTCGGTCCTTACTTCTTCAACATTTTGAATCTGCGCTTCTTACTGACGATTTGCAAGAACGCCAAGCATTGATGAACGTCTTGATTGTTGGGGGCGGTCCCACAGGTGTTGAGCTCGCGGGTGCCATTGCTGAATTGCGAAAGCATGTACTTCCACGCGATTATCCAGATTTGGACATTCGTCAAATGCACATTCATTTGATTGAAGCCGCCCCGCGAGTGCTTTCAGGAATGAGTGAACAAGCTTCTGAAGCAGCGCAAGGATTTTTGGAAAAGATGGGAGTTCAAGTTTGGTTGGATACCGCTGTTTCTAGTTTTGACGGAAAGCGCGCCGTAGCAGGCGACCATGAATTTCTCAGTAAAACCATGATATGGGCGGCTGGTGTGAAAGGCTCTCCCATACCTGGAATACCTGAGAACGCTGTTTTGAAAAACGGAAGAATTGCTGTGAACGCATTCAATCAAGTGGAGGGACAAGAAGATATTTTTGTCCTAGGTGATCTTGCACAAATGGCCTCTGAAGGTCAGCCAAAAGGACACCCAATGCTCGCACAAGTGGCCATGCAACAGGGGAAAAATTTGTCCAAAAACTTACGAAACCTGGCCCAAGGGAATAGCCTCATCCCATTTGAATACGACGATCTCGGCTCCATGGCTACCGTAGGAAGAAACAAAGCCGTTGTGGATCTTCCACGCTACAAGTTTCAAGGATTCTTTGCCTGGTTTGTATGGATGGGCGTTCATGTTTTGCAGCTCATTGGCTTTCGGAACAAACTGCTCGTGGCCACCAATTGGGCCTACAACTATTTCAATTACGCCAGAGACATCCGACTGATCATCCGCCCTTTTTCGCGTCCGTCGAAGCCTGATAATCTTTAGCCATACGAAGTGCATTGTAAGCATTCACAACACCTCCGGTTTTGCTTAATTTCTTGAAACGCTTCTTCTTTTTCCCACCAGGAACGATCACCTTTTCTTTTCGGTAGTCGGCATAGGAATTCACAATAATTTCTTTCACATCCTTAGCGCTCAGCTCTGGGTAGTAAGACATGATGAGGGCTGCCAACCCTGATACCACCGGAGCAGCCATGCTCGTTCCGCTGTTCTCTTCATATTCGTCGTTGGGTACCGTGCTGTAAATGTCTACCCCAGGAGCAAAAACATCCACCGATCGTCTTCCATAGTTCGAAAAACTCGCCGGCAACTCTGCTCCTGTTGTCCAATTGGAAGCTCCCACCTCTATCCAAGTGGTGCAAGCCTCTCTTGTTTCCTCGTTGATAGGGTTAGGAAAGTTGTTGCTTACATCAGTATTCTTACTGCTATTTCCTGCAGCATGAACCATCAGCACTCCTTTTTCTTCTGCATAAGCCACCGCTTCGTCTACCAAACTTTTGTCTGGAGAATAGCTCTTCCCAAAACTCATGTTGATCACTTTGGCTCCGTTATCCACAGCGTAACGAATTGCGTTGGCCACATCTTTATCGCGTTCATCTCCATTTGGAACCGCTCTCAACACCATGATTTGTGCGTGATCTGCAATTCCCATCATTCCCAAATCGTTGTTACGATTTCCGGCAATGATTCCTGCGACATGCGTGCCGTGATCAGCTGAAGGTCCTTCATAGTGGTTGTTTCCGTAGTAGCGTTCTGATTTATCCTCGTAGTTATCACCCACAATCGTGCGTGAATCGAAGTCGAGGTTATACATGTAATCAAGCTGCTCGTCAAAATGCTTCAGCCCTTCCTTCAAATCATTCTTCAAGTTGTTTTCCAAACCGAGAACACTGAGTTCTTTCATCGCCTCAAAACGCTCATCTCCCTCAGGCAGTGCAGCAATGTTCTCTACAGAAAACTCTTGTTTTCCCAAGACCTCTTTCACCGCCTTTACCGACATATCGTAGAAAAGCAAAATGTTTTGATACTCTGTTTTCGAATCCTCTGCTGATTTTACTCGTTGTTCGTATTGCGTTTTGAACGAAAGGTATTGAGCAAAATCTTCCTTTTCATCGCTTTGGATATCGTCTCTTGTCTTCCCTTTAAAGCGTTCGTTTAGGCTGATATAAATACGGGTAAACTCCAAATTATCGAACTCCACATCGCCGTCTTTTCCGCCAATAAAATTCCAACCGTGCACGTCATCGACATAGCCGTTCTCATCGTCGTCAATTCCATTGTCTGGGATCTCATCTTTGTTCACCCAGATGCTCTCCTTCAAGTCTTCATGCTCAACATCAACTCCCGAATCAATGACAGCGACCACAACAGCCTTACCTTCTTTACCTTGAAGCAATCCTTCATAGGCTCGTTCAACACTAATTCCTGGATAGCGATCGATGTTTTTATCCAAATTCATCCAATGGATACTTGGCTCAGTCTCTTGAGCTATCACTGTTGTGAATGCCAAGGAAATAAGTCCAACAATAAGAAAACGGGAAAATAATTTGTTCATAAATCAAAATTAATGATGTTCTCCTAGAAACAAGATTTAGACCAAAAAAAGTCCCTGAATACACAGGGACTCCTCTTAACTAACAACTAAACTTAACCTTCAAGGACCTAATACGCTCATATCGCAGCCCTTTGTGGTTGAGATTTCTCTCACAACAAAGATATGTAGAGTTGATAACAGAACTATCACAAAGCCTAATTTGTTCATGCGAATATTGGGCTTTAGGAATAAGCGCACCTTTCACCCATTGAAGGCTCATGGAGAAAGGCTAAACTATTGTGATAAAATCGTTACTTGCTTGTTGTTGTTTTGTTGAAGTTAAAAGGACGCCATGAAAGAAGTAATTATCATTGAAGACGAAAAAGACATTGCCGAATTGATTGAGCTTCACCTCGAAGATCTCGATTGCAAGGTGAAGATGTTTCATAATGGACAGGAAGGCCACGATTATGCTCAAAAGCATCCTTTCGACCTCATGATTTTGGACATCAATTTACCTGGAATGAATGGAATTGACGTTTGCAGAAAACTTCGCGCAGAAAAAGTAAACAGTCCGATCCTCATGCTCACTGCACGATCGGAAGAAATTGATAAAGTTCTAGGGCTGGAAACTGGGGCTGACGATTACCTCACCAAACCCTTCAGTATTCGGGAGCTTTTGGCCAGAGTTAAAGCCAACCTTCGAAGGGTTGAAATTGACACCAAGAGTGACGAGGAAGAGAGCAGCATACAATTCAAAGCACTGGTTTTGGATAAGAAGAAGCGGAAAGTGAGCTTGAACGATGAGCGCATTGAATTGACACCAAAAGAATTTGACCTGCTCTACCTTTTGGCCGCCAATCCTGGGGTTACCTACGACAGAAAAGATCTATTAAATCTTGTGTGGAGCTATGACTTCGAAGGTTATGAGCACACCGTGAACTCGCACATCAACCGATTGCGATCCAAGATTGAAAAAGACCCTACCAAACCTGAGTATGTGCTCACGACATGGGGCGTAGGATACCGATTTAACGATCAAGCATGAACGCCAATAAAGCTTACCGCAGAGTGATCCTCTTGGCTTTAACCTTTTTCGTGATGGCCTCGCTTATTTTGGGCTTCAATCTTTACTACACCCAAATTGAAATCTATCAAGAAAAAGAGTTGGCACGTTTAAGTGGAATTGTGAACACTTTGGCACCGCAAATTGATGGCGATCAACATAGCTTGCTTGTTGGAAAGTATGGCTTGGATGAAATCACAGCGAATGAGTCGGACAGCATCTATCTGAAAATGCATGAACAACTGAGCTCCGCAGCCGAGATGAACAATTTAAAAAGCACGATTTACACGATGATTTATAGCAAGGCCATGGAAAAGTTTTGTTTTGGCGTTGCGAGCTCCGAAAAACCCTTCTGGAAACATGCTTATCGCGATTACCCTGCTGATTTACTCAGTAAATATGAAGTGGGAGGTGTGATTGAACCCTATCAAGACACCAACGGGTACTGGCTGAGTGCTTTTGCTCCCATAATGAACAGTAAAGGAGAAGTAGTGGCCGTTTTGCAAGCTGACGAACGCTTTGACGACTTTATTATGGAGGCGAAAAAAGCCGTTTGGAAAAACATATTGATGATGATGCTCATTGTAGGTGGACTCACAGGCTTGTTGCTTTTGGTAGTGAATCGACTTGTGAAACAACAGCACAAACTTGACCAGCAGCGGGAAGAAATCATCCTTTTTAGAAAAGAATTGATTGCCAACGTTAGTCATGATCTTCGCACCCCTTTGGCCAGTATTCAGGGTTATTTGGAGACCGTCCTTTTGAAACGAGATCAACTCGACGATGAACGCATCAATAAATATTTGCAAACCAGTCTTCGAAATGCCGGTCAACTCAGTTCGCTCATTGAAGAACTCTTTGAGTTGAGTAAACTTGAATCCAAAGAGCGGAAACTTCGCTTGGAACCCTTTTCCTTGGAGGAACTTGTTCATGACATCGTTAGCAGTCATCGCATCATCGCCGCCGGAAAGGAAGTTGAAATCCGCATAGAGCCACCCGCTGATTTATCTCAAGCCATAGGTGACATCGCGCTGATCGACAGAGTTATCGTGAACCTCCTCAACAACGCCATCAAATTCAGTGAAGCGGGCGGAATAATTTCACTAAGACTAAGTGAAGAAAAAGGAAAAGTTTGCTTTCAAATTGAAGATCAAGGCCGCGGCATTGCAGAAGAAGAACTTCCGCACGTCTTTGACCGTTTCCACAAATCCAGTGTAGGCAATAAGCAAGGCACGGGCTTGGGACTGGCCATTGTGAAAAACGTATTGGAATTGCACCAGAGTGAATTTGAGATCAAAAGTGTCCTCGGTAAAGGAACCCGTTTTTACTTCACTTTGGATTGTTACAAATACCCCGATTCCGTTTGAACTGAGTGATTCCTTTCTCTTATCTTGCTGCACAAATCTGTAAGCATGAAATTTAAAAGTGACCTCGAAATCGCTCAAGAAAATACAATGTCACACATTCGCGATGTGGCCTCTAAATTAAACATTGAAGAAGACCATCTTGAAATGTTTGGGAAGTACAAGAGCAAGCTTCCTTTGGACCTCATTGATGATCAAAAAGTAGCCGAGAGCAATCTCATTCTCGTATCAGCCATCACTCCTACTCCGGCCGGAGAAGGAAAGACAACGACTTCCATAGGACTGAATGAAGGATTAAATCGTCTCAAGAAGAAATCCGTTGTGGTTTTAAGAGAGCCTTCACTTGGTCCGGTATTCGGAATCAAGGGAGGTGCTGCTGGCGGAGGTTATTCTCAAGTGGTTCCGATGGAGGACATCAACCTTCATTTCACAGGAGACTTTGCCGCTATTGAAAAAGCCAACAACCTGCTTTCTGCATTGATTGACAACAACATGCAAAGTAGATCCAAATCCTTGGGCTTGGACCCAAGAAAGATCTATTGGAAGCGTGTGATGGACATGAACGATCGTTCTTTGCGAAACATCACCATTGGTTTGGGAGGTGTAGGGAATGGAATGCCTCGTCAAGACGGATTCAACATTACTCCAGCCTCTGAAGTTATGGCCATCCTTTGTATGAGTAAAAACATTGGGGATCTGAAAGAGAAATTGGGCAACATTTTCGTTGGGTACACCATCGATCGAAAGCCTGTTTTCGCTAAAGATTTGAAAGCTGAAGGAGCCATGGCCTTGCTCTTGAAGGATGCCATCAAGCCCAACCTTGTTCAAACTCTCGAAGGTAACCCCGCCATCATTCATGGTGGTCCGTTTGCCAACATCGCGCAAGGAACCAACACCATTATCGCTACGAAAATGGGGATGTCATTGGCCGACTACGTGGTGACAGAAGCTGGGTTTGGAGCAGATTTAGGAGCGGAGAAATTTTTAAACATCAAATGTCAGGCAGCAGGACTCAAGCCCAAAGCCTTGGTACTCGTTGCTACCATTCGCGCTCTTCGTCACCATGGAGGCGCCCAAAAAGAAGAATACAACACCCCAAGTTTGGAGCGTGTGAAAAAAGGAATTGAGAACCTTGAAAAGCACATTGAAAACGCTCAAAAATTTGGTTTGAACCCCGTTATTTCCATCAACCACTTCACCACCGATTCTGACGAAGAAGTGAATTTCGTGATTGAGCGATGTGCAGAGCTAGGAGTTAAAGCCGTTCTCGCTACCGGTTGGGCCGATGGAGGAAAAGGAACCGAAGCACTTGCTCAAGCTGTTGTGGATGAAATTTCCGCTGGAAAAAATGACTTCAAAGCCTTGTATTCTTGGAATGAAGGAGTGAAAACCAAAATTGAGCGCATCGCCAAAGAAATTTATGGTGCTGATGGTGTAGATTACTCCAAGGAAGCACTGAGTGGCTTGAAAATGATTGAAGACCTCGGTATGGCTGAATTGCCCGTATGTATGGCCAAAACCCAAAAATCTTTTTCAGACAACGACGCCTTGATTGGCCGACCAAGTGGTTTTCGAATCACCGTTCGTGAATTTGAAATTGCACGAGGTGCTGGCTTCATCATTCCAATTCTTGGAGTAATGATGCGTATGCCAGGATTGCCTGCAACACCGGCGAGTGAAGGAATGGACATCGATGATAACGGAGTAATTACAGGACTCTCTTAATATGAATACAGCCACGTACAATGCTCTACGTGTTGCCCAAAAGACGGAAGAAACGGAAGACGTGTTGAGCATTGAAATACCGCTTGAAATCCGCCTGAACGGTGAGGAGTTTAGCACCACCATGTGCTCTCCCGAAGACGCTGAGGCCCTTGTTCGTGGCTTTTTTTATACCGAGGACTTGTGGCGTGGTGCAGTGGACGGTTTAACCATTCGCACTTACTGGGATGATGAACGGAATGTTTTATGTGCTGATGCGAATTTGGAACCGCAGCTCTTGGGCGATGGATACCGAGGTAGTAGAAAACTCCTTTCCGTAACGAGTTGTGGCATTTGTGGGAGTCCGAATTGGAACCCCCGAAAAGGAAAGCAACTTCAAATTGAAGCACAATCATCTGATCCCAGTTTCATCCCGCAACTCTTCAAAAAAATGCAAGAAAAACAGAGTGATTTTAAGGCCTCTGGAGGAAGTCATGCAGCCGCCATTTTTTCCAAATCAGGTGAATTTCTGAGTTTGGGACAAGACATTGGCAGGCACAATGCTACCGACAAAGCCGTTGGTCTCTGCTTAATCAACAAAACACTTCCTTCCGCCACCTATCTTTTGGTGAGTGGAAGAGTGAGTTATGAAATCGTAGCGAAAGCATTTGCAGCCAAGACCCCTATTTTGGCCGCCGTATCTGCGCCCTCCAGTTTGGCCGTTGATTTGGCTGAAGAACTCGGCATTTGTCTTTTGGGATTTTGTCGAGACCAACGTTACACCATCTACTCACACCCTGAACATTTGAATTATGACGCGTAAAGTTCAACTCCTCCCACCGAGCCAACACACCGGTTTAAAGCTCGGAAAAATCAAAAGCAGTGCTGCTGGAATACCTGCAGTGAGTTCGTCCATCGCTCATTTGAGTAAAGAATTGGGATTATTCCAAGGACTCCGAATCATGGCAAAAGTGAACCAAAAGGGAGGTATCGATTGCCCGGGTTGCGCTTGGCCCGACCCAGAGCATCGCTCCAAATTAGGTGAGTATTGTGAAAACGGCGCTAAGGCCATCGCGGAAGAAGCAACCGAAGCTCGTGTTGATCCGGATTTCTTCGCCAAACACAGTGTTGAAGAATTGAGCAAATGGAGCGACTATGCCCTTGGGAAAGCTGGAAGAATAACTCATCCTATGATGCTGAAGGAAGGCTCTTCTCATTACGAAAACATCACTTGGAATGAGGCCTTTGAACACATTGGGAAGCGCATCAAAAATCATCAGCCGAACGAATCGGTATTTTATACTTCTGGTAGAACAGGAAATGAAACCGCATTTCTGTATCAATTGATGGTTCGGAAATTAGGCACGAATAATCTGCCCGACTGTTCGAACATGTGCCACGAATCGTCCGGAGTAGGATTGGGGGAAACGCTTGGTGTCGGGAAGGGCTCCGTAACCCTAAAAGACCTTTACAATGCCGAAGTGATTATGGTGATGGGACAAAACCCTGGAACCAATCACCCGAGGATGTTGAGCGCTCTTCAAAAGTGCAAGGAGAATGGTGGGAAAATCATTCATGTTAACCCACTCCCAGAAGCCGGAACTACTCGGTTTATCGACCCACAGAGTCCGTTAGAAATCCTCAAAGGGGGAGCCAAAATCGCCGATTTGTTTCTTCAAGTGAAAATCAACGGGGATTTAGGTCTACTGAAGCTCATCATGAAAGGACTCCTTGATCGGGAAGACGCCGGACAAGACGTTGGAATCGATCATGATTTCATCCAAAAGAATACTGAAAACGCCGAAGCCTTTTTTGCAGACATTCGACAAATCGATGAAGCCAAATGCTATGAGCAATGTGGATTGAGTAAAGCTGAGCTTGAAGAGTGCATTGACCTCATCGCCAAGCATCAAAAAATCATCATTTGTTGGGCAATGGGGATTACTCAACATAGAAATGGGGTTGCCAATGTTCAGGAAATTGTGAACCTGTTGCTCATGAAAGGGGCTGTTGGTAAAGAAGGAGCCGGTACTTGTCCTGTTCGTGGACACTCCAACGTACAAGGCGATCGCACCATGGGCATTTATGAGAAACCACCACAAGCATTTTTAGATTCGCTCGAAAAGGAATTCAATTTTCAGCCTCCACGAGAACACGGGTATGATGTTGTGGACAGCATCTCTGCAATGAAAGACGGCAAAGTGAAAGTATTTATGGCCATGGGTGGGAATTTCATCTCGGCCACGCCAGACAGTGAGCTCACAGCCCAAGCCATGCAAAATGTGGACCTCAGCGTTCAAATCTCAACCAAACTCAATCGTTCGCACATCATTACCGGTAGAGAAGCCATCATTCTCCCTTGCAAATCTCGTGTGGAACGTGACGAACAGCGTGGCGTTGTTCAATTTCAGAGCGTTGAAAATTCCATGGGTGTGGTACATAAAAGTATCGGGTCCTTCCCTCCTGCCAGTAATCAACTCAAGAGTGAAGTAGGTATTGTTTGTGAGCTCGCGGGAGTCTTGTTCCCTGAAGAGAAAAGCGTTTGGGAGAAGCGCTCAACAGATTACAATCTAATTCGAGATGAAATTGCAGCTACCATACCAGGATTTGAAGACTTCAATCGGAAAGTGAGGATTTCTGGCGGATTTGACCTTCCTAATGTAGCTCGTGAGGGAAAATTCATTGATGGAAAAGCAAAGTTCACGGTCAATGAGCTGCCCGATTATGAGCTTCAAGAAGAACAGTTGATCATGATGACCATCCGTTCTCACGACCAATACAACACCACCATTTACGGTTTGGATGATCGGTACCGAGGAATTTACAACGAGCGAAGGATTATCTTGATGCATCCTGAGGACATGAAGTCGAGAGGACTCAAGACCAAAGACATTGTGAGCATTCACAGCGACTTTATGGGTGAGCGACGAAGTGTGCATGAGTTCATAGCCTTGGATTTTGACATCGCCAAAGGCTGTTGTGCTACATATTTTCCTGAAGCCAATGCCTTGGTGCCCTTGAAAAGTGTGGCTAAAAGGTCCAATACGCCAGCGAGTAAGTTTGTGGAAGTGGTGGTTGAAAAAATGAATTGAGTTTTGGTTTGTTAGTGAGCTAACAAAAAAGGATAAAAAAAAGCCGCCACTCTTTCGAGCAGCGGCTTTTCCGTTTTCATTTATTCACCAATCCTCTTACTCACAAATTGTTCCGTAGAGTGAGAGGAAAATCATCAAATCGGAAGAACCGATGACACTGTCTCCAGTGAAGTCTCCAGGACATTCCGTATCCAAAACGAACACACAAGACCCATCGTCATACACTGCGTTGCTTTCAAAGTTCATAGCGCTTTCATACGTACAACCTGCACAAGAATTCAATTCGCAAGAACCATCGTCTTCGGTGGCATCTGGATTGAAGTTACAAGCAAAAGCATAGGTACAACCCAAGAGCTCATCTTCGTCACAAATACCATCATTGTCGCAATCGTTGATGCATTCTCCATCACAACCTTGAGACCCCGTAGGGAAAGTACAAGAGCCGTCGTCACAAGAAGCACTTGGATCGTAGTTACAAGCTTCTTCATCGGTACAACCTGAAGTGGATGTTCCACCACAGTTTCCGCATTCATCCAAAGTCAAACAAGAACCATCGTCGATCGTTGCTGTCGCATCGAAGTTACACGCAGTCGCATCGGTACAACCGGCTGCACAATTTGTATTTATTCCGAAGAGCACAGAATTGCTTTCTCCTTCTACTTGAAGAATAGCCAAGACATCAAGTCCAAGAGTCAGACTGAGCACTGCTCCATCCCATCCATCACCTTGAGCATCGAAACCATTCAAATAGTAGCAACCATCTGGTAAACAAATATTCAGAACGTAAGGGGTAAGATCGTCATAACCTGATCCGCTGTACAACACTCCACCACTCAAATTGGTGATATTCCATGAGATGTCTGCTGCATTAGCATCGGTTCCAAGCGTCCCTAAAACATCGTTGAACTCACAACTCGGAGGGAGTAAACACTCACCGTTATCGCAATCGGCTTCTGGATCGTAGTTACTTGCAAGTGGATTCGTACAACCGAGGGTTCCTTCTCCTCCACAAACACCGCATTCATCCAGAGTCAAGCAAGAACCATCGTCGATCGTTGCTGTAGCATCAAAGTTACACGCGGTTGCATCGGTACAACCGGCACAAGAATCAAATTCACATGATCCATCCGAGCAAGAAGCCATTGGATCGTAGTTACATGCACCAGCATCGGTACAACCTGAAGTTGAAGTTCCACCGCAGTTTCCACATTCATCCAAAGTCAAACAAGAACCGTCGTCGATCGTTGCTGTAGCATCGAAGTTACAAGCAGTAGCATCGGTACAACCTTCTAACAAACAAGAACCGTCGTCGCAAGTGGCCGATGGATCGAAATTAGAAGCATTAGGATCCGTACACCCTCCAACTCCCGTGCTTCCTACAACAGCGCTAGGTGGAGTTGGATCAGCGCAACCGTTCGAGTCAAAGATGTCAACCGTATAAGAACCAGGAGGCGTCATGAAAACGGGACCGGTCACCAAGGTAGTTCCGCCGTCAATAGAGTATTGATAAGGTGGCGTACCTCCAAAAGGGAACATAGCAATTTGTCCGTCCGAAACACCAGTACAACTTGCGTTCGACGTTCCATTAACCACTCCGTTAACGGCTGAAGGTTGGGTAAGGGTGAAAGCAGAAGAATTGGAAATACATCCTTCTTCGTCTTGAGCATAAATGGTGTAAGCTCCTGCGCTAACGTTGGAGAAAACCCCTGTGTCGTTATCAATTAAAGTGGGAGAAAGACCAAAATCAATGTCTCCTGTTCCACCAGTAGCAGCCGCAGTAATTGTTCCTGAGGCCTCGGCATTGCACAAAGGATTGGTCGAACTTTCTCGAGTAACAACCAATGGAGCAGGGTTGGGAACTGTGATGGTCTGCGATTCGCTGCATCCTTGAGAGTCAGAAACGATAAGTGTATAAGTTCCTGGATCGAGGTTATTGAAGAACGGCACCACCAATTGGTTTCCGCCATTCAATTGATAAAAAGTACCACCTTGTCCGCCAGTAGCATCCACTTGAATTGATCCATCGTCGCCATTATTACAGCTTGGAGGAATAACATTCACGGCATTGATGGTAAGCGCACATGGAAGAACACAGGTTCCGTCATCAATGGTAGCGGCAGGATCAAAGTTCGTGGCAGCAGGGTTGGTGCAACCAAACACTGCGTTCGCATCAGAAGAGAATGGAACACCATCGAAACGTTGGTCGTTATCATTCGTACCATTGAAAAAACACTGGATATTGATTACTCCACTTAAGGTTCCTTGAGTCGTAAACTGACCCAGCAACACTTTAAGGTCAGAGCCAGCAAAGCCATTCACACTGGAAGGAGAAAAAGTTGTGAACCAACCTCCACCTACATTACCATCGATGATGATGTCTCCTCCTGTTTGGAAAGAAGCTAACCACTCATCGTTTGCGGAAGTCAGAGCAGTAATCTCACTACCGGGATCAGCTGTAGAAGTTCTACCAATCGTCACCCACGAATCGAACTCGATTTCTGGGAAAATGCTGATAAAAAATGGATTTAAAGTTGAAGCGATGTCCACAGAAACCGGATTCTGATAAAAACCAGTGGTAGAAGTGATTGACAAAGGAGTGGTATTCAGACCTGTGATGGCCGACACAAAATCATTTTCGTTCGTACAAACGGCGTAGAGACGATAAGTGGTAAATCCACTTAAATCGGTGGTTCCCACAAGTCCAGTATGCTCCTGCACCACCTCAATCTCGAGGTCAGTAATTTGAGCACGAACTTGAAAACCACACATCAGCGCAAGAAGCGCGAGGCAATAGGTTAACTTTCGCATAGCAATATTTGGTTAAGACGAACCCAATTTACGGAGCTTCGACGAAGCTTAAGTATTTGATGCTGAATATTTTTTTCTTGATGACGAAACCCCTTCTATGCTTAAGATTGACATAATCTTGGTTTATTAGAAATCCGTACTTTTGATAAACCTAATCCCAAAAGCTCGTGAATTACTTTATCAAGAAACTCGTTTTTGCCACCCTCTTCTGTTGTTTTTCAACTTTTATTCTCGCACAAAATCAAGCTCCGGACAATTTGAACTTGGCCCCATTGCGATCATGGTTGAAGCAAAATTGGTACGATAACGATTTCAATGATTTGGGTTATAACGGCGCTCGAACACAGATGTACGGTTTTGTGGACGCCAACAATAGCCTCATCACCTGCGTTTATACTGGCTTTCAACAAGCATCTGGGTTTGTGACTTTCCCCAACCCCATGAATGCAGAACACATCATTCCTCAATCGTTTTATGGTAGTGCTTCGCCCATGCGTTCCGATATTCACAACCTCCGAGGCACCCATGGATCCGTTAATTCTGCTCGAGGTAACAAGCCCTATGATAATGCTACGGGAAACATCACCTATTATGGAGTAGATAACAATGGTGATTATTTCTCTACAGGAACAACACCCAGCAATGTTGATGACTTTAGCAAAGGCGACAGCGATTCTTTTGAGCCGCGTGAGAGTATGAAAGGAGATGTGGCCCGGCAAGTGTTTTATTTCTACACCATGTATCCCACGCAGGCCGGTACGATAGACGGGGTTGCGGATATCAATGTTTTGTATCAATGGCATTTGGATGACCCCGTTGATGCTGCTGAGATTCAAAGAAACACACGCATTAACACTGTTCAAGGTAACCTCAACCCATACATTTCCTTTCCAGAATACGTGTATAAGGCCTGGTTTTTTGTGGAGGTTTTGGGTTGTACAGATGCCAACGCTTTCAATTTTGATCCTAATGCCAATACCGACGATGGTTCATGTGTTCCTGTGATGACCGGTTGTACCAATGAATTGGCTGTGAATTTCGACCCGCAAGCCAATACCGATGATGGGTCGTGTTTGTTTGAAGTTTTGGGATGTACTTACGAAGCTGCTCTGAATTTCGTATCCAACGCCACGGTGGATGATGGGTCTTGCCTCTTCCCTACGATTGGAGTTTTGGGCTGTACTTACCCTGAGGCGAGCAACTATAATGTCAACGCAGATAGCGATAATGGTTCTTGTCTTTTCGACTTGGTTTCTTCTTGTCCGGAAGACGTTAATTCAGACGGCTTAGTGGATGTGACGGATTTCCTTCAGTTGTTGGGGGCTTTTGGGACGAGTTGCGAGTGATTTGAGCACGGACTATGGCTTCGACTTCGATTGAAGAGCATTCAAATCTTCGTGATGCAGCTTCTCATCTTTCTTTCTGTTCTTTGTCTTGATACCAAGAAGCAATAATCAAGACTGCCGCAAATTTCCTTGAAATGCTGAAGTTGTTGACTGAGCGTTGCAGATGTTGGGCTTTGATTCGCAATCTGCCTTCGACTCCGCTCAGGCAGCGGCAGCGGCAGCGGGTGAACGCACTATCTACCTTAAATTCTGCCCGGGGACAGCACCCCTGTCCCCAATCTCAATTTACGGGGAAAAGCAATGCTCGTGGGATCTAATTTGTCATTGCATCCTTTTTCTTTGTGGATCAACTTTTCAATGATCTTGAGACCCGAACTGAAAACCATGTTTATGGCTTGATTCCAAGTTTAGAAAAACAAAAAATGCCACCTCTTTTTGGGAGATGGCATTGATTCTTTTCAATGATTGTAGAAAGGGATTATTTCTTCTTACCCTTTTTACCTGATTTCTTTTTGCTCGACTTCTTTTTCGCCGTCACTTTTGACTTCTTGGCTGCTTTCTTTTTCGCTTTCTCTTTGCGCTTTTTCTCTGCTTTCTTTTTTGCTTCAGCCTTCTTTGCTGCAGCTTTCTTATCGTCCTTCTTCTTGGCTTCTGCTTTTTTGGCTGCTTTGCGCTTTGCTGCTTTGGCTTCTTTCTCTTCGGCTTTCAACTTCGCTTCTGCTTTTTTCTTAGCGCTCACTTTTTTCGCTTCTGCCTTTTTAGCATCTGCCTTTTTGGTCGACTTATTATCTTCTTTCTTGGCTGTTTTTACTTTTCCCATTTGATTTTTTTTTTGGACCGATGGAGTGTCGGTACCCGTTATATCTTATTGAGCACTTTGCTCACAGTAACATTAATTTCACTACAAATTAACATTAAGATAACTTTAAGAGCGGCCATTTCTATGTTAAGGATGAGAAAAAGGGCCAATTCTTAACATTGGGGAAGGACTCTACTATAAGCCGCAATTACAATGAGCTCGATATTCATCGCTCGGTTTTAGGTCTTCTTGAATCCAATCTGGATGGGCAATATAGACTTCTGCTAAAACTTTTTTCCCACTCATTTCTACCACCATTTGTTCTCGTAAGTAGTGATTAGGTGCGCCTTCATAAGTATCCAGTTTCTGAATGGAAGCAAGTGGTAATTGGTATAAAATCCCTTCAACAAAATCACCTTCGGATGCTTGAATGTTCGCATATGATGAACTTCCATCCGAGCTCCTTTTATTGAATACAAGTCGATAATCATGCAGCTTCGCCCAGTATCTTTGAGAAAAGCAAATCCCTCTATCGGTCCGAAATCTGACCGGGTTCCTGTTAGAGCCGTAGGCAAAATAATGGACGACTTCCGAGGTGTGATTACGATCATCAAGATTGAAAAAGTCGCCACTTCCAAATATCGGAGCCTTGTTCTCTTTCCTATTGAAGTACATCGCTACTTTTCGAGGACTTTGAGGATCATCATCCATCTTTACCAAAATTTCTTCCCTTTCATACCAGCTATTTTCCGGCGATAAAACATCGTAAGATTCAAGTCGATCAACCATTCTCAGGACTGAACTATTCACTGAATATACTTCTCCATGAATGTATGACACCTGTTGGTCGTCACTTACAAAAGGAAAAGCGCGCGCCCGCATGATCAGCTTTTGGACTGTTTTAGCACTACCTATAAATTTGCTTGAAGCCAGGAGCGAGTGATTGCTACCACCCTTTCTTAAACTGCCATAAACGAAGATTTCTGTTGTTTTCATTGAATATCATTTGAAGCAAAGTTGCATTGAAGGAACCACGATTTCTAGTCTTTACAAGCTTGCAGAAATTCTCTTGACCCGACTCAACGGCGCCAATCTTCATTTACTCATTCAAAATAACCGCTGGCTCATTTCGCAATTAAAAGGACAGGCAAGAAGTGCATCTTGAACTAAAATCTTAAACATGAAAACAAAAACTACCTTCTTCTTTTTGCTCGCTTTTGGCTTGACCAGTATTGCTCAAACATACACCAGTCAATCCTTCAGCAATCCCGACTATTCCAATGTGCAGCTTGGTGCAACTGATTATATTGATTTTAGTCAAGCAACGGGTCAGAACCAAACTTGGGACCTGACGGCTGATGGAATTATCTCTGAGTCGGTATACAGTCTGATTGACGCCAATACAGCTGCTGGCAATGAGAACTTTCCTGACGCCAACTACGCCATGAGCATCACAACGGACGGACAAGAACTTATGCTGTATTTCGAAATTAGTTCTAGTCTTATTTCAGAACTCGGATTTTACAGTGAATTTGGTATGGAAAGTCTTGGTCAAACCTACAATGACCCCAAAGATTACTTCTCCTTCCCTTTGAGTTATGGTGATTCAGGCAGCGACACCTTTGCGGGAGAAAACGAGTTGCCCGGAGGAGTTGTGCAGCAAGTGAGCGGCAATATCAGTTATGAGGTCGTAGGAAGTGGAACCGTCATCACCAATGCTGGAACCTTCGAAAATGCACTGCTCGTGCTCTCGAACGAAACTTCAACAGCCGTCCTTGAAGTTGCCGGGATGCAATTTGAAACCGTTACCACAAGCGAAACCTATGACTTTTTTCTTGAAGGATTTCCGGCTCCAATCGCCAGTATGAGTAGCATTGAAACCACCACCTTCAATGGTGTAGAAAGCACAACAGAAGGATTTGTATTAGACTCCTTTGAAACCAACCTTTCCAGTTTTGAACTGACGAGCACCGAGCTCTACCCCAACCCAGCCCAAGACAAGGTGAACATTTCGCTCAGTGGAAACAGCGGCTCAGCCAAACGTGTCGTCGGGCCGCTACGTCCCGCCGAGCGAGCGGGGCGGCGCCAGCCGCTACCCTGCCGGAGGCCGCAGCCGCGAGGCCAAGCAGGCGCCGCCGGACATGAGTGCAATGTCGTTTCCGTCGCTCGGCGACGCGGTGCAGGAGTCGGCCAAGGCCAGCGACGCGGATCAGCAAGGCTTCACCACCGTGGGTTCCCGACACGCCGGAGGCGGCGAATCGTATAACGGACGGGGCGCATCCGGCC
>CALKGK010000006.1 GCA_938085105.1 uncultured Flavobacteriales bacterium
ATGTTGGCTTCCTCGAATACAGGTGCTACTTCAAACTGGTTCGGTGCTACTTCATTGTGACGAGTGGTTACCGGTATCCCCAATTTGTGCGACTCCGTTTCGAAGTCTTTCATGAACATCATGATGCGCTCCGGAATTGACCCAAAGTAGTGGTCGTCCAACTGCTGTCCTTTGGCAGGATTGTGTCCGAACAAGGCTCTACCTGTAAGTGCGATGTCTGGACGAGCGTTGTAAAGTGCACGGTCGATCAAGAAGTACTCCTGCTCCCAGCCCAAGGTCGCATTTACTTTATTGACATTCTTATCAAAGTACTGGCACACAGGAACTGCTGCTTTATCAATGGCGCTCAATGCTTTGATCAAAGGCATTTTGTAGTCGAGTGCAAATCCTGTGTAAGAGATGAAAATGGTTGGAATGCAAAGGGTTTCATCGATCACAAATGCTGCAGAAGAGGGATCCCAAATGGTGTAACCTCTTGCTTCGAAGGTATTTCTAATTCCTCCATTTGGAAAAGAAGATGCATCTGGCTCTTGCTGAACAAGCAAGGATCCGTCAAATTTCTCGATGGCTCTTCCATCTCCTGTTGGAGTCATGAAAGAGTCGTGCTTCTCTGCTGTTGACCCTGTGAGAGGTTGGAACCAGTGTGTGTAGTGGGTTGCTCCACGAGAAATGGCCCAGTCTTTCATGGCTGTTGCCACTTGGTTGGCCACTTTACGATCGATGGGTGTTCCGAAGGTGATGGCAGCCATCACGCCGTCGTATGCCTCATCAGTGAGGTATTCACGCATGACGTTCTGGTTGAAGACGTTTTGTCCGTAAAACTCAGAAATCTTAGCTGCTGGTTTTGTTTGGCGAAGAGGTTTGCGGTGAAAAACATCCTCTAAAGCCTTAGATCTAAAAGTTGGCATGGTTCCTTTTATTTAATTTTTGACAAAGATAATCTAAAAATAAGGGGGTCAATCCAGAAAAACACTCTTTTTCATGAAAACACCCCCTATTTTTTTCAACCAAAATTAGAGATATTCACTTTTTGACGAAAAAACTCAATAAAATCAAGGGTTTTTCCTCGCAAGGTTTCAAAGCAAGACCTCTTCTTCTCATTTTCAGCATGCTGCACTTTTATTCGGAGGCACGTTCCTCCGCCTTGATGTGCCTTTTGTCCATAAAAAAAGTCCAGAACGGGTGTCCTAGACTTTTTTTTCACATTCAGAATTTTCTATTGTACGATGAACCTTCGTGTAATGCGCTCTCCATTTTCGAGGAGGATTTGCACAAAATAGATTCCCGGTGCTTCATCGAGTTCAATTTTAATGAGCTCCCCTTTTCGCAACCTCATTTCCTTTCTGATCAAATCTCGACCGTCGAGTCCATTCACGATGTAGGTCAAAGCTCCTGTATACTCCTTCACATCTACAAAGAGGTTACCATCACTCGGATTTGGGAACAAGTTTACTTCTCTTTTCTCTTCCAGCACTTCTTCTACTCCAACCAGGTCGGTTTGAAAATTAAAATAGTGAACGATTTCCTTCCCAAAATCTCGTTCAAAGTTGATGAAGTTTCCTCCAGCTACTTTTTTCATTCTGCACGACCCCGACCCATCATTGTTCGCAAAGAACTGGAGTCCGTCATCATCAAAATCCTTCAAATGAAACTTGTAACAACCGGCATTGAGCTGGATGGTATCACGATAATTCTCGTTGGGCAAGTCAAAATCATTCTTTAAGTAAACGAGGTCATCGTCCATGTTTCGAATGCTCACTTCAGTTTCCCAGTAGGAATTGTTGGTTTTGGTCCAGATCACAACTTCATTGTTATCGTCTTCTCCTGTTCCATAGGTATAGGTTGGCGGACGATGAAAATGGCTGGTCGCATTGTTGTTGCTTGGGTTCTGATCTGCCGTACCGTTAGGGTTGGTCAAACTTACTTCAAAGAGAAGAAGATCTTCATCCGATCCTTGCCAGAAATTGGGGTTCAAGGTTTGAAGCTCAACTTCAGCGCTCTCGAGGAATCCAAGGTTACCCGTCCATTCCATGCTTTCGGTGTTCCCATCAATTCCGTAAGTGATGGTTACTGAAGTAAGCTCGGTAGACCCGTTGTTTCGAATCAAAATCTTCGGGGTATTGCAAATGGGGTTCATTCTCGATTTCACTCGCCAATCGGATGGAGAGAGTACGTCTGAGATTTCTGCGTCCAATTGATAATTGGGCTCACCGTAAGTGATGAGCTGACCTTCAAATCGGTAATTCCCGTCCGGATCATACTCAATATTGTAGTCCACAGTGAATTCATCCATTCCTTGAACGAGCGGTGTGAGCTCGAAATCTTGAGTGGTGACTTTGTCTCCCGGACACCAGCCTGCTCGATCATAAATCCACGTTCCACCTTGAGGATAAAGGGGATTGTCTGCACATTCCTGCATGATTTGCCACGACCATTGCGTTTGTCCGTTGACATCGACGCTGTGGATGTTGTTGCAGAACTCCGCACAGTTGTTTCCAGTACCGAAACCGTGTCCGGAAGCCCTCGTTTTGAGTCGGAACGTACTTTCTCCTTCTTGCACTTCAATGAGTTGCTCTCCCACCGTTTCTTCAAAAGTGTTCAGGTTGTGCATTCCTACCCAAAGCGGATCTACTCGTTTCACATCTCTTGGAGGAGTTCCTTCGATGAACATGAATTTCATGTCCAAGAGTTCTTGCCAGTTTCCACACTCCAACTCCACCGAGTCGCGCAACAAAGGAGCATAATCTGTCACATCAAACACCCAAGTCCAACCTTCTTCCAAGTCCAAATTGATTCCGTAAGGCGTGATGAATCTTCCCAACTCATAACGATCAACCACCTCAAAAGGCGCTGAAAAATAGCTGAGTGTAGCATTGGTGTAGGTTTCCTCCGCTTCGCTCACTGCAGTAGAATCAATGGCCACTCCGTTCACGTCAAACAGATAAGTGTAACCATTTTGCCAATGGTAGCTCGCATTGCTGAGAGCAACATCGTTTCCGTTCACCTCCCAAGAAGTCAAAACCCAAGGGGCTACTGCTTCTTCCAAGACAAAAGTTCCTGTCTCTTCATTTGCGTCTTGGTCAATGGTGTACAAGCGCAATTCCGGCTTCCAATCGATACTTTGCGGATTCAGAAACAGTTCACTGTGATGGTGTCTGATGCGGTTGGGGGCTCCGTGGGTTTGTGCATCGTGCCCGTTCGGACCGTGATCAATGAGCATTGAGGTGTTCTCTTCGTTGAAGTTGTAGAAGAGCTCCAGGCTTTCGTAGTTGGGGTGGGACTCATTGGGGTCGAAGTGCATCCATTCTTGAATGCTCGTTTCGTCCAATTCCGTGCTCCACACCTGAAAGTGATCTAAATCTCCCCGATAGAAGTTTGACCAACCTGTAGCAGCTCCGAGGGAGAATTTTGCAATCTCACCAATCGGGTTGTCTTTCCCCGTTCCCGAATGCCAGAGTTCTCCGTTCAAATAAATCTTCATGGTTTCCTCACTCACATTTTTGGTGAAGGCCCAGTGGTTCCATTTTCCTTCATAATCGGCTGTACCTGCTTGCTGGTCAATGCGATCATAACCGCCTTCAAAACCTGCATCCCAATACACTCTTCCATTTCCCCATGGGAGGTGACTGTTGAGCTGACGATTGTTCCCTGCATCAACCCCTTCAAAAATGGTACTGTTCACCGGCTGAACCTCGTCTCCTCTCAACCAAAAAGAGATGGTGATTTGGTCATCAATATTATCGAACGCCGCTTTTGGAACTTTCACCTCATCCACATTATCAAAATGCATGAAGCGATCTTCTCCAGAAAAAACCAAAGCACTCCCCCCTTGGCTTGAAACCATGGTAGCAGCAGAATTTTCTGCACTCAGGTAACTCAAATCAATCAATAGGTCTTGCCCGGGAGACCATGTTGGAGCGCCAGGAACACCGATGGCATGCCATGAATTCTCTGTTAAACTTGTTGGTGAAGAATACACGTGTTCCAAATTTGCTTCGTCAAAAATGCTGCTTGAAGCGAGGTCTTCCCCTACTTTGTAACGCACATCAAAAACATCCAGTTCGGAATTGGAATCATAGAGAAAAGCCATCTGATCCAAGGTGAGTGTGTTTTGTCCGAACACCGCCTCAATCTCTTCACTGGTGTAAACGAATTGCGTCCTACCGTGCACTGCTGTAGTTGCCAGAATGGACGCGTTGAATTCCGAAATGTCGCCTTCGAGTTGTACTTCCGCTGAGGTGACAGGAGAGTCATCGGGGTTCCAATCGGGATAAGTGAATTGAAATTGCGGGAATTCTCTTTGATTGAACAAGGGCGTTGAAATCAAGTTGGCCGTTTCAAAATCGGCATTGTTCAAGCGATAGAGCGGATGGGTGAGCGCATTTGAATCCAGCACCCCTGTGTGGTCAAAAAGATAATTATAGGTGAGGTAATCCCACTCTCCACAAGGAAAACCGAGGTTACCTGCCGTACCGTCCTCAAAACACTTGAGGGTATAGTACATCAATATTTTCTGGTAAGATTGGTCTGCTGAAGGAAACTCAAACCATCTTCTGCCCGGACTATCATAGGCTTGATCAGGATTGTTTTGTTCTTCAAAAGTATAGGTTTGAACCACGAGGGTATCTCCAGGATCGGCAAAGGAA
>CALKGK010000007.1 GCA_938085105.1 uncultured Flavobacteriales bacterium
GAAAGCCGAAGCATTGCAGCCAACACCGATATTCTGGTTCTTCCAACCGCCGAGTGGGCTAACGGAGTGTATCAAATTCGTTTGAGCAATGACCAAGTGGTTTCAAGCAAAAGATTGGTGATTCAGCACTAATTCATTCAATAGCACAGAATTAAAAGAAGGCTTCCAAAAGGGAGCCTTCTTTTTTTGATTACAACTCTAGTGGACAAAATCCTACATCAGCAAGAGCTTCATTACTGACTTCGGTCCTATGTTCTTCTAATAGTTTCGCTTCATAAATGATTTGACATGAAACAACACTATTTAACCATGAAGAACACACTTTTTAAAACGGCTTGGCTCTGCCTTGTATGCTCATGCGCATTCAACGTGCAAATTTCGGCACAGATGGTCACTTCGAGCAATCAAAATGCCCAACAAGGCTTTTGTCCGCCCGAAAACGAAATAACTTTTCAATTGAATTGGGAAGAGAATTTTGGCTTGGGTGGAGCATTGTTTTGGACCATCACAAAAGACGGTGAGACCGAACCAGAATACACCGGGCAGTATGGCTATTACACCTACAATGTTCCCAATTACACCGAGGATTTTTTTCAAGCTTATTGCTTAGAAGGCGGTTGTTATACCATTGCTTTTTCAGAGGCTGGGTTCGGCGATGAAATTACTTCAGACGCTCCGCTCATGATCACCAACGGTAACCAAACGAATTTAGTTGATCCCCTCACGGGAGACTTGGACGGCTTTTCGTTCCAATTCTGTACCAGTGTTGATGGGTGTACGGATGAAACGGCGTGCAATTACAACGCCGAGGCTACCCAAGATGATGATTCTTGTGTTTACGCGGAGGGCGAATTTAGTTTTGCTTGTCCTGAAGACATTGAGCTATCTATAGACCTAGAGGATAATGCCATTAATCATGTTTACGACCTTCCTACTTTGAGTGGATCCTGCGAAGAATTGGATTTTGGTATGAACAGCATGGATGGATTTTTTGCCCAAAATGTTCCAAATTACCTTGACCTTCTCGGAAATACGTACAATTTCAATTACGATAGTCAGAATCAAATTTCCGATGGTGGTCAAGACATGTATGACGGAGGAAACCAACTTTGGACCAACTCATCAAGTAGTTACCTGGCTTACACAGACGGAGCTGTTCTTGCGAATGCTGATTTTGGGCCAAACGGTAGATACATCACCTCAGAACAAACAGGAATGTTTCTGCTAGCTGCGGATCTAGATGGAATAGAATCGTTCAGAACTACAGGAAATCTTGGTGCAGATGGCGGTGGAACTACGAGTACTCTAGATCTCACAACTGGAGATTTCAATGGGTTTTATAAACAAGTGTGTTCAGCGGGAGACCCCTCTATCAATCAACTAATCATTGTTGATGCGAGTGTTTCTGCAAGCCAAACAGCATCTAACAATACCAATGATGGTTTGCACACTGTTTCGGGTCTAAATTCAGCCACTAGATTGGTCTATCTCATGTGGGCTGGAGCCTCTGGCTACTGTTATTCCCAAGCAGAGGTTCAGGTTCTTTTGGATGAGGCCGTCCTTCTTATGGATTTGATTACTGACGGAAATACCGTTTTAACTCAGGGATTGTATCCTGGAGGAAGCTTCCCATTGGGCACAACAACAGTGGCTTATGCCTTTACCGATGAGGAAGAAACGGTTCACGAATGTTCTTTTGAAATTAATGTCATTCACCCAAACATGGGCTGTACGGATGACTCTGCTTGTAATTATGACCCTGAGGCATTACAGAATGATGGTTCTTGCCAATATCCCGATTTCGGTTTTGATTGTAACGGAGATTGTCTGGGTGATGCCGTTAGTACTGCAGACCTATTGAGTCCAGCCTATTGGGGAATATCGTTCGTTGATTGTTTCTCTGGTGAAGGAGAGCTGATTCCTGAAGCGGTTTCGTTCAACAGTAACGGAAACATCGATTTATTTTTACTTGATGAATTTGGAAACATTTCACCCAATCTCGAGGCCCCATTAGATTTGGAATATGAGGTGTTCGGAAACTGCTTGGTATCGATTGATAACATGCCAGGTTTGTATCTTGATGGTTCTGTGATCGTGCAAAGCAAGGGATGCCTGGAATTTTTCCCGCTAACAGAGGGATGCAACGACGAGGATGCTTGCAACTACAATCCTGAGTCGGACATCAATAACGAAGACCTTTGCGATTATGATTGTTACGGCTGCATGGATGAAAGTGCATGTAACTTTGATGCCGAGGCCACACTGAGTGATTCAGACCTGTGTGAATATACCTTTGACTTTGAATTGGTGGAGTTTTTAGACAATGAAGAACCCACCTTGGTTGGGAACAACGATTTTGTTGGAGTGGACCCTGTTGGGATGGTATTCATCCATCAAGCAGATAACGACGAGTTCGTGACCAACTTCACTTTTTCATTGATTGAAGAGGACGTAAATTTTTACGCTTGCCTCGCCGATGGTTGCTACTACATGACCTTCGACTACCCCGAAGAATATGAAGGCCTGGAGTTTGACATGGATTATGGTGAAGACACCGATGAAGACCTCGACGGCTATTTGAACAATCAGCAATACTACTTCACCTTTGGAGAAACCGATTGTGTTGGAGGATGTTTTGATCCTGTGGCAGACAACTACAACCCCAACGCAACGTTTGACAATGAGCAATGCATCTACAATGATGATTGTGAAAGCGCTATTGAATTGATCGTCAATGCTGACCCAATTATGGGTACTAACGTTGGTGCTACAGGAATTTGGGCAGAAGACAATTGTTTGGAGGTGGATGAAGACGGTGAAGAGCTCGTAAACAGCGTTTGGTACAGCGTTACAGTACCTCACGGACCATTCGTGATCAGAACGATTTTGGATGGAACCATGAACGATTCATCCATGGACGTTTACTTGAACTGCTCATTGAACAGCATTGTGGATTGCAATGACGATGATGATGACCTCGAATCTGCGCTTTACTTTGAGTGCGACGATTTCGAAACAGGTTCGACCATTTACGTTCGAATTGATGGGTATGATGACTCCATAGGTAGCTTTAGCATCGTGGCCGAAAGCCTCGAGTGGGAGGAAGATCTCGAAGGATGCACCAACCCTATGGCCGATAATTATGAAGCTTGTGCCAACTTGGACGATGCTTCGTGCATCATCACTGGATGTACAGATCAAAGTGCTTGTAACTTCAATGTGCTCGCCAACAACGCTGGAGCGTGCGACTACGAATCATGTGCCGGTTGTACTGACCCATTGGCCTGTAACTACGACGACGAAGCCATCATCTTCGACTTTGAGTTGTGCAATTACAGCTTTGTTTTTGAAAGCGGTGAATTCATTCCTGTAGGCGCACAAGGGCAAGAAGAACTCGGATTTGCCACCATTTACAGTGTGGATGACGCTTTTGTGAGTGAATTCCCTGTATATCAGGACATCTACACACTTCAAGGACTGTGCATCGAACCGGGATGTTATTATGTGGAATTTGAACTTCCAAACGGCTTCAATAGCGACTTCACCATTGCATTGGATGGGGGCGAGGACATCACTGCAAATTTCAACGATCAAGAGCGCTATTACTTCAGCTTTGGAACAGAAACGTGTCCTGCAGGCTGCATGGATGAGCAAGCCGACAACTACGATTTCTTTGCGGTGATTGACGACGGAACATGTCTTTACAACGATTTCTGCATCAGTGCCGAAGCTTTATTCATTGATGACGAACCCCTGATGGGAGATAATACTAATGCAGGTGGAAGTTTGAATGAAGCCGATTGTTTTGATGATGACGATGTAGTGAACTCCGTATGGTATGTCTTGGAAGTGCCGGAAGGAGCATTCCAGATCAGCACTATTTTGAACGGAAGTATGGATGATTCAATGATGGAGATCTACGAAAGCTGTTCAGCAACCGAAAACATTGCTTGTAACGACGACGATGAAGACCTCGAATCTTCTATCTCATTTGATTGTGGGGACCTCACACCGGGAGATTTTCTCTACATACGCATTGATGGTTATGATGAGTCCATAGGTACTTTCTCCATTTTTGCGGAAAGTATGGATGAAGTTGTGTCGGGATGTACGGATGAAAATGCGGCGAATTACGACGCCTGTGCTAACGCGGATGACAACTCCTGCGAGTTTGAGGGATGTACCGATGAAACAGCCGTGAATTATGACGAAACAGCGACCATTGACGATGGTTCTTGCAGCTTCGAAGGATGTACTGATGCAACAGCCGCAAATTACGATGAGAACGCGAGCATCGACGACGGCTCTTGTGAATATGAAGGGTGCACGGATCCAACGGCGTTGAACTATGATGAAAACGCCACCATTGAGGATGGTTCTTGCGAGTACAATTGTTTTGAACCAACTGTGCTGTATGATCTGACGGGCTGTAACGACAATGAAGATGAATTTAGCATCAATTTGGGCGTATTGAATACCGAAATCAGCGGGCCATTCATCATTTCGAACAACCTCAACGACGAAGAGCTCTTGGTTACCGAAGATGGAGATTACAGCTACGGTAGTTTTGATGAAGACGAAGAAGTGGTCATCATCCTCACTTCCACCATCACACCGAATTGTTTTGTTTCCTCCAGTATCTTGGCTTGCCCATTGAATATGGAAGAAGCGGTTGAAAGTGAGTGGGGCATTTACCCAAATCCTGCGAGTGCAGCCTTGAATGTGAGTATCGACCCAAATAGCATCGAGCTCATTCATATTTACGATGCACAAGGCAAATTGCTCGAGTCTTTTCAAGCGACTCAAAATATCATCAACATCAACACGAGCCAATGGTCTTCTGGCTTGTATTATGTACAAGTGCTCGGGCAAGGTTATTCTGACACCAAAACGCTCATTGTTCAACCCTAAGGAACAGCACTAAAAATCAGAAAAGGGCTAACCAATTTGGTTGGCCCTTTGTTTTTCGATAAACGGTTGTTTGGGCTCGATGAATGGTGCTTCTTTTCAGGATGTGCGTTGTACTTTCGCCAAACACTAATACTTTAAACAATGTTGAAGAACTCACTACTCTTTTTGGCCCTGTTTGTGGGCATTTTGAGCATGAACGCCCAAATGGACGGAATATCTCAACCAGAAGAACAATTCTCCAATCAAGCGGGAGATTGCACTGGAATCATAGCTACCCTCAACCTTAACGTAGACAACCTCACCAATGTAGGAAATGGAGATGTCATCGTACAAATCACTCAACTCCAAGGAGGAGCTTTGGTGGAGTCGATCAGCATGAGCAATGACATGACAATGGACTATCCTTTCTGTGTCTCTCCAGGATGTTACCGAGCTAAAATTGTGGCAAACGGAGCAAATGTAGGTTTTGTATGTACATTGACAGTTGAAGGAAATGATTATGTCATGACTTACAACTCGCAAAACATTTCTTTTGGTACCGATCTTTGCATCGAAGGATGTATGCAGACCGACGCGTGTAACTATAACCCAGATGCAAACATTAGTGATTATGCTTCATGCGTGTTTCAAGAAGCTGGTTTTGATTGTGATGGCAACTGTTTGGGTAATGCTATTGACGGGAATACCTTAGCTGCTATGAGTCCTGTTCAATTTGCCGAGGCAGAATGCGGAACGTTCATTCAATCGGGCTTGGTCTTTGCGACCGTAGAGTTTGATAATGATGGAACTGTGAATTACTTGGAGGAAGTAAACGGAGAGTTTGTTGCTGGAGAAAATTCAGGGACATATACCATTGATAATGGATGTTTAGTGACCTTTCAAGGAACTGATTACATGTACAATCAAGAAGCAAATTCTTTGGAGTCTCTAGATCCAGATCCATTTTACGCGTACTACTAGGGTGCGACATGTTCTGTAGGAATTTCACAAGTAGTTAATGAAGGTTGCACCAATGATGCTGCTTGTAACTATGACGCAGATGCTACTCAAGACGACGGTAGTTGTGAGTTTTTATCGTGCTCTTGCGGAACTGCTATATATGATATTGAGGTTGAGCAAGGTTGCGTGGACCTTGAAGTGGCAAGCCTGGCCTCTGGGGACTTTGATTTTGGGTGCGAGTATCCCTCTGACTTTAATATTGCATGGAATGGAAGCACTGATACTGGATATCTTATTCCTTCATCCGGTGCCACGGCAGCTTACATTGATGTTCCATTCTGTGATATCACATACATGGATGCGACTTCGGCAAGTTACGTTAGTGGATATGGTTTGGCTGATGTGTATGGTTTTACGCCGAACAACACCTTCATTGTGTCCACTCAAGACGGTAATTATTATGCCATTGGGGATATTCAGGTGGTAGATATACAACCTACTGCAATCACCATTGATTTTGCTATTCGTTTAATCGAAGAAACCGTTGTAGTAATTGAAGGGTGTACCAATGATGCTGCTTGTAACTATGACGCAGATGCTACTCAAGACGACGGTAGTTGTGAGTTTGTTTCCTGCGCTGGTTGTACCGATGTCGATGCCTGTAACTACGACGAAACGGCAACAATTGATAACGGAGGGTGTACTTACCCTAACTTTGGTGAAGATTGCCAAGGCAACTGTTTGAATGGTGACGTTACTCTTGAGCTACTCCAATCAACTACATGGACCTTCGGTGTAGGAGATTGTTTTGCTCCTTATGACTACACTTTAGAGAGTGGAAACGTTGTCTTCAACTCCGCTACAAGCGTTACTCGAAACCTTGATGCTTTATTTGCTACTGATGATGGTGATGTAGATGCCACATATAGCCTTCAACCATGCTCCATTACTCTCCTTGAGTTTGATTTTCTAGGTGAAGTTACATTCTTTTATAACAGTGATCTAGGCGTGTTCATTTCTGAACCATTGAAAGGGTGTCTTTATTTGGTTCCGGCGGCTACAGAAGGCTGTATGGATGCCACTGCATGTAATTATAATGCTGACGCTACAGTTGATGATGGTACGTGTGAGTTTACTTCTTGTGCTGGCTGTATGTTTGAATTGGCCTGTAATTATGATGCTACTGCAACCATTATGGATTACACTATATGTGATTTTGAAAGTTGTGTGGGATGTACCTACCCAGATGCAGAAAACTACAACGACATGGCCAGCATCGACGACGGTTCTTGTACCTACGGAGAGTGCGTTACCTGCATGGGTGACTTCAATAACGACGGTGCCATTAACTCCGGCGACCTTTTGGTGTTCCTCGGTGTCTTTGGAGGAACGTGTGAAGAAAACTAAAACAATTTGATCTAATATTCATTAAAAGGAGACCATCAATCGGTCTCCTTTTTTTATTCCAGAATGTGGCTCGTAGCAGGACGTCGTCCATCGCCACGAAATCCGTACTTTTGTCAAAATCTTTTGCATGATTCTATCCATGACCGGCTATGGAAAAGCCGAAGGAACCATTGGAACCCGAAAATTTACCGTCGAACTTCGATCCCTCAACAGCAAGCAGTTTGACCTCAATGTGCGCATGCCCAGCATGTTCAAAGAAAAAGAAATGGCATTGAGAACCTTCCTTGCCCAAGAGGTAGGTAGGGGAAAGTCTGACCTCACCATCTTTTACGAAGCTTCCGCAGAAGAGAAGAAGATTTCGGTTAACAAACCACTCATGCTTTCTTATCAAAAAGACTTCCAGGAAGTCGCGGAGGCTTTTGGTCAAGAAAACCCGGATTATTTGGGAGCAATTATGCGCATACCGGATGTCCTTCGGCCCGAAAAAGAAGAACTCAATGAAGACGAGTGGAGCCAAATTATGGAATTGGTTAAAACGGCTTTGAAGGGCTTTATCGGGTACCGAACGCAAGAAGGAAAGGTGCTTTATCACGATTTTAAGTCGAGAATCAACACCATCCTTCAACTTCAAGAAGAATTGACTCCGCTCATCACCGCTCGAGTTGAACGTACGAAAGACCGGATCAAGAACAACCTGAACGAGTGGATCGAAGCAGATAAAATCGACACCAACCGTTTTGAGCAAGAGATGATTTACTACCTCGAGAAAATGGACGTTACTGAGGAGTTGGTTCGCTTGACGGGGAATTGCAATTATTTTCTTGAGATCTTGGAAGACGGTGCCATGCAAGGGAAAAAACTCGGCTTCATTTCACAGGAAATTGGACGAGAAGTGAACACGCTAGGCTCGAAGGCCAACGATGCTGAAATGCAAAGAAGAGTGGTTCAAATGAAAGACGAACTCGAAAAAATCAAAGAGCAAATTCTCAATGTCCTCTAAGCAACCATTCTCCGGCAAATGCATCATTTTTTCGGCCCCATCTGGAGCAGGAAAAACCACCATCGTGCGCTCACTTTTGGACCGAAACATGGGACTGGAATTTTCCATTTCAGCCACGAGCCGAGCGCCAAGAAAAATTGAGCGGGAAGGGAAAGATTACCACTATTTGAGTGTTTCGGAGTTCAAGGAAAGGGTAATGAACGAGGAGTTCATCGAGTGGGAGGAGGTCTATGAAGATCAGTATTACGGTACTTTGAAGTCGGAAATCCAACGAATTTGGGCCGAAGGAAAGCACGTGATTTTTGATGTGGACGTGGACGGAGGAATCAGTTTGAAGAACTACTTCGGCGATGGTGCTCTGGCCATTTTCGTTCAGCCACCGAGCAAAGAACACCTTCGTGCCCGTTTGGAGGGAAGAAGCACGGAAACCCCAGAAAGCATCGAGCGCAGAATTGCAAAGGCCGATTACGAACTTGACCAAGCACCGAAATTCGATCGAATACTCATCAACG
The DNA here is from genome assembly GCA_938085105.1 of uncultured Flavobacteriales bacterium. GTDB lineage: Bacteria > Bacteroidota > Bacteroidia > Flavobacteriales_D > Sanyastnellaceae > CALKGK01. The sequence continues at coordinate 8,770 of CALKGK010000007.1, forward strand.
ACCAACTGGAAGAAGCCAAAGAAAGTGCTTTTGAGATGGTGAAATCATTTTTGGAAGATTGAAAAAAGTAGGACTCTATTTCGGCACTTTTAATCCAGTTCACATCGGACATCTCGTGATTGCCAACTTCATGGCGAACCACACCGATCTCGAAGAAGTATGGATGGTGGTTACCCCGCACAATCCCTTGAAGAACCGCAGTGAACTCCTGCCCGATGAGCATCGATTGCAGATGGTTCGTTTGGCCATCGTGGACAACCCGAAAGTGTGGGCAAGCGACGTGGAGTTTGATTTATCTCAACCCAATTTCACGAGCAAAACACTGGATCACCTTTTGGAAACACACCCCGATTGTGAGTTCACGTTAATTATGGGTGAAGACAACTTACGAAGCTTCGATCGCTGGAGAGATTACGAACGCATTTTGGCTGATTTTGATATTTTGGTTTACCCGCGTTCTCAAACAGAAGGCGAAACCCGCATTGAAGCAGTGAGTGGTTTGGATTTTTCTCGGGTGAAGGTGTGTGATGCGCCGAGCATCAAGATATCATCTACTTTTCTTCGGAATTCTATTCAGAACCAAAAGGATGTACGCTATTTGATTCCAGAAAAGGTGATCAATTACATCAGCAACAATTATTTGTATGAAAATCGGGAAAATTTGGAGGATTTGTTGTGATGATTTGAGGGACGAATAAGGTAAATCCTGCTGAAAAATTTTTGATTTTTTATCGACCAAACTTAGCCCTCGCGGGCCCTCCCTTCCCTCCCCCGCCTGCCATCCAGCGGTGAAAAGTTCGGGCGTTTTCCCTCAACTACCTAGCAAATCAAAGCCCACTTTGTGTATGACTACGCTGAGTTTGTCGATGCACATTTTTCTCCCGAATTTTGTCTCCTCCCATCCGAAAAACACCCATCAAGACACTTAGGATTATTTGGCTCGAGTTTCGCGCGATCTTGCATATTTTAGCGAGATTAGCAATTCAAATGAAAAGCATGAAAAAGTTCACCGTAGCCGTTCTGGGAGTTAGCGCACTCGTTGCCTGTTCCGAAAAAGAAGTAAAGCAAGAAGATTCGATGAAAAAACCGACCACTGAAGCCCCATCACCCAAAAAAATTGCAGAAGAACTCAGCATACACGGAGATACGCGTGTAGATAACTACTTCTGGATGCGCTTGAGCGATGAGCAAAAAAATGCTGAAGAGGCAGATGCACAAACCCAAGATGTGCTCAATTACCTCAACGAGGAGAATGCCTATCGTGAAAAAGAAATGGCCGATACCGATGAATTTCAAAAGGAACTCTTCGATGAAATTGTAGGTAGAATCAAACAAACAGATGAATCTGTGCCCACCAAGGTGAACGGATATTGGTACTACGTGCGCTACGAGGAAGGAAAGGAATACCCTTTTTATTGCCGAAAAGAAGGGACGATGGAGGCCGAAGAAGAGGTGATGCTCGATGTTCCTTCAATGGCTGAAGGCTTTGAGTATTATCAAATTGGCGGACAAAGTGTATCTCCAGACAACAGCATGATTGCCTATGGTGCGGATACCGTGAGCCGAAGAGAATATACTGTTCACGTCAAAAACCTCGTCACAGGAGAAATCCTCAGCGATCAAATCCCGAAAACAACGGGTGGAGCAACTTGGGCAAACGACAATAAAACCTTGTTCTACACGAAAAAAGACCCGGTTACCCTCCGTTCTTTTCAAATCTATAAGCACACCCTTGGTACCGATGCGAGCACGGATGAGCTGGTTTACGAAGAGAAAGACGAAACCTTCAACACCTTCGTTTACAAAACCAAGTCGAAGAAATACCTCATCATTGGTAGTGGAGCTACTGAAAGTTCAGAGTACCGCTTCATGGATGCAAACGACCCCAATGGGAGCTTTAAAATCATCCAAGAGCGCGTAGATGGACTTGAATACAGCGTGGCACATTATCAAGATGACTTCTACATCGTTACCAACAAAGACGCGAAGAACTTCAAGTTGGTGAAAACGCCGGTGAATAAGACGACACAAGATAATTGGGTGGATGTCATTCCTCATCGAGAAGATGTACTCCTGGAAGGAATCGAGATTTTTAGAGATTACCTCGTTGTGGATGAACGTAAAAATGGATTGACCGAAATTCACGTAATGCCGTGGAATGGGGGAGACGATCATTACATCGAATTCCAAGACCCAGCTTATACAGCCTATGTTGGCTACAACCCCGATTTCGATACCAAGGTCTTGAGATATGGATACAGCTCACTTACTACGCCGAATTCGACCTACGATTATGACTTGGAAACCAAGGGCCGCACCTTGCTCAAGCAGCAAGAAGTGATGGACCCTACCTTTGATCCAAACAACTATACCAGCGAACGTTTGATGGCCATCGCTACGGATGGAACCCTCGTTCCTGTTAGTTTGGTGTATAAAAAAGGAACACAGAAAAACGGTGAGAACCCATTGCTACTTTATGGTTATGGATCTTATGGAGCGAGCATGGACGCTTACTTTTCAAGCGTAAGATTGAGCCTGCTTGATCGTGGTTTCGTTTATGCCATTGCGCACATTCGAGGCGGACAAGAGATGGGTCGCGAATGGTACGAGGACGGTAAAAAACTGAACAAGAAGAACACCTTTACCGACTTCATCGATTGCGGTGAGTTCTTGATCCAACAAGGATATACCTCCCCAGAACACCTTTACGCCATGGGTGGAAGCGCCGGCGGATTGTTGATGGGTGCTGTCATCAATATGCGCCCAGAACTCTGGAATGGAGTGGTTGCTGCTGTTCCTTTTGTAGATGTAGTAAGCACGATGTTGGATGAAAGCATTCCCCTCACAACGGGAGAGTTCGATGAGTGGGGAAATCCAAAAGATAGTACTTACTACGAGTACATCAAAAGCTATTCGCCCTACGATAACGTAATTGCGCAAGATTATCCAAACCTCTTGATTACGACAGGGTATTGGGACAGCCAAGTGCAGTACTGGGAACCGGCGAAATGGTGCGCGAAACTACGTGAACTGAAAACAGACAGCAATCAACTCTACATGTATTGCAACATGTCAACCGGACACGGTGGTGCTAGCGGACGATTTGAACGATACAAAGAAACGGCCATGGAATATGCCTTCCTTCTGCGCCTTGAAGGGATTTCAAAATAGCAAACCCTCAATAGTGAACTTCAGGACCCGGTACATGTGCCGGGTTCTTTGTTTTTGCTTGAAAAGCGCGAACTTTGGAAATTGCAAACGAAAAGTTTTGAACCGAATGGAACTGTTCTTGTTAATTTCTCTAAGAATTGAATTATGAAGTACCGTTGTTTACGCAGAGATGAGTTGGAAGAGGTGACTGAGGATTTTGTGAAATTCCTTGCGAGCAATTCCATTACGAAGGACGATTGGTCGAGAATCAAACAAGATCAGCCCGAGGCTGCTCAAAAGATGATCGAGCTTTTCTCAGACATTTTTTGGGATAAGGTCTTGGAGAATCTTAAATGGTGTCAGATCAGAGAAAAGAAAAGCTTCCGGATTTTTCAAATTAGAGACAAGTGGGAAATGATTCACTTGAAAATTGCTGAAGATACGCCTTATGACCTCACAAACCCTGAACACATTCAAGCAGTAGCTGGTGGTGCTGTTGGCTTGGCAGGCTTAGGTCTTGAAATTTTCACAGGGACAAAAGCGCTCGTAAAAGACCGAAAGAGAGAACTTTTCGAAATGCTCGAGAGCGGCGCTATGCCTTGCAGTGAGGCCATGTGGTTGAGCTGGAAAAGCATGACCCAACAAGCGGGTTAAAACTCAAATTAAGAGGACAAGACCCATATTCATTGAATCCAAGACGCAAGTACGTCACGAATATCTTCCTTTTGAACTTCCAAATGATAGGCCTTTAAACCAGCCTTCAGGGCGCCTTCAACGTGCTGCACACTATCGTCGATGAACAAGGTGCGTGCAGGGTTCAAATCATGCCAGTCACAAAGTGCTAGAAAGGTCCTAGGGTCGGGTTTTTTGATACCGATCTCATTCGAGTAATGCACCTTTTCAAAAGCCGAACGGAAGTATTCCAAACCAAATTGCTGGTCCATCATCTTCTCAAATGCGCGAACATGGATGGCGTTAGTGTTGCTCAACAATAAGGTTCTTTTTTTGGCCTTAAGTTCATGAATCAGCTCAACTCGTTCTTTGGGAATTCCAGTAAGAATGCTGTTCCAAGCGGCTTCTAAACGCGCATCATTCAGTTCGCTACCGAAGTGTTTTCGGAGTTCTTCGTAAAAATCTGCATCGCTAATCTTACCGGTTTCAAGAAGATCAAATAGGGGGTTTTGAGCTGCTTGAGTATACAAAGATTTGAAATCTCCGAGCCCCAATTCAGCAAAGGCGTGCACGGGGGCGTCGTAATCAATGTCAAAAAGGACACCTCCAAAATCAAAGATGACGGTGTCAATGTCTTGTGGGGATGGGAAGTTTTTTACGTTCATTTCACCCATGCTTGAGCATAGCCTTTGGCTTTGATTTCCTTCAAGGCTTTACGTGCAGCTTTTTTGCTGGTATAAGAACCAAAGGCAACCAGTTCCAAGTTACCCGAAGATCCAGCAAGAACAGCATCGAAGCCATCGTTCTTCAAGTTTTGAAGGAGATTTTCTGCATTGGCGGGGTCTCCAAATGCTCCGGCAATCACAAAATGAAGCTCGAGTGGGCGAGCGCTCACATCAGCGGTATTCACCGTTTCTTCCTTGGTTTCCTGCATGCGGATGAGGTAGCCTTCTGGAGAAATTCGCTCATCTTCAAAAGAATAGTATACCGATTCCATTTCAGGATAATCACGCTCCAATTGATCAACAGCATTTTCCACTTGGGTGCTCGGAAAATCAATGTCTTCTTCCTCAAAACGAGGTTGATAAGCACTCAATTTTTCTTGGTGCGCAAAGGCATCCAAATGAATCAGACTCAGGGTAGATTCTCCTTCCCAAAGCGGTGCTTTCAATAGGTAGGCTGCTGCCAGAACGGGAAGAGCAATGGCAGCAATTTTCCAATACTTTCTTTTGCGTTTCGCGGGAACAATAACTACTTCCGGATCCTTATCTGATGGTAATTGAACTACTGGAGTCGCCTTTTCTTCGTGGCTTTCTTCCGTTTTCTCGTCAATTAAGGTCAAAGCAATCGGTGCAAAGCCGTACGAAGACTGCAAGAAATTGACTTGACCGTTCGGAATGAACTGCCATGCTTGACTTTCATTCAGATACACAACACCGACATCTTTGAATTCGATGCGTTTTCCGGAAAGAAGGGCGTTTTTCATTTCCTCCACTTCCGTTTTGACCATTTCCAGAGCATCATCATAAGCCAAACCACGGTCCTGAGCAACTTGATTCACAAGAAGTCCGTCGTTATTCAAGAGGTGCTTGTTGAAGCTCACTTGTTTGCTTGGGGGAAGGATAATGTTTTTCCGAGGGTGTAGCGTGGCCGGTTTGAAATTGGTAACGAATCCACCAAATTGAGGCACAATCACACAGTCGTGATGAAATAATAAAACGTGTATGTAGTCTGAAATGAGTTGCATGCTAGGTTCAAAAATACAAATTAATCCCTCAATCTTGGGGCATTTCTCGAAGCACTTTTTCCAAATCTTCAGGCGTATCAATGCTCGGCGATTCGAATCGGGTGATTCCCACATGAATAGCAAAAGCATTTTCGATCCAACGCAGTTGCTCTAATGATTCCGCAACTTCCAAAGCGGAAGGGGGGAGGTGGCTGATTTGATGAAGAACTTCCGCTTGATAGGCGTAAATTCCGAGGTGCTTGTAGTATTGATGTGCCTCCAACCAGTGCTCTGCCGTTTTTCCCTTGTAAAAGGGGATGGGACTACGACTGAAGTAGATGGCTCGGTTGTCTTTATCCAGTACAGCCTTCACTTTATTGGGGTCCAACAATGTTCCTGAGTCTTGTATAGGTTTCACCAAAGTGGCAATGGGTGCACCCTTTTCCAATAGGCTGGCTACTTGATTGATTTGTTCCGCTTGGATGAAGGGCTCATCACCTTGAATATTGACCAAGGCGTCCACTTCCAAACCCAGTTTTAAAAGGGCTTCTTGACAACGATCCGTTCCGCTTTGATGGCTGTCAAGCGTCATCACGTACTTCCCTCCAAACTGGTCAACTTCATTCGCGATGCGTTCATCATCGGTTGCCACATAAACGTCGCTCAGCTTGTCGGCTTGCTTGGCTTGTTCATAAACGCGTTGAATCATGCTTTTCCCATGGATGATGGCCAAGGGTTTTCCAGGAAATCGGGTAGATCCGAATCGGGCAGGGATGAGTCCAATGATTTTCATTTCAAGGTAAGGGTGTATTGGATGGTGGTGATGCGAGGAGATTCAATCGCCAAAGGTCGGATACTGTATTCACGATTCAAAAGATTTCCCACAACCAACATCAAACGTTGATTTTCTCGAAAGGTATATCCCAAACGAAGGTCAATCACAATGTCGCCCGAGGCCTGATTATTCCTCCAATTCCGCAAACCAAAATCGGCCAAGCCTTGTTCTTCAATGTCCAAAAAGGCTTTGTCAATGTTTTGCATGCGATCGTTGTAACGCGCGCTCACTCCAGCGGTGATACGCTCTCGCTGGGCTTCAAGATCAAATCGAACCAGGTGCTGAAGACGGTATTTTAGGATGTCGTTTTCACTGTTGGAAGAAGTGTTGTTGTATGATGCTGGCAAGGTTCCTTCAGCATAAACGAGATCAGGGCTCAAGCTGATGGGCTTGGTGAAGGTATATCCACTCAAGAGATTGAAGGTGGTTTTCCCAATTTTTCCTGTTCCAAGCATGGTAAATTCTAGTCCGCTAACTCTGCTCTGACCAGTATTCAAGCTTTTGAAACCCAATCCTCCAAGCGGATCTTGTAAGGGATTGCCCCACTGCCCGAAGGTAAACTCAATGAAGTTGTCGTATTCCTGAAGAAAGGCCGCAACATCTATAAATCCTTTGAATTCGCCAATTTTAAAGCCTTGTTTGATGCCAATTTCGGCACTCCAAGATTCCTCCGCAGTAAGGGTTTCATTGGGATAGATGACGAGTAAACCCACGGCGGTGTTGATGAACTTTTCTGCAATGGTTGGAAAGCGAAACCCTTGACCGTAAGAAGCACGAAGAAAGGTTGCCTGACCAAGATCATAGGAGATTCCACTGCGAAACACGGGTTTTGCATCGGTCTCGCCATTGATTTCAAAATGTTCATAGCGTAAACCGGCACTCAAGGTGAGTTTGTCTTTGAATCGCTTGTCCAATTGAGCATAAGCGGCCATGTTTTTGGCCACGTTCACCGCTCCATCTCCGCCTTCTACACCAGAAAACAACTGCGAAATCCCTTCCGTGTAGGTCCCCGTTACTCCACTAGTTAAGGTTAGTCCGCGGAACACAGAACTGCTGTCAAACTGCTGTTGGTACTGGTATTCACCGTAAAGGACATCCGAAAAGTTGCCTTGGTCATTGTCGTTGTCATTGTCCAATTTCTGCCAGCGGGTGCGCAGTCGGTGCTTGCTTCCATTTGGAGCGAAATATTCCACAAATGGATCAACGGTACCAATCACTTGCTTGGTTCGAGTGGCGCTGCCTTCAAATGCACTGTACAATCCGGTAGTGTCGTTGTCCCAAAGCAGGGTGGAGAGCGACTCCCCTTTCATCCAACTGGTGTTTATTCCGTAGTTAAGACCTTTAACTTTTTTGGATCGTTGACGAAGGGACAGGTTCAAACGGGCTCGGCTATCGGCATCATAACGGTTCACATCAAAGGGGTTGTAATTGGAAGATGCTGCCTGACCCGTGCTGTCGATAATGGGGCCCAAATAACTGTCATTCCCCAAAAAATTTCCTCCAACAACGAGGTCCAAGTTGCCAATTTGTCGAGAATGGAGAAAATTCATTCCACTGCGAATGCCGTTTCCGCTCCAATATTTCCCTTCGGAGGTTTGAGGGGCAGAAAACATTCCACCAAAAACGTTCACTTTGGTTAAGGGCTCGGCTTTGGGATAGGCGGTTCGGATATTGATCACCCCAGACAAAGCGGCGCTTCCATAAAGCACAGAACTGGCTCCTTTGATCACTTCAATCTGTTCCACATTTTCAACGGGTAAAAAACCCCAAGTTGGTCTTCCAGCATCTCCACTCAGCACGGGCAAATCATCCACCAAAATCATCACCCGTGATCCTGCGCCAAAAGAATATCCACTTCCGCTGCGAATTTGTGGCTCTCCGTCAACAATACTCACTCCCGGACTCTGTTGCAAAAGGTCGTCCATGGTTGTGGTGTTCTTGTTTTCGATGAGCGTGGGGGAGATAACATCCATGGAAACAGTAACTTCACTCAAGTCTTGTTCAAACTTCCCTGCAGAAACCACAACGATGTCCAAATTGAAGTTGCTGGGATCGAGCTTTACATTGAGCTCCAAGGTCTGTCCATCGCTCAAAGTGATGTTTCGTTTCTTGGTATCGTACCCAATAAAGGTGAAGGTGAGCTCATGTTTTCCTGCGGGCAGTTCCAGTGAAAAGGCACCGTCAATATCGGTACTGGCCCCTTGGCCGTTTTGATTGAGTACACTTGCTCCGGGAAGGGAGCTTCCATTGCTCGCATCGAGCACTTTTCCTGTTATACGTCCTGTTTGGGACATAAGAAAACCGCTCCAAAGGAGGCACAAGGTGAGGGTGAGAAATCGCATTTTGGTTCAAGGTTATTCTACAAGTATAAGAAATCCCTTCATTCACAAAGTCATTCCCACGTGTCTTTCCTCGAAAACGATCTTCACAAGATGGATGCAGATGAACGCAATGTTTTGGCCATCGCCATGTCTTTGATACAGGGCATTGGTCCGGCTTACGCTAAAAAGGCACTGGAGCACTTTGGTACCTTGGAGTTGTTTTTTAAAGCGAAGAAGAAAGATCTTGAGGTGATTCCAGGGATTTCGAGGACGGTGATTGACAGTTTTCTTTATGATGGCGTGAAAGATCGCGCGAAGTTGGCTTACGAGGCTTTGCAGCGAGAAGGTGCCCGAGTGTTTTTTATTGCCGATCAGGATTATCCCTTCCGCTTATCGTGGTGCAACGATGCTCCAGTAGTGCTTTTTGGTAAAGGGAAGTGCGATCTTAATGTGCCGCGATTGGTTTCAGTTGTTGGGATGAGACAGGTATCCCAAGAGGGAAGGGAACTGTGCGAAGAGTTGATCAATGACCTCCAAGGATGTGACGTTACCGTGGTGAGTGGCCTGGCATATGGAGTCGATATTCTGGCGCATCGGGCTTGTCTCAAACGAGGAATCCCAACAGTGGCTTGTTTGGCGCACGGACTCGATCGTATTTACCCGAATGTGCACCAACGAGAAGCGCGTCAAATGCTGGAGGAGGGTGGTTTGTTGAGTGAATATTTTCCCGGTGTGATGCCCGATCGGAACTTTTTTCCTCGACGAAACCGAATTATTGCAGGTTTGAGTGATGCTACTTTGGTGGTAGAAAGCGGTATAAAAGGAGGCTCCATGATCACTGCTCGATTGGCGCACGGATACAACCGAGATGTGTTTGCTTTTCCCGGGAGTTTACGCTCAAAAAATAAAGAAGGGTGCAATTTTCTTATCAGGAGCATGCAGGCACAATTGGTGCGGTGTGCTGCCGATTTGATGGAGACCATGACGTGGAAGTCGGTGGAATCAGAGGCCGTACAATTGCGGATCGACTTGGATGAAAACGAACAAGCGTTGCTCACTTGTTTACTTCCCGGAGAGGCGATTCATATCGATGAACTGAGCTACAAAATGAAGATGAAACAAGGTGCCCTTTCAGCCCTACTCTTGCAGATGGAGATGAAAGGCTTGATAAAAGCTAGGCCCGGGAAACATTATGTTCGTTCGTAAAAGGAGAAGTGTTTTCTTGTGTGATTTCAGCAATCTCTAGAGCAATCTTCGTAGCGAGGTGCCTCCGTTCAAGATTGTTTTTACTCGAACGAAGGCTCTCAATGTGATATTTCAGCTGATTCAAAAAAGTTAAGTTGGCGTAGGGCTGAATCTTTAGAAGATAACTTTGAACGACGGTATAACAGAGCATCCAACGTTCTTCTTGTGCAGCATTGTTGAGTACTTCAGAAGTTCGCTGTGCTTCTTTTTGGATGATAGAAATAATGGTATTTCGAAAAGCCATGTCTTTCCCAGAAATCTTCGTGATCAGTTGTAAATTCAGCATGTCTTGTTTCATTTAATGATACAAGTTTAGCGCACTTTTTTCGAGCGTGGGGTAGGCTATAAACCCTTATAGACGTCAGTCTTTTCCCACAAGCATTGAATGAACGATTCTTCTGTGGGATGAGCCTATTACTCGAAGGTTTGAAGTTCGTTTTGTACTTCAATAAACGAGCGCTTGCAGCAGGTTTCTGCTTCCTCAATCAAGACGCTGATATTAGATGTATCCTCTTGGTCTTTGATGATGCGCTCCATCTGCTGAAACAAGGTAAACCCATCATCAAAGCCAATGGTAAATGAGCTCGATTTCAGTTTGTGTGCAAAGTAGCGAACATGCGGCCAATCTTGCTCCGAGGCGTGTAGCTTCAATTTATCGAAATCTACTGGTGCATTATCCAAGTACACCTGTAGGATTTCCTTGATGAAGGCCGGATTGTCTTTGGACAAGGCTTTGAGGTTGTCTAAATTGATCAAAGTAGTAATGGGTTGCTGCTAGATAAGGTACGAAAAAGATCTCGCTTTAACAATCTCATTGCGGACTTTCCCCTTCTTCATCTAAAGGATTTAAAGTAGGTTTTTCGGGAGTTGAGTTTTTATTCTCGTCTTCCTCATGCAAGAAAGCAAATTCTGAGGTTTTTTCATCACGTTGCACCGAATAAACACCAAATCCATTTTGAATGAGAGAGATGGTCATGATGATGCTCGTGACCATAATAACCACCAACAAGATCCCTTGATCAAAGCCATCATGAACGTATTCCGGATGACCAGAATAAATCTGGAAATAGAGCAAGATGGTGATCAAGCCTCGTGGCGCAATGTAAAGCATGGGGAAGGTGTCTTTTCTAGCTAAAAGGCTCAAAAATAGATAGCGAACGAGGTACAGAATCACCACGATCACTAAGCTGTAAAAGATCACCGACCAACTCATCAAACTGCTCAAAACAATGGTTATCCCAAAGATGACAAAGAAGAAGGTTCGAATAACGAAAGCCGTTTCTAATGTCAGGACGTGAAAATCATGCGTGATGGACTCTATTTTTTCGTCGTTCACCAATTTTCGCATTCGCTTTACAAAAAACAGTTTGTGGTTGTTCAACATGAGTCCGAAAGCCAAAATTAAGATCAAAGGAGAGAGGTGTACAAGCTTTTCAATGGCGTAGATCAAAAGAAGAACGGCGATCGTAAGGAAGAGCTTCACATTGCCCGTGATTTTCTGAAGCATGAAAACCATCACATAACTCACCAAAAGACCAAGAATGATGGTCAGACCAATATTTACACCAACGTTTTTAGCCACAGTCCACACCGATCCCGCATCTTCGTTTCCAAGGAGGAGGTAGAAAAACATGATGCCCAAGATGTCGCTAAACGTACTTTCATACACCATAAATTCCTTCTGGTGTTCAACGAGTCCGCCCACACTAGGAATGATGATGGCCGAGCTCATGATGCTCAGGGGAATGGCGTAGACGAGGGCGTTGTAAAAGTCGTTAAAGAAGATCCAATTTAGAAAGGAGGCAATGGCAAATGAACTGATCAATAATGCGCCAAGTGCTACAAGTAAGGACTTCCAAATGATGGGCCACTTGTCTTTTCGCAATTCTAAATCGAGCGCGGCTTCAAGAACGATGAAAATCAGCCCAACAGTTCCAAGAACTTCCAGAATTAAGCCTTCGTAGGGAATGGCCGATATGCCAAAATAGGGAAAGCTTTGCTTAATCAAGATCCCAAGAACGATCAAAAGAAGCACACTTGGGATGTTGGTTTTTCGAGAAATGACGTTCGCGAAATATGAAAAAATGATCACCAGAGAAGCGGCGATCACCATGGAATAAGCGTTAATATCGATGTTCATGTTAAAAGTCTTCGTCCAAAGTAGCGTCGTCTTTTGCACGCACCTTCTTCGCTTTGTTTTTCAGTGTCTTCTTGGTTTCTGAAGTGCCAGAGTTTTCGGTTTCTTCAGAGGTAGTCGAGCTGTTTGGCTCTTCCTCCTCACTTGCTACTGATTGAACATTTTTCAATTGCAGCATGATTTCTTGGCACAAAGGCACAAGATATTCATTTTTTAGGTGGGCGAGGTTGTAGTCCACCGTGTTGGTTTTTATGCTCACGAGTCCAGAATGCAGTTCCTTCCCCTCGCGATCATATAAAGCAAAATGGAGCGCAATGGTTTTGTATCGTTGTTCTCCAGGCGCTACGGCGGTGTAGTGATCTACTTTAAAGTCGAGCTCCGAGATCAAACACAATACTTCTGACGAGCTTTCTTCAAAAAGTAACACGAGGTCTTCAGGCTCCACCACCGGCTTCATATAGTGGGGTGTTTTGTTTCTCGATGTTCTAACTTCACCTCCTTGAACCCCTGTATTTCTGGCGAAAGGATGCTTTTTCTTTTCGCCAGTGTTTGTTGTTTTCTCCTCATTCCCGGGCACGGGTAAATAGCGGTACCCCAGATGGGGCAGTTTTGAAGAAAGGTCGCCCTCGTTCCGAACGCTCACTCCTTTCACTGCCGCAAAACTCTCCACGAGTAGGGCTTGAAGTTCTCGAATGAGTTCTTCATCGCCCAAACCGTTTTGCTTGCACATCGGAGGGTGAAGATCGCTAATCAGCATTTTGGGCTCAAAGGGAACAATGAGCATGGGCGTTTGCTCCTGAAAGAGCTGCAAGCCCCAATCTGCGCGGGTTTGATCTTGAGCGATGAGCTGCTCTCCCCATCCGCTAAAAAGCACCAGTAATACAAGTAGAAATAACTTTCTCATGAATGGAAATTACTCCAATTCCCGGCTGAAAAAGACTTCCGAAAACAATGTTATCCCAGAAGGCATGTTAAGAGCTAGAAACCGCCGGTAAAGACTTTGATGAGGTCGTTTCCAAGGGCAAGCACCATCAGGCCCAGAAGCAAAACAACACCAACGATTTGAGCTTTTTCCAACACTTTTTCTGGAGCGGGTTTCCCTGCAATGATTTCATAAATCAAGAACACGATGTGTCCGCCATCCAAAGCTGGAATGGGCAAGATGTTCATAAAGGCCAAGATGAGGGAAAGAAAAGCGGTGTTCTTCCAAAAAACTTCCCAGTCCCATTCCGGGCTAAAAATGCTTCCCAATGTCACAAAAGAACCAACCTCTTGAACGCCTTTTTTGCTGAAGATAAAACGCAAGCTCAAAACGTAGTTCTGTAGCGTTTCTTTTGCAATGGAGAAACCGCTGGTGATGGCTTCACCAAACGAATATTCAATTTCAACAAACTCAAACTGTTGCTCAGCACGGGTACGAACAAATCCAATTCTTCGCTCGGGGGTGAGCACGATGCTGGCTTCTTGGTAATTGCCATTTCGTTCCCAGCCAACGAGCACGGTGTCCGACTCGCTTTTGGCTAATCCGCGAACAAAATCGTTGAAGTACGGGCTCTGAATTCCGTTCACACTGGTGATCAAATCCCCTGGCTGAATCCCAGCCTGTGCTGCTGGCATGCCTTCTTCTACACTTTCAACTTCGTTTAAGAATTGAATTTCGAATGGGTTTTTGATGCCGCTATCGATCATGTACTGACCAAAATCATTGGGCAGTTGGATGTCCAGTCGCGCTCCATCTCGATCCACCTGAACTGTTGATGCATCTTCCAAAAAGAGGATTTTGCGGAGGTCGTTCACGTTGCTTACGTCCACTTGGTCGATGGCCACGATGTTGTCGCCGTTTTCAAAACCAAGATCAATGAGTTCTTGATCGTAATGCAAACCGTGCTGCAACTGTGAAGGTGGAAGTTCTTTTTCTCCGTAAGCAAACAATACCATGGAGTAGATGATGTAACCCAAAATGAGGTTTACGGTAACTCCACCTGCCATGATGATTAAACGCTGCCAAGCTGGCTTTGAGCGGAATTCCCAAGGTTGAGCCGGTTGTTTCATCGCTTCGGTGTCCATGGACTCGTCAATCATCCCGGCAATTTTCACGTAACCTCCCAAAGGAAGCCAGCCGATGCCGTACTCGGTTTCTCCCTTCTTAAACTTGATCAAAGAAAACCAAGGATTGAAGAAAAGGTAAAACTTTTCTACTCTGGTTTTGAAGAGTTTGGCAGGGATGAAATGCCCCAATTCGTGAAGAACAACAAGAATGGAAAGGCTTAAAATGAGCTGAGCAGCTTTAATGAGTACGATCATGCGTAAAATATGAACCCCAAAATTAACAAATGAGAGCAAGCATAACCTCCAAGCACAGATTATTTCACTAATTTTTGGAAAAGTGGCACTTTTAATGAAAATCCAAGCTGCACTCCATACGTTTGCCTAATTTTGAACGTCCTTTTTGAAACAGCATCCACCATGGCAAAATCAAGTACAAAGAAAAATGCACCAAAGAAGAGCAAACCGAAATACGGCAAGTTCATTTTTCTCTTCTGGCTGATTGTTCTCGCGCCTTTTATTGGCTTAGCAGTATTGCTCTTGCTCGCATCCATGAGCGATTTACCCAACACGGAGGCTTTGGCCAACCCAAAAACGAACCTGGCCACGGAGGTGTACACGTCAGACAATGAGGTGATTGGTCGGTATTACCGAGAAAACCGTTCCGATATCAAGTACGAAGACCTCCCACCGCATTTGGTGGAAGCCTTGGTGGCGACGGAGGATGCTCGTTTTTGGGACCACAGTGGGGTAGATTTCGAAGGACTCATTCGCGCCATTGCCTACCTCGGATCAAAGGGTGGGGGTTCGACCATTTCTCAGCAGTTGGCAAAATTGCTCTTCACCCAAGAGTATGAAGGAGTGAGCTTTGTTGAACGTGCATTGCTCCAAAAACCAAAGGAGTGGATCATTGCTAGTCGCCTAGAACGCCAATACACCAAAGAAGAGATCATCGCGCTTTACCTCAATCGATACGACTTCCTCAATCAAGCGGTGGGAGTGAAATCAGCGGCATACATCTATTTTAAAAAATCAGTGAGCGAACTCAATATTGAGGAGTCGGCCATGCTCGTGGGGATGCTGAAAAACTCATCCCTCTACAATCCCATGAGGAGAAAAGAGTTGGTGGAGAAAAGACGAGAGGTGGTGCTGAAGCAAATGACCAAATTTGGTGACCTCAGCCAGGAACAATACGATTCCCTTCGAGTACTTCCGCTGGAGTTGAATTTCCAAAAAGTAAGTCATGATGAAGGAATGGCGCCGTACTTTAGAGAAACCCTTCGTGCCGAAATGAAGCGGATCTTGAGTGAAAAGGATGACAACGGTAAACTTATCAGAACCAAAGCTGATGGTAGTGAATACGATTTATATGGCGACGGTCTCAAGGTGATCACAACCATCGATTCCCGCATGCAAGCCCACGCAGAATTTGCAGTGAAGGAACACATCAGTGGCGAACTTCAAGCGGCTTTCAATAAAGACCTCAAAAAAAGAAAAGATAAGAACTATCCTTTCTACAACGGAATTAAAGACAAAGATGCCCAGCGCATTTTGGCGATCGCTAAAAAACAATCGGAGCGCTACAAGATGCAAACAGGAAAGCTTTGTCCGGATTGCAAACGACCAGCGTTCTATATCATGGGGCAAAAGGTGGAAGGAAAGAACATGTGGCACTGCGATGAAGAGAAGGGCGGATGCAGCCATACCTGGCCAAAACCAAGCGAAAAGGAGATCGACCAAAACTTTGAAACACCAACCAAAATGAAGGTTTATGGTTTGAAAGGTTTTATTGATACCACCATGACTCCGATGGATAGTATCAAATACCACAAGACCTTCTTGCACGCCGGGTTGCTGGCGGTAGATCCGAGGAGCGGACACGTTAAAGCTTGGGTTGGAGGGGTTGATTTTAAACAGTTTCAGTACGATAATGTGTATCAAATGCGCAGGCAAGTAGGCTCGACCTTCAAACCCTTTGTTTACGCGTCGGCCATTCGCTTGGGACTGCATCCTTGTACGGAGCTGCCCAATCAAAAGATTTGCATTGACATGCCTGAGGGGCAGCCAGCATGGTGTCCAGACAATTCCGATTTCAAGTACGGCGAAATTGTCACCTTAAAATATGCTCTGGCCAATTCCATGAATACCATCACCGCAAAACTCATCAAAGACTATGGAACCGATGTTGTGCGGACCACAGCAGCTAACATGGGAATTACCAGCAACGTACCTAACGTGCCCTCCATTGCCCTTGGGGTAGCAGAGCTTTCTTTGTACGAAATGGTAGCTGCCAACGCGGCGCTTGCCAACGGAGGAGTGTACATCGAGCCCAGCTACATCGTCCGCATTGAGGATAAAAACGGAAATACCATCTACGAGCCGGAACTTAACATTAGACAGGGCTTGGATGAATATACCGCTTACATGACCGTTCAAATGATGAAAGGTGTGGTGGATGGAGCGTATAACCGGGAGTTGGCCAAGCGAAGTGGAACGGGAATGCGTCTTCGAATGGACCTAAAAAGTCGAGATTACGACGGCATTAAGGCACCAATGGCGGGGAAAACGGGAACAACACAGAACAATACAGACGGTTGGTTCATGGGCCTTACACCAAGCCTTGTTACCGGAGTTTGGGTTGGAGCTGCTGATCCGGCAGTGCGTTTTTCGACAACATCGCTCGGACAAGGGGCCAACACAGCACTTCCGATTTATGGCTATTTCATGAAGAACACTTATGACGATGCATCCCTCGCTTTTCCCACGGAAGACTTCAAAGCACCGGAGGGATATGAGTCTGCAGCCTTGGATTGCGATGAATTCGCAGACCCTTCCAAATCTGCTATCTTTGGAGATGGAGAAGAAGGATTTATGGAGGAGACGGACGAGTTTTTTGAATAAACAAGATTCACAATGGCGATACATAAAGTGGTGAGCAAGGCCGAAGAAGCTTGCGCAGGAATTGAAAGTGGAATGACCCTCATGTTGGGCGGTTTTGGGCTTTGCGGAATTCCTGAGAATTGCATCAAGGAGTTGGTGAAGATGGGGGTGAAAGACCTCACTTGCATATCAAATAACGCCGGGGTGGATGATTTCGGTTTGGGCCTGTTGCTTCAAGGGAAACA
>CALKGK010000008.1 GCA_938085105.1 uncultured Flavobacteriales bacterium
ACCGTTGGCTCAACATGCGATCCAAATTGGTTCCCTTGGTGAACATTTCTTCCAAAGTGGTGCAATGGGTACTTCTTGGAGGGATTCTTTTGATCAATACCTTTCCGCAATTGCTGTTCATTGGTATTCTCCTTTTTAGCATCACTACCCTGTTCACTTTTGTAACTTTACCCGTGGAGTATGACGCCAGCAAGCGAGCATTGGCATGGATCGAGCGAAAAGGCATTGTGAATCAAACGGAACATGCCGCGAGTAAAGATGCCTTGAAATGGGCTGCACGTACCTATTTGGTAGCGGCTTTGGGCTCTTTAGCAACCTTGATTTACTATATTATGCGATATTCCAACAGACGATAAACCCAAAACCAAGTAAAATGAAACAAACCCTATTTGCTTTCGCCCTCCTTGCCGGATTGGCTTCTTGTGGCGATACCAGCACAGATCAAGCTCAAGAGATGAGCAATGAAACTCAGGAGCAAGCTGCACCAGCTGTTCAAGAGGAGATCAACCAAATTGATAACTCCGTAAAAGAGATGGAAGAGGCTTCAAGCCAATTGGACAATGCTCTAGAAGGACTATAAAACGAAAGAAAATGAAAAGAATACTACTAACAGCAGCCCTTTTTGTGTGCATCACTGCGGTGCAGGCGCAAGTGCAGGGGAAACTAGACAAAGCTAAAGCCAACACCGAAGAAGGTCTTCAAAAAGCAGAAGATACCAAAGAAAAGGTAGAAACCGGACTGAAGAAAGCGGATGAGAAGATGAAAGAGGGGGAGGCCGAAATCAAAGAGGTTTCTGAAAAAATTGAGGCGCAAAAAGAAAAGCTCGACCCTAACGGAGACAAAGAAGCCAAAATGCGTGAGATGATTCGCAAAGAGTCGGCCAGTGAAGACATTGCCAAAAACATGGGCAAGAGCAAGGATGAGGTCATAGAAATGCAAAACATGAGCGAAGAGGAGCTGAAGAAAAAGAGTCCGGAAGAATTGGTGGAGATCAAAAAAGTGAAAGCCCAAACAGAGATTGCCGAAGAAAATGAGAAGGTGGCTGGAGCAAAGATGAAAATCAAAGCGGCTCAAGACAAACTGAAGGCAGACCTCGAGTCAGGGAAAATCAGCAAAGAAGAGGCTGCTGCCAAGAAGGAGCAAATTGAAAAGGCGGTTGAAGCGGTAAAGGCCCTCAACGATAAAATTCGCCAAACTTCAGCGCTGGTAAAGAAGAAATAAGCATTCCTTAAACGACTTAAAAACGAAAAACATGTTAGATCAACTACTGAACGCGGCGAAAAGCCAAATTGGAGATGTGCTCTCTAAAAACGATGTTTCTTTAGACAAGGCAGATGATATTGCGAGCCTTTCTGGGGAAGCGGTGAAAGAAGAAGTACTTTCTCAAGCAACTTCTGGAAATTTGGACGGTATCATGAACCTTTTCTCTGGAAAAGCAAGTGCAGATCAATCCAATCCCATTGTTGCTGGAATTACTTCTACGCTAACCGATAAAGTGGTCTCTGGCCTCGGTTTGGAGAGTGGAACTGCCAAAAGCATCGCCACAACGGTGATTCCAATGGTGGTGAATATGATCAGCTCGAAATTCCAGTCTGGAGATGCACCAAACACCCAAGAAGGATTGATGGACAGTCTTGGAATGGATAGCGGGAGCATCATGGATCAAGCCAAAGGCATGCTTGGTGATAAGGCCAAAGATATGCTTGGTGGCGGACTCGGAAAATTATTTGGATAACTTAAAACAAAATAAATATCATGGGATATTACAAAACAATTGACGGAAAGAAATACGATGGTGAACTCATCGAATTGGCAGAAAAACTTACCTCAGGAGGTGGAGATGGTCGAATCTCAAAAGAAGATGCATCTCAACTTTTAGAGGCGGTGAAAGATGGCGCAAGCTATACCGATATCGAAAAAGACACCATGTCTTACATTCGTGAAAACTTCAAGTGGACGGATGCTGCAGATGATTGGTTCAGATCTGAAATTAGAAAATGGGCAGCTACTAAGTAAGTACCCATTCAAAGCAATAAAAAGCCCCATTCCCTTCTCGGTTTGGGGCTTTTGTATGTTCGTTTTGATCTTCGTTTTTGCGATGCTTTAGTTCGATTCCCTCAAGCGAAAAAACACGGGGAGGTGATCGGAGTACCCGCCTTTGTAAGATGTTCCAACGTACGTTCTGTTGGGCTTTGTTGTGCCGCGGGAACGAAAGAGCAGGGCTTCATTTTGTTCCAAATACATCTTCTTTACCTTCCATCTTTTGGCCTCACCTTTAAAGAGGTTTTGAGTAATCATGATTTGATCAAAAAGGTACCAATCGCCTTCGTGCTCAATGCTCCCCTTACCGTGATGCTCATACCGCCAAGAGAGATTGATGAGCTCATCGGCTTCCTGAGGTGTTTCCACAGCGCGTAAATACTTCACAATGCTCATATCACCGGGCTCGTCGTTAAAATCCCCCATGATGATATTCGCGTCCCCGGGCTGGGTGAAATGATCAATCGCATGCCGAAGCATCTTGCCTGCTGCAATGCGTTTGTGTGCTGTTTCTTCTTTGCCTTTTCTTCTGCTCGACCAGTGGTTGACGAAGAAATGGAACTTTTGCTTGCCCAGAAAGCCACTCACTTGAAGAATCTTTCGAGCGTTGATAGGAACATCTGAAAAGAGGTTGATATCGTGCCACAAAGCATCTGTGTGAGAAAAAAGATCTGTGCGATAAACAAAAGCAATGTCAATCCCTCGCGTGTCCACGCTTTCCTGATGAACAATGGAGTAGGAGTGCTCTTTGAATCCTTCTTCTAGCAATAAATCTTCGATGACTCTTCGGTTCTCAACTTCTGCAAAAGCCATGAATGCAGGCGCCTCACCACGATCAATTCCCATAATGGCTTTTGCAATTTGCTCCAGCTTATATTGGTATCGCTTTTCGTCCCATTGCATGATTCCTTCAGGGGTGAAGGCTTCATCGCTCGTTTTTGGGTCGTCGATGGTATCAAACAGATTTTCCACATTGTAGAATACGCCCACGAGCTCTCTCCTGAGCTTACTCATCGTTTCTTCACGCCTAAAGCACCAAGAATTCCTCGGGTCAATTCTCTAAAAATGGTTCTTCCGATTTGTCGCACCATGGTATTTTTAGAAGCTTTTTCGAAAAGGGAAGGCTCCTCTTTTTTACTGCGAGATGCTTTCTTTACTTCCTCTTTCTGTTCTTCCATGGCCGCTTTGTGCTCTTCACTTTTGGCCTTTTCCAGTTTCCCTCTCAAGATTTCATAAGCGCTCTCTTTATCAATTTCCTCGTTGTATTTCTCAGTAAGTTCACTTCCTTTCACGAGTTCATCAATTTCCTTTTTGCTCAGGATGTCCATTCGTGTTTTTGGTGCATTGAGAAGCGTTGCAGCCAAAGGAGTAGGGATCCCTTTTTCATTAAGCGCACTCACCAAGGCTTCCCCAATTCCAATCTGAGTGAGCATTTCAGCCGTGTCATAATATTCGCTGCTAGGATAGTTTTCTGCGGTCTTTTTGATGGCCTTTCGGTCTTTCGCTGTGAATGCGCGCAAGGCGTGTTGAACTTTGAGTCCGAGCTGACCAAGCACTGCATCAGGAACATCCGTAGGGTTTTGAGTACAGAAAAAGAGTCCAACCCCTTTTGAACGAATGAGCTTCACAATGGCTTCAATTTGATCCATCAATGCGTCAGATGCTTCTTTGAACACCAAGTGGGCCTCATCAATGAAGATGCAAAGTTTGGGTTGATCGTCATCTCCTTGTTCGGGAAAGGTGGAATAGATTTCAGCCAATAGGCACAACATGAAGGTGGAAAAGAGTTTAGGTCGGTCTTGAATGTCGGTTAATCGAAGAATACTGATCATCCCTTTCCCGTCTTTCTGTCTCAATAGGTCTTGCGGGTCGAAGGAGCGCTCTCCAAAAAAGGCGTCGGCTCCTTGTTGTTCGATTTGAAGAACTTTTCGGGTGATGGCCCCAATGGAAGCGGGAGAAACATAGCCGTAGTTATCCACGATGCTTTGTTTTCCTTCTCCACCAACAAACTTCAGCACTTCGCGAACGTCTTTCAGATCCACCAAGGGCATGCTGTTATCATCACAATACTTGAAAACAATGGCCATTACACCTTCTTGTGTTTCATTGAGATCGAGAATTTTGGAAAAGAGAACCGGTCCAAATTCGCTCACCGTAGCCCGCAGCTTCAATCCTTTTTCATTACTCAAACTGAGCAATTCCACAGGCATTGCTTCGGGAATGTATTCGGATCCAATTTCACCGTGTCTCCAACGGATGTGATCGTTCGTGCTTCCGGGCTGAGCCAATCCGCTCAAATCTCCTTTTAAATCCATCAACACGGAAGGAATTCCTTTCATGGACAGTTGTTCGGCAATGACCTGAAGCGTTTTGGTTTTTCCAGTTCCCGTAGCCCCTGCAATCAATCCATGTCGGTTCAATGTTTTGAGTGGGATTTTTACTTGCGCACCTGGAACAACCTTGCCGTCAAGCATGGCTCCTCCAAGAATGAAACTGTCTTTTTTGAAGGTATTTCCCTTCTGGATTTCGTCTAGAAATTGTGTGGTCTTACTCATGTTTGGCTTGTTAGCGCTAATATCTTAATTTCTGAGGAAGGGGAGGAGTACCTCGGCTTGAATAATTCTTTTCTCCCTTTCAATGGAACTTTCTTTCAAAAGAAGAGCGGATAGAATCGGAGGTTTCCGTTTTGGAGAAGAAGGGTTGGGGCAGGTATTTTGATGAAGCCAAAAGTGTTGAGGAATCCGCGAAGTACTCTTCTGTTGGAGGCGAAGGAGGAGAGGTCGAGATCCAAAGACAAGTAGAATTGCCGCTGTCTTTCAAAAGAGGGAAGCAGGGTGTTGTTGTCAGAAAAAGGTGGATTGCTCTCTGCCCCAAGCATACCATCCGCTCCGTAGCCAATGGAGACGCAAAGGAAATCGGGCCAAGGATGATCTTCCCGAAGGAAATCAGCAACGCGTATGCTCGCCCAATAGGTTTGTCCATTGTAATCTTTTAGCCAGCGTTCTGAAGCACTGCTGCCCAGTACTTCTGGTCGGTATTTTGCATAAGGACTTTTCTGATAGCTGTACTTGAACTGAATGCGTTGCTCATTCCAAATGGCATCTTGTGCAATGAATGCAGCACTTCCCAGAGCGTTTGCGCCAAGATCAGACCAAGAGAAGCCCCACTCGCTGGATTTTCCATCCAAAAGCTCCACTCCTCCGAGGTACAAAAAACCAAAGCTTCCTCCTAAAATGCGCGCACTTTGGTCTGAGACACCCGCCCACCGAAGTGCCGCATGTCCCGCTTTGCCTAATTGATAGCTGGTGGTAAGGTGGCCCACTTTGTCCATTTGCAGCCATTGAGAGGCATCATCAAAACTGTGCAGCGGGGTTTGTTCAAAATCGCTATACCACAATTGGTCGAGTGCAATCATGGATCCCAAATATGCGCTACTTGCTCCCGTGGCCAAAATGATTTTGCGATGGCGAAGATGGTCGCTTTCTACTTGAGAAAAGAGGCTCGTAGCAGCAAAAAGTGCAATAAATGGTAGAAGGCTTGTAGGAATTTTCCTCAATTTGCTCGTTTTGGTCTTGCAAATTTACAACATCTCACTTTCTGACTATCTTCATCCTCCGAATGCAATTATAAGATGTCACAAGCACAACAAGACAAGGACACAATTGGCCTTATTTCCGAAAAAGATGGGGGTTTAAAAGGCGTTTTGTTTTACCGAATGATGATTTCTCTTGCCTTAGCAAGCACCGTTTTTATGTCGGTCTTATTTTGGAATTTATTGGAGGACAACGTGGAATACGTTTACGACCGTGTGCTCATCGCTGGACTCGCTCTCATTACCATGTGCGTCACTTTTCTGGTTCGTTCAAACAAAGCCATTTATAAGGTTTCCAATGCCATGTTTTATGTCTATTCAGCACACATCATCTTTACGTGCTATCTGAATGAATTCTCCCAATATTACCTGTTAGCACTCTTGATTTCGACTCAGGCTGTAGCGGCTGTTTTTAGGGACAAAGAACAAGTGCTCCGATATTGCATCTTCACCATTTTGCTCACGGGTATGGCTTTGTTAGGAAGCGATAACGTCAGTTTTTCAGACGGAGTGCTATCCTTTATTGCAATGACCTTGTCTGGCATTCTATCCTATCTTAATACCCGATTGAAAGCGAAATACCAAGCATCGATGAAGGTGAGGGAAGAGATCCTTCGAGCAGTGGTTGGAAAAGATGAGACGGCTATCTTACTGACCGATTTCGATGGCTTCATTCAAGAAGTGAACCCAAGAGCAGAAGAGCTCTTTGGGCAATCCTTTTCAGAGATGAAGGGACAAGACTTTGGTGATTTTCGAATGAACCACTTGAGCAAGGAGGAAGATCATGAAGGTGTCGTGAAATTGAGGCAAGATCGTTTTTGGAACGACGAATTGCAGCTCAAAAAGGCAGATGGGAGTACCTTTTTTGCTTTTGTTTCCATTGCCCTCATCCAGAAATACGACAAGGAACAGCTGGTATATCGGGTGCGGGACATGACTCAAGAATACGAGCAAACACGTCAGCTGATTTTGGCCAAGGAAGCTGCAGAAGAAGCTGCTGTTGCAAAATCGGAGTTTTTAGCTACGATGAGTCATGAGATTCGAACACCCATGAACGGGGTAATTGGGATGACTCAACTTCTCGCGCAAACACCGTTGCAAGGAGATCAAAAGATGTACGTAGAAACCATCGAACGAAGTGGGGAAAACCTACTCGTGATCATCAATGATATCTTGGACTTCAGTAAAATTGAGTCGGGAAAAATTCAATTGGAGTCGCACACCTTCTCTGTACAAGATCAAATGAAAGAAGTCATGCTTCTTCTGAATCCGAAGGTGAATAAAGATCGCGTACAACTCGTTCAAGAAATGGATCCGTCGCTGCCCGCTCACTTCAAAGGTGATTCTACTCGAGTAAAACAGATCATGACCAACTTGATTGGGAATGCCATTAAATTCACATACAAAGGATTTATCAAAGTTTCGTTGAACTTGGCACAATTGAACGGTTCAAAAGCAAAGATTGAATTCAAAGTAGAAGATACAGGCATTGGGATTGAACCTTCCAAAATAAATTCCTTGTTCAACAGCTTTTCTCAACTGGACTCTTCAACCACTCGAAAATATGGTGGAACAGGACTCGGTTTGGCAATTAGTAAGCAACTGGCAAATTTGATGAATGGACAAATTTTAGTTGATTCTGAGAAAGATGTAGGAAGTGTTTTTACTCTTGAGCTGGAGCTAGAGGTTTGTACAGACGCGGAGGTTTTGAATGGCTTGGAACACAAACCAATAAAAAAGGAAGTACTGGTCGAAGGTATGCGCGTGCTCCTGGCGGAAGATAATCTGATCAACCAGAAAGTAGCCTCCCTTATTCTACAAAACTTTGGATTTGAAGTAGACATCGCAAACAATGGTTTGGAAGCGGTAGAAATGTTTGATGCTAGACACTATCCATTGATTTTTATGGATGTTCAAATGCCTGTAATGGATGGAATAAGCGCTACAAAAAGCATTTTGAAACGAAAAGGCGTTCAAGCTGTGGAGATCATCGCCATGACCGCAAACGCCCAAGTTTCTGATCGCCAATCCTGTTTGGAAGCAGGAATGGTCGATTTCATATCTAAGCCCATTCAAATCGATCTACTCAAAGAAGCAGTTCGTTCCTTTCTTCAAAGACAGTAGCTTCGTTTTCCAGACAATGCCACGAACCGTTTTTTTCGGTAACTTAGCTCGCTAACAGAAACTGTAGAACTTTAACATGAGTAGCGGAATCTCTAAACGCATTGTTTTGTTTTTGTTGACCATGGTGGTCATTGTGCTCAGTGCGCAGCTCTTTCTGAGTTTACAGCTCGCAGAACAGCACAAATCAGATATCGAAGCAAAGGTTGTCTCTCGTCAAAGAATGCTCACAGAACAGATTGAAAGTTTGGTTTTTGAGTTTCACTACAGGCAATCGAAAGACGAGAATTGCAAGGAGGTATTAACCGATCTCAAATTGGCGCGTCAAAAATGGATTGACAGCCATAAGGCCATCACCCAAGGAAGTGAACTCTACCAAACCAGTGCAAAGAATGGTGAAGAGGAGAAAAAAATTATTGCCCAACTCAACCCCGTTTTCATCAAGATAAAAAAAGAGTTAGATGCGATTCTTGCTGAACCTAAAACAGAGCTCGAACCAAGGATGGGGAACATCGCTCTGCTGAACTCAAAATACGAAGAACAGATTTTAGAACTGCTCTATTTTTTCAATAATAAAACCAATAAGCAGTACCAACAGATTAAAATGTTCTCCTGGGGATTATCAGCTCTGGGAGTGGTGGTTATGTTCCTTTTGTTTTACGTGATCATCAAACCCTCGCTTAAAAAAGTAGCCAGACAAAACGAGGAATTGAAAGAACTCAACCAAAATCTGCAACGCGCGAGTGAAGTGAAATCTGACTTCTTGGCAAATGTGAGTCATGAAATCAGAACACCCATGAATGGGATCATTGGGATGTCTGGAATTTTGAAAAAAACCAAGCTCGATGCAGATCAAAGCAGCTATGTAAATACCATTAAGAACAGTGCTGAAAATCTGATGGTCATCATCAATGATATTCTTGATTACAGTAAACTCGACTCTGAAAAGCTAGAATTAGAAAGAAGTACCTTCAACCTGCAACAAGCCGTTGAAGAAGTCATTGATTTATTGAAACCAAGCGTCCAAGATAAAAACCTTGAATTGATTTTTTACCTCGAGCCAGAATTAACAGGGGAGTTCTGTGGTGACGTTATTCGCTTAAAACAAGTACTCATCAACCTGCTGAATAACGCCATTAAGTTTACAGATAAAGGGGAAGTGCTACTTACTGTTGAGAAGATTGCCGATGAAGGGGGATTTTCTCAAGTTAGGTTCCACATAAAAGATACGGGAATCGGGATGAGTAAGGAAACACAAGCACAACTCTTCGAAAGTTTTATGCAGGCTGATACCTCTACTACTCGTAAATATGGCGGCACTGGTTTGGGCTTGAGCATTTGTAAAAAATTGGTGGCGCTGATGGGAGGACGTATTTGGTGTGAAAGTGAGCTGGGAGAAGGAAGTAGCTTCCTTTTTACGACCATCTTAGAATCTGAGGAAGCCCTTGAACAAAGCAAAAAAGAAGAGCGTTTGGCAGGACTCAGAGCGCTCGTGGTTGACGATAATACCACCAACCTCCGCATTCTCGTGAAACAACTTTCGAATTGGGGGGTGAGATCAACACCGTTCAATAGTCCGGAATTGGTGGTAGAAATCATCAAAGACCTTTCGAAATTCGACCTCTGTATTCTGGACATGCAAATGCCCATGATGGACGGAGAGCAGTTAGCAGTTGAAATTAGAAAACACTTCACCGAAAAAGAGCTTCCTATCGTTGTGCTCTCTTCCACGGGAACAGGAGTGATGAATGATCAACAGGAACTCTTTTCAAGTTACCTCACTAAACCCGTAGCTCCAAGCCGCTTGATGAGCACTTTGGTGAGCGTGATGGATCAAAAGGGAGAAGATAGACCAACCAAAGGCTTGAGTCCGATAAACAAGCAAAGCAGCTTCAATACGCTTCGCATTTTGATAGCCGATGACAACGAGCTCAACCTCATGGTGACCTCCAAAATGTTAGAACAAATGGGGTATGCTTCTGATCGAGTTTATAGCGGTGAAGAGGCTTTGAGGAAATTGTCGATGAAAAGCTACGACTTGGTGCTGATGGACATCGAAATGCCAGGCATGAGCGGAGTAGAGACAAGCAAGAAAATTCACGGGATGTATGAAGAAAACGATCGCCCTGTGATTATCGCACTTACAGGAAACATTGAGCAAAAAGACGTTCAGCAATGCTTGAATTCAGGAATGGATGACTTTATTCCTAAGCCACTGAATGAAGAATTGCTCCAGAAGAAGCTGGGTGACTGGTTCGATAACGATTAGCAAAACAATTTCCCCGATTCCAAAAGGCATTCAGAATTTACCGGTAGACCCGCTGCTTGTTCAAGGCTTGGTGGTACTTCTTAGCGTTTTGTAAATGCTGGTTGTACGTTCGAGAGAAGTTGTGGTAACCCGAGAAATCCGGTTTCGCACACATGTACAAGTAATTGTGATCCACCGCCTTCAAAACGGCATCCAAATAGTTTGTTTCAGGAAGGTTAATGGGGCCTGGCGGTAAACCTCTATTCAAATAGGTGTTGTAAGGAGATGGTATGGTTTTGTGTTCATCCAGAACTCGCTTGATACTAAAGTCGCCCACAGCGTAAATCAAGGTAGGGTCTGCTTGCAAAGCGATGCCTTTTTTCAAACGGTTCAAGTACAATCCGGCAACAATGGGAGCTTCATCTCTTTTTGCAGTTTCGGCTTTTACAATGCTCGCCAAAGTGCTCACTTCGCTCTGTGAAAGTCCTATTGCACGAGCCTGAGCCATACGTTCTTCATTCCAAAAAGACTTGTATTCTTTGGCCATACGTTGGATGAAGTCTTCTTCCGAAACAGACCAATTGATTTTGTAAGTATTGGGCAGAAACATTGTTTTGAAGGTCTCTGAAGCGAAGCCATACTTACTCGCCATCTCGGAATCAAGCATTTTTTCAGCCAGAGAAGCACTGTCCAACTCCAATTGACTGGCAATGTTGCCCGCCATTTCCTCGGGCAATCGGGTTGATTTGATCAGTAGCTTGACCTCCTCTTGATCTCCAATGCGCAGTTTGTTGACGATGTCGTTGTTACTGCTACCTCTTTGAATACGGTATTTTCCAGGAATGACCTTGCCGAACTTTTTCAATTCAGCCGTTTGTTCAAAAGCGCCACGATCGGTAATGATTTCTTCTGCTTCCAGAAGGTTGAGCAGGTCATTAAAACCAGTGTTGGTTTTGATGAAAATGACTTTATTGTCTTCATAAAACCCAGTAGCACCTCCCCAAATGCTTTGATACATTGAAAATCCCTTCCAAGCGCCGAAAGCCAAAACCGCAAGAACAACGATCCAAACTACTTTTTTCATGAACGATCAATCAATTGGTACATCCATTCATCTCTCCAGGTTTTTCCATCGAGTAGCCACTCTTTTCGCGTTCCCACATGTTCGAAATTCAAACTTTGGAAGAGTTTATGGCTGGCCGTGTTGTTGGCAGGAACGTTGGCGTAAACCTGATGCAGAGAAAGCACATCGAAAGCATATTCAATCAAAAGCTTCAGTGCTGATTTAGCAATTCCTTTCCCGCGCTCTTGATCCTCACCAATCAAGATACCAATACCGGCTCTTCGGTGTTCTGGTTCGAAGTCGAACAAGTCAATGCATCCCACAGGCTGTTCTTCAGTACAAATCATCAAACGGAGTTGACGATCGGCATAGATGTCTCGGGTGTTTTTCATGTACTGTTGGAGCTGGTGCTTGCTAAAAGGCGCCTTTGTGCCAGAAACGAGCCAATGCTCTGTTTTGTTCTCCCACTGGAAGAGGTGTTCCACATCATGCGGCTCTAGAGCCCTTAAAAAGCAATCTTTTCCGTGTAGTTTCATGGTTCAGTAAGTGTCTGCAGATAACATCACTAAAGTACAAGCAATTTCTGCCTGAATTCCGGCTTCTCGAACTGCCGAAATGCTCTCGCGATCTTCCGTTCCTGGGTTGAAGATGATTCGCTTGGGAGACAGCGAAATCATATAGTCTAGCCAAGATGCTTGGTTTTTCGGACCAACATAAAGGGTGATGGTATCGATGTTTTTCAGTTCTGGTCGATCAGTGATAATGCTCGTGCCTTGGATTTTCCCCTCCCGAATGCCCAAAGGAAATACCTCGTGTCCGAGTCCTTCTAATCTTACGCAAGCTAAGTAACTGTATCGGTTTGGGTTGTCGCTAGCACCTATGATCACTGTTCGTTTCATGAAACAAAAGTAAGGAATGCCTCCCGATCCCAAGAATTCCACTCTCGAATTGTTATTTTTGTTTCCTACGAAACCAATTTTGATGAAATACGGACTCTTTTTTATCCTCTTTTGCGTACTTATTTCGAGTTGTACGATCAATAAAAACGTCATGTTCAAAACCGATACTGACTACGAGTTCGATACCTTGGACGACACCACGACCACCAACTTTCTGATTTCTCCCAACGACGAAATTCTCTTTCGTCTTTTTTCAAACGAAGGAGCCCGACTCATTGAAATGACGGCAGGGATTACAGAAGGGGTTCAGAACAGAGCCATCTTACCCAGCTTTACTTACACCGTTCAGCCCGATGGAATGCTCGAATTGCCCGAAGTTGGATTCGTGATGCTGGCTGGAATGACCATCCAAGAAGCCCAATTGCATCTCGAAGAACTCTATGCCGAATTCTATAAAAGGCCTTTTGCGCAACTTCAAATCGTTAACAACCGGGCGATTGTGTTTAGTGGTGAAGGAGGAAACGCTCGGGTGGTGCCACTTCAAAACCAAAACATGACCCTCATTGAAGTACTTGCGATGGCCGGGGGAGTGGCGCAACGAGGGAATGCAAGCAAGGTGAAACTCATTCGCCGCTACGATGATAAACCCTACGACGTTTTCATGATGGACCTCTCCACCATTGAGGGGATTCAACATGCCAACATGATTGTCCAAGCCAACGATGTGATTTACGTTGAACCGGTACCGGAAATTGCTCGAGAGATTCTTCAGGATATTAGTCCGATTGTCACCATCATCTCCAACCTTGCTTTGATTTACGCCATCTTTAGAAGTAACCTCTAATGGTTCAAGAAAACCCCAATTTTGAAGAATACAAAGAACGCTTAACGAGTTTCTCTCAGGAATTCGACTTGGGCCTCTTTCTTCATTTGACCAAGAAATCCTTGGTTTGGGTTTTTGGGGTGATGCTCATTACCATCATTTCAGCAAAGATTTATCTCAACTACACGCCACAGGTGTATCAGGCAAGATCCATTTTGCAATTGGAAGCCAATGATGCTGCAAATAAGGTGCTCAATGTGAATCCTTTACTGAGTGAGGAAAGCAGCTTGGAGGCGAAAGTCGAACTCATTCGTTCCAAACTCCTCATCAAACAGAGTCTCAACAGCATTCCGCTGGAAATTGGATATTACGCTATTGGTGAGATTTTGACCAATGAGCATTACCTGCTTTCGCCTTATCGCGTTGAAATCATTGAGCGCAAAACAGGAAGCATTGAAGAAACTCCAGTGGCCGTTGTTTATAAGCAAGGAAAATTCCAATTGACCCTCGGAGGAGAGGTCTACGAAAATATTCGTCCAAATGAAACGGTGGACCTTCCTTGGTTGAGTTTTAAAATCGTGGTGATTGATGAGGCTGAACTGATCAAATTGAGTGATGAATACGAGCTCTTTTTCAAACTCAACAATACCAATAACCTGGTAGCCCGCTTTTCCAATAGCATGGATGTGCGCATTCTCAACAATACAGCAAAAACGATCCAGATTTCGGTAAAAGACAACAATCCCTACATCGCTCGGGATGTCGTTTCAGCAATGGCCAATGAATTCATCCGTTTTGACCTTGAAAAAAGACAACGCTCAGACGATAAAATTCTCTCTTTCATCGATAATCAAATTGATACTGTTTTTGACCGACTGAAAAGCTCTGAAATCATCCTCAATAACTACAAGCAAGAGAATAAAATTAGCGATCTGACCAAGATTTCTGGGGTGTATTTGGACCGACTCAATGATCTCGAAAATCGCCTCATCGCCTTGGAAGTAGAAAGCCGATTGTTGAATGAAGTAGAATCCCTCACCAACAAGCCCTTGGAAGATGTTTCGGTCTACAACATTGTGCCCTTGATTGCGGGGAGCAAATATGAAAAAAGTCTTACGCGCTTGCTCGATAACCTCAATGCCCTGGCTATTCGAAGAGAAGAAGCCCTGTTCACCGTTACAGAAGACAACAACATTGTGGCTTCTTTGGAGTACCAAATAGGCATTCAAAAGGATGTCATTCTTCAAACCATCTTGTCGATTCGCGAAAAAATCAGCGCTGAGGCGGAAGATGTGAACTCAAAATTGAAAGAAATTGAAGATGTCTATTTCGATTTGCCTTCGAAAGAACTGGAGTACGCCCGACTCAATCGTCTTTTCACCATCAACGAAAAGTATTACACCATGCTTCTCGAAAAGCGCATTGAATATCAGATTTCAAAAGAAGGATTCGTTACCCAAAATCAAATCCTCGAAGAAGCAAGGGTGCCGTTTCAAGCGATCTATCCGAAAAAGAACACGGTGGCCTTTGGTTTTGTGCTGGCCGGACTCATCATTGGTTTCCTGATCATCACAGTGAAGTACCTCCTTCACAATAAAATCTCGTCGCTCAACGAAATCAACAGCCTTTCCAACGCCACCATTTCCACCTTGGGCGTTGTACCCATGTACAAGGAGTCCATTCCAGTAAGTATGTTGCTAGTGAATGGACAACCTCGCTCACTCTTCGCGGAAGCGTTCAGAAACATCCGAACCAACTTACAATTTATCAGCGCGAAAGAAGGTCCGAAAGTAGCCGCAGTTACCTCAACCATTTCTGGGGAAGGAAAAACCTTGATTGCCATCAACCTCGCAGGAATTGTTGCTTTTTCGGGGAAGAAAGTGATTTTGTTGGATTTGGACATGCGCAGACCCAAGATCAACAAAGGCTTTGGGGTAGATAATTCCTACGGCATGAGCACAGTCTTGATTGGGAAATCCAGTGTGAAAGATGCCATTCGTAAGAGTGAACAAGCAGGTCTGGACTTCATTACTGCCGGACCCATACCACCGAACCCAAGTGAGCTCATCATTAGTGAGCGAATGAAAGAAATTATTGAAGAGTTGAAAGGGGAGTACGACATGGTGGTGATTGATACACCGCCAGTAGGTTTGGTGACGGACGGAGTTACCCTCATCAAAAATGCCGATTACCCGCTGTACATCTTCCGAGCAGATTATTCAAAGAAACACTTTGTCCAAAACGTCGATCGTTTGATCAACGAAAATGGAATCAAATCCTTGTCAGTTGTGCTCAACGGAATCGACCTCGATCGTTCTCGTTACGGCTACAACTACGGTTATGGCTACTCTTACGGCTATGGTTATGGCAGTGGATATTACGATGAGCAGAGCAAAGAAAAACGTTCATGGTTCAAAAAATGGCTTAAAAAATGAAGATTACCAGCTTAGCAATTGAAGGACTTCTCCTTTTCGAACCTCGTGTTTTCGAAGATGATCGAGGTAGCTTCATGGAGTCCTTTAGAGAAGATAAGTTTCAAGAGCTGAGCGGTTTGAATACCCGTTTTGTTCAAGATAATGAGTCGGTATCCAAAGCCCATGTTTTAAGAGGACTTCATTTTCAAATTCCGACCAAAGCCCAGGCTAAATTGGTGCGGGTGAGCCAAGGATCCGTGCTGGATGTTGCTGTAGACCTTAGAAAAGGGAGTCCTACCTTCGGACAGCATTGTTCTGTTTTATTAAGCGCAGAGAATAGACGTCAATTTTACATTCCAGAAGGATTTGCACATGGCTTTTTGAGTTTGGAAGACGATACCATATTCAGCTACAAATGTTCAGATTATTACAGTCAAGAACACGAGCGTTCATTGCTTTGGAACGACGAACATTTGGGCATCGATTGGAACGTCAAATCAGACCTCGTGCTGCTTTCAGAAAAAGACAAAACCGCCCCCTCTTTCGCCGATTTTGAAAGTCCTTTCGAATGAGTCAATTGCTCGTCATAGGAACCGTGCTTTTGATGGTGATGGGAGCCTCGTTCGGATTGAACCTCATTCTTCTTCGTTTTTTAAGGACCCTCGGCACCAAAGATCAAAAGGCAAAAATTGAGGTTCGTTGGAGTTCACAATCCAAACCCACGATTGGTGGAATGAGCTTCTTCTTCAGTTTTCTAATTGCGGTGATCTTTGGCTTGTTTATCAATTCAAGCATTGGCCTTCCATTGCTATTCCTGTGCGCTGCTGCGATGATGGCCTTTTTTATGGGCTTGGCGGATGACGCCTTCAATACCCGACCCTATTTTAAGTTGTTTGTTCAAATCGGCTGTGCAGTTTTACTCATTGGTGGTGGATTCTATGCTCACTTGTTTGCAACCGAATGGATGAATTACCTCTTTAGTCTCTTTTGGATTGTTGGGATGATGAACTCCATCAACATGCTCGACAACATGGACGGTGTTTCTGGAGGGGTGAGCTTCAGTATCTTTCTCGGTTTAGGAGTTATTTTTCTTCATTTGAACATGGTGTTTTTAGCGCTCGTTGCTCTTTGCATGGCTGCGGGATTATTGGGCTTTCTCTTCTTGAACTGGAAACCCGCAAAACTGTACATGGGGGATTCTGGGAGTCAGCTTTTAGGTCTTCTTCTCGCTGCTTTGGCTTGTGCCGGACCTTTAAACGTAAATGTCTTGGGCATCACCTTCTTTCAAAGTCTGTCCCTACTTGTGCTTTTGTTTTTACTTCCAATATCAGATACTACATTGGTGACGATTAACCGACTGCGTGCAGGGAGGTCGCCAATGGTAGGAGGAAGGGATCACAGCACCCACAATCTTTCCTACTTGGGGGTTAAAGACGGACAAATCGCACTCATTTATAGCTTATTAACACTGCTGCACGCGATAATAATCTTCTTCGTTATTCGGTCTCACGAAAACTATTTTTACCTTTCCATCGTTGTATACGAAGTACTCGTGTTCGCATTTCTGTATGTCATTTCACGAAAGAACTTAAAACAACAACGCTACACCTATTAAACACCCCTCAGACCATGTCCAAAAAGTTCACCATCATTTCTTCAGTTTCCCTCTTATTCATCGTCTTACTGTCTTTTCAATTTTTCAGCTTCACAGCAGGGGATGAAAAGGATAAGAGTGCGATCATGGATGAAAGCTACAAGGATCACGTGACGGAGAATTACAAGGTTTTCTCATTGCCAACGCCAGGAGAAGTTAGCTTTTGCGGAGAAGATGTTCCTTTGGACCGTTTTGGAGTAAGGGAAAAATTGGACCGAGAGCTTTTGGTGAATACGTACTGGCACAGCAATACCTTTTTGTCGTTTAAAAGAGCCAATCGCTGGTTTCCTACCATTGAGCGTATTTTGAAAGAAGAAGGAGTGCCGGATGACTTCAAATACTTGGCCTTGGTTGAAAGCGGATTGAGCAATGCCGTTTCACCAGCCGGAGCAAGAGGTTTTTGGCAATTCATGCCCAAGACGGCTGAGAGTTATGGTTTGGAAGTGAATGATGAGGTGGATGAACGCTACCACTTGGAAAAAGCTACACGGGCAGCGTGTGATTATTTGAAGGAAGGTTACGAAAAATTTAATGATTGGGCGCTCGTTGCTGCTTCTTATAACATGGGAATGGGAGGAGTGAACAAACAACTCTCTCGTCAACAAGTAGAAGAATATTGGGACTTGTTGCTCAATGAAGAAACTGGAAGATATGTTTACCGCATTCTTGCCGTGAAGGAAATCTTGAATAACAGCGAAGAGTACGGTTTTGTAGTTCGTCCAAAAGACCTCTATGCTCCTTACCAAACAAGAAGTGTGGCTGTAGATTCAACAGTGAATGACTGGGCGGAATG
Organism: uncultured Flavobacteriales bacterium; assembly: GCA_938085105.1. Lineage (GTDB taxonomy): Bacteria > Bacteroidota > Bacteroidia > Flavobacteriales_D > Sanyastnellaceae > CALKGK01. Next base: position 17,648 of record CALKGK010000008.1, read on the forward strand.
GGCAAAAAGCAACGGAACCAATTACAACGTTCTCAAGTCGCTGAACCCTTGGTTGAGAGATCGTTCACTCAGAAATTCTTCGTCCAAGAACTACGAAATCCTCTTGCCACTCGAAGGAGAGTAACGAAAGGCAACACTTTTCATGCGTTTTAAAAGTTGTCCATCTTCTGTGTCTTTCAAAATGCTGGATTGCGCGTAGTTGAGCGACATAACTTCGTCAATGCTTCTCACCGCTCCGGCGGGAACATGGGCTTCATGACACGCTTTCAAAAAAGCAGAAGCATCCAAAAATTGGATGTTTTTCGCTAGCAGGTCTGCAAGGGCTGATCGGTGAAGTAGTCGATCTGAATTTTCCTTAAATCGAGAATCTTCGGCCAGCGCGTCGTCCTGAATGATCTTGCACAAAGCATTGAATTGATCGTTCGACCCTATTGCTAAAACCACCTCTTTGCCATCTTTACAAGCGAAGGTTTCGCCATAAGGAGCTATGTTGGGGTGCAAGGAACCCATGCGTTGGGCAACTTTTCCGTGGTTGAGGTAATTGGCCGATTGATTAAAAAGAGAAACCATTCCTGACATCTCCAAACTGCAAGAAACATACGCTCCTTTTCCTGTGGACGCTCGCTCGTACAGTGCGGCCAAAATTCCTTCTTTCATTTGATGAGCGGCCAACACATCCATCAGTGCAACCGGCATTTTTAATGGTCCGCCGTCTCGCTCACCGTTCATGGACATGAACCCCGTTTCTGCTTGCACGACCAAATCGTAGGCTACACGTTTTTCATCCTCCTCAAATCCGCCCAAGTGAGCATGAATCAAGCTCGGGTTGATTTTGGATATCGTTTCAGGGTCCAAGCCCAAACGTTTTCTGCTGTTAGATCGAAAATTCTCAATCAAGATATCTGCACCCGCAATCAACGGATCAAGTTGAGCACGATCTTTTGGGTTTTTGAGGTCCAAGACCACAACCTTCTTGTCGTAATTGATGGATGCGTAGTAAGCTGAAACCGATTTTCCGGGCCATTCGTCCGCGGATTTCCAGGTGCGAGTAACATCACCCTTCGGAGATTCTATTTTGGTTACTTCAGCTCCGAGTTCACGAAGAAACATACCAACTGACGGACCGGCAAGTACGCTTGCTAGCTCCAGTACTTTAAGTTTTTTGAAGGACGAAATCATACCCAAAGGTAGGAAAAGCCGCGCTTAGGAGAGGTGCGATTTGTAAGTGTCCAAAGCTCTTTGTCGGGCCATTTTATGCTCAACAATTGGAGCCGGGTAGGAGGGACTACCATACTCGGGTACCCATTTTTTCACGTAGCGGAGATCAGCATCGAATTTTTTCAATTGAGACTCAGGGTTGAAAACACGAAAGTAAGGTGCAGCATCGCATCCAGTACCTGCAGCCCATTGCCATCCGCCCACGTTGCTCGCCAATTCGAAGTCGAGCAGCTTTTCAGCAAAATAGGCCTCTCCCCAACGCCAGTCGATGAGCAAGTGCTTCGTTAGAAAGCTCGCTACAACCATACGCACACGGTTGTGCATGAATCCTGTCCGATTCAATTCCCGCATTCCCGCATCAACCATAGGGTAGCCCGTCTTGCCTTCACACCACGCTTTAAACTCGTCCTCATTATTTCTCCATGGAATGCCGGCATATTTGCTTTTGAATTCATGATTTGCACTTTCAGGGAAATGGTGGATAATCATTTGGTAGAAGTCGCGCCAGATGAGCTCATTGAGCCAAGACTCACTATGTTCCATTCCCTTCAAAGCCAAAGAACGAATACTACGAGTTCCAAAACGCAAATGAACGCTCAAACGACTGGTACCTCGAACTGAAGGAATATCTCGACGATCACCATATTTTTCCAAAAGTTCTGTACTCACGGTTTTTTCTGGAAATTCCACATCCACCTGTTCGAAGTTCATTTCACTTAGAGAGGGAAGAGGCAATTCGTCACATTTCAAATAATGCTCTTGAAGATCTTCGCTGGGATAAGCTTCAAGAGGATGCTCTTTCAAACGTGCTTTCCACTTCTTACTGTAAGGAGTGAATACGGTATAAGGATTTCCGTCGTCTTTGAGCACTTCTCCTTTTTCAAAGATGACATGATCTTTCGCTCCAAGAAATTCGATGTTTTTGGACTTGAAGAAATCGTTCATTTCAGCATCACGCTTCTTTGCATATGGCTCGTAATCCCTGTTGGTGAATACTTTTTCGATGTCATATTTTTCCAAGAGTTCTTCAAATGCGCTTTGCGGAGTACCGTAATGTACCCACATGTCGCTCCCCACTTCTCGCAACGATTGCTTCAGTTTCTTAATCTCTTGATGAATAAATATCACCCGTCGATCGTGACGCTGTTCAAGTTTGTCTAATATATTTCGATCAAAAATAAACAAGGGTAGGACCTTGTTGCCGGAGGACAGCGCTTTGTGTAAACCAGCATTGTCGTTCAACCTTAAATCTCTCCTGTGCCAAAAAATAGAAACCTTCTCCATGCTCAAAATGTACTAAAAAAGAACGGCCTGATTCCCCCGAATCAGGCCGCTTGTCCAAAATCAAATTAATGATTAAAACACCTTACGATCATGCAGTGTTTGCACACTGCGCCAATGATAACCTAAAATAAGAGTGTTTGTTCAATTCGGTTTAAATTAATTTTTCTCACCGTTGTATTTTGCTCTGCCGAATTGTTAAGAGATGTAAAAAAATAATACTTGAAAAACAAGATTTGCAGCATTTGTGAATCACGCTGTAAGTTTCGCTGTCCTGTGTTTTCCTCATTTCTTACTACGTTTTCACACTGCTTGGAATCCAACTTTTGTTTAGTAAATATGGAATAAGTTTAAACAAAGAGGGTGTGAGCGTGTTCTCTTCAGTATTAAACCAAAAATTTCGCACATGAAAAAATTCATTTACACTCTTGCTTTCGCGATATTGTCGCTGGGAGTTTCGGCACAAACAGTTGTCGACATCGTCGTAAATAGCGACGATCACACCACTTTAGAGACGGCCGTCATTGAAGCCGGCTTAGCACCAACCCTGTCGGGAGCTGGTCCTTTTACCGTTTTCGCACCTACTGATGCTGCCTTTGATGCATTGCCTCCGGGAACTTTGGACGCGCTCCTTGCTGATCCTACCGGTGATCTAACTGATATTCTTCTTTACCATGTTGTTTCTGGAAACATCTTGTCTACAGATTTGAACGATGGTGATACTGCACCTACTTTATTAGGGCCAAACATCAATGTGGGAGTAGACATGATGATGGTGACCATTAATGGTGTAGACGTTACAGTGGCTAACTTGACTGCTTCTAATGGAGTTGTTCACGTTATTGATGCTGTACTCACCCCTCCAACAGTTGTGGATATTGTTGTAGATAGTCCAGTTCATGAAACCTTGGAAAGTGCAGTTGTTGCTGCTGACCTCGCAGGTGCTTTGAGTGGAGACGGTCCTTTTACGGTATTCGCGCCAACCGATGATGCTTTTGCTGCATTGCCAGCTGGATTATTGGATGCTTTGCTTGCTGATCCTACAGGAGCTTTGGCTGACATTTTGTTGTACCATGTCGTAGGCGCTAATGCTTTGGCAGGTGATTTGAATGACGGAGATGCATTGGCAACTTTGCTCGGACCAAATGTAAACGTCTCTATCATGGATGGAACGGTAATGATCAACGGTGCGACTGTTGTTGTTGCTGATATCATTGCTGCTAACGGAACGGTTCACGTAATTGACGCCGTACTTACGCCTCCTACAATTGTAGATATCGTAGTTGATAGCCCAGTTCACGAGACCTTGGAAACAGCGGTAATTGCAGCTGAGCTTGCAGGTACTTTGAGCGGTGACGGTCCGTTTACCCTTTTCGCACCAACTGACGACGCTTTTGCTGCATTGCCAGCAGGTGTTTTGGATGCATTGATTGCAGACCCAACAGGAGATTTGGCTGACATTTTGTTGTACCACGCGGTTGCTGGTCAAGCACTTTCAACTGATTTGAGTGATGGTGATATGATCGAAACCATTCTTGGTGACGATGTAGAAGTAAGTATCACAGACGGAAACGTATTCATCAACGGCGCACAAGTTGTCGTTGCTGACATCCTTGCTGGAAACGGAGTTGTACACGTCATTGATGCGGTATTGTTGCCACCAACCACGGTTGTAGATATCATCGTTGATAGCCCAGACCACGAGACTTTGGAAACTGCAGTAATCGCAGCTGACCTCGTCGGTGCTTTGAGCGGAGACGGTCCTTTCACAGTATTTGCACCAACCGATGATGCTTTTGCTGCATTGCCAGCAGGTGTTTTGGATGCATTGCTTGCAGACCCAACAGGAGACTTGGCTAACGTATTGTTGTACCACGTAGTAGGTGCCAACGCTTTGGCAGGTGATTTGAATGACGGAGATGCATTGGCAACTTTGCTCGGACCAAATGTGAACGTTTCAATCATGGACGGTACAGTAATGATCAACGGTGCTACTGTTGTAGTTACTGACTTGGTTGCTGATAACGGTGTTGTTCACGTAATTGATGCTGTACTTACTCCTCCAACAATTGTAGATATCGTAGTTGATAGCCCAGTTCACGAGACCTTGGAAACTGCAGTTGTTGCAGCAGAACTTGCAGGTACTTTGAGCGGCGACGGTCCGTTTACCCTTTTCGCACCAACTGACGACGCTTTTGCTGCATTGCCAGCAGGTGCTTTGGATGCATTGCTTGCAGACCCAACAGGAGAATTGGCTGATGTGTTGTTGTACCACGCTGTTGCTGGTCAAGCACTTTCAACTGATTTGAATGATGGCGACATGATCGAAACCATTCTTGGTGACGATGTAGAGGTAAGCATTACTGACGGAAACGTATTCATCAACGGTGCACAAGTGATCATTGCTGATATCCTTGCATCAAATGGTGTTGTGCACGTAATTGATGCAGTATTGTTGCCACCAACAACTGTTGTAGATATTATCGTTGATAGCCCAGATCACGAGACTTTGGAAACAGCAGTAATCGCAGCTGACCTCGTTGGTGCTTTGAGTGGAGACGGTCCTTTCACAGTATTCGCGCCAACTGATGATGCATTTGATGCATTGCCAGCAGGAGTATTGGATGCTTTGCTTGCTGATCCTACAGGAGCTTTGGCTGATGTATTGTTGTACCACGTGGTAAGTGGAAATGCTTTGTCTGGAGATTTGAACGACGGAGATGCTTTGGCAACTTTGCTCGGTCCAAACGTAAACGTTTCTATCATGGGTGGAACAGTAATGATCAATGATGCTACTGTTGTAGTTGCGGACTTGGTTGCCGATAACGGTGTTGTTCACGTCATTGATGTGGTATTGACTGCACCAACCGTTTACGATATCATCGCGAACAGCGACGTACATAATACCCTTGAAACAGCAATTGACCTTGCTGGATTGGACGGAACATTGTCAGCAGACGGTACCTTCACGGTATTTGCTCCTACTGATGCTGCCTTCGCAGCTTTGGATACGGAAGTATTGGACGATCTTCTTGCGGATCCAACAGGATCATTGACTGATGTATTGCTTTACCACGTGATTGGAAGTGTTGCTCTTGCAGCTGACTTGAACGATGGTGATGCTATTGAAACACTATTTGTTCCAGAAGAAGTAGTGATTAGCATTTCAGGTGGAGTAGTAAGCATTAACGGTGTTGCAACTGTTGTGATTGCTGACATCCTCGCTTCAAATGGTGTTGTTCACGTAATTGATGGTGTATTGACACCTCCAACCAACGTAGAAGTAACTGAGTTCGGGGCTAACTTGAATGTTTATCCAAACCCTGCGGTCAATCAAATTACTGTAGAAGGAGAACTTCCTGTGAACGCGAGAATGAACATTACTGATGCAAGTGGAAGAATCATCATGAGCGATAACTTCTTCGGAAGCCGCACCATTGATGTGAGCACGCTTGAATCAGGAATGTACTTCCTCTCTTTCAGAACTGAAAACGCTGTTGCGGTAAGAACGTTTATCGTTAAGTAATAGCAGAGTGTAAATGCGAAAAGCCCTTCCTGTTCATTCAGGAGGGGTTTTTTCATCTCAATACAATTTGAATGAACCTTATTTTGATCCTTTTTGCTTTGTGGAACTTTTCTAACCCTGCCGACCTTAAACTCAATTTTGGCGAAAACAAAACCCAGTCTTGGTCAGTCATTAACGATGGAGTGATGGGAGGGATGTCTCAAGGAGTGGCGAAATACCAAGAGAATTCAGTCACCTTTTTAGGGACCATTCGATTGGACAACAACGGAGGTTTTTCTTCACTCAAAAGTCCTTTTTCAGCCAAAGACCTCTCCTCTTTTAAGCATGTAGAGATCCGATATCGCTCTAAAGGAATTCCAATGGCCTTCACCTTAGAAAATTCAAGAGCTTGGTACAACACGTATTACCGCATGGGACTTCCAAGCACAGATGGAAAATGGGAAATTGCTGCTTTGACCTTGAAGAAATTTGAAGGTCAGCGCGTTGGACAATCAACAGGAACGAGGATGAATACGGATTTTGCTTCTGAGGTGATCAGAATGGGCTTTATCAATGATGCGAAAGGTCCTGGAGATTTTGAGTTTGAAATCGACTACATCCAATTCAAATAAAACGCACGCATTCCGTCCTGAAACTTAGCACTACTTTACTGCAAGATAAATACTCACAGAAATATACCGCTTGAACTTTACTTCTTGAAAAGATCGTTCATGGCAGGACCAATTTCTCTAAACTTGAATTGGTAGCCTGAATTTTCTGCAGATTTTGCAGATACTTTTTGCGAGTTGAGCGCAATTTCAGCCATATCTCCCATCACCAACTTCAGCACAAAAGAAGGTACCGCAGGAGCCCAAAACGGTTTTCCCATGGCTCGAGCTAATTGTTCGGACATTTCTTTCTGCTTCACCGGCTTCGGAGCTACCCCGTTCATCACAGGGAGGGTCTTATTTTCCAAAGCGTGCACGAAAAGCGCAGCAACATCTTCAATGTGGATCCAACTTTGCCATTGTTGTCCGGAACCCAAAGCACTTCCTAAGCCCATTTTGAAAACGGGCAGCATTTTTTCCAAAGCACCACCGTCTTTGCTCAACACAATGCCAATACGGATAATTGCTCCATCCAATTTTTCTACGGCGGGCATGGCGGCTTTCTCCCATTCCACAACAACATCACTCAGGAAACCTTCACCAGGCTCAGAGCTCACGGAGCTGGTGTCTTTGCTGTTGGGATAAATTCCAATAGCACTGGCCGAAACAAATTTTTGAACCCGATTAGCTTGATTCAGAATATAGTCCACAAGAGTTGCGGTGCTATCAATTCGGCTATCGAGAATGGCTTTTTTATTGGCCGCTGTCCAACGTTGGGCCACAGGGGCTCCTGCCAGATTGATGATGGCATCTACCGTAGAAAGGTCATCTTCATTCAATTTACGCTCCGCCGGCTGCCAAGCAGAATAACGCAAACCCTCAACATCGCTTTTTTTAGGGGAACGACTAAGGATCAATACTTCATGTCCTTTCGCTAAGAGCATTTTACAAATCTCTTTTCCCAATAATCCCGTTCCTCCGCTGATGGCTACCTTCATGCTTTTGATTTTAAGTATTGAAAGTAGAACAAAGAAAACAGCAAAGGGTTTAAACTAATTCACAATCGCTAGCTTTTTCGTAAATTATGCCTTCGTTAACCATTAGCATCATGACCAAACACGGACTATTACTACTCACCCTCTTTCTCGCTACTTTCATAAATGCTCAAAACCTCTGTGAAGACGGGTTAGCTGCAGGATTATACCCTTGCAATAATGTTGATCTCCTCGCTCACATGGATGTGGCTGCCTTGGGTGGCGGTAACGAGATGAACGATATCTGGGGTTGGGTAGATGAAACCTCGGGAAGAGAGTTTGCCATCATCGGGAAGCTCAATGGTACAGCTTTCGTCGAAATAACCGATCCGCTCAATCCCGTTTTGCTCGGTAACCTTCCCACGCATACCATCAATTCCATTTGGAGAGATATAAAGGTGTATCAAGACCATGCCTACGTCGTTAGCGAGGCGGGCGGACACGGTATGCAGGTTTTCGATTTGAATCAATTGCTCGGCGTCGTCAACCCTCCTTTGAACTTTACCGAAACAGCACACTATGCCGGTTTTGGAAATGCACACAACATTGTTATCAACCCAGAACAAGCCATTGCCTATGCCGTAGGTACGAATACCTTTAGCGGCGGACTCCATATCATCGATATCAGCAATCCAAGCAATCCTGTAATTATTGGGGACTATGCTACGGACGGTTACACCCACGATGCTCAGGTAGTAACTTACAACGGTCCGGATGCCACCTATCAAGGACGCCAAATTGCTTTTAACTGCAATGAAGATGCAGTAACGATTGTTGACGTAGAAGACCCCACAGATACACAAACCATTAGCGTTTCTGGATATCCTGGTTCTGCATATGCTCACCAAGGATGGCTGACTGATGACCACCGTTATTTCCTACAGAATGACGAGCTGGATGAAACCAACAACGGAACCAATACCAGAACATTCATTTGGGATGTACAAGATTTGGACAACCCTATCTTTTTGGGATTCTATGAAAGTGCTCTTGCTGCGATTGATCACAACCTATACAACGACAAAAACTTGTGTTACCAAACGAATTACAGAGGTGGCCTTCGAATTTTAGATTTGCAGGATGTTTCCAACGGAAATTTGAGTGAGGTGGCCTTTTTCGACATGTATCCTTCAAGCAATTCATCTCAGTTCAACGGTGCTTGGAGTAACTATCCATACTTTCCTTCAGGCGTGGTTGCCGTGAGCCACATTGAAGAAGGACTCTTTCTTTTGCAGCCGCAATTTTTACACGCGAGCGCCACAGATAATTTGGTGTGTTTTGAGGACGATTATGTGATCGATGTTGAGGTAGCACCTGGTTTTGAAGGACCAGTCAACCTCAGCGTCACAGGGCTTCCACCAGGGGCAAACGCAGTTTTTTCTGCAAACAATGTTGGTCCTGGTACATACACGCTCACTTTGAGTAATCTCCCTCAGAGTGGAGGAAATTTCAACCTTGAAGTTACAGGGGTTGGAGCGAATTTCACCTACCGTGCTCCAATTGCTTTCACCGTTTTTGATTGTGTGAACGATGTTCTGGGATGTACTGATCCCGCAGCAGATAACTTCAACCCGAATGCCACTATTGACGATGGGTCTTGTGTCTTCCCTTGCTTTGATTTCACTTTAGAGTTATTGACAGATAATTACCCAGGAGAAACCACTTGGTCGGTGAGCAATGCTTCTGGAGAAGTACTCGTTTCAGGAGGGCCCTATGCCCAAGCTCAAACAGCATATACAGAGAACTTTTGTTTAGAGGTCGGATGCTACACTTTTGAGATTTTTGATAGCTACGGCGACGGAATGCAATTCAATGGAGTAGTAGGAAACTATGAGTTATTGAATGATCAAAACGAAACCTTGGCCCTGATTGTGGCAGGTGGAAATTTTGGAGCGAGTGCAAGCCATGATTTCTGTGCAGAAGCAAGCACGATTGATGGTTGTACTGATGCAACAGCGTGTAACTTTAACCCGCAAGCAAACAACGATGACGGCTCATGTATTCTTCCTGATGGATGTACCGATAACACGGCTTGTAATTTTGATGTGAACGCATTGTGTGACGATGGCTCTTGCATTCTTCCCGATGGGTGTACGGATGCCACAGCGTGCAATTACGATCCCAACGCCAGCTGTGACGATGGATCTTGTATTCTACCGGATGGTTGTACTGATGCTAGCGCTTGTAATTTTGATGCGAACGCGATTTGTGATGATGGCTCTTGTGTGCTTCCTGATGGTTGTACCGATGACACCGCCTGCAACTACGATGCAACAGCGAGTTGTGACGATGGATCTTGCGTGTTTGGCGTTTGCTGTCCAGGAGACTACAACAACGATGGTTTAAGAAATGCAGGTGACCTCCTTGTTATTCTTGGAGATTACGGCTGTCAGAACGCTTGTAATGGAGATGTGAATGAAGACGGACCAGTGAATGCAGCGGACGTGCTCTTCTTCCTCACCATCTTCGGGGTACCTTGCGATTAATAGGTGCTACCGCTTAAACGCTTTCTTTTTCTTCTTCTAGTAATTGCTTTTGGTAAAGTTCGAAGTAGGCTCCTTTCGAATCGAGGAGATCTTCGTGTTTGCCTGATTCAACCACTTGACCTTGATCGAGGACGATGATCTTGTCCGCATGTTTGATGGAAGAAATCCGGTGCGAAATGATCACAGAGGTTTTCCCTTTCATGATGACTTTAAGATTGTTCAAAATCACCTCTTCTGTGGCCGTATCTACCGCGCTCAAACAGTCATCAAAGATCAAAATGTTTGGGTTTTTGATGATGGCTCGTGCTATGGAAATACGCTGTTTTTGTCCACCACTCAAATTGATGCCTCGCTCGCCAAGAAGCGTGTCGTAGCCTTGCGGGAAATCGATGATATTCGCATGTACATCGGCCATTTTAGCCGCGGTTTCGATGCGCTCTTGATCAATTTCATCCAAACCAAAGGCAATGTTGTTCTTGATGCTTTCACTGAACAAGAATACTTCTTGCGGAACAGCACCAATGGCTGCTCGGAGATCGTATAAATTCACTGATTTCAGAGGTCTTCCATCTACCCGAATCTCCCCAGAACTGGCTTCAAATTGACGAGAGATGAGGTTGGCTAGTGTGGTTTTTCCACTTCCAGTTCTACCAATAACCGCCAGCGTCTCTCCGGGTTGAATTTTGAAGCTCACATCTTTCAAAGCAGCAATTTCTGAGTCCGGATAAGTAAATCCTACGCGGTCAAAAACAATTTCTCCTTTGATTTCAGACGGACCTTCATGCTCGTTGCGAATGTCCGGTTCTTCATCCAAAAATTCATTGATCCTCGCCTGCGAAGCCTCTGCTTTTTGAACCAAGCTCGTTACCCATCCCACCGAAGCAAAAGGCCATGTAAGCATGTTCACATAAAACACAAACTGAAATATCGCCCCCAAATCAAGAGCGCCGCCGATCACCTTCAAACCACCGATGTAAATAGTAAGAATGGTGCTTAGCCCTACCAAAAGAACGATGATGGGCATGAAAAGGGCTTCGATCTTCACGAGGTCCAAGGCTCTTACTTTGTAGGCATCGGATTCTGATTGAAAGTTGTTTCTACTGTATTCCTCCCGGTGATAGGCTTTCAAGACCCGAATTCCTGACATCGTTTCTTGAACAATGGTGCTGAGTTTACTTTGTTGAAACTGAACTGCATCGGAGCGCTTGTTGATGATAGAACTAACGTAATATACTCCCAATGACATGAAGGGCAAGGGAAGAAGAGAATAGAGCGTCAACTCCAAATCAATGCTCACCATCTCATAAACCACAAGAATGATCAAGACCGACAAGTTGAGGGTGTACATTACCGCCGGACCAAGGTACATCCTCACTTTACTCACATCTTCACTGATTCTATTCATCAAATCCCCCGTGTTGTTCCTTTTATAGAATCCCAAGTTGAGTCGTTGATATTGATCGTAAATGGCATTCTTCAAGTCGAATTCAATCAAGCGGGACATCACAATGATGGTCTGCCTCGTGAAAAAGAGAAATACCCCTTTGATGAAATAAATGCAGATGTAAATCATGGCCAAAAGGAAGGCCAGAAGGATGAGTGCCTGACTCAAATCATCTCCATTTGCAATATTTTGGGTAATGCCCACATCAATTCCGAGAAGCTCCGAAAACCACGCTACACTCTCGGGAATAGAGATGGTTTTGTCTTGAAGGAAGGAATCAAGATCAAAAGCCTGTCCTTCGTTTTCTGCCAATTGCTTGGCTTCTTCCATTGGAACGTAGATCTTATCTCTGGCTTCCTTAAGCATGTTCACCCCATCGCGAATGAGCACCGGCGTGTACACTGCGAGAAGATTGGTGAGCACGATGAAAAATAAACCGAGGAATATTCTCCATTTGTACTTCCAGAGATAGATGTTAAGACTTTTGAGTGCTTTCAATGCTAAAAATTAAAGTTCCAAGTTACCGACGGCAAAATGGGGAACAAACTTACTTGATATGCTTGAAGTGACAAATCTCCAGAGGCCAATCCTCCATCAGTACCGAAGTAAATGAAATAAGGATTCATTCGGTTGTACAAATTGTAGATGGAAAAGCTCCAACTCGATTGCACTTTTCGCAACTTATTGATCGTTTCTCCCGTGCGTTCATCGATGACTTCCTTGTACGGACTGGGTACATAAGTCGCCGAGATGTCTGCTCGGTGATAAGGTGCCATGCGGTAAGAATTTCGATCGCCGTAATTGAAAAGTACATTGTTTTCAACGAAATAGATGCTTTCAGGTAGGGTGATGGCATTTCCCGTAGCGTAAACAAATGCGGCTCCAAGGGTCCACTTCTCGGTTAAGTCATAACTCATCACGATGCTCAAATCATGCCGACGATCAAATTTAGCAGGAAAAGGATTGCCTTGGTTGATGTCTTCAAATACACGGTCGGTTTTGCTCCAAGTGTAGCCCACCCATCCGTTCAAGCGTCCGGTTTTCTTTTTGAGGAAGAATTCGAGACCATAAGAGGTTCCGTCCCCAAAGGTCAAATTGTTATCTACATTCGTCCCTACATTGTCTTCCGGAGCGATGCCGTCTTTGTACTCCACGAGGTTCTCCATGGTTTTGTAATAGGCTTCAACGGATGCTTCGTACTGTGCCTCCTTCAAATCGGTGAAATAGCCTAAAGATCCTTGTCGGCCAAATTGCGGACGAATGAGTTCTGAACTGGGGAGCCAAATGTCTGTTGGCAAGGAAGTCGGAGAGAGGCTTGCAAGGTGAATGAACTGATAGTTGTGCGTGTACCCTCCTTTGATGGATGAACGAGAATTGATGCTGTAACGAAAGTTGATTCGAGGTTCCCAACCGTCATACATCTGAACTAGATCTCCACGGGTGTATTGCACAATTTCATCGGGCTGAGGCGCTGTAATGCTGTTGTCTTCAGCGGGGATGTAACGGGTAAACGGACCAACTTGCGCGAAGTAGGAGTAGCGGAGTCCGGCATTGAACTTCCAGCGTTCGCCCACTTCAAACTCGTCTTGAATAAAGATGCCACCCTCATGGCTGTAGTTGATTTCCTCGTCGCCCAAATCAAAATTGGTGTCTCCACTGTTAGCGGTTAAAGTTCCTGGCGTGAAGGTGTGAAATACATAATCCACTCCTCCGGTCATTTGGTGGTTGATGGAAGGGTAGTAGTTGAACATTACTTTTCCTCCATAATCGCGAATACCGCTTTGTAGACTGAAGCTGAAGTCCTCCTGCTTCGCTTCAAAGGCAAAATTGTAGTCGGAAAATGAGGCCATCGTGCTCATGAAAAGTTTGTCTGAAAAGAGGTGATTCCACTTCAAAGACGCAATGGCATTACCCCAAGGAATGGCGGTTTCAAATCCTGCGGTTTGGCTTCGAAAACCGAATACATCTTGTCCGAAATAACCGCTAAGATACACTTGGTCTTTGTCTGAAAATCGATGACTCAACTTCATGTTCAAGTCGTAGAAATAATATCCAGAACCATTGAAATTGCTCTCTTCAGAAATGAAAGGTTGAACCAAAAGATCGATGTAGGTTCTTCTCCCCGAAACGATAAAGGAAGACTTGTCTTTAGCAATCGGACCTTCAGCCGTAAATCGAGAACTAATCAAGCCAATACCACCCTCAAATTTGTATTCCTTTCTGTTGCCTTCTTTTAAAGTAATGTCCAAAACAGAAGCCACCCGTCCGCCATACTGAGCTGGCATACCTCCTTTAATCACTTCAATGTTCTTGATGGCATCAGCGTTAAACACAGAGAAAAATCCAAAGAGGTGGGAAGCATTGTAAACCGTTGCATTATCGAGAAGAATCAGATTTTGATCGGGTCCACCTCCACGAACGTAAAACCCAGAGTTCCCTTCCGTAGCGCTCTGAATTCCTGGTAAAAATTGAATGGTTTTCAGGATGTCTACTTCCCCCATAAATGCGGGCAATTTTTTGATGGCATCCACTTCCAATTCAACCCTTCCAATGTCAGTCGACTCGGTATGGTCGCTTCGTTCTCCCACAACTTCCACTTCCGGACCTAAAATAACGCTGGTTTTCAATTCGATGTTGATTTTTTGGTTGGACTGAAGGTCGACTGTTTTTCGCACTTTCTCGTATCCAATGAAGCTGTATTCGAGGGTGTAAGTTCCCGCTTCTAGGGTCATGGAGTAAAAGCCGAAAGCGTTGCTGCTAACTCCTTTCTGCAACTCAACCACGTAGATGTTCGCTCCAATAATGTGCTCTCCGTCTTTGGCATCTCGAATGTCCCCGCTGATGGTAAATTTTGCATTGTCACTCCCCAAACCGAACATTGGCAATAGGAGGGAAAACACGAGGAAGAAAGATAGCCTGCGAATCATGCTGCAAAGGTATAAATAGCCGAGCCCATGTGCTGTTCTTTTAACAAAAAGAAACCTTCTCAGGGGATGCTCGTAAGGGTTGATATATTGACTTAACATGAAAAACCAGATGCGTACCATATTTGTTTTCACTCTTCTCCTTTTCTTTATTGGCACTTCAGTGTCTGCTCAAGACTGTCTTGATGCGAAACTTGAAAAAACCAGTCCAGAAAATGCCCGTTATCACAGAAGGCTCGTTCGTGTCAACGATACCTTGTTTTTTGCAGAAGTTTTCGACTTGCAAAAGCGTTTGCGCTTTACAGGGAACTATATTTTCACAGAAGGGAAACTGAAGGAACAAGGTGAATTTGTGTTTTATTTCCCCAACGGCGAGGTAGAATCTCGAGGGATGTATAAAGACGGATTCAAGGTGGGAACTTGGGAACGTTTCGCTGAAAATGGAGCACAGCGTCCAGATAAATACTATCAGCCCACGAGAAGCAAAGAACTCAATGCTATTCTGAACAAAGAGTAAAGCCTCAATTTAAAGTGCTTTTTTTCTTTCATTGGCGGGAATACTCATTAGCTTGATTATTTTTAGCAAATGAAATTGCACGAGAAGGACTGTACTCACAGCCTTGAGAATCCCATCTTCCAGAAAGTATTTTTTATGGCAATCATTTTGATCGCCTTTTCTGCTTGTTCGAAGAAAGAGGAGCAACAGGGAAAAACTGTTTTCACTTACAATGAGAGCAATGGAATTACCAGCTTAGACCCCGCTTATGCTCGAAATTTGGAGAACATGTGGGCGGTCAATCAACTCTTTGATGGACTCATTGAATTGAACAATGACCTGGAACTGGAACCCTTAATTGCGCATTCATGGGACATTGACAGTACAGGGAAACACTATACTTTTCATTTGCGAGATGATGTCTTTTTTCATCCGTCATCCCACTTCAATACCTCTGATTCCACCAGAGCGGTAGTTGCGCAAGACTTCAAATACAGTTTTTCAAGAATTGTGGACGAACGCACAGCTTCTCCTGGTAAATGGATTTTCAATCACGTTGATTTTGATCACAAGGAAGGTTTTGAAGTCGTGAATGACAGTACGCTTTCCATCCACCTAAAAAAACCCTTTTCGCCCTTCCTGTCAATGCTGAGCATGCAATATTGTAACGTGGTTCCACGAGAAGTGGTTGAAGCAAGTGGAGCTGATTTTCGATCCTCAGCCATTGGTACCGGACCGTTTCAACTGGCTTTTTGGTTGGAAAATGTAGCGCTGGTCTTCCATAAAAATGAATCTTTTTGGCAGAAGGATGATGAGCAACGAGCATTGCCTTATCTCGACGCTGTTAAAATTGAATTCGTGCGCGACATGAGTGCGGAGTTCATGGGCTTGGTGAAAGGTGAATATGATTTTATGTCGGGAATCCATCCGGCTTACAAGGACGAATTGCTCACCGCTCAAGGCGACCTCAATAAAGAATTCCAAGAAAACATCAATTTCCAACGTACCCCTTTTCTCAAAACCGATTACATCGGCATTTTGGTGGATGAAGAGGCCGAATTGATGAACGGACACCCCTTGCTCAACCCAAAAGTACGCCGTGCTATGAACATGGCCTTTGACCGACAGCAAATGGTGAGGTATCTAAGGAACAATGCAGTGGTGGAAGCCGGGCACGGTTTCATACCAAAAGGTCTGCCCGGTTATGATGAAGACGCCAAATACGGTGTCCACTACGATTTGAAACGAGCAAAAGAACTGCTTGCTGAAGCGAATTTTCCCATGGGAAACGGCATTCCCGAAATCAGTATTTCGACAACATCCGACTATGTTGATCTTTGCGAATACCTTCAACACGCTTGGAAAGAAATCGGTTTGAACGTTCAAATTGATGTTTTGGCGGGATCGGCGCACCGAGAGAAAGTAGCCAAATCTCAACTCATGCTCTTTCGAAAGTCCTGGCTCGCAGATTACCCCGATGCAGAGAATTTTTTAGGATTGTTTTATAGCGAGAATTTTTGTCCCGACGGACCCAACTACACCCATTTCAAAAACGCCGAATTCGACTCCCTCTTTGAAGCCTCTGCGCTCTTGGAAGGGGAGGAGCGGTATTCAGCCTATCGTCAAATGGACAGTCTTGTGATGGGGTCGTCGCCAATCATCCCCTTGTTTTACGATCAGGTATCACATTTTTTGTCAAAGGATGTGGTTGATTTTCCGACCAATGCAGTCAACATGTTGGACTTGAAACGGGTTCAGAAAAAATAGCTCGCTCACATTTCTTATTTTCGCCACAAAGCCATTATACTCATGCTGAAAATTGACATGCACACCCACATCATTCCAGAGAAGCTTCCTCGTTGGACAGAGCAATTTGGTTATGGAAACTTTATTCATTTGGAGCACCATCGTGCAGGGTTTGCTCGAATGATGCAGGGCGGACGGTTTTTTCGAGAAATTGAGGAGAATTGCTGGGATCCGGAAGTGCGCATCAAGGACTATGAGCGTTTTGACACGCAAGTACAAGTGATTTGTACCATTCCTGTCATGTTTTCATACGAAGCTAAACCCTTGGATGGGCTAGAAGTGTCGCGTTTTTTAAACGATCATATTGCAGAAATTTGCCATAAGTATCCCAAGAATTACGTCGGTTTGGGAACCATTCCTATGCAGGATTCGGAACTCGCCGTTCAAGAGTTGGAGCGTTTGAAAACACTTGGGTTGAAAGGAATTCAGATTGGATCAAACATCAACGACAAGAACCTGAATGAAGAGCAGTTCTTTCCCATTTGGGAAGCTTGTGAACGCTTGGACCTCTGTGTTATGATTCACCCCTGGAACATGATGGGGAAAGCACAAATGGAGAAATACTGGCTCCCGTGGCTTGTTGGAATGCCAGCTGAAACATCTCGCGCCATTTGTTCTTTGATCTTCGGTGGGATACTGGAGAAATTTCCAAAAGTGCGTTTTAATTTTTCCCATGCAAGTGGATCTTTTCTAGCTACGATTGGTAGAGTGGAGCACGGCTTCAATTGCAGACCCGATTTGGTGGCCATTGATAACCCCATAAATCCACGAACGTATTTGGGGAAATTCTGGACCGATTGCATCACCCACGATCCGCGAATGATGGAGTATGTGCTCGAAATGCAAGGGTCGAAACGCGTTTGTCTTGGAAGCGATTACCCCTTTCCTTTGGGAGATTTAGAAATCGGACACTTCATCACAGAAATGGGACTCTCAGAAGAAACCATCGAAGACATCTTCTGCAATTCAACCCTGGAATGGTTGAACATGAGCAAAGACGAATTCCTCTAATTACTCAGCCGCCTCGGGGCAAATGCATCCAACAGAATAGTATCTGCTCTACGCACAATCGATTCAAAATCAATATGGTAAGTTGGTGTGTTGTATTTGCCGCTAAACCTAAAACAACTCGCGCAAGCGTCTAAACAGTTGTGTAAGTAATTTCAAACGGCGAAGCCATTCAACCAAATTCCGTTCTCAGGAATTCAATGTGAATTTCACCTCAAAGCTGACAAGAGGGTTGAAGGAATCCGGACAATCTTTTTATTTGAAATGAGAACTCCTGGCAATACCCAAGCTGATTTTTACAAAAGAAGTTGGCGACCCTGCAACCTTTTTTGAAATAACAATGTCTTATCTTCGACTGAACCAATGTATACTTTAGAGGAACTCATAGAAGGCTGTAAAAAGCAGAGTAGAAAGCATCAGGATGCGCTATTCAAAAAGTACGCAAACATGCTGTACGGAGTTGCTTTGAGGTACACGAAAAATGGATTTGATGCAGAGGATGTTCTGCAAGAAGGTTGGGTGAAGATTTACAAGCACATCGACACGTATACCATCAACAATTCCTTTGAAGGTTGGATCAGAAGGATAATGGTGAATACGGCCATTACCCACTATAGAAAGAACTTAAAGCACGCTTATCACCACGATATTGAGGATGTTCCTCAAGCAAGAACCTCAGACGCTCCTTTTGGAGTTGATGAATACACAAAAGAAGAACTGATGACCACCATCAATAATTTACCCGATGGTTACCGAATTGTCTTCAACATGTATGTGATTGAGGGGTATAAGCACAAAGAAATTGCCGAGGAATTGAACATCGACATCAACACTTCGAAGTCGCAATTGTCGAGAGCAAAAAAATATTTACAACGAGAGTTGAACGAACTGAGTAAGATAAACTTGTGAGCATGAAACGTCACGAAGACCCATTTTTTAACCACTATAAGGATGCCTTTGCAAACCACGAGGTTCAGGCACCAGCAGGTACTTTAGCAGCTGTCCATCGGAAGATGAAAAAAGGCGGATTTTGGTACTTTTCTTGGACAAGCCTGAATGTGTATACCGTTGTTGCATTGTTGAGCGCAGGATTGGCTCTAAGCATCATCCCACAAGGAGGAGAGTCGGCAGGAAAATCTTTTGCCAAGAAGAACAATGATCTTTCATTGGTGGCTTTGGAAAAGACCCAAATCACCTTAAGTCAAGCCAACTTGATGGAGGAGTCGGATGCAGACAATGCGCTCTTGGATGAACTACCGAGTGCAACACAAGCCAAGACCGTTCGTCAATCGAAGGCCACAACAAAACGTCCAAGCACAGCCCGTGAGTCTCGTGCTTTGATGGCCAATGTGCAGCGCTTGAAAGTACGTCATGAACGCATATTGGACAAAGACTTAAAACACGATTACGAAGCGAGGTTGCTCGAAGAAACTGAGAGTCAGGCACAAAATGAAACTACGGAAGCAGCAACGCCCGTGGAAAATGTACTGAGCGCTGAAGACATCTTGAAGCAAGCGAAATCAGGAGCTCAGGAAACTGGAATCACTTTAAAATCGAAAACAAAAACCAAGTAAGCCCAAGATTTCTTAGAGATTGACCTATTTTTATGGTCCAACAAGAATGACAATAAGCGATACAAAATATGTTTGGAGCAAAGCATTTCTAAGTGCTTTGCTCCTTTGCTTTTGTACCTCGGCAAGCGCGAGGGCATTGTCGGACACCATCATTATTGACCAAACTACACTCATTGTGCAACGACTGGTGGAAGTGGATAGCTTGGACTTTGAACCAGAACCCGAGCCCTCTGCTTGGGAAAAGTTGAATAAAAGTCTTGGCGTGCTCACTGAGGTGGGCTTGACACGATCGAGTTTGTTTTCAAGTCAAGAAGAAAGCATCCACGGACTTACAGGAAATGCGGTGCGCTCTGGAATGATGGTGGGAATTGGGCTCAGAACAGCGTTCGAGTTAAAGAAAGATTGGTGGTTTTTCTCTGGAATTCACTTCAATCGTTCCACCTATCGAAATACCCATTTTGATCAAAATACCTTGGCGGATAGTTTGGCCTTTTTTGAAAGTTTTGAATCAGACCAGCTGAGTCAAATCTTGCAGCTGCGCTACGAAATTGGAGGAATGACCGTAGTGGAAAACGATACCTTGAATTTGGATCTGAAACGGGATGATTTCATCATGCAATCCTTACACATTCCGATCGGTGTGCGCTATCAACGACCTTATTTCAATCGAAAAACAAAGTGGACTTGGGACATCGGATTGGCCTTGGTCTATGGGCATCAACTCTCCTTTCAGAAATCGAACGTTCAGTTCATCGAAGAACCCAAAGCAGTTCGAGAGATTGAAGCAACAGACTATAGTGCAAAGAAGCACTGGCTCAATGGTCAAATCCAGTTCGGTGCAATGAAACGAACTTCGAACGATCAACTCGCACTCAGTTTCCGATACATCGGCGAAACTCCCACCGTGTTGATTGATGACGAGCAAAAAGATTTCTCCCTCAACGCTTGGTCTTCACGCCTCCAGTTTGCTCTTAACATATTTTTGTAAGCGCCTTACACAACAATTGCCCCCACTCAGCCGTCTTATATATGAGAGTTTAGTTAGATTCTTTCAGTAGGAACCCTGCAAGGAACCGAATTAAGAATTTTAATTAGTTGTTTTGGTTAAGGTAGAAAGGGACGCAACGGCGTCCCTTTCTTATTTCTCATAAATCAGCAGCTTTTTGGCCCGAAAAAGCAGTTCTTTTTGTCGAATTATCTCTTGTACATACTTGTGAATCAGCCTGAAATTGTTATTTTTACTTTATGAGTTTCAAGACACTAACAAGTCTGACTTTGATTGCATTTTTCTGGGTGGCGGAAGCCAACGCCCAGGTGAGTAATGGAGGTTTTGAAAGCAGTTCAGCACTGCCGAATACAACAGGCCAGTGGAGTCTCGTAGATAGCTGGTCCAATGCAGGTTCGCTCGAAGCCAGCCCAGATTATTACCACCATCAAGGAACTTTAGGAGGAGACCTTCCAGAAACCCCTTTGGCAATTGTGGAAGCAAAGGCTGGGAATGGAATTATGGGCTTTGTTGCAACAGGTGTCAAAGGAAGCAACTACCGAGAATACATCGTTAATGAACTCTCTACTCCGCTCATCCCTGGAGAAAAATATCAATTGAGTTTTTTCATTACCAATGGTGAGCGCACCGCTGCTTCAGCTGCCGGACTCGCTTGCAGTGATCTTGGTGTAAGTTTTTCCACTTCAGCACCACAACAAAATGGGACTGCACCATTGAACCTCACACCTGATTTTGTCAAACAAAACGTGGTCTACGATCGCAATTGGACCTCGATCTCTTTTGCCTTCATAGCCAATGAGGCATACACGCATTTTACTTTTGGAGTGTTTGGCGATGATTCAGACAAGTCCATCCAGAGCATGGAAGGTTCGTCTCCTTCTCTGGCTTATTACTTTGTGGATGAGTTTGAAATTACAGAACTGGATGATGGTTTTGTTTCGGATAGCGACCCCAAGAACGATCCCAAACAAGAAGAAACAGAAGAATTTACAGAAATTATCGACTTTTTTATTCCCAATGCCTTCACACCGAATGGTGATGGAGATAACGATGTTTTCCTTCCCATCAGTTCTGTGATTGACGAGTTTACGCTCAAGATTTTTAACAAATGGGGACAATTGATCTATGAAACCACTGATGTGAAAAGTGGATGGGACGGTCATTGTATGGCAGGTAAATATGCCAATGTTGATACCTACGTTTGGGAAATTACCTACCTCGATCCCGATGGAAAACAAGAGGATCAAGTGAACACCTTCACCGGAACCGTTAATCTTATCAAATAGGCTTTCAGTTTGCCTTTAAGTGGCTAATTTCGCTTCATGGAAATTTCGCAGCTACAGCACCGAGAAATCGGAATTCTACCTCAAATTATTCTGGATTATTTGGACGCCAAAAAGGAATTAAGCCCCTTCGTAGATGGCTTTCCTCAAGAGGCTAATTGGCAATCAAAGTCAGAGCTTAGGAGTTTTCCAAAGAAGCACCGCGAAGTTTTGCATCAAGCACTGATAGCACAATACGAGGCACACTCCAGGCTTAGTTCTTATCGAAAAAAGAACATCGACCTCCTTCTCGAAGAAGATGTGTTCACGGTTTGTACCGGACATCAATTGAACCTGTTCACAGGGCCTGCTTTCTTCTTTTATAAAGTCATTGCTACCATTAAACTGGCACAACAACTCGAGACTGAACACGGGGTAAAAGTGCTTCCCGTTTTTTGGATGGCGAGTGAAGACCACGATTGGGAAGAAATTAACCATACGCACGTTTTTCGTCAAAAAATCCAATGGGAAAAAGAAGCCCAAGGAGCTGTCGGGATGCTCAGTATTGATGGAATTGATCCGCTTTTTGAGGAAATGTGTGAAATCTTGAAATGGGAAGAAGGACACCTCATGCGAGAACAATATGCCAGTTGGAAAGCGGGGAGCTCAAGTCTTGCTGACTTTCATTTTAAGATGGTGGACGATCTCTTTGGGTCTGATGAATTGATCGTAATAGAACCCAACAACAGTGTCTTAAAGCAGCTTTTTGTTCCAGCAATGTTGAAGGAAATCCGTGAGCAAGCGGCCTTCGACTTGGTCCAGAAAAGTAGCTCTGAACTGGAAAAATTAGACTTTACCGTTCAAGTCAATCCGAGGAAGATTAACCTTTTTTATTTGTCGGAATCGAGCAGAAAGAGAATTGATGTGGATGGTGAAGGAGGTTTTTTCGAAACGGGAGGCGAAAAAAGGTGGACTTTAAGTGAAATTGAAAAGGAGATTCAAGCTTATCCAGAACGGTTCAGCCCAAACGTCGTGCTCCGTCCTTTGTACCAAGAAATCATTTTACCCAATTTGGCCTACATCGGTGGTCCAGGAGAATTGGCCTATTGGATGCAGCTCAAAGGAGTTTTCCAAGATCACGAAACGCCCTTCCCCCAATTGATTTTGCGAAACAATGTTTTGGTTCTGAGCGCTTCTTCCAAGTCAAAATTAGAAAAGCTCGAGCTCGAACTTCAGGACCTTTTCAAGAATAGAGAAGCATTCATTGCGGATTGGTCGGATAGAAAAGGCGGTGTGAGCTTGGGCGATGCAGAAAAGGACCTCGAACGTTTGTTTGAAGGAATCCTTCAGAAAGCACTGAGCATTGATCCAAATTTGGAAGGGACCGTTGCGGCAGCCTTACAGCGTCAGAAAAAGGAACTGGACGGTTTGGAGAAACGTTTTCGAAAGGCCATCAAACAACAAGAAAGTGTGAGTATTCGTCAAATTGAAGCTTTATTCGACGCTGTTTACCCAAAGGGAAGCTTCCAAGAACGTCAGCAAAATTTCTTTGCACTCAATGAAATGGCAGGTGGTGAACTGAAATCAAAACTCATGAATTCCCTCCCGGTATTAACTCCGGAATTGAGTGTGATTTTTGTTTGAGTTGATTTTACATGATATTAAAGTGTTATTTATACACTAAGTCTGTTCTGATTGGTTTATCTTCTTATCTTTACTCAAAACACGCTCATGAAAGAACTCAAATCCATCAAAGATGAAAATGGTTTAGAAGCATCTCCCATTTTGCCTAAGGATATGAAAAATTACCTCATTGATATTGATGGCACGATTACAGAAGATGTTCCGAACGAGCAGCCTGAAAGAATGGCCACTTGCATGCCCTTTGAAGACGCATTGGATACACTGAACAAGTGGTATAATGAAGGACACATCATTACTTTTTTCACAAGCAGAACTGAAGAACACAGAGCGATTACCGAGTCTTGGTTGAAAAAGCACGGTTTTCTCTATCACGGACTGTTGATGGGGAAGCCCAGAGGTGGGAATTATCACTGGATCGATAACCACCTCGTCAAAGCAACGCGCTACAATGGGAAATTTACCGACTTGGTTAAGGTGAAAAAAGAGATTGAGGTCTTCAAAAGATAGCTCTCTAAGCTGATCTTTTACAGCTATTCTGGGCGACTTGAATATTTGATGAGCTACAACTTTATGCTTGGGCTTTTGTTTATCATTGCATAATGATGATCAATCAAAACATGCAACGAATTTTTCTTACAATAGCTTTGATTCTCTTATGCGGTCTTGGGTTTGCTCAAGCCAGTGAAGTCGTTTTTCGTGGGGTGGTCAAAGACAAGTCCAGCGAGGCACCAATTCCTTACGCTACTGTGGTGTTAAAATCGCTGAGTACAGGCCTAACATTGGAAGGAACAACCACAAATGATGAGGGGAAATTTCAATTGATCTCGGATTCCCTTAACACCTCCCTTCATATCATGTTCATTGGTTATCAAGAGCAAGTTTTTAAATCGTTTTTGGTGGAAGAGGGGATGGTTCGATTGGGGCAAGTCTTCCTTCAGCCAGCAACCGAAATGCTCGAAGCGGCAGAGGTTGAAGGCGAGAAATCGGTGTTGGAGTTCAAGTTAGACAAGCGGGTATTCAATGTTGGAAAAGACATCAGTAGTTCGGGGTCGAGTGCACTTGAAGTCTTGAACAACGTCCCCTCCGTAAATGTCGACATCGAAGGAGGAGTTACCCTTAGAGGGAATTCAGGAGTTCAAATTCTGATCAATGGAAAACCCTCTGTGCTCACAGATGAAGGCTCGAACGCCCTGGGAAGCATTAGTGCTGATCAAATAGAAAGTGTCGAAGTCATCACCAACCCAGGTTCGAATTACCAGGCTGAAGGTACCGGCGGAATCATCAATATCGTGATGAAAAAAGACGTGAAAAAAGGGACCAACGGTTCGATTTCGGTGAATACAGGAATTCCCGCGAATCACAGTGTGGGCATCAGTCTCAATCAACGAACAGAGAAATTCAACTTTTTCACCCAGCTCGGTGCAGGGTGCCGTTCGTTGCCGCGCTTCAACGAGAGTGTCAACCTCAATCGAGTAGATAGAACGGAAATTCGAAGCGAAGGAACCGAATTCAGAAATGAAATGTTCTATAATGCGACCTTGGGTGCGGATTACTATTTGAACGATCTCAACGTCATTACCCTCAGCGGAAGTTTTGCCTTTGAGCAAGAAGATCAACCTTCAGAAACAGATTTCTCGACCTTTACCGACGGCGTTCTTCAAGAAAGTTGGAGAAGGGAAGAAGATACCGAAGCGAGCAATCCAAAGTATCAATACGACTTGCAGTACAAAAGGGAGTTTAAGGACAATGAGGACCATACCTTGCTCTTCAGCACCTTGGGTCGGTTTTTTGGAAAGGATTTGTCTTCTGTTTTCACAGAAACCGATGTTTTGGGGGAGGATGACCGACCAAAACAGCTCACCGAAACAAATTTCTATCAAAGAGATTATACCTTCAAGTTGGACTACGCAAAGCCCTTCGGAAAGCGTTTGAGCGCTGAAACAGGAGCCTTATACGAGTACAATGACGTAGGGAACGAGTTTGCAGTTTTCAACGAAAGCCAAGATGGAACGTTTGTGCCTGATCTCGATTTTACCAACACCTTTCAATTCGATCAAAAAGTGCTGGGGGTTTATGCAACACTTGCCTATGAATTAGAAAAGTGGGGTGTGAAAGCAGGCTTACGAAGTGAGACCACTGACTTGGTGACCCTTCTCGAAACAACAGGGGAAGAGAACAATCAGAATTACACGAATTTTTTCCCATCTTTCCATACCTCCTACAAGTTTTCCAAGCTATTTTCAATGCAAGCGGGATATTCTCGCAGGATTTACAGACCACGATTGTGGGATCTGAATCCATTCTTCAACATTCGAAATAACTTCAACATCCGACAAGGAAACCCTGCACTTCAACCAGAGTTTGCAGATTCTTACGAGATCACCGCCATTGCCGTTTTTGAGAAGGTGTCCATCAACACGAGCATCTACCACCTGTACACCACCAATGTTAGTGAGCGTGTTTCGCAATTTGTTGATAATGTCAACATCACCATGCCCATGAACATCGGTAGCAATCGTAAGACCGGCTTTGAATTGAATGGAAAGTACACCCCGATGAAGAAACTAGTGTTTAATGGAGATTTGAATATTGGCGTTTTCAGCCGAAAAGGTGAATTCGAGAATCAAGATTTTTCTTTTCAAGGAGATCAATGGTCGAGCAGAATCACGGCCAAATGGAAAATGAAGAAGCAAATTGATTTGGAGGTCAGCGGAGATTATAATTCCCGAGTGAGGAATGTGCAAGGAGTGCGAAGCGGTTTTGCATCGATGGATATTGGTTTGAGAAAAAAGTTTTGGAAAGGAAAATTGATCGTGAACCTTTCAGCCAGAGATATTTTCGCGAGCAGAATTCGCGAGAATGTGATTGATCAGAGCGACTTCTACTTGTACAGCTATAGCAGAAGAGGTCGTTTCATTACATTCAGTGCGAGTTATAGCATCGGTAAAGGGGAGGCCATGCAGTATTCTGGCAGACGCAGATAGGGTGTTTTATTCGCTTTTTTTTCGGGCTGAAGCCTAAGTAATGCCACCGAAAGAATGGAGCTCTTTCCGCAAGCGCCAGTTGAATAGGGCATACTTGTCTAATCATTGAGGAATAGATCCGTTCTTGGATGAAATCCGTTTCGCATCACGCCCATTTTACTTTCATTTATCGAATTGTTCAAAATGGCCTATGGTCTTCAGTTGTGAAGAATCCAAAAGCTAGGGCTATTGATTTAGCCGAGGTCAAACTCTTGATTGTTCTCTCTGAGCAGCGCTTTCTTGTGTTCGTAGGTTTTTGAATCTTCGGGGCATTAGGACATAAAAAAAACAGGTGCTCCGAAGAACACCTGTTTTTTTTCAGTCGAGTTGCTGTTGCTCGTTTATTGCTTGACAATCATTTTTGAAACCTGTTGGTCTCCTTGTGAGATGGAGATGAAGTAGTTTCCGGCGCTCCAATCACTTGCTTCCATTGAGAAGTTCATGTGCTCAGTGTTTGGGGTGAATTGTTCACGTTGGATCATTTGTCCCATCATGTTCATCACTCTCATTTCCGCTACTTGATCCACTTCCAAGTTTCCAACGCTGATTTGAAGTTGCGAAACGAATGGGTTTGGTGCAGCGTTCAAATCGATTTCGAGGCCGAAGAGGTCTTCCAAATCCACATCACTGATTGGGTTTCCGTAAACACAGTTTCCATCATCCACGTCCGCCATTGGGTTGAAGTTGATTGCTTCAGGATCCATACAACCAGCAATTGCGCAATCGCTATTGATTCCAATCACGTCCATTCCACTTTGTCCATAGAGCAAAGTTCCTTCGGCATACAGCCCATTATCGTCATAGATCATGTAATATGCTCCATTCCATCCATCACCCCATTCATCATTCATTGTGAGGGTATAGCAACCATCCATCAAACAAACGTTCTGGAGGTAGGTGTTGTAGCTGTCGTAGTTTCCTCCAACAGCAACCGTGTTGCTATCGGCATCCATCAAGTTCCAAGAGATTTCTTGACCCCATTGCTGGGTAGCGATGAAGATGCTCACTGTATTTGCTCCGATAGAATCACAAGCAGAAGTGATGTCGTATTGGCAAGAACCATCATCAATGGTTGCCATTGGGTTGTAATTCAGTGCACTAACGTCAGTACAACCATAAGTGATGTCTTCATAGATGCATGATCCATCATCCAACTGTGCTTGAGGATTGTAGTTCAGTGCTGTTGGGTCGGTACACCCTTCCGTCATCTCTTCATAAACACAAGAACCGTCTTCCGCACTTGCCAACGGGTCGTAGTTGGATGCAGTTGGGTCGGTACATCCGTAAGAGCTTCCGCAGGATAGAATGACAACAATTTCTTCGATGTTGTTTGAGCTTTCACAAGAGACTGATCCATCAGTGACGATTTCCATTGTGAGTGGACCACCAGAGCTGAGAACTTGCACTCCTGTCATGTTTCCATCGGAGCTTAGTAGAAGTGGACTACCGTTATCTGAACCATCATAAAAGTTAACGTAGTCAAAGTTGTTTTCCAGCATACCAGCAAGGAAAGTAAGACTAACAACGCCACCTTCTTCATTTGGGTAGAAGGTTTCACTGATGGCTTGATTGTTTCCGTAACAGTAGCTTAGGAGGGTCCCATCGTCACAACCATAATTGCACGAATTGTTGTCCACCGTCGCGTCAGGATTGTAGTTCAGTGCTTCTTCATCCGTACATCCTGGGAGAACAACTTCTCCACAAGGTTCTCCTGTGAGCGAATTGAAGTTAACCACTTGAGTAGAGGCTTCAGGGTCCAAAGATCCAGTGAAAGTGGTGTTACCAACTTCTACCCAGAAATAACCGTTGTACCATCCGTTACCACCGCCAACATTGAACATGTGCGCACTGATGCATTCATCATCAGGCAGACAAATATCGAAATACATGATCGCGCCATTTCCTAAAGCTGGAGAAACAAAAATGCTTGTGTCTGAATCAGAGTAGAGATTCAGTGCAACGTTGTTTCCGTTCGAGAAGGTGCAGATGTAGAGTGTTGCTGGAATTCCATCACATTCTTCATAAACACAAGAACCATCATCTTCGGTAGCTAGCTCATTATAATTGAGGGCAAGGCTATCTGTACATCCACTAATGTCATATAGACAATCTTCAGTGTTGGTTCCACCAGGAACATAATTGTTTGCTTCAGGATCTCCACAACCGTTGAGGTTTCCGCAAAGCACAGCCATCGTAATGGGTTCGTAGTTTGAGTTTTGACAATCAATCACGCCATCTACAACAAAAGCAACGGTTAAACTTGAGCCTGTGCTCTCGTATGCCAAACCGCTGATGTCACCATCAATGATGTCAATCAAAGGCGCATTGGTGTCTGGTCCATCATGGATGTGCAGCCAATCCCAACCTTCTTCGATGTAGCCATTCAAGAATGCGATACTCGCTCCCTCGCCATCAACAGTTTCATTGATGGTCCACTCATAATTGAGGTTATTTTCATAGCAGTAAGTCACCACTTGTGGGTTGTCAGTGCAAGCGTACACGCAGCTCCCATCATCCTCAGCGGCAGTTTCGTCATAATTAAATGCTTCGGGATCCATGCAACCAACCATGGTCATTGTATCTCCGCAAGAGCCGTCCAAAGAGAAGATTTGCTCTTCGTAAATGTAATCGTCGTTCAAGGTTTCATTGATGATTTCAACGCCGTCAACATTGATCCAGAAGTAGCCTCCATACCAACCGCCTTCTTGCGCGTTGTTGGCCATTTCTACGTAAATACACCCTTCATTGGGAATGCATACATCAATGGTGCTAATGTATCCGCTTGGATGAGAGTCTCCAGAGTAAATAATGGTAGAATCAGAAGCATAAATGTTCAAGCTCACGTTTTGTCCATTCGAGAAGGTACAAACGTAAAGTTGAGCAATGGTACCATCGCACTCTTCAGTTTCATATTCACAAGAACCGTCGTTGAATGTAGCTTCTGGGTTGTAGTTGATTGCGTTTGGATCCATACAGCCTCCAATTTGAATGTAGAAACAACTGCCGTCATCAAAAGTGGCTTCAGGGTTGTAATTCTCAGCATTTGGGTCGGTGCAGCCTACCACTACAGCTGGAGCACAATCAGCATTGTTCACACCAAAGGCAAGCGTTCCAGCAGAAGTGCTTCCTTCCAAAGTGGCGATCAATAGAACTTCATCATTATTCACAATGGTAGCAACCGCACCATTCCATCCGTCTCCAAACGAGTCAAACATGTTGAAGTTGTAACAACCATCGGCAAGACATAATTCTTGCGAATAACCGGTGTTACTTTCATATCCATTTCCCGTGGCTAGGATATCACCTTCTTGGTTGGTGATGTTCCAGGAAATTTCATTCCCCCAAGACTCTGTCCCTAATGCGAACAAAAGAGCATTTTCGTCACAAGGTTCTACTTCAATCGGATATTCACAACTACCATCATCTTCAGTGGCATCAGGATTGAAGTTGAGCGCTTCATCATCCATACATCCTAAAATGGTAGGGTAGAAGCATGATCCGTCGTCATCTGTTGCATTTGGATTGAAGTTTTGAGCAAGTGGATCAGTACAACCGCTGATGGGTGCGGGAGCGCAGTCTTCGGAATTCACTCCGAAAGTGTAGGCTTGTCCGTCACCAGTGGGAACATCAGCAACGACAAAAACGCCGTCCAGATCATTCAAAACAGTCACCACAGCACCATTCCATCCATCACCGAAGTAATCCACCCCATTTAGCGTGTAGCACCCGTCTTCCAAACAAAGGTTGAAAGTATAAGCGGTGTAATCATCAAAGGCAGCACCAACAAATAGCGTGTCTCCTTGATCGCTTACGATGTCAAAATAGATTTCTGAAGCCCACTGTTCCGTAGCTACAACGAGGAGAACCTCGGTGCCGTCACATTCAATTTCTTGAGAAAAAGCGCGGCTGTTAAAAGTGAATGAGCAAAGAAGTAATAGTGCCCATAGAAGTATTGATTTTTTCATGCGAGGGATGGTTTAGTTGTTATTCTGAAGTAAGACACGCTTGACCTTCAGAAAGTTGCATGAAGCTACAATATTTTTCTCAACTAGCAATTACCCCGCTGCCAATCAAGGATTCACCTTCATACCAAACGACAAATTGCCCAGCTGCAACACCTTTTTGCTCATCCTCAAAATCAAAATGAAGTCCGTCTTTTTCCATTTTCAAACGTGCAGGAGATAGTTGCTGACGGTAACGAATGCGAACATCGTAGCTCCTTTCTTCTCCAATGTTCATCTTATTGATAGGGTCAACCCAATGGGTTTCGTGCGGCGTGACCATCAGTTTATTTCGGTTCAGCGCCCAGTGATGCTCTCCTTCACCAACGTAAATAATGTTGTTGTTCACATCGGTTCCAAGTACGAAAAGGGGTTCTTTTCTTCCACCAACGTTGAGTCCGCGTCGTTGCCCCACTGTAAAATAGTGCGCACCGGGGTGTTCACCAAGTTTTTCTGATTCGATCAATGAGAAGTCAGCCCCGCGATAAGGGTCGGCTTGCACCAACTCCGACTGATCCTTTTGGGAAATCAGTCGAATCTCACCGGTTTTAGGCTTCAATTGTTGTTGTAGGAAGGTGGGGAGTTTCACTTTTCCAATAAAGCAGAGTCCTTGGCTATCCTTTTTATCTGCGGTAACAAATCCTGCCTCAGCTGCGATTTTTCGAACCTCTGGCTTGCTCAATTCACCAATGGGAAATATTGCTCGAGACAGTTGGTCTTGGTTTAGCTGACACAAAAAATAGCTTTGGTCCTTATTGTTGTCTACACCTGCAAGAAGTTCATAATGAGATTTACCTTCAGCGTCTTGGGTTTCTCTTTTTCTGCAGTAGTGTCCGGTAGCAACAAAATCGGCATTCAGTTCTAAAGCTGCTTTCAGAAAAAGGTCGAACTTGATTTCCCGATTGCACAAAACATCGGGGTTGGGGGTTCTTCCTTCTTGATATTCTTTAAACATGTAATCAACGATGCGCTTTTTGTAGTCGATGCTGAGGTCCATCACCTGAAATGGAATACCAAGGTGTTCAGCAACCAACATGGCGTCATTGGAATCGTCAATCCAAGGACACTCATCATCAATAATCACAGAGTCGTCATGCCAATTCCTCATGAAAATAGCAATCACCTCATAACCCTGCTCCTTTAATAGGTAGGCTGCTACGGAAGAATCCACTCCTCCAGACAATCCAACTACAACTCGTTTCATGGCGCAAAGATACGCTTTTCGCCCTGCTTGAATCCTTTCATTTTTGCAGAATCCTCAGGCCAGCATGTACGAGGTTGTAAAGTTGAAGCGTTTGGGTTTGTTTGATCGAAAGCAAGTTCTCTTGTTGTGATGTAATGCGTTAACCTTGTCAGTATATTCCTACAAGCTCTTAAGTTTTTAAACTGACACTAATTGGCGAATTTCCTAACTACTTTGCTATACCTATTTGCTAAAACCATGGAGTATGTGAGAAGTGTATTGTTGATTGATGACAATCCAAGTTGCAATTTTATCATGAGCGAGTTCATCAAATTGGCCGATCCCAACATTGAGGTGTTTGAGGCGGACAGTGTCGAGGACGCCATGGAAATTTTGGCAAACCTTCCCGTTTGTCCCGAAGTCATTTACGTGGACGTAAACATGCCTGTTTTGAATGGCTTCGATTTTATCGAACGCTATGAGCAAGGGTATTTGATCAACAATCCGCACTCAAAAATTTTCATGCTGAGTTCTTCTTTAAGAGAAGAAGACAAATTAAGGGCGATGGGGCATTCTTGCGTGAAGGATTTTGTATCGAAAAACGACATCGACAGCTTTTTGCAGAGCACTTTATTGAAGGGTGTGGCTTAGTGTTGATTATCAGCTTCTTAAATGAAGGAGTTCCCTTCATTCAAAAAAAATCACTTAATTCGTCAGAATAACGGGCAACCCTTCAAAAGAAGGATCGTCTATTTAAACAAGTGTTCGCATGCCAGAGTCAGATTTGAGAAATCTAATCAATGGATGCGTTCGTGGAAAAAGGAAATCTCAAGAGGAACTCTTCAAACGCTATTACAGCAAGATGATGATCGTTTCGATGAGATATACTAAGAACGCGGACGAGGCAGCGGATATTTTGCAAGATGGGTTTTTGAAAGTGTTTGCCAAATTGGAGGCATACAATTACGAAGGCTCCTTTGAAGGTTGGATCAGAAGAATCATTGCAAACACGGCAATCGATCAACTGAGAAAACGAAAAAATGACTTTATACTGCTTCAGGAAGAACAATCTTTAGAAGACTTTGCCGATAGGGCAGAGGAGGAAGAGGAAGAACCAGAAGTGGAATTTAAACCAAACCAAGTGCTTGCAGCAATGCATGAGCTTTCACCAGCGTACAGGACCATCTTTAACCTTTATGTGTTTGAGAACCTAACGCACAAAGAAATTGCAGACCAACTGAATATTAGTGTTGGGACTTCGAAATCGAATTTGGCCAAAGCTAAAAGGAACTTGGCGAAGATGTTAAGAAACGGAACATACTGACTTAATGGCGAAGCATTTAAGTACATTCGAAAATAAGGTGAAGGAAAGTGTTAACCAACTTTCTGCCGAATATGACGCACATGCTTGGAAAAAACTTGAAAAGCAACTTCCGAGCAGCGCAAGCAGTAACCTAGCAAATCTTGTTGCCGCGGCGGCTTTCGTAGCTGTGATGTTAGGTGGTGCCTCCGTTTGGTATTATACCAGCGATGCCTCGGCAAGTTCAGGTGCCTTGTCTGGCGATTCACGCAAAGAAATCGATGCCAACTATTTCCAAGTGGTAGAAGCCAAAAAGGAATTGGTTGCCTTGCATGTTGCTCAATCTGACCTCGCTAAAGAAAGTGCTGAAGAGAACACTGATGTTTTACAATCAAAAGCCGATTCTGACCTCATAGCTCAATTGAACACGGAAGCCTCTTCAGCGTCTAACTCCATCGAGAAAAATAATTCAGTCGATAATCAAGTTACACCTGAACTTGAAATTGTAGACCCTATCGAAGAAAAATTGCTTTCCCGAAAAGAAGATGGCTTGGCGTTTAAACCAAACGTACGATCAGCTTGTGAAGGTGCTGCGGTTGAATTCAACCTCTTCACCGAAGGAAATGATGGAAATTACCTTTGGAATTTTGGTGATGGTAACTTCTCAAATGAAGTGAATCCTGTGCATACTTACATGAAGCAAGGAGTTTATGATATTACGCTTTCTGTAACTGGAAAAGAAGATGGTCAGATTCGTACAAAGACCATTGAAAACCTTATTGTTATCAACCCCACACCGGAAGCTTCTTTCGACTGGGAATTTTTAGAAAATCCGAACGATAAGCCAACCATTAAAGTGCTTAACCAGAGTGAGTTTGCCGATCAATGTGAATGGTTGGTTGATGATTCTATTGCTAGCGAAGAAATTAACCCGAGCATCGCTTTCAAGAACAAAGGAGAGCACTCAGTAAGATTGACCGTTTCGAATAAATTTGGTTGTTCAGACACGAAGTACAGCTATGTCAATGTCGATAAAGACTACAAACTGCTCGCTCGTGAACAAATCTCTCCGAATGGTGATGGAAAGTACGATAGCTTTATGCCGGAAGCATTGAAAGACGGCAGCAGATCATTCAAATTGTCAGTCTATGACGGACAAGAGGTTATTTACGAAACCAGAGACGCGGCTAAACCATGGGACGGTACTGTTCCAGGTAATCTTACGGCGCAAGTGGGTGATAAATTCCCTTGGATTGTCATCCTCTACAACAAAAAAGGAGAAGAAGAATATTACAGTGGAACCATTACGATAATACCTTAACCAAAACTTCCTAATAACCACTGTGAAAGGCCTGAGATTTGTTCTTGGGCCTTTTTTGTATTTTTGCAGTACTGAATGCCACCTCCTTGTGGCCAAGCTTAGACTATGAATAAGGTGAAGTTGTTTTCAAACGTCCCACCATTAGCGATTACTCTGCTGTGCTCTTTGCTAGGTTTCTTGGCGAACGCCACAACCATCACCAATCCTACTCTTGATTGTGCATCTTGTTCAGGAGAAGCCATTTTTACAAGTGATTTGCTCGGAGATGTACTTTATGAATGGTACGACAGCAATGGGGCTTTGATTTCCGCTGAAAACAATGACCTAGGAAGCAGCACCATCAACAACCTTTGTGTTGGAAGCTATCAAGTTCAGGCAACCAACGGAGAAACAACGGCTTTCGAGTGGTTCAGCATTACTACCATCAACTCAGTTCTTCCCGAAGTTATTCATCACAACAACTGCAATAGTGGTCCGGCCATTAACCTCAGCGGACTCTTTGGAGGAACCTTGCCTCCCGGCGGACAATGGTTTTCACCCCTTGGAGTGTCCATTCCTTCAGGGGCTGTTTCTCCTGTAACGGGCCAAAGCGGATTTTATACTTATGAGTTCGATGCTGACGGCTGCACTCAAATCACTGGGGTCGGTCTCAATATCGTTCAGAACGCCAACCCAGGATTATCGGAGACCTATCTCATTTGTGAAACCTATGAGCCTTTCGAGTTAAATGATCAATTGGATGGCGCGGATTTCGGTGGTGAATGGTTCGACCCAAATCAAAACCCCTTTCCCGGCTTGTACTCCCCAACGATTGATGAACCGGGTACCTATGTCTATAGAATCGGTACTGTGGAATTCTGTCCGGCAGTCTTCAGCACACTCACCATTCTCGAGAATACTTTGCCGAACATTGGTACAGACAACTCCCTCTTTGTTTGTCCGGGAGCGGTGCAGGTTGACTTGTTCGATTATTTAGGCGGAACTCCGGATGCTGGAGGACAGTGGTACAATACAAACAATCAGGCTTTTAACGGTCTTTTCGATCCCTCAGCAATGCCGGAAGGGGAGTATCGGTATCGAATTCTTGGAGCTGTTCCTTGTCCTAATCAAGAATCCTCAGTCTTTGTAGAGTTTACCAATGGGATCAGTGCCGGCGTCGGAGAGGATTATAGCGCTTGTCTCAATGCTCCTTTGGATTTAGATCTTGGAACGCTCTTGAACGATAATCCAACACTTGGTGGGCAGTGGTTGGCACCGGACGGTTCGCCTGTACCCTCTGTTATTTCGGCTTCTACCGATGTGAATGGTAGCTACACTTATGTAGTTTCCGCCTTGGGTTGCGACGACGAAAGCACCAATTCTGAAGTGTTTTTTGAGATGCCCACAAGTGCCGGTCCTGATCAGAACCTGAGCTTCTGTGAAAGTCAAAATACGCTGAATGAATCCGAGGTGATGGACTTGACGCTCATGGATGCTGGTGGAACTTGGACAACCAACGAAGTATTGGTCAATTTCCCCTTGGATTTAAGCAGCTTTTCAGCACCCTTCGAATTGAATTATCAATTAACTCCAGTGGTTTGTCCGCAAGATGAGTCTTCCATCTTCATCACTCTGGACGAAGAACTTCCCACCTTTCCAGATCTTGATTTTCAGTTGTGCTCCAGCGATGAGAATATTCTTCTTACCGATCTTGCTCCAGCAGGCTATAACGACCTTCTTTTCTCAAGTCCAAATCCTGTATTTGACGATGGCATTTTTGAACCCAGTGCTTTGGAAAGTGGTGTTTTGACAATCGATGTGCTTTCCAATTCAGCTTGTCCAAACGTGAGTTTTCAAAGCACCTACTCGGTTGCAGAAGAACTTCTCAGTAGTGAGGAAATCAGTAGTTTGAATTGTGCTAATGGGGAGAACATCCTTCTGAACGACTTCTTCCCGGATCAAGAGGATTGGACCATCAGTACTTGGACTTTGAATGGGCTTCCTGTTGATGAAAATGTGATTGCTGAAAGCGCTTCGAACGGACAATACATTTATTCTTATGACCATGGAAATGCCTGTGGAGTTCAGTCGCTCGAGTTGAATTTAAGCATCGAATTGTCTCCTTTTGCCGGTCCAGATCAAAGCTATTCCTACTGCATCAATGATGATCCTGTGAATTTGTCCGAAGTTCTGACCTTTGTAGCTCCTTCCGTCATTTGGAATGAAGACTTTACCGCGGAAACCACCACCTTCGACCCAGGTTTAGGAAGTCAGAACATTGCTTTAGTGGTGAATGAAGTTGGTCCGTGCATCAGTGATACCGCTTGGGTGAGTTTTGATGTTGATCTTGGCGTTGTGCTCGATGCTGGTGATGACCAAGTTCTTTGCGATGGTGAATCTCTTGAGCTTCAAGCTTCGGAACATGATGGCTATGAGTATTTGTGGACCCCCAACCAACATCTTGACGTAGAGAATTCCAGTTCCCCCAATTTTAGCATTGATACTGGAAGTGAATTCACGCAAAATTTCATCTATATTCTAAGCATTACGAACGGTATTTGCAGTTTTGAAGACGAGTTAGAAATTGTAGTTAACCCATTGCCACAACTGTCTTTTATTGGAGATTTGGAGCTGTGCGAAGGAGAGCTCCTGGATATTGGTCTATCGGGTGCACCAACGATTTCTTGGGAGATCAGCAGTGGTGAGCAAGGAGTTGGAAACGCTATTCTTGAGACACCCCTTACCAGTGGAGAAATTAATCTGGATTTGGAAAGCGAAGATGGCTGTATGAATGCATTTGTGTTGCCGTACATCGTTCATGAAAATCCGGATGCGAACTTTGACGCATCTCCCTTAACAGGGTGCATTCCTCATGAAGTGTTTGTCCAAAACCTCAGCGAAAACGAAGGTGATGTGGACTACTTTTGGCAAATTGGCGATGACCTACAGAACACGCAAAACCCATTACCGTTCATTCTTGAAGAACCGGGCTTTTTTGATGTTACTCTGCTGGCAGTGAATGAATGGGGGTGTCAATCAAGTCAGAGCATTGAAGACTACATTCAAGCGTACCCTTTACCCAATGCTAGTTTTGAACTATTGAGTGAATCCATCTCGTCTGACAATCCTATCCTTTCGGTGATGAATGAAAGTACAGGTGCGACTTCTTGGGTTTGGTCCTTGAATGGGAATACAAGTTTCTCCAATGCTTGGGAACCCGAAGTTCAACTCGAATATCCCGAAAGCAGCGAGGAATTTTCACTGTGCTTGTACCTTGAAAATGACTTTGGATGTTCAGACAGTACCTGCAGAGATCTGCTCTTATTTACAACCTTGAACGTCTTCGTTCCGAACGCTTTTAGTCCTGATTTTGACGGAGTGAATGATGGCTTTAAGCCTGTCGTATCAGGATATGCGCCAGACACTTATCGCTTTCTAATCTTCAACCGATGGGGAGAACTCATCTTTGAG
>CALKGK010000009.1 GCA_938085105.1 uncultured Flavobacteriales bacterium
CGCAATTCTTCTGGGATGGAGAGTACCTTACCTCCTATTTCTTCCAGATTATAGAACCGGAAAAAGCTCTCCAGTTCAGCATTCACCTTTTCAAGAACAACGATGTCTTTCACTTTTGTGAGAAGTTGTCCGCCTTCTCGACACATTTGAATGGACTGCTCTGCTGGAAGTGGTTTTTTATCTTTTGGATTTTTCTTACTGAGGTATTGTTGGTAAAAAGGAATGGCCTTAGCAAACTCGTAGTTCAAGTGCAAAGCTTTTCCCATGTAGAAATAAACACGGGCATCTTCAAGCCCCTTTTGGATCGCGAAGTTCAAGTGACGAATAGCGGTTTCTTTGGGTTCCCCAGCGAATAAAGTGCACGTCCCGAATTTGAAATTCAGTTCGGCATCTTTGGGGTTCAGGCTCACGAGTTGGGAATACAGCGGATATGCCTGTGCGAAGGCGTCTGCCTCGAACAAAAGGTCTGCCTCTGCCTTCAACTTTTCAGTTTGGGCGGAGCTTTGCTGTCCTATTGCCAAAAAAGCGGCAAAAAACACCATGATGACCGTCAAAATAAAATGACGCATAATGCAAGTTCTTTTAGAGAAAGCGGGTTTCCTTGTTTTCAAAAGGGAAATTAGGCAATTCTTGATAGCTAGAACAAAATCTGCCTGCTTTCGGTCGTTTCCTACAGTTTTCGCTCTTGTTTACGGACACACTTGGGAAAGGTTACCTCGGTTACTTGTAAGCCACGAAATGCTTGTTACCTTTGTCGAAAAATACAGATAAGCATGTCAAAAGGAGTTTATACTGTGCCATTCGAAGGAAACGAAGAAGTTTTATCCTACGCTCCCGGCACTCCAGAAAGAGAAGAGTTATTGCGCACTTACAAAGAGATGTACTCTCAAGCGCCTATTGATGTTCCAATGTACATTGGAAGTGAATTGGTGAGAACGTCGGACAAGCGTCCAATGTCGCCACCACACGACCACCAACATGTTATTGGTCATTACAACTACGGTGGAGCTG
Organism: uncultured Flavobacteriales bacterium; assembly: GCA_938085105.1. Lineage (GTDB taxonomy): Bacteria > Bacteroidota > Bacteroidia > Flavobacteriales_D > Sanyastnellaceae > CALKGK01. The sequence continues at coordinate 1,012 of CALKGK010000009.1, forward strand.
AACACGTGAAAAGTGCCATTGATGCTGCTCTAGCTGCAAAGCAGGCTTGGGCTGACCTTCCATGGGAGCACAGAGCATCTGTATTTTTGAAAGCGGCTGATCTTCTTGCTGGCCCTTACAGAGCTAAAATGAACGCAGCTACCATGCTCGCTCAGTCGAAGAACGCTTTCCAGGCGGAGATTGATGCAGCTTGCGAGTTGATTGATTTCTTGCGTTTCAATGTGAATTTCATGCAGGAGATTTACGAGAACCAGCCAGACAGTAGTCCGGGAATGTGGAACCGATTGGAATATCGTCCGCTCGAAGGATTTGTGCTTGCGGTAACTCCGTTTAACTTCACCGCCATTGCAGCCAATTTGCCTGCGGTAGCCGCGATGATGGGGAACACTGTGGTATGGAAGCCAGCAGACAGTCAAGTATACTCTGCTGAAGTAATTATGGAATTGTTTCGCGAAGCAGGATTGCCAGACGGAGTGATTAACATGATTACCGTTGATGGACCAGTTTTGGGTGACGTTGTATTCAAGCACCGCGACTTGGCGGGATTGCACTTTACTGGATCGACCGGAGTATTCCGTCATCTATGGAAAGAAATAGGGAACAACATTGAGCACTACCGTTCTTACCCTCGAATTGTGGGTGAAACTGGAGGGAAAGATTTCATCTTTGCTCACGAAAGTTCACATCCTTTGGAAGTTGGAACCGCCATTGCAAGAGGAGCCTTTGAATTTCAGGGACAAAAATGTTCTGCTGCATCAAGAGCCTACATACCATCCAACATTTGGCCAGAAGTTAAGGCGCACGTTATTAGTGAAGTTGGAAGCTTCAAAATGGGATCACCAGAAGACTTCTCGAACTTTATTACCGCTGTTATTGATAAGAATGCTTTTGATAAAATCACAGGCTATATCGATTACATCAAAACTCAGGATGATGCTGAAATCATTGCTGGTGGTGGGTATGACGGTTCGAAAGGGTACTTCGTAGAACCGACCGTTGTTGTGACCACGAATCCTAAATTCAGAACGATGTGTGAAGAGATCTTCGGACCTGTAATTACCATCTATGTGTACGAGCCGAAAGACTACGAAGCAACGTTGACTTTGGTGGACGAAACATCAGAGTATGCATTGACGGGTGCTATCTTCGCTCGCGATCGTTACGCATTGAACCACATGGCAAAACGTCTAGAGAATGCTGCAGGAAACTTCTACATCAATGACAAGCCAACTGGAGCTGTCGTTGGTCAGCAACCTTTTGGTGGAGCACGTGGATCTGGAACAAACGATAAAGCCGGAGCCGTCTTTAATTTGCTTCGTTGGGTATCTCCAAGAACCATCAAAGAAACATTTGTACCAGCGAAAAGCTACCGTTACCCATTCTTGGATTAATTGATAACCACGATTGCGATTTTCTATCGCTTTTTATGATAATAAAAAACCCGTTCGAATCGAACGGGTTTTTTTATTGCTTTTAATCAGTAAATCCATGCTTATTCAGCCTTGTCTGACTTTTCTTTGAGGTGTTTCAATTCATCCAATTTGTGGTTGTAAGGCGAAACCAATTTTCCTTGTTCATCCATCCATTTTGTGAGGACAATGAATTTTTCTTTTTTCCCCTCTTCTCCAATGGTATCGATTTTATTGGACACCGTTCTTAAGCGGAAAGCTGAATTGAGAACTGAGGCTTTCGTAGCCGGAAATTCTTCTGGAGCCTTATTTTTAAGGACCATTGCATCTCTAAAGAGTTCGTTGTAAGTCATGGGACGGTCTGCAGCCTTCAAACGGTCTAAGATAAATTTGCTCCACGTTGGTTTTGGACCTCTTTTCTTTTTGCGTTTTCTGCGCTGAACATCGGATTCACTTGACTTTTTAGCTTTCGGGCTGGCCACTGGGGCTTGAACAGATGAAGGAAGGTTAGTCATGATCTCTTCCTTATCCACTTTAACTCCTCCCAATTTCTCGAGCATGTTGGCCAAATGGTTCAACTTCGATTTGGTTGCGATGTATTCTTGCTCGTAAAAAGCACGCATACTCAACAACTCTTCTGCCGAAACAGAAATTGTTTTTTGATCTGTTTTATTCATGATGTGCGGTTTTTCAAGTCTATGAGAAGAAATTTCTGAGATATCTTCGCTTAAACTACTAATGCATTATAACAAAGATAATATAAATAAAAAAGCCCCGCAGTGCGGGGCTACAAATTCATAAGCCGGATTCTGTTCTTCAAAATAAATTGAAGTCTCGTCATTTATCTATTCAACCTACCCCCCAACTTCGAGCGAGCAGCCCTCAAACGCTGGTGTACATGGTATTTCATCCCACAAGGTTTACCAAAGCTTACACAATCACTTGTGCAACTGGTGAGCTCTTACCTCACCTTTTCACCCTTACCAAACATGTTGGCGGTTTAAATCTCTGTAGCACTATCTGTCATCCTAAAATGCCTGCTTTTTGGGCAGTGTGGCGCTCTTTGATGTCCGGACTTTCCTCTTCCGAAGAAGCGACGAGCCGATTTGCGGTGCAAAAGTACGTTAATATTTGTTATTCGATGACGATGGTCTGCTTATTCACAAAAGACAAAATCCCTTCCTTCCCCAACTCTCGGCCGTAACCTGATGTTTTCACACCTCCAAAAGGCAAGTTGGGGTCTGATTTTACAAAGGCATTGAAAAACACAGCTCCTTCAGCCAATTTTGAACAAGCGGGAAGATAATCTTCAGGGTTTTCACACATGATGGATACCCCGAGTCCGAAAGGACCATGATTACTAAGTTCAATGGCTTCATCGAAAGAAGAAAAAGGCGTTACAGTGAGCACGGGTCCGAACAATTCTTCATCAAAACACTTCATTCCCGGTTTGCAATCGAACAGTGCGTTTGGCCAAAAATGGGCTTTATCTCTCTTGATTTCAAATAAAGCTTGAGCTCCCGAAGAAATGCTTGATCGGCATTGTTCTTCGAGCTCTTCAGCCAGGTCTTCTCGTGCCATCGGACCCAAGTCTGGATTGTTCATGGGGTCACCCAAAGTCATATCGCGAAGTGCTTTCTCGATCTCTAACTTGGTCCTTTCGTAAAAGCGCTCGTGCACCAAAAGACGTTTGACAGCGATGCAGCTTTGTCCGTTATTCTGAAACCTCCCTTGAATTGCAAGTTCAATACTCTTTGAAAAATCAGCACTTTCAGTAATGATCATCGCATTGCTTCCTCCCAATTCTAAAAGGGAAGGCTTGATGAGCTCAGCTGCTGTTTTGGCTATAGAACTACCCGCTTTGAGCGAGCCCGTTAAGGTCACTCCTTTGATTCTTGGGTCTTCCACGATTTCAGGAGCATCTTTTCCTGAGATGAAAATACTTTTGAAAAGGGACGGAAAGCCCTCCACATTAAAAGCATCTTCCAAAGCTTCGGAACAGGCTGAAACATTGCTTGCATGCTTCAAAAGGAACGTATTTCCCGCCAGAATTGCCGGGACTGCTGCTCTAAACACCTGCCAGAAAGGGTAATTCCAAGGCATCACCGCGAAAATAACTCCCAGTGCTTGGTGTCTCACCATCGCTTTTTTCGCACCCGTTTCGATCAGTTCGTCGGCCAAATATCTTGGGGCATGCTTTGCATGGTGTTCACAAAGCCAAATGCATTTGTCGATCTCACCTTCTGCTTGAGACAAGGGCTTCCCCATTTCGAGCGTCATCAATTCAGCCCACTTGGATTTGTTCTTTTTGAGTGAAGCAGCTAAGCCCAGAATGAAAGAGCAACGTTGAATGATTGGACTCGACCTCCACTGGCCAAAAGATGCGTTGAGGGATTGAATGCTTTCTTCAATTTCTTCATTTGAAGAGGCTTCCCGTTCGAAGATGATTTCTTGATTCCAAGGATTAATGCTTTTCATGAGGCTAAAGAGTTTAGAAGTGAAAATAGCCAGCAGCGATCTGTCCTAATCCCAAATCACTTCGAGCTCCATGGCTTGGCCGTCTCTGATGATGTCAACAAGGGTGGTGTCTTCTGGTTCAAAAATGCTCAAGCCTTCCATATAGCTTTGCATATCCGTTACCTTGAGTTCTCCCATCTGAACGACAATGTCTCCCTTCATCATGCCCGCGTTTTGTGCCGGACGCTCTTCTCTCAAACCATCGATACGCATCCCTTCACCATCAAACAAGTAATCAGGAATCACTCCTAAAGTTACCTTGAATGCAGGAGCGCTCTCATTGTCTTCGTCTTTCGTTTTGGTGAAAGCCATTTGTTCCAACTGGTCCACCTGTTGAATTAAGCGAGCGGTATAATCATTCACCAACTTCATCCCGTTCATATTGATTTTCTCCACATCGTCACTTGGGCGGTGGTAATCTTCGTGCTGGCCAGTGAATAAGTGAAGTACCGGAATATCTTCGAGGTAGAAGCTTGTGTGATCGGAAGGACCTACCCCCGACTCGCTCAAGACCAATTTTAAGCTGTCCGTGTTTGCCACCTCGAGTTCACTGTTCCAAGCTGGGCTCGTTCCATTACCGTAAATCGCCAAAGTGTTTTCTTCATTCATTCTCCCCACCATATCGAAATTGATCATGCACTTCACTTGATCTAAAGGAATCGTTGGTCGGTCACAAAACGTATTTGAGCCCCAGAGTCCTTTTTCCTCACCGGAGAAAGCAATGAAGAGGACATTGCTGTTTTTCGTCAAAGCTTGAATATCTTCAGCCAGAGAAAGCATCAGCGCTACTCCACTTGCGTTATCATCTGCTCCGTTATGAATTGCGTGGCCTTCTGTATGCAAGGAGTTTTCATCTCCCATCCCCAAGTGATCGTAGTGAGCACCAATAATGATCCACGAATCGCTTTGGTTTTCAAACTTTGCAATTACATTTTTTCCGGTAATCTCTTTCACCACGCCCATACCGAATCGAGTGGAGTCGCCATCGTTCATTTTTTGAATGGGTGGGTGAGGTTTTTTGCTGAAAGATTGAAAGTAGCCCTCTTCTCCTGCTGCTTGCAAACCAAGTTGATCAAATCGATTGGCGATGTAAGCCGCCGCGAGTTCTTCTTCCTTTGTTCCTGTCTCTCTTCCGCCCAATTCATCGGAAGCCAAGTAGTTCAAATCAGCAAGAACAGCGTTTTGGTTGAAAGAATATTGGGGTGACTCTTTTTCCTGACAAGCGGTAAAAACAGTGAGAATGAGTGCAGAAAAGGCTACACATTTTAAAGCAATTTTGGAGCTAAACATCATTGGGACAGCATTTGTTGTAATTTCGCTGCCAAGTTAGTTAACAATCTACAATGAGACACCTATTCATACCACTCTCGGTACTTTTTCTTCTCTCTTGTTCTGATGGAAGCAATACAGAACAATACGAACACGGACATCACCATGCTGATAGCAAGGACAGTACAGCTCATCATCATCACGCTCACGGCGGAAATGCTGGTCCGGAAACCACACACTATGAAAAGGAAACACACCTTAAAAACGTGCGTCAACTGACTTACGGTGGTGACAATGCTGAAGCCTATTGGAGCTTTGACGATCAAAGTTTGGTATTTCAATCCAACAACCCAAAATGGGGATATGCTTGTGATCAGATCTACGTAATGCCATTGGAGAACATGACTCCAGATACCATTCCTCCTTTCATTGTATCTACTGGAAAAGGAAGAACCACCTGCAGTTATTTTATGCCAGGTGATAGCACCATCATTTACGGATCAACCCATTTGGGTGGAGATGCTTGTCCGGAAGAAGCCGATCGCAGCAGCGGACGATATGTGTGGTCCATTTACGACACCTACGACCTTTTCGTGAGTGATATGGAAGGAAACATCATTCAGCAACTCACTGATTTTGATGGATATGATGCTGAGGCCACGCTCTCTTCTGATGGAAGCAAAATTGTTTTCACCAGCACCCGAAGTGGTGATTTGGAATTGTGGACCATGAATGTTGACGGAAGTGATCTTAAGCAGATCACCTTTGATTTGGGATATGACGGTGGCGCATTTTTTAGTCCAGACGGTACCCAACTCGTGTACAGATCGAGCAGACCAAAAACACCGGAAGAAGTTGATAAGTATACTTCTTTGCTGGCTGAAGGTCTTGTAGAGCCTAGTGATATGGAATTGTATGTTTGCGATGTAGATGGGACAAATCACCGACAAGTGACCTCATTGGGAGGAGCTAATTGGGCCCCGTTCTTTCATCCATCCGGTGAAAAGATCCTTTTTTGTTCGAATCATCACAGCGGAGGTTATCCCTTTAATTTGTTCATGATTAATGTGGATGGAACCGGCCTCGAGCAAGTTACGTTCGACGATTCCTTTGACTCTTTCCCCATGTTCTCTTATGATGGAAAGCACCTTGTTTTTGCATCGAACCGAAACAACGGTAGAACTCGTGACACCAACCTTTTCATTGCAGAATGGCAAGACTAGAAGAAGATAAAGATCACCAAAAAACAGATCAAAGCTCTCCGTTCCGAAGGTGGATAAAACGCCTCGGATGGGGAGCTTTTTTGTTTTTTCTGATCAAAGGAATACTCTGGTTGATTGTGCTGTTTTTTGGCGCACAAATCCTTGTTTTAGAGGGATGTAACTAGACCCACCTCAACTCTTGATAAAGTCGATACACAAGGGGTAATTGTAGTCTTCACCTTTCGACGCCGCTACCGAAGCGATGATCATTACGATGGTTGCAAATACTCCCAATGCGGCCATGATAAAAATCCCGATGATGAAGAAAACCATGATGAAACTTACGATGACATAAATGAGCAGGGATAATTGAAAATTGAGTGATTTCCGTGCGTGTTCAGCGACAAATCTCGATTCCTCTTTTTTCACGATCCATAAAATAAGTGGAACTATAAAACCACCAAACATGGTCCCGAGATGTGCCAAGAGTGCAAGGTTTTTATCGTCTTGTGTAATTTGCTCTTGGTGGAGGGTGATATCGTCGAGTGTATTTCTATTTGATTCCATAGTACTGAGGTTTAGACAAAGGTAAGCTCAATGAATGAAAAAGGTGAACCGCTGCTCCTTCGAAATGGTTCATTCATCACAATATTTCGATGAAAAGGAAGGTCTGATTAATGATAGAAGATGATTTTCAATGTGCTGATTAAAAGGCCTCTCCAATGGTGAAGTAGTAGTCTTGATGATCTTCACTCACGGCAAAATCCAATCGAAGGTTCAAATGTTTTTCTCGATCAAGCACAAAACGCAAGCCTGCACCACCTGCAATGGAGCTTGAATTCATGCCGAGATCATTAAAGTTTTCTCCCGTGTTTCCTATCGACAAAAAGGCAACTGCTCCAAATCGTTTGTACACCTCTGCCCTGATTTCACTTTGGAAGAGGATGGCTGTATTGTCGCGATATCTCCCTTCGAACATCCCTCGCATGCGATTTTGTCCGCCAAGAATCGCCATCGCGAAGAATGGCGCATCCCCTGAGATATGATCAATGAACGCTTGGTTTGCCCATACCAATTTCGGAGCAAGGTGTTTGTAGAGCCTTAGGTCTGCTCGATTCCTCCAAAAATTAAAATCACTTAAGGGTTTAAAATCTGGGTGACTCACCAATTCAATAAAATGGCCTTTTTTGGGATAGAATACCTGATCTCGGCGATCTTGGTTGAGGATGAGGCCAAAACCCCATGTTCGTCCGCCCTGTTCCCCTAAAATCATGTTCTGCCCTAGAAGTCCAGGCTCATTGGCTTCAATCTCGAAGTCTTCCAGCCACATTCTCAAGCCAAGGTACCAACGGTGTTTGATTTCTCTGAGATAATTCAGTCGTATTCTGGTAAAGTTCGCATCGTAATTTTGGGCTTGGGATTGAATGAAATCTCCTTGTCCGAAATAATTATAGGAATAACGATAATAGCTGAGTTCTCCGTAGGCCACATTCTTTCTTTGTCCCCAAAACAGGTGAAAAGGCAATGAGCTCAAGACTTGCTTATTTTGAGTGTACGCCGCTCCAAGTTGGATTTGGCTGGGCGGACTGAGGCTATCTTCCTTGTCGAAATAGAAGTTCAACAAACTAGCCACACCTGCCCCCCACCGGGTTTCAGGAAATCGAAAAGCTACTGGAAAAGCGAGGAGATAAGATTTCTTTTCGAGCGAATCTGTTTTGGATACTTCCTCTTGGGCTTTGAGGGTTGTCGATGAGAAAAGAGCGAGCAGCATCAAAGCACAAACCCACACTTTTGAAGGTGTCCAGTACACAACATTCTTCCATCTTTTCACGCCTCAAAGGTAGTCTCTTGGAATTAGAAAACGTTATTTTTGTGTCATGAGGTATTTCGCATTTCACAAGCCCTACGGCTATTTGTCTCAATTTACCGATGAAGGTCGTTGGAAAGGATTGGCTGATTTATCCCTTTTTCCGCCCAGCGTTTATCCTATAGGCCGCCTTGATGCCGACAGTGAGGGGCTTTTATTGCTGAGTAGTGACGCTAGTATCAACGCCCGTTTACTTCACCCAAAAAACAAGCACGAACGCAGCTACCTCGTTCAAGTTGAAGGAGAAATTACATCTGAGGCGATTGAGGCTTTGAAAGGTCCTTTAGAATTGAACTACAAAGGGAAAATTCACATTACTGCAGCTGCAAAGGCGAGAAAAATAAGTGCTCCTGAGTTTCTTGAAGAGCGAGAACCACCGGTGCGATTTCGGAAATCTGTTCCCAGTTCTTGGATTGAGTTGATTTTAACCGAAGGAAAGAATCGGCAAGTCAGAAAAATGACCGCCAAGCTTGGTTTCCCTACCCTACGTTTACTGCGCAAATCGATAGAAGGCATTTCCATTGAACATTTGCCACAAGGACAAATCAAAGAGTTCAGCAAGGGGGAATTTGAATCCTTGTTGCGGCTTTAATCCAGGTCGCTCAGTTCGATGATGCCATGTTTAATTGCGTGCACTACAAGTGAAACTGTTTTTTGAACCTCTGCTTTCTCCATCATTCCGGCTTTGATGTTTTCAATGGTTCGAACAGAACGACCTAATTCTTCAGCAATTTCAGAAGCTTTTTTTCCTTGACAGAGTCGGATCAAAATGAAACGCTCTTGCTCGGTGTACATTCCTTTGAGTCCGGAAGGACGTTTCCGATATCTTTGCTCTAATCCTTTGATCAGTTGTTGGGTCAAGTGATCGGACAGGTAGTAGCCTTCTTTCTGAACCGAATGCAGCGCTTTTTCGAGTTCATTCTCATCGATGTCCTTCGGCAGCAATGTTTTTGCGCCCAATTCAAAAACATGAAACGAATCCTGTTCCAAAAGGTCATTGGCTAAGGCAATAACTTTACATTGAAGGTGTTCGGAATAGTTAATGTGCTTGATGGTATCAAAACCATTGAGAAAGGGCATATCGAGATCAACGAGTATGATGTCAATCCCATGTAAACCCTCTTGGTTTTTAAGCATTTCATTACCACTTTTTGCCAGCAGTCGCACCTCCATTTCCTCGAAGGAGTTGATCACGTTTGCGAGTCCTGTCCTCAGAAGAGACTGATCTTCAGCAATTGCGATATTAATATTACTCATAATTATTTAGCTAGATTCTTCATTGTTCCAAGCATCGAGGCAGCGATCTTCATTCCATCAAGATGTTTAGTATTCAACTCAATGCTTTCAATTCATTTCGATGATTTGATGTTTACAAATCAGAACTTGCAATTCAATACAAGCGTAGTTATTCCAAATGATCTTTCTGGCACTTTCTTCAACAAAACGAAGAAAAACAGCGATACACCATCGCAGCATTTCTCCAAGCATTGAGCCTTACAAAACTAGGGAATTCAAGCGTTCCGAACCACGATATTTATGCACAACTAGAACATAAGATGTTAAGAAGTTAGTTGTCAGAACATTATATCCATCATCGCTTGGTCAATGAGGTGGTTCAATGTGGATTAAGTAAAATTACTTACTGTGCTTCTTTTAATACCTCTATTTCACCAAGAATATTCGCACAATTTCGGTTGAACGGATGATTCTTTTGCAATAGTATAACGCCCTGAAGGTATTAAGGAGTTGTAGTGTGCGTCCTTTGAAATTTGTGCGCCCTCAGCTGATGCCCGAGCATTTTCTTTATTTTCGCCAACATGTGGAAAGTCTTTCAGGCAATACAGTTGATTTTAATTCTTTTGCTCACCCTTCTTAGCGGGTGTTTGGGCATTTTGATGATGTTGGTGATGCGTTCTCCCAAATGGGCAATGAAACTCATACCAAATTACCTCTGGAGTCCAGGTATTTTCTGGGTTTTGGGGGCTCGTCTTCAAGTGCAAGATGTTCCAAAAGATCGCTCTTCGTTCATTTACGCAGCAAATCATGCGAGTCCACTCGACATCCCTGCGATGTTTATGGCTATGCCTGTGAACGCCTATTTCATTGCTAAAATGGAACTCAAGAAAATCCCCATTATGGGGTGGTTCATGAGCTTAGCGGGAATGGTGTTCATTGATCGTGGGAAGCGTGAAAAAGCCATGGAGAGCATGCAAAAAGCGGGGAGAGAAATGCAGAAGGGCAAAAGTGTGATCGTTTTTCCTGAGGGAACGCGATCGAAGGATGGCGAAATCAAATTGTTTAAGCGGGGAGCATTTATTTTGTCCAAAGAATCGGGAATTCCTGTCATTCCTGCGTTGATCCAAGGAGCTCATGCTGTTATGCCTCCTGGTTCATTAAAGGCTCATCCTGGGACCATTAAGGTTCGTTTTTTTGAAGCGATGCATTGGGACGAAGAACGGCACGCCTCCCCTGAAGACTTCGCGAATCAATGTCAAGCCATTATTCGGACCAATATCGTTTAAACCACGTAAGCTGCTTTCAGTCCTTCTTCAATGGCACGTTTAGCATCAATTTCTCCTGCTTTCAAAGCTCCTCCGATAAGGTGGGCTTTCACTCCTTGAGCCTCGAGTTCTTTGTAGAGCGTGTTCACAGAAATTTGTCCGGCACAGAGCACCACATGATCTACCTCTAAACACTGTTCTTCTCCTTTATGGATAAAGTGTAAGCCACGATCATCAATGCTCTTGTATTCCACACCTGCATAGGTTTTAACTCCAGCCTTTTTCAAACTTGCACGATGAATCCAACCGGTAGTTTTACCCAAGCCAGCTCCCGGTTTGCTTTCTTTTCGTTGCATCAAGTGAATTTCGCGCTGTGATTTAGTGTTCACTGGTTTTGCAAGCCCTCCTCTTTCTGACATCTCCCGATCAATTCCCCAGGTCTTTGTAAAATGGCCAAGTTCATGATTTTCTTGGTCTGAATGACTCAAGTATTCTGCGGTATCAAAGCCGATGCCACCAGCACCAATGATGGCCACTCGTGCCCCTACATTCACTTTACCTGAAATAACCTCGTCGTATCGCAGGACTTTTGGGTGGTCCGCACCGACTAAGGGAATAGATCTTGGTTGAACGCCGCTTGCAATGATGATTTCATCGTACTTGCCAATAAGGTCGGTGGTACCCACTTTTGTATTCAAGTGCACGTTCACCTTGAGGTCGCTCAAACGTTGGTTGAAGTAACGAATGGTTTCATGAAACTCCTCTTTTCCTGGGATTCGTTTTGCCAGATTAAACTGTCCGCCAATTTCAGTACTTCCCTCAAAGAGGTGCACCTCATGTCCGCGTTCAGCTGCATGAATTGCCGCAGACAACCCCGCTGGTCCGCCTCCAACAATGGCTAGTTTTTTACTTTTTGAACTTTTCTCTTCCGGGTAGTATGTTTCGTGACACGCCTTCGGGTTCACCAAGCAGCTCGCTGTTTTTTGTTTAAAGACATGATCCAAACAAGCTTGATTGCACGCAATGCAAGTATTGATCTGTTCGGGTTTCCCCAATTCCGCCTTGTTCATGAACTCAGGATCAGCGAGGAATGGTCTGGCCATACTTACCATATCTGCACATCCCTCCTCGAGTACTTTTTCTGCCACTTCAGGCATATTGATACGGTTTGTAGTAATGAGTGGAATGTTCACCTTTCCCATCAGCTTTTTGGTTACCCAAGCAAAGCCAGCTCTTGGCACCATTGTGGCGATTGTAGGAACCCTCGCCTCATGCCATCCAATTCCTGTATTGATGATGTTCACTCCTGCCTTTTCGAGTTCTCGAGCAAGGAGAACAATCTCGTCCCATGAGCTCCCTTCATCCACCAAATCGAGCATGCTCAAACGATAGATGATGATGAAATCTTGTCCCAATTCCTTTCGAATCTCGCGCACAATTTCCAATGGGAAGCGCATTCGATTTTCATAGCTTCCACCCCACTCATCTTTTCGATGATTCGTTCGTTTGGCAATGAACTCGTTAATCAAATAGCCTTCTGACCCCATGATTTCAACACCATCATAACCACCCATTTTGGCGAGTTTAGCACAACGCACATAATTCCGAATGGTCCTCTTCACTCCCCATCTGCTCAAAGCTCTTGGGGAAAAACGATTGATTGGCGCTTTGATTTTTGAAGGAGCAACGCAAAGAGGGTGATATCCGTAACGACCAGCATGTAGGATTTGCATGCAGATTTTAGCTCCATGTTGATGCACAGCATTGGTGATTAAGGAGTGTTTTCTTGCTTCTGATTTTCTCGTTAACTTAATGGAAAATGGAGAAACCCATCCCTCGCGATTGGGCGCAACACCTCCGGTAACGATCAAGCCAACACCGCCTTTTGCACGATCTTCAAAGTAGCGGGCCATACGTTCGAAGCCCCCTTTTTCCTCTTCCAAACCAGTGTGCATGGAACCCATGATTACCCGGTTTTTAATCGTCGTGAAACCCAGATCTAGCGGTTCAAAAAGTTTCGGAAATGTTGGTTTTGTGTTGTTCATGATCAATCAAATTCTCTAAATCGGTCTACAAAATCATTACGTTTCTTCTTGGAAGCTACCAGTTGATAAGCAAACTTGTTTCCTTCTTCATCTTTGGTCTTGCGTTTATCGTCTTTTAGCTCCGTAATCAGCACGTTGAAGTCTTTATCGCTAGCCGTGATGTTCATCAATCCAAGCTTGTACTCAAAGTAGTACCAGTTCTCGCCATCCAGCTGGAGGTAAACTCTCAGGACGTCGGCACTTCTTCCGCGCTGAAGTTCAATTTTACCCTTTACATATCGGAAGATTTGCTTCTTGCCGATGCTGGCAATTCCAATCGGGCCTTCGGATACAAAGGACTCTTCAACATCATCCCAAGTAAAAGTAACATCAGCAAAATAGAACGTTCGCTGCAATTCTTGGGGTAGCTTTTTGAGCTGACCCGTCAAATTCAGTTCGGAAATCACTTTATCGGACTCCTCCAAGCCCAAGATTTCCTTGATGCTCTTCTCATAATCTGTTTTTGCGATGTCCACCGCTTGAAGACTCGGCCATTCTTGAAATTGCTCCGTCATGTACTTCATGAGGCTTTCATCGAAAAAGAAGTCCAAAGCAAAAACACCATTGATGCTCGTCTCACCATTGATCGTATTTTGAACAAGGTCTCCGTAGCTCAAGGTCTTCACATGACCAAAGTCCACATTATAATCCAACTGACCATCTGCTTTGATACTGCAATCTTCCGTATTCAACTCTACCAAGTTTCCGGGTAATTTTGGCTGCTTGATTTTATCCTTGGAACCAATGAGGTAGCGCTTAGAAGTAGGTTCGTATTTCAGGAATCCGGTAGCCGTAATAAGCGTTGCATCTTCCCTATTTTTCTTTCTACTGAGGAAAGTACTATACAGCTCCACAGGGGACTCCTTCGCGATCATTACTCCGGCGCCAAGTTTCGCCATACCGATATCTCTCATGTTGGTATCCACGGGAATGTAGATGTCTTGAGGGTCGATGGGTGATCTGAATTTAAACCAATTTCGCTCCAAGCTTTCGCAAGTGTGCATGATTTGGGTTCCACCTTCGAACGTCAAGTGTTTTTCATTGGCCGATAGTTCAAAGTCTCCGGCGAAAGTGAAGAATGGACTCAACATAAAGCCATCTTCTTCCAAAATCTTACCTGAACCAACAGTCTGTCTTGTGGTATCCACCTCTATTTTCGAAAGGTGAATGATCTGCTCCATCTTATTCGCATCCACGTAAGCGATATCTCCTTCACCTTCATAGTCATAACGACCATTCACCTGCATGTCAGCATTGAAGATGCGGTGGTATTGAGTAACGTAATTTGAAATGAGGGTTGCCTTTTCGAGCGGATCCATTTTGGCTCGTTTTCTTACCACCACTCTACCGGAATCTGGCAATACTTTGGAATCTGCTACCGCAATGAACTTAATACGGTCACATAGAATCACCGACTCTTTGATATCGTAAACGGCTTTAGGAGCCAGGAAGTTCAAAGAATCTTGAAGTGCGTTGACGGAATAAAAGTTGGAATAGTTTTTATCCTCATTGGTATCAATCACAAAATCTTCCGTTGCTTGTCGGTTAGAAGAAAGCTCCATCTCGTTTTTATCCATGAACCACTTAAACTCATCCATAAAACAGATGTATTGGTTGGCTGGAAAATCGATTTTCGTTTCGCCACCGTTGGACTTGAACATCCCTGTTCTTCCATCAAAATCGATCTCGGCGTTTACATTATCCGTCTTGAAGGCCAAGTTCTCCAAACCTTCTTGAGCTAATTTAAATTCCGCCGTATCTGCTAAAATCTTTCTAGGATCGTACCTGAACTTTTTAGAAGAAAGTGTAGCCCCTTCGAAGTCCATAGCTCCATTTCCCGTCATGCCAGACGGTTGAAGGAAAAGGCTACCACTGAGTTCCGCTTCATCCCTAAAAAATTGAATCTTCTCTTTCACCGAACTAGCGCGAAGGAGGTCTCGTTTTGGATAGAAAGCCAGGTCCACCTCTTGGGCTTTACTTCGAGGAACACCTGGGCTACCCGACTCTTCTAAATTCTCGAAATCCGTCGTTCTACCTTTAGTAGAATCGGGGAAGAAGATGAATTGATCGGAGTAGCTCTTGGAAGTAAGATAATCCAGCGAACCGTTTCCTTGGAGTCCGGTATAATTCAACTTCACTTCAGCAGTAAACTTTCCTTTACCCACATAGGCAGGCAGACCGTCCCCTCCTGTATTCATATCAAAACCCAAGGCATCATCGTCCATCAGCACCAGCGGTTCTTTTATGTCTGGGAAAATATCCGAACTCACCAGCGTACCTTTGAACGATAAATCATCCTTTGAGAAGTTATCCAAGCTATCGATAACGTAAGGTTCGATTTGGTAGTAGAAACGATCTCGGTTGTAGACACCTCCTTGAATTCGGCTGTTGTCGTAGTACACGTAGGACTCTTTTGTTGAGCTGAAAATGGGGTACTGGGGATAATTCTCGGAATGCACCCCTGATTTGTTCGTTGGCGCATCGATCTTCAGTGTACCCGCTATATCTTCAAGTACACTTTTCACCCGTTTCATGCTTTTTCTACCGTAGGCGTCCGTGCTGGAAGTTTCGTCTTCCACATAAATCCGACAGCTATCCACATTGATCAGGTCGATTTTAAAGGTTTCATAGTCGAAATAGTACTCTTTTCCCATGAACTCGAAGTTCCCCGCTTTCACTCTACCTCCGCATTTGAAGTCGCGGTCTTTTTTTAGAATCACCTCTTCTCGTGCGGGGTAAATGTTCACACTTTGAGAATCGGAAAGCTGAATTCTTTGTACCCCTTTTACCAAGAGGTTGTTGTTGAGCAAGTTCAATTGGGCATTGTTTCCTCCACCCACTTCGGAATTGAAGAGCAGCACATCATAATCCCGCGCTCCGGAATTGTTTTTAAGGTAGTTAAACAGCTTTTGATTCACCTTCACCCATTCACTATCCAAGTTGAAATCAACAAAACCTTGGTTGTTCAAATCGATCAGCATGATGATGGTTTGCTGATTGCTCAAGCGAAGAAAGCCAGCCAGTTCTATACTGTAGAATTCTCTGGACGAAATGCTCCGAGTATAATCCCGAATCTCCACCAAGGGATGGGTCATTGCGATGCCCATCATCCCATCGTAGCGTGCCTTTTTGTAGTAATCTTTTGATTCAAAGGCAGCGATATGCTGAGTACTTCCCACCAAAGAGCCTAGTTCAATCAAGGGGTCATCGATGTTCCAGTAGAGCGCTTCGAAATACATATCTACCTCGTGAAACGTGTTTTTGTAGGGGGCTTTTGAAAGTCCTTCATCTGATCTTAGGAGCGTCAATTTACGGTCGGCTCGGTCGAATTTGAGGTTGAGGTCAGGATGAGAGATGGTGTCTTCATCGATGTAGAACATCGCCTCTGCGTGTTGTGAAGTAATCTTTTCTGGTCGGATAGCGAATTCCAAAGATTTTGAAACAAGGAAAGGCTCATCTTCCCTGTAGAAAGTCAACTGGGCAGGTTCTTCTCTTGTTCCTGTACCCGCTAACTTGTTTCCTCTCATGGTAAAACCGCCTTCATAGTCCAGGTTTTTGATCAAATTTTTGATCACCAAACGTTGGTTGTAACTCTCAAATCTCGGGTAGGCCGCATCGTCGCCCGTTCTGTTGGCTAACACTTTTTCGTTGAGCTGACCAATCAGTGGTTTTTCAAAAAACTCATTGTAAAAGAGGACGCTATCCACAATAAAAGAGGAACCCTTGATTCGAATTTCATAGTTTTCGAAGACCGCATACGTAGTGCTAGGATCAAAATCAGCACGGTCCCAGGTTACTTTCCCCTTCGTACCCATCCAACGCTCTGTGATGGGATGAAATTCTCCGCTCGTTTCTTTGATCACAGAGCTGTCTCCTTTGGAATAGCATATCAAATCGCCAAGTGGGTAGACAATTTTCGGAATCGAATCGTAAACAAAAGTATAGTTGGGAGAAGCGAATTTCCATTGCACCGCATTGGTACTGAAGAAGATTTGATTTTGGAACAAAGTGGCACTGTTTGCCAAGAACTCCGGCACATATTTCTTCGACCTTCGATCACTCGTCAGTTGGTCCAGAACGGCATGCCATTCATTGAAAGTAGCATCGTCTTTTCCTGAAGTTTGAAAAGCCATCAGTGCCAAAATGTAGCTTTCGAAAGCCGGGTAAGCCGGATGTTTTTGATCGAGAAGAGCATTGCACGTTTTTATTGCGCGCTCTTGGTAGACCATGGGATAGGACTCCTCCAAGAATATGGAAGAAAAGTCTTTTTCGATGAATTTCTTTCCTTCTTTTTTCGAACTGGAGAAGAAGTTACTCAGTTCCTTGATGAAGGTTTCTTTCTCATCGGAAAATTTAGAAATGCGTTGAGCTTCGGCTTGAGAAGCCAACAAGAAGAATGTAAGGGCAAAAAACGTAAATCGAATCATTGCAGGGAATATCGGAAATCAAGTTGAATGAGCCGTAGTACAAACGCTGAAATTCCACCACTTTGGTGTTAAAGTTTCAGATTCTCTAGCTCTGACTCAAAGGTGCAAAAGATTTAAGGTCTGCAAGACTGAAGCCAAACAATTCATGAACAGCGCTCTGCTCATTTCATTCTGACACCTTTTCTCCCAAGTACATCGCCCAACCTTCTTTATCATCCACCTTTTTCATTTGAATCCCCAAAGACGCTGCCTGCTCTTGAAGAACGGGCACATCTGTTTCGAAAAAACCGCTCAAATAGAGGCTTGCTCCTACCTTCATTGCCTCAGCATATCTCGGAAGTTGGGCTTGAAGAATGTTTCTGTTGATGTTAGCGATGATCACATCGTATTTTCGATCAGGGATGGCTTCTACCCCACCGAGAATAGCTTGAATCTCTTTACTGCCGTTCAGTTCGATGTTTTCTTGTGTGTTTTGAAAAGACCATGGGTCGATATCAATTGCATCAATTTTCTTTGCTCCGAGCTTTTCAGCCAGAATCGCCAAAATACCCGTTCCACACCCCATATCTAAGACCTCCTTCTCCTTATAATCGAGATCGGCCATGTTTTTCATGATTAGGTAAGTCGTTTGATGGTGACCAGTACCAAAGCTCATTTGAGGTTGAATCAAGACTTCATGACTAAACCCCTGTTTTTCCTCATGAAAAGGTGCTCTTACTCGAACGAACTCTCCGACTTCAATGGCTTGAAAAGTCGCCTCCCAAGTAGCATTCCAGTTTTGATCTTCGAAAGACTTTTCCTCAAAGGAAATGCTCCATTCACTCGAGTTGAGCTCTTTTATCTGGAGTACCTCTTCTTTGTTGTAGTCGTTTTGTGGAATGTAAGCCTCTAGTCCATCTTCACTCTCTACAAAACTCTCGAAACCAATTTCTGCCAAACGAGCAGTAAGAATATCTCGAGCCGGAAAAAGTGGGCTGATTTTAAAAATGAGTCCTTGGTAGTCCATGTGAAAATTTAGAAAGAGTGAATGATCGCATTAAAATCTTCCGCCTTCAAACTCGCACCACCAATGAGTCCGCCATCCACATCCTTCTGTGCAAAGATCTCTTTTGCATTGCTTGGCTTGCAGCTACCACCGTAGAGAATCGAAGTGTTGTTTGCGCACTCCTCGCTGAATTCCTCTTTCAGCCAAGACCTGATCGCCTCGTGCATCTCTTGTGCTTGTTCAGCGCTTGCTGTTCTTCCTGTGCCAATAGCCCAAATTGGTTCATACGCAATAACAATTTGTTTCATTGCCGTTTCATCCAAATCAAAGAGAGCACTTTCAATCTGCATTTTCACCCAGTCGAAGTGGGCGTTTTCATCGCGATGTTCCAAGCCTTCACCACAACAAAAGAACACATGCATACCTGCATTCACTGCTCGTTTCACCTTTTGGGCAACCACCTCGTTGTTGTCTCCGAACATTGATCTTCTTTCGGAGTGACCGATGATCACATGATCAATTCCCATGCTCATCAACATTTCGGGATGAACCTCGCCCGTAAAAGCACCGAAATCATTTGCACTTGAATTTTGAGCAGAAAGATGGATCCCATCACTCTCGTTCAAAAACGCTCCCAAGTAAGGAAATGGGCAAGCAATTGCCACCTGAACATCCTTTGGAAAATCTTTTTTTAATTGAGACAATTCAGCCAAAAGCGACTTTGCCTCTTGAAAGTTGAGGTTACTTTTCCAGTTACCAGCTACAATTTGTGAACGCATATCATTGTTTTGCTGCTAAATTATAGCTTTTCGATAAGTACTACGATCTTTGTGACAAAGAATGGCATCAGCAAAAGAAATATTACAAGAGTACTGGGGATATCCTGATTTTCGAGGAAAGCAAGCTGAAATTATATCAGAAGCGCTCGAAGACAAGGATCTTCTTGCCATATTGCCCACCGGTGGAGGTAAATCCTTGTGTTTTCAAGTCCCTGCCATGGTGAAAGAAGGCATTTGTTTGGTAGTTTCTCCCCTATTGGCCTTGATGAAAGACCAAGTGGACCACCTCAAAGAGCGCGGAATAAAAGCCAGTATGATCTCCTCTGCTCATACTCCGAGGGAAATCGACATCTTATTGGACAATGCCATTTACGGGGGAACCAAATTTCTATATGTCTCCCCAGAACGACTCAGTAACGACCTTTTCCTCACCCGCTTTGAGAAAATGAACGTCAACTTCATCGCCATTGATGAAGCGCACTGCATCTCACAATGGGGACACGAATTCCGTCCCGCTTATCGCTTGATAGCAGACATCCGCAAGGTCAAACCTCAAGTTCCTGTTCTTGCGCTCACCGCATCTGCCACCCGAGAAGTTGAAGAAGACATCATGACTCAGCTCAATTTCAAAACGCCCAATGTGCTGCGTGGAGAAATGAATCGGAGTAATCTTTCGCTGGCTGTAGTTTCTGCCGAAAACAAGTTGCAAAAGCTATTGCAATCGTGCGAACGACTCGGTGGAAGCGGTGTCATTTACGCTTCAACCCGAAGAAGAACCAAACAAGTTGCTGAATTTTTGAGGAGTCATGGACAATCGGCCTACTTCTACCACGCCGGACTCAGCATTGAGCAGAAAGATCAGCTTCAGGACGAATGGAAAAAGGGGAAGATTCGAATCATCGTTGCCACCAACGCTTTTGGGATGGGAATTGATAAAAGTGACGTACGTTTTGTGCTTCATGCCGACATCCCGGAAACTCCCGAAGCCTACCTTCAAGAAGCCGGTCGTGCAGGACGGGATGGCGAACAATCTTGGGCCGTATTGTTTTACAGTGAGCAGGACATCGTTAACAAAGAAAAAGAGTTAGACATCCGTTTTCCTGAGGACGATGAAATACGAGAAATTTATCGTAGGCTCTGCTCCCATCTTCAATTGGCGCATGGAAGTGGTTTTGAAAGCAGTCATTCCATCTCACTTTTGGACTTCTCGAAACACATCGACAAATCGCCAAGAACCGTTATGAATGCTTTTCATATTCTCTCTTTGGCCGGTTATCTTCAATTATCTGAAGGACTCCAAATGCCCAGTAGGATTCACTTCAGCATGAACAAACAAGAGTTGTATAATTTTCAAGTGAAGTACCCCACATGGGATCCTTTTATTCAGCTTTTGGTGCGGACTTACGGAGGGGTTTTCGACACCTATGTTCGCATACAAGAAGGAAAACTCGCCGACCTTACCGGCTGGACTTATCGCGATATTCAGGACAAACTCGAACAACTCTCTGGAATGGGTGTGTTGCATTATGCCAAGAAAAGCAGTTCGGACATGATTACCTTTCTCGCAGCCGTTCAGGACGCACAATACATCACCTTTCCCAAAGCCGCAAAGGAAGAACGGGAGAACCGAGTAAGGCTGCGATGGGAAGCCATCAAAGACTACATTTACAGCTCGGGATGCAGGGAAGCCGCTCTTCTTCAGTACTTTGGCGTAGAACAAGCAGATGATTGCACTCATTGTGATTGGTGTAGGAAAAACCAGCTCGACCTTGATCACAGTTTGGAGCAAATTCAGAAAGATATCTTTAGAGTACTTGAGGGAGTGGACATGAATTTGGACGAACTCATAGCCGCTCTTCCTCACCGAGAAGAACTCGTTGTTGGTCAAGTCCTCCGCACCTTGATGGACGAAGACCTCGTTCGTCCGCTCGATGATGATCGTTTTTGTTTAAGATCTTAAGCATTGTTCTACCTTTGCGCAAAAGATGAACATGAGCACAGCAACGGTATTCCTCAAACCAAAAAAAGACGAAAGCATTCGAAGATTCCACCCGTGGGTATTCAGCGGCGCCATTAAACAAATTGACGGTCAGCCAGCTAACGGAGATACCGTGCGTGTTTGTGCGAACAAAGGAGGGATATTGGGCTACGGACATTACTCTCCCAACGCCACCATCGCCGTTCGAATGGTGAGTTTCGAAGAGCAAGAACCCAACGAACAGTTTTGGATTGACAAGTTGAAAAATGCCTATGCATTGCGTTCATCACTTGGAATGACCGACGACCCGAATTCCAACACCTACCGGTTGGTTCATGCAGAAGGAGACCGATTACCCGGTTTGATCATTGATCATTTTGACGGACACCTTGTGATTCAGACCCACAGCTTGGGCATGCATTTATTGCGCGACCATTGGGTGAGTGCATTGAAAGAAATTTACGGCGAAAGGCTCAAATCCATTTACGATAAAAGCTCCGATACGCTCAAAAAGAACGGCGGTTTTGAAATGGAGAATGGATATCTCTTTGGCGATCAAGAAAGTGGTAATGTTTCATTGGAAAACGGACATCAGTTTTTGATTGATTGGGAAGGTGGTCAGAAAACCGGTTTCTTCATTGACCAACGCGAGAACAGAGAATTGCTGGGGAAAGTCTCTAAGGGGAAAAAAATACTCAACACCTTCTGTTACACTGGAGGGTTTTCCATCTATGCATTGGCCCAAGGCGCAGAGCTCGTGCACAGCTTGGACAGCTCGCAAAAGGCCTTGGACTTGGTGGAGGAAAACGTTAAAATCAACGGTTTGGATGAAACCAAGCACGCCTGCATTCATGCTGATGCCGTGCAGCACATTAAGGAAGCCGAAACCGACTACGACATTATCATTCTAGATCCTCCCGCCTTTGCGAAACACATGAGTGCACGTCATAAAGCGGTTCAAGGCTATAAGCGCATCAACGCCAGAGCCATGGAAAAGATCAAGCCAGGCGGATTGATTTTCACCTTCTCTTGCTCACAAGCCGTTGACAAGAGTTTGTTCAATCACACCATCATCTCAGCAGCCATATCTGTTGGAAGAGAAGTTAAAATCCTTCATCAGCTGCATCAGCCAGCAGATCATCCGGTGAGTGCATTCCATCCTGAAGGGGAATACCTCAAAGGCTTGGTGATCCAAGTCATTTGATCAAGGAGCTAATCGTTCCATTTTCCAATCACCACCTGAGCGTTTGTAGCGCAATCGATCGTGCAATCGGCTTGGTCGACCTTGCCAAAATTCGAAGCTCTGTGCTTCAATAATAAAACCTCCCCAGAAATCTGGACGAGGAACCTCTTGTCCGTCAAAACGTTCTTCCATCGCCTTCACTTTCAATTGAAGTTCTTCTCGTGATTGAATTTCTTCACTTTGGTTGCTCGCCCAAGCACCAATTTGGGACGGTCTTGGTCGGGAAGCGAAGTACTCATCAGAAACCATTTCATCAATCTTACGAGCTACACCCGTAATACGCACTTGTCGTTCAAGCTCTTTCCAAAAGAAAGAAACGCAGACCTTATTTTCATTAAGAATCTGTTTTGCTTTTGAACTGCTGTAATTGGTATAGAAAACCAAACCTTTTTCCGTGAATTCCCGGCAAAGGACAATTCTGCTTTGTGGGAATCCTTCTGCATTGATGCTTGAAAGAGTCATGGCATTGTAGTCCGTAGCATCAGACTCCTTGGCCTCTTTTAGCCACATCGTGAGTTGATCTGTTGGGTTTGACAATGCGTTTTCTTCGCTCAGCTGATCGTTACTGTAATCTTTTCTTACCGATTTAAGGTCTTTCATAGCTATTGGTTCATCCTTGGTTGCTGACAATAGAACTCTTAGAGTTTGAATTGGTTCAAAGGTACTATTGTCTTCTTGGATGAATGCTGATGAAGGTCAGTTTTTGTGTTTTTTGGATTGATAGGTTTAGGTCGCAAGATTGAGTTTTTTTATTGACCGGCTTACGTCGCAAGATTGAGTTTTCAGCGCTAATCATGCGGCTTTAACGCTGGTTTGAACCCTTATTGACTTACGTCGCCAACCCCAAAATAAAGCTACTGACTTACGTCGCCAAAACAACTTCAACATTGAACGGCTTACGTCGCAAGAATAAGTTTTCAGCGCTAACCATAAGGCGTTAACACTGGCTTGAACCCTTATTGACTTACGTCGCCCAAATTAAAAAATACAGCTATTGACTTACGTCGCCCAAAACAACTTCAACATTGAACGGCTTACGTCGCAAGATTGAGTTTTCAGCGCTAATCATGAGGCGTTAACACTAGTTTGAACGCTTATTGACTTACGTCGCCCAAAACCTTCAGCCCCACTATCCCCCTGACCTACATCTCACACCACGCTATAAAACACTACCACTTCAAGGCCTCTATTCCACCCTAAATTGACATTTCTTCGCATTCTTCGTTTGGAATTCAGTACCTTATGCTGTATTCTCACAAAAAAAATAAAATGCGCTTCCGTCGTAAGACAAAAATTCTTCCCGGGGTTTACCTCAACTTTAGCAAATCAGGTGTGAGTACCACTATTGGCCCCAAAGGGGCTAGCGTAAACTTAGGAAAACAAGGTGCCTTTTTGAACACAGGCATTCCTGGAATGGGGCTCTATAACCGTCAAAAGTTCTCATCCAAGTCCTCGACAAAATCCAATGCTACACAAAAGACTTCTAAAGAACAGTATCAAGATCTGATTGATGAGATTAAAAGCGACCCGGCCCAAAACCTCACTTCCGATTCACTAAAAGAGTTGAAAGCAACACTGCTCGATTGTCATATTCGACGACAAGAACTTACCTCGAAGATTGTCCGACAAAAAAATCGAGTAAAAAAAACACGCCAACTTCTAACTTGGATGCGCATCCTCATCATCGGATTTGTTGTTCTTTCCTTTCGAAGAAAATGGCTTGAAGCAAAACATGAGCTCAAAGGACTTCAACATCAACTCCATGATGAATTCATTGATATGGATCACGAATGGAACGATGAACTATCGAGCGCATACAATTCCGTTGAACTGGCTTTTGAGGGGTTGATGACTTGTCATAAAGTTTGGGATATCATCGGTGCTGGAAATAGACAAGCATTAAAAGGTCTGGTCGTTCGCGAAGAATGCAATTTGAACAGAAAAAGATTGGCCGAAATCAAATCTTCCCAAGAGGCACTCCACTTTGAAAACAACAATGGTGGCGAACTCTTCTTTTATCCCTTCTTTCTCAGTATAGTCGATGGTTTGGGTGAATTTGGTATTGTTGACTTTAAGGAGCTGAAAATTAGCTACGAAGAACACGAATTCACTGAAAACAATGAAATCCCCTTGGATTCAGAGGTCATCGACCATCGCTGGTTCAAAGAGAATAAGGACAACTCAAGGGACAAACGTTTCAAAAATAATTTTCAAATTCCTGTTTGTGCCTATGCCGGCATCACCTTCCAAACCGATAAGGGAGTGCACGAAAAATACATGTTCAGTAATCGCGATAAAGCGTCAAAATTTGTTGAAGAATTCCACTCCTACCAAAAACTGCTTTTACCAGAACTTTAAGTGAGCGCTTGTATTTTCCAAGCAACTTCAATTTTACCTTTTAAGGGCTTTCAGATAACTAGATTCGGTATCTTTGCGATCAACAAATTCATTTGCATGTCCTTTAAAAGCCTAAAACTTCCTGCCTACCTCGTTCAACACCTGCAAAAACATCACTTTACAAAGGCTACTCCTGTTCAACTTGAAGCCATTCCTGCTGTTTTTTCGGGAAAAGATGTGTTGGGCGTTGCTCCTACTGGAACTGGGAAAACGGCTGGATATGTACTCCCCCTCCTCAGTATTTTTGAAAAGAAACCGCTGAACAATCGGCATGTGAATGCACTGGTTTTGGTTCCTACTCGAGAGTTGGCTGTACAGGTTGATGAAGTGTTGAGTCAGTTTTCCGCCGGACTAAAAACACCGCTTAAAACGATGGCTGTCCATGGAGGAAAGTCGATCAACCTCCAAATGATGAAAATGAACCGAGTAAGCATTCTTGTGGCTACTCCTGGTCGACTCTTGGATCTGGTTCGAAACAAAGCTGTGCACTTGGACGAAGTGAAAACGTTTGTTTTGGATGAAGCAGATAAACTCTTGAACCTCGGTTTTCAAGATGAATTGAACGAAGTCTTGGCCTTACTTCCTGCGAAAAGGCAAAACCTGCTCTTTAGTGCTACTTTAAATTCGAACATTCAAGATTTGAGCCGACTCTTTCTCGACGAACCTCAACTCATCGAAATGCCAGACGCTCCAGTGCAAGAGCGCTTGATTCGAGAATATGGTTTTCGGGTTGAACAGAACAAGAAAGGGGTTTTACTGCGTGAATTGATCAAGAGGAACAACTTCTCATCAGTGCTCGTTTTCACATCTTCCACCCATCAAGCCGATCACGTATGCACAAAATTGGAACGGAATGGAATTAAAGCAGCTGCCATACATGGTAAGAAAAGTCAAGGTGCACGTGATGCAGCCTTGATTGCTTTCAAAAATGGGGAACTCCAAGTTCTAGTAGCAACGGATCTTCTCGCCCGTGGGGTAGATATTAAAGGTCTACCTGCCGTAATCAACTACGAACTCCCAAGGTCGCCTAAAGACTACACCCACCGGATCGGCAGAACCGGAAGAGCCGATGAACGAGGAGAAGCATTCAGCTTGGTTTCGCCAGAAGAAGAACAGCATTTTCGCATCATCCAGAAGAAGGCCAAGAAGTGGGCTGAAATGGTGGAGTCGACAGCTTTTCTCGCACAAGAGTAATTTCCATGCCCCGCCTATCGGGAAAATTAAACAAGATTAACACCCCAAGAGTAGCAAATGGGCCTTCGATCTTCGTCTCACTTCAAATAATGCTTAACTTTGAAGCGATGAGGTATTTCCTAATTATATTCAGTGTGCTGTTTTCATTCGCCGGTCTTTCTCAAGGCGACATGGAAAGCGAGAATGATGTGGTTCAATTCAGTGGTATCGTGGTTACTGGAGACAGCCTCTCTCCTGTCCCTTTTGTCACCGTTTACCGAACAAGAGATGCGAAAGGAACCATAACGGACACAAAAGGTTTTTTCTCCATCCCTGTTCTCAAAGGAGATACCGTACGTTTTTCAAGTGTTGGATATGTCCCAACTCAGATGAACATTGCTGATACCCTTTCTTCAAACAGATACAATGTTGTCCAGTTTCTAGGAGTGGATACCGTTCTCGTTCCCACAACCTTCATTTATCCTTGGCCTACCAAACAAAAGATGAAAGAAGAAATTCTTGCACTTCGATTGGAAGATGATCAAGCCGAACGAGCAAGAAAGAACTTGGAATCCATCATGATGTATAACCGCATGGCTGAGATGGGAATGGATGGTGGCGAAAACTACAAGATTGCAATGCAGCAACAAGCACAGCGCATTTCTTACGCCGGTCAAGCCCCTCCACAGAATATCTTTAGTCCAATTGCCTGGGCTCAATTCATCAAAGCATGGCAAAGCGGAGCTTACAAAAAGAAATAGTTTCTTCATCTGAAGGCACGATTCCCGTTTCATTCTCGTTAAGTTTGCGATTGCAACTCTCTGATTACGCAAAATGACACGACTTTTCGTCTTTCTAATTCTTGCCGCACTCCCCTTTTTAGTTTCAGCTCAAACGGCTGAAGTGTACGGTATCATTCGTGATACAGACGGACTCACCCTCCCAGGTGCAACCATTCAGTCCAATCAAGGACAAGTTAGCGTGAGTGATAATTACGGTTTTTACAGAATTACCGTAAATGCGAACGAAGCTTTGGTGCTCCGCTTTTCTTATGTGGGTAAAAAGACAGAAAGTTTGGCCCTACAACTCAATCCTGGTGAGCAAAGAGAAGCAAACATTCAGCTCAAAGACAACAGCATTATTACTGACAATGCTGTCATTTACGGAACTGGAAAACAAGACTTTATTCAGCGTCTTGAACCAAAAATTGCTTCCCAACTTCCTTCCGTTCGTGGTACGGTTGAAGACCTCCTTTTGCAAGCCCCTGTAAATTTCACTTCTGAGCTGAGTTCTTCCTACAACGTGCGTGGTGGTTCTTTTGATGAGAACTTAGTGTATGTGAATGACATTCAAGTGTACCGCCCATTTCTCGTTAGAGCAGGTGAACAAGAAGGACTCTCCTTTCCGAATACCGACATGATCGAACGCATCGACTTTTCGGCAGGTGGATTTCAAGCAAAATATGGAGATAAGATGTCGTCTGTTCTAGATATTCGATACCGTAAACCGACCGAATTTGGAGGCGCCGTAACGCTCAGCATGTTGGGAGCTTCGCTGCAATTAGAAGATCGAAGCGCGAACAAAAAGTGGTCACACAACAGCGGTTTTCGTTACCGAAACAACAGCTACATCCTAGGGACCTTGGACAATCAAGGCGATTACAACCCGAATTATATCGATTTTCAAACCTATGTGACTTTCGATCCTGATACTGCCGGACCTTGGGAATTTAACTTTCTTGGGAATTATAGTAGAAACAAATACAACTACGTTCCTCAAACCCGTCAAACCGACGTGGGAAACATCAACGAGGCACTTCGTTTGACGGTCTTCTTTGATGGACAAGAAGTGACCCAATTTCAAACCTTTTTTGGAGCGGGAAGCGCATCCTACACCACCGATGTTACCCGTTTGAGCTTGGTAGCTTCTGCTTTTAATACATCGGAAAGCGAGACTTTTGACATTTTCGGACAGTATTTTTTAGATGAATTGGAACGTGATTTGGGTTCGGATGAATTTGGTGAAGTGCTGAACAATCGTGGAGTTGGTGGATACCTCGAACATGCCCGAAATCAATTGGATGCAAGTGTCTTGAACATCGTCCACAAAGGGTCACACAACATCGATCACAAGAACCATTTCCTCGAGTGGGGAGTTACACTTCAACAAGAAATCATTTCTGATAAGTTGAGCGAATGGACTTATCTCGACAGTGCGGGATACAACCAACCTCGTCCTGCCGATAGCATTGGATACCAAATCCCAGACCTTCAACCCCAACAACAAATTGTCTTAACAGATGTGATCAAGGCGAGAAACGATATTCGTTCAAACAGAGCCATGGCCTATATTCAGGATTCCTACGCTTGGAAAAATAAACGTGGAGATGATTTTACCGCTAACCTTGGAATTCGTGGGCACTATTGGGACTTTAACAATGAATTTGTTGGCGGTCCGAGAGCACAATTCTCCTGGAAACCACGCTGGATGTTCGCCAAGGTAAACGAGTTCGGTGTTGAGGACAGTGTTCGGAGAAATGTGGTTTTTCGTTTTGCGAGCGGACTCTATTGGCAGCCGGCGTTTTATCGCGAGATGAGAGGTTTGTTTGGTGAAGTGAATCAGGACATTCAAGCACAACAAGCCATTCACTTCGTAGGTGCGGTTGATTATGTCTTTGAAGCTTGGGATCGTCCGTTTAAGTTCACGGGTGAAATCTATTACAAGGACCTCAACCGACTTATCCCCTACGAGGTGGAAAACGTTCGTTTGCGTTATTATGCCACTAACAATGCCAATGGTTATGCCACGGGAATCGACTTGATGCTGAACGGAATGTTCATCGACGGTGTCCAATCTTGGGTTCGGGCTTCAGTGCTGAAAACAGCTGAAGATTTGGTAGACGATCAGTATTATGAGTATTTCAACGATGAAGGAGATTTGATCCGACCAGGATTTACTCTGAACGACACTCCAGTAGATTCGAATCTAGTCATGCCCGGCTTCATCCCACGTCCAACCGATCAACGCTTCAGTTTGAGTTTGGTTTTTCAAGACGAGATGCCGCGTTGGCCAGAATACAAAGTGCTACTAAGCATCTTCTACGGAACCGCCCTTCCTTTCGGTCCGCCAACCTTTGAGCGCTTCCGAGATACAGAAAGAACATCCGCCTATCGCCGTGTAGACATCGGTTTCTCTAAAGACCTGGTGACAGAAAAATCAATTGAAAAAGGAAGACTGAAGTGGATGAAAGAAGGAACCTTCTCCATCGAAGTCTTCAACCTTCTCGGAATCAACAACACCATTTCTCATACTTGGATTGAAGACGTGAACGGAAGACAGTATTCCATCCCTAACTTTCTTACGGGTCGCCGACTCAATGCAAAACTTTCTTTCCGATTCTAAGAGCGATGCTGAAGAGGATCAAAAAACACTTTGGACTGTTCTTAGTACTGTGTTGTATCCTCGTTTTTCAAATCTTTAAAGCATTTCCCGAATGGGGAGAAAACTATTACCGAAGAGGGGTTTATAAAAGCATTCGCAGTGTTTGGATCTTCTTGGACCGAACAGCACCCATCGATGCCGACGTACTATTTCTTTTATTTTTCGGGGTGATGTTTTTCTTTCCCATCCGAAGATTGGGACTGTTTCATCATGGCAAACGACCTTTTGCCGTGCTCCGGCTCGGCACACTGATTACTTTTTTCTACATCATCTGGGGATTCAATTATGCTTGTCCGAGTTTCTTCGAACACCTCAAAATAGAAGTGTCCGACCCCCCCATTAAAATCAATACGCAAAAATACCTTGACCAATGCGAAGTGCTCCACCGAAGTATTGAACCAACATTGCATTATATGAGCACAGATCTTCCTCAAGAAGAAATCGATGATTTGTCTGAGCTCTTAGTAGCAACCCTCAATCAATATCACTTTTTCAATCATGGCAAAGCGAGTGTGCGACAATTGAGTAAAAACGGAGTCTTACGAAGATTGGGCATCGCAGGAATTTTCATGCCTTTTTCGGGTGCGGGAAATATTGATCGAAGCTATACCCGTCATCAAAAAATCTTCACCTGCACACACGAACTAGCACACGCCTATGGAATTACCGACGAAGGAGAAGCCAACCTCCTTGCCTATTTGGCCTTGATGAATTCTACATCACAGGAGTACCGTTTTTCAGCAGCCTTCACCCACCTTAGATACCTCCTTTCCACTGGCGATCTTCAAGAAGAAGAACTTCCTTCCTGGGCTCTAGATGAATTGGAGATCCTGAGAGCAAATGCCGCCATGTATCCTCCTTTTTTCCAAGAAATAAGTCAAGAAATAAACAATATCTACCTCAAAACCAATGGCTTGGATGACGGTGTTTCTTCTTATCTCAGCTTTCCCCAAAAGTTGGTGTATATTGAACACTTTTTGGAGTCGGGGAAATCCCACAACAAGAATAGGGTGAATTGAATTCCTCCAAAGGAAATCAGTTTCCTATATTTGACCTAATCACATGAGAACGAAACTTACACTCCTCAGCATCTTAGCTTTCATTCCTGTTTTGATGCAAGCGCAATCCTATTTTTTGAATGGAGATGCTACCTTCTTGGGCAACGATTGTTATCGACTAACCGACGCTTTCAACGATGAAAACGGCACCGTATGGTACGCTGATCAGATTGACCTAAGCGAAGCCTTCGAATTTCAATTTTTGATGAACTTCGGAAGCATCGATGCCAATGGTGCAGATGGAATTGTATTTGTGCTCCAAACTCAAGGAACCGATGCCCTTGGTGATACTGGTGGTGGACTAGGTTTCGAAGGTTTTGATCAAAGTTTTGGAATTGAATTCGATACTTGGAGCAATGCTGACAATGGCGATCCTATTTTCGATCACATTGGCATGGTTTCCGACGGTGTTGTAAATCACAACGCTCCTCAAGCCATCGCTGGTCCGGTTCAAGCGAGCAACGGCAGCGTGAATATTGAAGATGGCCAAGACCACGTGGTCACCGTTCGTTGGGATCCTGCAACTTTGACCGTTGCCGTGGATTTCGATTGTGTGCCCCGCTTAACCGGTGGAGTAGATTTGATCAACGAAATTTTTAATGGTGAAGAACTTGTTTACTTTGGATTCACGGCCTCTACAGGTGGTGCAGTGAACGTACAAACGGTTTGTTTGCAAGAGAACATTTTGGCTTCCGACCCCAATTCATTCATTTGCCCGGGAATGGAAGTAGAACTTACCGCTGCAGGAAATGCAAATGGGTCCTTTTCGTGGACACCAATCGACTTCCTTTCAGACCCTAACAGCGCCATCACCATCGCTAATCCGCCAGTAACAACGACCTACACCGCCACCTACGAGGACCTTTGCGGAGATATCATTAACTCGGAATTCACGGTAGTTGTGGAACCCCTGGATTTAGCTCCTACAGCTTCAGGCATTCTTAATTGTGTGAATGAAACCGTCGACTTGAGCTACAACAGTGGTTTTGAAAATCTGGATATCGTTTGGACGACTCCAGGAGGAGCGGAATTGAATAACGAAGGAATTACCGTTTCCAACTCAGGTTGGTACCAAATCAATGGGGCTTTTGAGAGCTTTTGTTTTGCTGAAGATTCCATTTTTGTTGATGCAAACTTTGAAGTGTACAACGTGAGCCTGAGCAGCAATGGAAACATCGACTGCCTTCAGAACAGCGTCAATATTCTCGCAGAAACCAACCCCGAAGCCAACATCATTTGGGAGAGCGATGACATCTTCATTGAAGCTCCCGATGGGAACAGCATCGAAGCGATTGAAGCAGGAGTTTTTACAGCAATTTCAGTGCACCCCATTAGTGAATGTGAAAGCGAAGAGAGCGTTGAGGTTCTAAATCTTATTGATTACCCAACAGTTGAAGCGGGTGAAGATGATAGTCTAAGCTGTCGGTTCCCAACTCTGGAAGTGGAAGGCGCAAGTGTTTTACCTGAAGATGCTCAAATCACATGGTCTTCAGACACCAATGCAAGCATCGCAAACGCCAACAGCCTCTCTCCTACTTTAAGTGCTGCTGGTGTATATTACTTGAGCGCAACCAACCCCTTGAACAACTGCACTACTGTGGATTCCATGACTGTTTTTGTAGATGAAACATTGACCTTCGATGTGGACTTGATCCGCTTTCCGAACATCATCACGCCTAACCAAGATGGAGACAATGAAGAATTTCGTCCTTACCTTTCAAACGACACCGAATTCAACTTATTCCCGCTCATGACCGATGTGGAGCTTTTGATCTTTAATCGTTGGGGTCAATTGATCGAAGAAATCCAAAAACCTCTCCCTTGGAATGGAAGGTCATCCGGCGATGAACTGGCAGAGGGCGTTTACTTTTATACCTACAAATTCAATATCGATTGCAACGGAACTGAACCTTTTGATGTGAGTGGTACCATCCAAATTCTCCGATAATGATCAAAAAGGCGGCACTCTTCATTTCGATTGCAGGAATTCTTCTTTTGGGGGGAGCTTTCATTTATGGTTCAAGCCAAGGAGCTTTGAGTTCAGAAATGGAATTGGAGATTGATGCCAAGCAAAAAGAAGTTTGGTCCTATTTCCAGAATCCTGGCAATTTCAAAAAATGGATGTCGGGTTTTGAAAAAATCGAAATGCTCGAAGGAATTCCTGGAACCGTTGGCAGCACTTATGCTTTGCATTTCAACAATGATGGAAATGAACAAGTTCTCCATCAGGAATTGACTTCAATCGATCCACCAAATGGTTTATCTTTCAATTTGACGAACGATTTATTTGCCGCACAGTTGGATATTAGAATGAGCGAGAACGCGGGAAAAACGAAGATGATCGTTAATATGACCAGTGAAGGCAACAACGCGTTCTACAATGCTGCCATGCACCTTGCAAAAGACGACATTGATCTCAACCAGCGAAAAAACTATGAAGCTTTCAAAAACCTTCTCGAAAACAAGTAAGCTTCTCTTTCCTTTGATGCTGCTTTTCTTTCTTTCAGCTTGCAAGAAAGAAAATGCAGAACAATTGTCCAGCAATCATCAAGATGCATTAAGTCCTGTCCCTCTTCTGCCTGAGGTTCCGTTTGATTATGCTGCTATTGAACTTCCTTCCCATTTTCAAACCAATGCCTTGAGTTTATACGAGTCCTTTGCCAACCCGGTGGATGTGAGCAATGAGGGAGCTGCTTTGGGAAGGGTTTTGTTTTACGACAATAAACTGAGTGCAAATGACATGGTGAGCTGCGCTTCCTGTCACCAACAAGAACACGCCTTTTCAGATCCGCGCATTCGAAGTATTGGGTTTGAAGGTGAATTAAGTCATCGGCACTCACAGACCTTGGTGAATTTGCGATGGTCGAGACGACTTTTTTGGGACCATCGTGTGAACGGAGTAGAAAATCAGGTACTGATGCCCATCCAGGACCCGCTAGAAATGGGGATGACTTTGGATGAGTTGATCATGAAGCTGCAATCCACCCCCTACTACCCTGAACTTTTCAGTGCCGCCTATGGTGATGAAACGGTAACAACAGAACGTATTTCGAATGCTTTGGCCCAGTTCATCACGTCCATCTATTCTTTCCGTAGCAAATATGATGAAGGCTATTTTAATGATTTCGCTTCATTCTCTGATGAAGAACTAGCAGGTAAAGACCTCTTCTTTAATGGTGAAACGCGATGCAATCAATGCCATTCCACCGCTCTTTTCTTTGATCCACAAGCACGCAACACAGGTATGGACTACAGCGATGATTTAGGACTGTATGAAGTCACAGGAAACGAAAGCGATAAGGGCAAATTCAAAACCACTACACTTCGCAACATTGAACTCACCGCTCCTTACATGCACGATGGACGCTTTGAAACCCTCACGGAAGCAATTCAGCACTACAATCAAGGAATCTTGCCCGATCCGAACTTGGACGATCGTCTAAGCGTTGAACTTGAAATTGGTGGAACTCCAGTTGAAATGAATTTGAGCGACGAAGACGTTGCCAATCTTGTGAGCTTTCTCAAAACACTGACGGATGAAGCGCTGGTGAACGATCCCATGTACGCCAACCCCTTCCTTCGTTAAAGACTTGCTCCTTTTCTAGGAATCAATCTAACAGAAATAAAAAGCTTGAGCTGCTCTTAAAGCGCCAATTTTCTTTCTTATATCCTTTTGATGATGATCACCTGCTACTGCTACGATGATCTGTTTGAAATCGATGTAATCTGGACCTTTTAGCACCTTTCCGTAAATATTGATCCCTTGCTTCTTGGGGGTTTCGGTAATCCAATCGAAATCAATTCCTCGATCGATGAAGATTTGTGCGATGGCTTTTCCTTTCGAACCAGCACCCCATAGTACCGTCGTTCTTCCTGGGTCGTGATCTTCCTTCAAGAAAAAATCGGTCTTCAAATCAATAAATCGATGGTCGATATAATTAGGGTCGTTTCGTGATGCACGTGATTCATGATCGCGCCATAAATGCAATTTCGTTGGAACACCCACCACCTTCAATTCCCCTTTTCTAAATCGAAAGGCCAAGTCATAATCTTCTGGATAAACACTTGAGTTGAATGCTCCAATAGTATCAAAGTCAGACCGATAACACATCCAACCTGGTGATGGAATCACGCACTCTTTGTAAATTTCATCGTAGTTCCTTTCTGCGATGGTGAGTTCATTCAGCCACGATGCATAGCGCTTGTATCCTTCTCCGAGCGGACCCTCTTCCTTGAAATAATGAACGCCACATACCGCTAAATTTCCCTTTCCTTTGTTCAATAAAGCCTTGCTCATTTTACTGAGTTTGGCCTTGTGCATGAGATCGTCAGCATCCATTCGTGTGATGAGTTCTCCCTTGCTTTTACTGTAAGCCAAACGGAGCGCATGGATCAGTCCTTTCTCTTTGTTTTTGAAACAGTGAATCCTCGGATCTTTTTTCGACCATCCTTCAAGAATCCCTAAACTCTCATCCGTGCTCTGATCATCCACCACCAAAAGTTCCCAATTGGAATAGCTTTGATCAACGATGCTTTGAATACAATCGTTCAAATAGGCTTCCGCATTAAATACGGGCATTACAATAGTAATCAAGGTTTCTTTCATGAGATCATTTCAATAAAATCTTGTTCTGAGATGATGGGAATTCCCAGGTCCTCGGCCTTCTTCAACTTGGAAGGTCCCATTTTATCTCCAGCCAAAACATAATCTGTTTTTTTAGAAATGCTCCCCACGTTCTTCCCACCGTTTTGCTCAATCAGTGCTTTGATTTCGTTCCGACTATAAACGCTGAAAACGCCAGAAACAACAAAGCTCTTTCCTTCCAGTTGATCCGATTGTGGCAAGTCAGATTCCTCGACCTCGAATTGGAGTCCGCTCACCTTCAAATCTTCTAACATCTTCTGATGCTCAGGGTCTTCAAAATAATCGCGAAGGGAATGAGCAATTCTTTCTCCGATCTCATCCACACTCACCAAGGCTTCTACATCAGCTTCTTGCAAAGCATCCATGTTCTTGAAATGCTTGGCTAATTTCTTGGCCACCGTTTCTCCAACATAGCGAATTCCTAAGGCAAAAAGAACCTTTTCAAAGGCTTGACTTTTGGATGCATCAATTCCATTCAATAGATTTTGCACTGATTTTTCAGCCATTCGTTCCAAGGCAAGTACATCATCGTAGTTCAAATGATAAAGATCCGCACAAGATTCAATCAAACCTGCTTTCCATAGCTGTTCTACCGTTTCGCCCCCCAAACCATCAATGTTCATGGCTTTTCTGGAGATGAAATGCTCGATTCTGCCCGTGATTTGTGGCGGACAATGGTTCTCGTTCGGACAATAGTGCTGTGCTTCGCCTTCTCTTCGAATGAGAGCGGTTTGGCATTCCGGACAGTGATCGATGTATTCGTGAGGACTGCTGTTGTCTGGACGAAGTGCCAAGTTTACACCAAGGACCTTTGGAATGATCTCCCCTCCTTTTTCAACAAACACAGTATCTCCAATGCGGATGTCTAGCTTTTCGATTTGATCCGCATTGTGCAAGCTTGCTCTTTTGACCACGGTTCCCGCGAGGTGAACTGCTTTCAGATGAGCCACAGGAGTAATTGCGCCTGTGCGTCCCACTTGGTAACTAATATCTTCCAGTAAAGTAGAAACCTGAGCTGCTTTGAATTTGTAAGCGATGGCCCAACGTGGAGATTTGGCCGTCATTCCCAACATCTCTTGAAGGTCGAAGGTATTCACTTTGATAACGATACCATCAATCTCAAATGGGAGGTCTTTTCGGGCTTCATCCCAATACTGAATGAATTCCATAATCTCCTCCACATTCTTTGCTTTGGCCACGTATTTCTTTTCTGCCGGTGGAGCTTTGAATCCCCATTCTCTGGCTGCTTGAAGGGCTTCGAAGTGACTCTCAAATCGTTTTTCACCAACGTGGATACTGTAAAGAAAACAATCCAAGCCCCGTGAAGCTACCACTTTTGAGTCTTGATTTTTTAAAGTTCCAGAAGCTGTATTTCTAGGGTTAGCATAGAGTTCAAGGCCTTCGAGTTGGCGCATTTCATTCAATTCATTGAACTCCTTCAAAGGAAAAAAGATCTCTCCTCGAATTTCAAATCGTTCAGGAACTGCATTTGCATCGAGCACCAAAGGAACAGTGCTAATGGTGCGTACGTTTTTGGTAACATCTTCCCCTGTCTGACCGTCTCCACGGGTTACTGCTCTTACCAGCGCTCCATTTTCATAGATCATGCTGATGGCCACACCGTCGTACTTCAGTTCAAGAACATATTCGAGATCTTCTTCGCTCGACTTTCTCAATCGGTCTTCCCAGTCTTGGATCTCCTCCAAAGAATAGGTATTGCTGAGTGAAAGCATGGGGTGTTCGTGCTTCACCTTTTCAAATTTATCGCTTAAGGCACCGCCAACTCGCTGTGTTGGGCTGTTCTCATTTTTGAATTGTGGGAAATGATTTTCAAGTTCTTGCAGCTCTCGAAGCAAGGCATCAAATTCTTGATCACTCACCAAAGATTCATTCAAAAGGTAGTAATGCCGGTTGTATTTGTGTAAGAGTTGGGATAATTCTTGGATGCGCTTTTGGGCTTCCTCAGTATTCATTTTTAACATCTTTATTGAAGGCGCTCCGTGCCAATTTGAGCAATCGGATTCTGGCCTTCAAGATATAAAGGTCTGAGCTATAATCCCGCCTCAAATCGGCATTATCGCCCAAAATATGACGATAACCGTACCCTCCACCCACGGAGATCCAATAGGTCAAGTGAAAGTAACCGGTGAATGATGCTTCAACCGGGTTGAGACGGTAATCCGCATAGACCTCTACGTCGTTGGTTTTGAGATCAGTATAACTCACTTCGGCATTTCCCGCCCCCAAATGAAAGGTGGTACTGAGCTCGAGCTTTCTCGTAAAGAGCAAAACTCGTTCGTAATACATCGTGAGGTAAGAAAAGGAATAGGTAACGTCTTTGTGTGGAGAAATGATGTCTTCGAACTGGTCTACAACAATGTTTGAACTCAAACCATAGACCCCGATTCCGAAGCGATGTACTCTTCGGTACTCCAAGCCTAATTTTGCACCACCAATCCGCACTCCTTGGTTTTGAGCAGTGGAAATTCGTCCGTCAAACTGCAAATCAGCTCGCCACTTTTTGAAGGGTTTTCGGAGGTTTTTATAGCCTTGAAGTGTCCACACGCGATCATTGTACTGAGCCGATAGGTCAGTATTTCCCGCCAAGATGAGCAGGCATAATCCGATGATGATTCTCCAATTCAAGCAGACAAAAATAAATCAATTCCGATTAAGAGCGCTGATCATTCTGTCTTTGCCCTGTAAATCTTTGTGAATTTCAACTTCAGAAAGCCCATGAGCAATAAACGTGCCCTTTACTTCTTCTGCATAATCTTCATGAATTTCAACGCACAACACTCCGTGATGTTTCAAAGATGTTCGGGCAATTTTTGCGATGGCCTCATAAAAGACGAGTGCATGATCGTTGGGCACAAACAAGGCCATTTCGGGTTCTTGATTCACCACATGGTCTGCCATGAATGACTTTTCCCTTTCTGGAATATATGGTGGATTGGAAACGATACCATCAAATTTATCGTCCAAATGAAAATTTGGAGATAGAAGATCTCCTTGAAAGAGCTCAAGCTCCAAGGCCAACTCGGTCTTGTTTTTTTCTGCTATCCTTAGTGCATCTTCGGAAAAATCCATCGCCTGAACCTTCATTCCGCGATTTCTATCAGCGAGTGCCAGTGCTATACACGCACTTCCCGTTGCTAAATCAATCACTTCTGCGTCCTTGGGCAACATCTTTTCAAAGAGTACGACCAATTCTTCCGTTTCCGGACGAGGGATCAAAACCCCAGGAGCCACGTGAAGTTCAAGATGAAGAAAATGAGCTTTACCTGTGATGTATTGCAAAGCCTCTCCGGCATCCAGACGATTGAGCTGATGTTTGAATCGAATGAGCTGAGGTTCTGTAAGCCGCACCTGATCCATTTTCAATTTGAAAATCGGTTTCGATAGAAGCGACTCTAGAATAAGGTCGACCAATTGCTGAGCACTTCGTTGATCATGCTTTTTAGCCATTGCTTCTCTGCCCCATTTTCGAGCATCGTCAAAAGCGTTGGAGCGAGGCCAATCGTGAACCTCAAACAGTGGCATTGGTAAGCAGTCCTTTGAGCATGTATTCAGCAGAAGCAGGATTGGTGGCCAAGGGTACATTGTGAACGTCGCAAATTCTCATGAGCATGTTGATGTCTGGCTCGTGCGGGTGCTTGTCGAGAGGATCTCTAAAAAAGAACACCATGTCTACTTGTCCAGTTGCACATTGCGAAGCGATTTGTGCATCACCTCCTATCGGACCAGACAACAATCGTTCAACAACGAGTCCTGCACGTTCAACATGTGAACCTGTGGTTCCCGTCGCGATTAAATCGATGTCTTTTTGCTTCAACACTCCAATGTGATTGGTGAGAAACTGGACCATCTCTGCTTTTTTGCCATCGTGGGCAATGATTGCAATTTTCATTCAGCTAAAATACTTTTTCAAAAATTCTAAACCCCTCAGGAATCGACACAGGGTCATTATTTAATAAAGACTTGATATCCATAAGCTGCGAGTGGAATTTCTCCTTTGTTCACATCCGTAATCACTTGTTGATCAAAAATGCTGTTCAGCTCACCACTCAAGGTATCTTTAATGGTGACGAATGTAGGAATACTGTCAAGGTTGATGAGTGTTACGACGTGAGAATTGTTTTTACGACGTTGAAAGGCAACAACACGTTCTTTCGTGTCTTCAATCTCCAAGACCTCGAAATCGCCACCGTGATATCCGTTCCAAAGGGCTCGCTCCTGTTGATTCAATAGGTACAGCTTCTCGTAGAATTCCTCAAAAACGATATCCCCCCAAGCAATGCTGTCCTTATCGAAAAACCTCAATCTTTTTGGGTTTCCTGCTTCTTGTCCAGAATAAACCAAAGGCATACCGCTGATTGTTGCTGCCAAAGTTGCGTATGCCAAGTGGGCATCTCCATAGCGTTCGAACACCGTTCCATTCCAAGAGTTTTCATCGTGATTGGTGATGAAGTTCATGCGGAAGTCGTTCTTTTGAAAATTGGTGTCTTCCTTGACCATATAATCATACAAATCCACAATGCCCTTTTCTTTCTTCGCTAAACCGTTCAAGATGTGCATCAGCTCCCAGCTATAGGTCATGTCAAAGGCTTGCTCATGCAACTCTGGATTTTCTGCTTCGGCGAGCATGAATACGGGTTTTACAGCATCAAGTTGCGGACGAAGTTCATTCCAAAAATCAACAGGGACCCAATCGGCAACATCACAGCGGAAACCGTCAATGTCCATTTCCTTCACCCAAAAGAGCATGTCTTCGGTCATTGCTTTTCGAAGTGAATCGTTGTCGTAATTCAAATCAGCCACATCCCACCAATCGGTTCCGATGGGCGGTTGAATATTCCCCAAAGAGTCGGGAGTATAAAAATCAGGGTTGGTATTGGTCCACGCGTGATCAAAAGCGGTATGGTTAGCTACCCAATCAATGATCACCCTCATATCATACGAGTGTGCCGTTCTCACCAAGGATTCAAAATCGCTCATGGTTCCGAATTCTGGATTCACTGCGGTATAATCCTGAACACTGTAATAGCTTCCCAATCCTCCTTTGCGGTTCTTTTCGCCAATGGGATGAATGGGCATTAACCAAAGAATTTTCACTCCCATTTTATTCAAACGGGGAATGTCTTTTTCAAAAGCAGCAAAGGTTCCTTCGTCGGTATGTTGACGAACGTTCACTTCATAAATGGTTGCGTTTTTCGACCATTCGGGGTGCTGAAGAACATCCTCTACGTTTGTTTCACCAAGGGGTTGTGCTTCTGATGTTGCAGGGTGCTTTTCTGCGGAGTTTGAATCACAGGCCATTAAAGCCACGGTCCCAAAAAGGGCAAGAAGTACCTTTCTCATGTTACGATTTTAATCAAAGATAGTGTGTAATTTACACTTTATCTAAAACAGGGTGGTTTGTCCTTCACTGTCTCTATTATCGGAAGGCTTATCTTTCTTTTCCTCCTTTGGTTTGACCTTAGTATCCAATTCAATGGTCTGCGAGATTTCGTCGGGAACACCTTTGATTTCTTTTTTGTCCGACTTTTGATTTTGCGGCTCTTCGGTATTTTCTCCAACCTCTTCCTCAGCAGGTTGATCTGCATCCACTTTCTCATTGCCTTGCCGGTCAGCCAGAACAGCTTCCATTGCCGCCTTCTCCTTTTCTTCGTCTGCGGGTTCGAGCAAGACCTCAGTTACAGGGA
The DNA here is from genome assembly GCA_938085105.1 of uncultured Flavobacteriales bacterium. Lineage (GTDB taxonomy): Bacteria > Bacteroidota > Bacteroidia > Flavobacteriales_D > Sanyastnellaceae > CALKGK01. The sequence continues at coordinate 41,692 of CALKGK010000009.1, forward strand.
AAGCAGAAAGTTTATTGCCGATGGCTTTTAGTCCTTTCACGGAAATGAACTCACTCAAATCCACCAATTCATCTTCCATGTCTCTGGTTTTTTTGAACTTCTTGTTGAAGCGCAAACGAGCAACGGGATGGAATTGTGAGCTGACTACATGAAGTTTGGTGTTTTCATGTTCACTGATGAAGGTAACGGGCTTGGAGTTGGGCTCCACCATGAATCGCTTCACGTAGTTGTCTTCCTTCTCTCCATCATAGTACACTGCAGAAAGGGGCTTTTCAGGAACCCACTTCTCCATGTGGATCATGTTCTCATCAAAGTGGGTATTGAGGTCAAAACCAATCAGTTTGTAAACTCCTGTGCTCAGCAAGACGAGGATTTTATCTTCCGGATGGAACTCTCCCAAGAAGGTGCCTCGCTCCTCAACATTGAGTCGTTGCACGGTTTCATCAAACCAAATTTTCCGAGCTCCCAAAGTGGATACTCCTTTTTCTTTGAGTTCAACGCGTTTAAGTGGATACTTCGAAACGAGGTTCCCTCCTGCTCCTCGTCCTTTGATCGCCAATTCGGAGAAATCGATGTCAAATTTCAATTTCTTCACTCGCTGTAACTGTCGGAGCAAAACGGTCACCACTTCAGCTTCCCCGTTCGGGTTGTGCGTGAAGTAGAACACCTTGGATTTGGGGTTTCCTTTGGTGAGCGGATATTCTTTATCTCTTGTGATGGATGTTACGGAGAAGCGTTTCATGTATGATGCTCCGGTTTTTCCATCTTGATAGATCATATTGTAGACGGTGCGCTTATCGCCTTTTTTCCAAACCCCAACGTAGATGATGTTTTTCCCAACGAATGCTTTCTGGGAGATTTTGGTAACGAGCATCATTCCATCTTCTCGAAAAACGATAATGTCATCAATGTCACTGCAATCGCAAACAAATTCGGATTCCGACTTCTTCAAGCCACTTCCAATAAATCCTTCTTCGTAATTCACATACAACTTAGCATTGGCTACAGCTACTTTCGCACGGTCTATGGTGTCGAAGGTTTTGATTTCGGTTTTGCGCTCTTTTCCTTCTCCGTACTTTTTCTTGAGGTTTTGGAAATAAGCAATGGCAAAGTCGGTCAAATGCGCCAAGTGGTTTTTGACTTCCGCAATTTCTTCATCGAGATTCCTGATTTTCTCATCGGCCTTGAAGCTGTCAAACTTGGAGATTCTTTTGATTCGAATTTCGGTGAGTCGGGTCACATCTTCATCGGTTACTTCACGCAACAAGTGCTTAATGAAGGGTTTCAAGCCGCTATGAATGGCTTCCAAGATTTCTTCCCACGTTTCGCATTCCTCGATATCGCGATAAATCCGATTCTCAATGAAGATTTTTTCCAATGAGCTGAAGTGCCATTGTTCCTCCAGTTCTGCTTTTTTAATTTCGAGCTCTTGCTTGAGGAGGTCTTTTGTTCTTTCCGTTGATATCTTCAACATTTCACTCACTCCGAGGAAATGAGGTCGGTCGTTCTCAATCACACAAGCATTGGGAGAAATGGACACCTCACAATCGGTGAAGGCATAAAGCGCATCAATGGTTTTATCTGTGGACACTCCTGAAGGCAGGTGAATCATGATTTCTACCTGATCTGCGGTATTGTCTTCAATCTTTTTGATCTTGATTTTTCCACGATCATTGGCTTTTAGAATGCTTTCGATCAAGGAGCTCGTTGTTGTTCCAAAAGGCAATTCGTGAATCACGAGCGTCTTGGTATCTTCTTTTCGAATCCTTGCTCTCACTCTCACTTTACCTCCGCGCAATCCATCATTATAGTTGCTAAAATCCGCCATTCCTGCAGAGAGAAAATCTGGATAGATGGTGGCTTTTTGTCCTTTCAAGACCTTAATAGAAGCATCAATCAACTCCACGAAGTTGTGGGGAAGCATTTTACACGCCAAACCAACGGCAATTCCTTCCACACCTTGCGCGAGTAACAGTGGGAATTTCACGGGAAGGGTTTCGGGTTCCTTATTTCTTCCGTCATACGATTGAAGCCAGGTGGTGGTTTTCGGGTTGAAGACCACATCGTTTGCGAACTTGCTCAACTTCACCTCAATATAACGCGGGGCTGCTGCGCTATCTCCGGTAAGGGTATTCCCCCAGTTCCCTTGCATGTCGAGAAGTAGTTCTTTTTGACCAATTTGAACCAAGGCATCTCCAATCGAAGCATCTCCATGCGGGTGATACTTCATGGTATTCCCAATGGCGTTGGCCACCTTATGGAATCGTCCGTCGTCCAATTCTCTCAAGGAGTGCAAAATTCTTCGTTGCACAGGCTTCAAACCGTCATGCAAGTGAGGCACAGCACGCTCCAAAATCACATAAGATGCGTAATCGAGAAAATACTCATCGAACATGTCTTTGACGTGGATGACGTTCTCTAATTCGTCGCCCTTCCCTCCATCAAACTCATCGTCGCGTTCAATCTCTTCTGAATCGTCAATGTTGCTCATTGTCTTCTACCTTGTTTTATGCTCAACTTAGGCGCTTAGCACCTCGTCAATTTTATCTTTTTCAACTTTCAAATTCTCGACAATGTACTGTTGTCTCGATGGCGTATTCTTCCCCATATAGAATTCCATCAGCTCTTTCAAGCTGCTATCTTTTCCAATCAATACAGGATCTAAACGAATGTTTTCACCAATAAAATGCTTGAACTCGTCTGGAGAAATCTCTCCGAGTCCTTTAAATCGGGTGATCTCAGGATTTTTACCCAGTTTATTCATGGCATCCACCTTCTCTTGATCGGAATAGCAATAGATGGTTTCTTTCTTATTTCTAACCCTGAAGAGCGGTGTTTGTAGAACGTAGAGGTGTCCGGCTTTCACCAAATCTGGAAAAAACTGGAGGAAGAAGGTGATCAACAACAAACGAATGTGCATTCCATCTACATCGGCATCGGTGGCGACTACCACGTGCTTGTACCTCAAGTTTTCAATTCCATCTTCAATATTCAATGCAGCTTGGAGCAAGTTGAACTCCTCATTTTCGTAAACCACTTTTTTCGTCAATCCGAAACTGTTCAAGGGCTTTCCTTTCAATGAAAAAACAGCTTGAGAGTTGACATTTCGCGCTTTTGTGATGGACCCTGATGCAGAATCTCCCTCGGTAATGAAAAGGGTGCTTTTCTCTGCTTCACCCTTTTTCGAGTCGAAATGAATTCGGCAATCGCGCAGTTTTTTATTGTGAAGATTGGCTTTTTTGGCTCTTTCCTTGGCAATTTTCTTAATTCCCGCCAGCTCTTTTCGCTCTTTTTCCGACTGCAGGATCTTCTTCTGAATGGCATCTGCAATTTCCGGATTTTTATGAAGGAAATTGTCCAAAACTCTCTTCAGAAAGTCCAGTGTAAATGCCCGCATAGAAATTCCGTTGGGTTCCATCTCCGTGCTTCCTAGCTTGGTTTTGGTTTGCGATTCAAAAACGGGCTCAATTACTTTCACTGCGATGGCTGCAACAACACCTGAACGAATATCAACAGCATCATAATCCTTCTGAAAAAACTCACGAATCACTTTCACATACGCTTCACGGAAGGCTCCTTGGTGTGTTCCTCCTTGGGTGGTGTACTGTCCGTTCACAAATGAATAATACTCTTCCCCGTAAGCATGCGTGTGCGTGATGGCCACTTCAATGTCATCTTCCATCAAATGGATGATGGGATAGAGTGGTTCTTGACTGAGGTAGTTTGTCAAAAGGTCTTTTAATCCTTCATCTGAATGGTACTTCTCGCCATTAAAATAGATCGTTAGCCCCGTGTTCAGATAGGCATAATTCCAAAGGAGACGCTCAACATATTGCATTTTGAACTGGTAGTCCATAAAAATGGACGGGTCTGGCGTAAAGCTAAATCGCGTTCCTCTGCGTTTGGAGCTCTCAACGATGGGTGCATCTTCCGCCAGAACACCTTGTTCAAAAGTGGCCGACTTCATTTGTCCTTCACGAACCGACTCTACAACAAAGTTACTCGACAAAGCATTCACCGCTTTCGTACCCACACCATTTAATCCTACCGATTTCTTAAAAGCGCGGGAATCGTATTTCCCACCGGTATTGATTTTCGACACACAATCGATCACCTTCCCCAAAGGAATTCCTCTACCATAATCCCTCACCTTCACAACACCATCTCGGATGCTCACCTCAATGGTTTTTCCATAGCCCATCACGTACTCATCAATGGAGTTATCGATGACCTCTTTGAGGAGGACATAAATACCATCGTCAGCAGTAGAGCCATCTCCCAACTTTCCAATGTACATTCCCGGACGCAAGCGAATATGCTCCTTCCAGTCCAGGGAACGAATATTGTCTTCCGTGTAATTCACTTCATTTTCCATAAAAACCAGGGTCCTTTCTCGCTTTGAAAATGCTGATTCGATCTTGAATTCAGCGACCTGCAAATTAGCAAAACCCGTATAAACAAAGGAAGTTCGGGCAATTCACTTATTAACATTCGCACGAAGTTTTCCATATAGAAATGGCAGATAATGAGCCTTGTTGAATGATTTTTGACCATTTAACGAGTAGCAATGCGCTCCAACAGTCGTGACAAACACTATGACACGCAATAAATATTAGCATTTAAGAATCCAATAATACAAAGCTCATTATAACATAGCAGGAACCTTTTGAAAGATTAATCGTATCTTAACGCAGCCATCAAACACGGCATGCTTAACCAAAATTTCCTATGAAACGAATACTGAATTACGCGCTATTTCTAGGCGTCGTCTTGCTTTACACATCTAATTTACGGTCCCAGATTAGTCAAGGAGGTACTCCCATTACTTGGAACAACGATAAAATCAATTGGAATATCCCCAATTATGAACTGGATTCCTTTGATATCGAGGCCTATCTCGCTGAAGATGAAATTGTCAATGAAACCAAGGCTGCTCCTTACCGTTTCGGAAAAAACTTTGATGTTTCATTAACGTTTGACAACGCTGGTCGTTGGAAAACACTTCCCAACGGAGATCGTGTTTGGTTGATGAGTATTGAATCTGCTGGAGCCAAATCCATCAATCTCGCCTTTGATCAATTCTACCTCCAACCCGGTTGTGAATTATTCATGTATTCAGAGGATCACGCTCATTTGATTGGGGCCTTCACCCATAAAAATAACGCAGCAGACGGGCTTTTTGCTACTTATCCATTACCTGGAGAGAAAATTATTTTGGAATTTTATGAGCCACTTGAGCAAGTTGGAAATTCAAGCATCGAGATCAAAACCGTTACCCATGCATACCGCGATTTAGATGTCATCGCTCGAGGCATTGGTGATTCTGGAGCCTGCAATAACAATGTGGTGTGCTCAGAAGGAGATCCTTGGGAGGATCAAATTAACGCGGTTGCCATGGTTGTTGTTGGATCTAACGGGATTTGTACTGGAGCTTTGATCAATAACACTGCAAACGATGGTCACCCCTATTTTTTAACTGCTGACCACTGCACAGGTGGCGGGGTAAGTAATTGGGTTTTCCGTTTTAATTGGCAAAGCACTACCTGCGTTGGAAATAACGCAGGTACCTTCCAAACTGTTAATGGTTCAACTATGCTGGCACAAGGAGGAATAGCAGATTATGCCCTTCTAGAAATCAATAACGGGAACCCCATTCCGCAAGCAGCCACTCCGTATTTTGCAGGTTGGGATGCTACTGGAGTTAACCCGAACAGCCAGGTAGCCATTCACCACCCTTCTGGTGATTTAAAGAAAATTTCATTTGATACTGATCCAGCAGGAACCGCTACTTATGGAGGCGCTACATGTTGGAGAATTTTCGATTGGGAAGATGGAACCACTGAGCCAGGCTCTTCCGGATCTCCTTTGTATGATCAGAACCAAAGGATCATTGGTCAGCTTTACGGCGGACAAGCAACTTGCTCAAATAATGTCAACGATTATTACGGAAAATTCGATGTGACCTTTCCGTTTGTATGTCAGTGGCTAGCCCCTGGCTGTGTTGCCACTGCAATCGATGGTTATGATCCTTATGCCCCTTCTGTTGCTTTGGATGCACAGGCATCGGGTGTTGTGGAACCTTCGGGAACCTATTGTTCGAATACAATTACTCCTGAAGTCAACATTCGCAACGCAGGAACGACTACACTTACTTCTTTAACCATTACTTATAATGTAGATGGCGGAAGCAATCAAGTGTTTAACTGGACCGGTTCACTTGCGAGCGCTGCTATTGCTTCAGTGACTTTACCAGCCTTGTCACTCGGTGATGGCCCGCACACCTTCAACTACACCGTCTCTTCTCCAAATGGAGGAAGCGATGAAAATGCTGCGAACAACTCTGCCAGCTCTAGTTTCAGCACTACTTCTAATGGAGTGGATTTTAACTTCACTTTGTTGACCGATAACTACCCAGGGGAAACAACATGGACCATTGCAGATGATCAAGGAACTGTGCTTTTCTCTGGCGGACCCTATGCAGACACGCAGACGACGTATTCAATCGATGCTTGTTTGCCTGCAGGGTGCTACGATTTAACCGTGTTTGACTCATTTGGAGACGGTATGCAATACCAAGGAGTCGTAGGAAACTATACCTTGAGCGACGATCAAGGAAACGTGCTTGTGAGCATGATTGCTGGAGGAAACTTCGGAGCATCTGCCACTGATCAATTCTGTTTGACAGCAAGCGGTACACCAGGCTGTACGGACAACACCGCCTGTAATTTCAATGCCTCCGCTACTACTGATGATGGATCGTGTGAGTTTACTTCATGCGCAGGATGTACGGATGTAAATGCTTGTAACTACGACGCCACCGCAACAATTGATGATGGCTCTTGTGAATCTACCACATGTGCTGGATGTACGAACCCAAGTGCTTGTAACTACGACGCAGCGGCAACCATCGACGACGGCTCTTGTCAACTTCCTGATGGATGTACCGATGCGGGAGCATGTAATTACGACGCCAGCGCTGTGTGCGACAACGGAAGTTGTGAATTCACTTCTTGTGCAGGTTGTACCAACCCAAGTGCGTGTAACTTCAACGCTGGAGCGAGTATTGACGACGGATCATGTGTTTTGCCAAGCGTAACTTACTATTTGGATAGCGATGGAGATGGATTTGGTGATGCAGCTGTAAGCCAGGTAGCATGTTCAGCACCTGCGAATTATGTGACAGACAACACGGATTGTGACGACTCCAACGCAGATATGTATCCAAACGCACCATCTACTGAAACAGGAATTGATAACGATTGTAACGGAACCGTAGATCCAGATGAGCTTGCTCCTTGTATGGGTGATTTTAATGGAGACGGAAACCGAAACATTAGTGATATGCTTATGATGCTCGAATTCTTCGGTTGTTCTGGAAATTGCCAAGGTGATTTGAACCAAGATCAAAACGTGAACGGTAGCGACGTACTCGTGTTCTTAAGCTTCTTTGGAACAACGTGTAACTAAAACAACTTTTAAAAGAGGTCTGCTCAGAACAGGCCTCTTCTTTTTTCCTTTGGAAAGACTTTAACCCAACTGATTTCTTATGAAGAAAATCTTACTAATCTGCCTTTTTGCAATCGGAATGATTTCCATGCATGGCCAACAAATGTGGAACGATTGTGCTGAACCCACATTGGACTTAAACTACATCAAACCGCAGAAAGCACGCTTTTTACAAGCCGACTTCGATCAAATCAAATCTCAGTTGACGGATGTGCCCCATGAGGATGATCTTTCAGTGGTCCAAAGTGATTTTGTTTTGATGCTCCCTCACCCCGATGGAACTTTGCAAGCATTTAAGCTTGTGGAAGCTCCAATTATGGAAGATGGTTTGGCTGAACAATTTCCTGAGCTTCGTTCTTTTTTAGGACAAGGAATTGACGATCCAAGCGCCCGTCTCCGCTGCAATATCACTCACAAGGGTTTTCACGCCATGGTAATGAGCAATGAAGGGACATGGTTCATTGATCCTTATTCGATGCTCAACAGCGATTACTACCTCGCATATACCCGCTCTTCATTCTATGCTACCAACACAAAGAGTTTTGTTGAAGGAGCAATTGAACCATCAACGGAATTTAACATCAACAAAGATCAGTTGGATGAGCAGTTGGAAATCAATCGCAAAGGAAAAAAAGGAAAGAAAGTCCTCAACATGGGTTTCAATATGGCCAAAACCCCAAGCGGAACTCAGTTGAGAACCTACCGTCTTGCCTTGGCTGGAACTGGTGAGTACACAGCATTTCACGGAGGAACAGTGGCTGATGGCTTGGCTGCAATGGTGACTTCGATGACTCGGGTGAACGGCGTTTATGAAAGTGAATTCGCCATTCGAATGATTATTGTTGCAAACAACAACCTCATTGTCTATACCAACGGAGCGACAGACCCTTATACCAACGGAAATGGTGCTACCATGTTGAATGAAAACCAGAACAACTGTGACAACGTCATTGGTTCTGCGAATTATGATATTGGTCACGTTTACTCTACTGGTGGTGGTGGTATTGCCCAATTGAATTCTCCATGTGGTTCTGGAAAAGCTCGTGGGGTAACTGGACAAGGTGCACCTGTTGGCGATCCTTTTGACATCGATTACGTTTGTCACGAAATGGGACACCAATTCGGTGGTAACCACACTCAAAACAACTCGTGTAACCGATCAACTGGTGCTGCATTTGAGCCTGGATCAGCTTCAACCATCATGGGGTATGCAGGTATTTGTCCGCCAAACCTTCAAACCAACAGTGACGACTATTTCCACAACCACAGTTACAACGAGATCATCAATTTCTCTCAAAACGGAAACGGAAACACCTGTGCCGTGCTCACACCAACAGGAAATACGCCTCCAACGGTAGATGCGGGTCCGAGTGGATATGTAATTCCAATCTCTACCCCATTCGAGCTAACCGCCACGGGTAATGACGCCGATGGAGACATCTTGACCTATACATGGGAACAATATGATTTGGGTCCAGCAACCACCGACATCAACAACCCAACAGGTAACCAACCCATCTTCCGTTCATGGAAAGGAACTGTTGACCCAACCCGTGTATTCCCCAGAATCACAGACCTCGTGAACAACACAACAGCAGTTGGAGAAGTGCTTCCAAATTATGCAAGAAACATGAACTTCCGATGCACCGTGCGAGATAATCGCGCAGGTGGTGGAGGTGTGAACGACGACCAAATGAGCATGTCGGTAAGCGATCAAGCAGGACCATTCCTCGTTAGCTTTCCAAACACAGGAGTAACCTTTCCTGGAAACTCCATTCAGAATATCACTTGGGACGTAGCAGGAACTAATGCAGCGCCCATCAACTGTTCAAACGTTGATATCTACCTCTCAACAGATGGTGGTTTGACCTACCCTACCCTTCTATTGGCGGGGACTCCTAACGATGGGAGTCAGGGCGTATTTATTCCAGCAGGAGAAACTTCAACTGCTCGAATCAAAGTAAAAGCTTCGAACAACGTCTTTTTTGACATCAGCAACACCAATTTTACCATTGGGGCTGCCGTAGGTGCAAACGACAATGATGCTGCAGTTTTAGGCATTGCTTCTCCAAGCGGAGATTACTGTGGAGATGATTTTGATCTTGTGTTCAGCATCGCTAACCAAGGAGCTTTGAACCTTACAAGCTTGAACATTCAATACATTTTGGACGGAGCACCAGGAGTGAACATTCCATGGAGTGGAAACTTAAGCTCCGGTCAAACAGAAGAAATCACCGTTGCTGGATTGAGTGCCCCAACTGGTGCACATACCATACAAATTGTTTTGAGTCTTCCTAACGGAGTGAGCGATGACAACGCAACAAACAACACCTCAAGCAGTACCTTCAACACGATTTCAAATGCATCAACCCTCACCTTCTCTTTCTTGACCGATTGTTGGGGAGAAGAGAGCAGCTGGATTCTTGCAGATGATCAAGGAACAACGATCCAAAGCGTGAGCAGTGGAACCCTGGCAGATCAAACCTTGTTCACCTACGACTTTTGTTTGGCGGATGGATGTTATGATGTGACCATAGGTGATACTTATGGTGATGGTTTGAACGGAACAGCATTCAACTGCGCCATTGATGGGAATTACTCTCTTGTGGATGACCAAGGAACAGTTATCTTCCAAATGGGAGTGGCCGACTTCGGAAACGAGGTGATTGAGAGCTTTTGTGTAAGTTCTGCCGGACCAGGTTGTACAGACGTTACCGCATGTAACTATGACGATACCGCTACCAGTGATGATGGATCTTGCGAATTTACTTCATGTGCGGGATGTACCAATGCTACGGCATGTAACTTCGATGCTACGGCAACGATTGACGATGGTTCTTGTATTCTTCCTGATGGATGTACGGAT
>CALKGK010000010.1 GCA_938085105.1 uncultured Flavobacteriales bacterium
TGCTGGGTTGTAGTAATCGCGCACTTGAATGAGGCAAGGACCTTCGGGTTGGGCTACCTGCCATGTGTAAGAAGAAGCCGCATCATTTCCTTGAGAAAGATTGTTTACGATGGTGTTCCAGCTATTACCGTTGTCGGTCGAATACAAGAGGGTAAAACGCTCGTTGGGGTGCGTTCCACCGTGGGTCCATTCAATTTCAACGGCCTCACATTGTACTTCCACTTCACCTCCGTTGGGCGAGGTGATGGTGATGAAGGGTTCGGCAATGCTGAAGGTGCTGTTGCTGCTATCGGTAGTGCTTGGATTCGCTAAATCAGTGACCCGTACAAGAGCAGAAGAGGTGAGTTCGCTAGGAACCGTCCAAGGATGACTCCCATCATTTGGAGTAAGTGAAGCGAGAATGTTCCAAGTGGCACCGCCATCCAATGAATAGTCAATCTGCACTTGGTTGGACACCACAAATTGGGAATTCCAAGAAATATTGACCGCTTCGTTGTGGAAGAGCGTTTGTCCGCCATTGGGATAGGTCACATTGATCACTGCTGTTGCAGGAGCAATTTCAAAAAGTTGATTGCTTTGATCTTGCTTGCAGTTTTCGTTGTAATCACTAATCCGCACCAAAGCGCTGGTGGAAGGGGTGTTGGGAACCGTCCAGTAGAAAATACCGTTGGTGTTGTAGAAGTAGTCGTCAATGTAAGACCAAGAATTTCCGCCATCCAAAGAATATTCTAGGCTAAAATAATTGGAAGTATTGCTGGCCACCCAAGTGATGGTTTGATTGCTTCCACCTTCCCAAACTTCACCACCATTGGGCGATGTGAGAATGAGCGGCGCCGCCATGCTGAAAGTAAAATTGGATACATCCTGAACCAAAGCATTGTTCGAATCCTGAACCCTCACCAAGGCTTGTGTACTTTGAATGTTGGGCACGTTCCAAGCATAGCTGCCATTCACCGAATTGTAAAAAGTAGCAATGGAGGTCCAATTATTCCCATTATCCGTAGAATAATCGATGCTGTAAAACTCAGAGGTTCCACTGGCGTTCCAAGTAATGTTTTGTGTAGTACACCCTTGATAAACCTCACCACCATTGGGGGAAGTGATGGTGATAGACTGAGCGAAAAGCACCGAGCTTAAGGCAACCAAGATCAGCGTGAGTATGGACCGAATCATAGTTAAGGTTTTTTGGACGCTCAAAGATACGAACATCTTTGCTGAAGACTGAAAAAGGAAAAGGTGCAGGTCTTGTGTTCTTACTTTCGAATCGAACTCGAAACCGCAGGTTGATCGGAGCAGATGCCGATTGAGCGGAGTCGATGTTGGTTGAGCTGAGTTGATGTAGGTTGAGCGGAGCCGAAACCAACACCTTTCTCCCCCAAAACCCAACATAAGTCCACACTTCTTGTTAAGTTTACAACACAAGACCATTGCTATGAAAAAACGAGACTTCATCAAATTAACAGGATTGGCCAGTGCCGGACTGATCATCGCTCCTCTCGCATCGTGCGGAGATGGACAACCGAAAGCATCAGAAAAAACAGCAGAGCCCACTCCAGAACCCGCAGAAGAATTGAGTTTCCTTCTACCACAACTGCCCTTTGCATACAATGCTCTCGACCCGAAAATCGATACCATTACCATGGAAATCCACCACGGGAAGCACCACGCAGGATATGTGAGAAAGCTAAATGCAGCAGTTGCCGAAGCTCCGGGCTTTGCTGGAATGGACATCGAATCACTGCTTGCAAAAGTGGAAGCCGATGACACTGCAGTGAGAAACAACGGTGGAGGTCACTATAACCACAGCATGTTTTGGGAAATTTTGAAGCCGGGCGGACCAGCGCAACCGGAGGGTGAATTGGCCGCGGCAATAGCAAGTGCATTTGGCAGCTACGAAGCCTTTGCTGAGCAATTTGCAAATGCAGCTAAAACCCGCTTTGGATCTGGATGGGCTTGGTTGAACCTTGATGCAAGCAATCAGCTCTTCATCTCATCGACCCCAAATCAAGACAATCCTTTGATGGTCAACATCGTTGAGGAAACCGGTACTCCAATTATGGGAATTGATGTTTGGGAACACGCCTATTACTTGAACTATCAAAACAAACGTGGAGATTACATTCAAGCCTTCATGGAATTGATCAACTGGAATGTGGTTGCTGAAAACATGAAAATGGCCATGAAATAATTGCTAGCGGACGGACTTAGATCAAGCCGTAAACAATAGCAACAAGACCTACCAAAGCGCAGTAGATGGCAAAATACGTCAGCTTACTGCGCTTTACTATTTTAATCATCCAAGTACAAGCGAGCAAACCCGCCACAAAAGCAGCAATAAATCCGGCGCCCAAAACGATAGGTTCGCTCACAACTTCTTGCGCAGGAGCTTCCAAGTATTTTTTGAATTTCAAGAGTGCCGCACCCAAGATTGGAGGAAGCACCATGAGGAAACTGAAACGCGCTGCTTGTTCCTTGTTTACACCCAAGAGTAAACTGGTCGCAATGGTAGACCCGGAGCGACTAATCCCCGGTAAAATGGCCACCGCCTGCGCTAAACCAACCAAAATGGACTTCCCGAAAGTCATTTCCCCGGATTTTTGAGGAGCAAAATGAGTGAGGAAGAGCAAAACACTGGTGAACAAAAGCATGCACCCAACAAAGAAAATGTTTCCTGTAAACAGGGCTTCAATTTGTTCTTCGAAGAGCAATCCAACAATCAAAATGGGGATCATGGAAAGGACAATCTTCGCGGCAAACTGGGTTTCTTCGTTCCACTTAAATTGGAGCAAACCCTTGAGCAAATTCAAAATGTCTTTGCGGTAAATAACAATGGTAGAAAGCGCTGTTGCAGCATGAACGATAACGCTAAAGAGCAAGCCTTCCTTAGGCACCCCATCTTCACTCAAAATTTCTTTCCCCAGTTCGAGATGACCAGAACTGCTCACGGGTAAAAACTCAGTAAGTCCTTGAATGATGCCAAGAATGATGGCTTCGATTAAACTCATGTGCTTGAATTAGGCTTCTTTCTCGCTCTGGGAATTGGGCTTTTTCATGATGGCATACATCACCAAACCATAACCGCTCAAAACGACGATGGGCGCTAAGGTGATCCTGCGGAAACTGAAAATAGCATCACTGAATTCGTTGGGATCTTCACTTCCTCCTCCAGACATGAGAATGAATCCAAGAATCACCACCACCAAACCAATCATTAGGAAGAGGTAGTTTTGACGTTGAAAGGCGAATGACTTGTTTTTCATGTGTGTGAATTGAACTTCAAAGATAGCAATACCCCTGACTTCGCGAAGCAAAAGAAACTTAATACAATTGATCCTGACGCAATCGGATGTATTTGTTTACCGCAAAATAGGTGCTGATCCAAGAAATGAAGATGCCCAAGAGCACCACAATTCCAAAGAGCTGAACAAAGGTAATGAGGTCGGTTTGCTCAAAGGCTTCAGGGTTTTCTTGCTGAAGAAAAATCAATGCGCCCATGAGAATGGAGAAGGCCAAAAGCCCGCTAATGAGCCCAAACCAGATGCCCTGCCAAATAAATGGTCGGCGAATGAAACGACGCGTAGCTCCCACAAGCTGCATGCTCTTGATCAAAAAACGTTTGGAAAAAATGCTCAAACGAATGGTGTTGTTAATCAGGGCGATGGCGATGAAGAGAAGGAGTCCGGCAATAACCAAGAGCGGGATGGTAATTTTTTGAAGGCGCTCTTCAATGCGTTCGAGGAGCACTCTTTGATAATCCACTTCTTCGATCCCCCGCACTTCCAAGAGTTTGGCCTCGATCCATTCCATGCTATCCAAACTGGAGTAATTGCTGTGAATTTTAAGGTCGATGGACGGTGGGATGGGGTAGTACCCTAGAAAATCAACAAAAGATTCACCCAGTTCTTTCTCCATCATGGCGCTGGCTTCTTCTTGAGTGATGTAGGCGGCTTCTTTGGTGAAGGTTTCGGCTTCGAGCCACTTCTTTACTCGCTCAATTTCTTCTTTTGGTAAGTCGTTTTCGAGAAAGACTTGAACGGTCATGGACTCCTTCAATTGATTCTTCCACGCGTTTCCTTTCATGGCAATCAAGCTCAAAACCCCAAGTAAACAAAGGGTAAGCGTAATTCCCACAACGGTGCTAAATGCGGCAGACCAACTGCCTCTGGTGGTTTTGAATGGAGATTTTGACATGTAATGCAAATTAAAGCGCTTTTCTTCTTCTTGTAAACGAACTGCGTTTCATTTTTAGTCTTGAAGTTGTTGATAACCCTTCACTCCGCGATTGCCTTGGAGTCCGCCCGTATGAATGCACAGAATTTTTCTGCCAAAAGCCCAGTCCTCTTTTTGAAGTTCCTTGCACAAGGCCATCATCATTTTTGCGGTATAGAGGAAGTCGAGTTCTACCCCATTTTCTTCACGGAATTTCTGTTGAAATTGAAGGAGTTCTTCGTTCACCTTAGCAAAGCCTCCGCAATGCCCGTCCAAATGCAGGTGCAGGTTTTCCATCACTTCAGCAACGCTTTCTTCATCAAACAAAAAATAGAGCAGCTGTTGTTCAATTTCCCCCCGAAGATAAGCCCCTTGAGCAAGGGCTGGAAACCCCAACACGGGCGTGCTTCCCGAACTCAAGGCAATTCCAGCTAAGGTAGCTCCCGTTCCAACCGGACAAGCAATCACTTTGTACTCCTGAGCCAAATCCCGCCCCACAATTTCTAGCGTGCCGTTCACTCCATGAAAGTTCGATCCACCCTCGGGGATGAGGTGGAAGGAGCCAAAACGGTCCCGCAAATACTGCTTAAAGAAGTTTTCGTCCTTTTCCTTGTATTCCGCCCGGGAGATGAAGTGAAGGTCCATGCCCGCTGCCTTGCAATCGAGCAGGGTGTCTGACCAAAGCTTTGGTTCCTCTCCGCGAACAATTCCAATGGTTTTGAAGCCTTCTTTTTTCCCGGTTAAGGCCAAGGCGTGCAAATGATTGCTCCAAGCTCCGCCAAAACTTAAGAGGGTGTCTCTTCCATCTTTACGGGCTTTTTCGAGGTTGTACTTGAGTTTGAACCACTTGTTTCCTTGTGCTTCGGGGTGAAGCTGGTCCAGGCGCAAGAGACGAACGTCATACTTTGGGTCTACTCCAAAGGAGGTCAAATTCATTCGGTCGATGCGCGCTTTCATGTGCACAAAGGTAGCAACTTGCGATCATCGATGCGCTAAGGTCCGACAAAGAAAACGCCCTTTGAAAAGAGATCAAAGGGCGTTTGAATTTGCTAAAATGAAGGAGTCGGGCTTAATGACTCACCATAGGATCTAAGCCTTTCGCTTGATCCACAAAATTTTCCAACTGCTTCAAAGAAGGAACCCTTCTCACCAACTTCTTTTTGGCGTTAAGATCGTTCATCGCAGTGTGCAAATTGGCTGCGTTTCTGTTGCGAAGTTCTTTCACGGTATCCACTCCACTGGCTTCCAAAAGTTCAGAAGTCTCACTTCCTACCCCTTTGATGCGGTAAAGATCTGCCATGTTTACCCACTTCAAGATTTTTTTCTCGTCAATCCCACTGCTTGAAGCAATGGACTTGCGGCCCGATTTGTTGTGGCCCGCTTTCAAAAGCCCTTCAACGGTGCGAATTCCAGCAGAACGAAGTTTGTCTGCCATCGCAGGTCCGATGCCTTCGATATCATCAATTTTATTTGACATGGTGCTATAAATTTGGTTAAACACTTCAATTTTAGTGAAAATATTGAAACGCTCTGCACTAAGAATCAGGATGAAAGGTTAGTTTTTTGTTAAGGTATGATCGCCTCGGTGCTCTGGAAACGTGCATCATTCAAAACACCCCATTTCCAATCCTTCCTTCATGGCCTTTTCAGCATAAAACTCCTTTTCCTGATGGATGCGGGCAAAAGCATCGCAAGCGGCGTCATATTGTCTGAGTTTTTTCAAACACATGGCCGAATAAAAAGCACTTTCTCTTCGGAACACATTCACCCCATCGTTTTCTTCTGTGCTCAATTGTGCTAAACTCCCCTCAAAATCCTGAAGCTCATAAAGGCACATCGCACGGTAAAATCGTCCGTTGGCATCTCCCGGAAACTGATCGAGAATGAGTGCAAACATGTCGGCAGAAGCTTGGTAATTTTTAGCCGCAAACTCAGCGAGGGCCATGTCCAAATATTCGGTGTACTGAATTTGAAAGGAGGGCTCTTCGTTGCTCTTGTTTTTCTCAACGTAGGTATTTTCGAAGGCGGGATGGAGTCCGGTATTCTTTTGCAGGTCTTCCAATGAAACCACTTCTTTGCGCAAGTTGCGATAGTCGGCCACTTTGTAGGTGCGTACGTGGTAAATTTCATTGCCGAGGCTGTGCTCCACCTTTTGGCGCACTTGCTCCGCCCGGTCGTCTTTGTAATGAGAAAGGCGGTTCAGAACGGTTTCCAATTCAATCTTCTGCATTTTTTCAGCGTCCAAAGTGAGTTCATCCACTCCATCTGAGCTTTGAGATACTTCCGTTTTTGCTTGGATGTTCTCCACCAAAACGAATGCATCATCTACCGGCTCTTCTTGATCTCCGTCTTGTTGGGTGATGAGGGCTATGGTGGAATCGTTGGAAGCTACGGCAAGTACCTTCATTTCTCCTTTCCCACCCTGTTCTTCTTTGTGGTCGATGGAATCTTGGTCTTTCAATACTTGTGCACGCTGCTCTTCAATGATTTCTTTTTGTTCTTGCTTCGCGAAGCTAAACCGCCAAATGGCTAGTATTACGAGTAGCCCCATCAAAACCATGCCGGTGTACCATCCCCATTGATTGGACGATTTGCTCTTGAACCCTGCCTTGTTGTTCCAATAGCTCAAGGCTTCTGGATCCGCAAAACCATCCATCGCATCAGCCAAAAAGGGATCCTCAAGGGCCATCCTCTCCAAGCGATGAGCCGCTTTCGAACTCAATTCTCCCGCATGGTATTTGCGTATTTCCTCAGCGGAAACGGGATTATTTGTTGATTTGGATTTCATCGTTTTTCTAGAATTAGCTGCAAATTTCGTTTGCCATTTTGAATGTAGCTTTTCACTTTTTTCAGTTCAAAACCGGTCTTTTCTGCAATGTCTTGGTAGCACATTTCTTCCAAGTAAAAGAGCTTCACGCATCGGGCTTGATGAGGTTTGAGTTCGTCAAGAGCGCCTTCCAAGGCAAGAAGTTGACTTTCAAGGACGGTTTTTTCCTCCAAATGAGCTTGTCCGTCATCTTCCAAGTCCTTCATGAGCGATTCTGGGGCACGTTTTTTACGCAAACGCATGAGGCATTCGTTTTTCACCACCACGTACAACCAGCCTTTGAACTGCTTCACTTCCTTCACTAAGAGTTCCTTCAATATTTTTTCGAAAACTTGCATCACGAGGTCGTCCGCATCCGAAGTGTTTTTCAAGTACTTCATGGCCGTACCAAAGGCCAAATGGGCGTGCCTTTCGTAAAGCACCCCCACCAGCTTTTGATCTTGAGTTTCGCGATACTGCTCTACCAGCATCTCGTCGCTCCATCGTGTGATATGTTTTCTTCTTTTGATCAAATGTTATCGGCTCTGACTAGCAATCCATTCGTTGTAAAGGTCAAAATAATTCTTGGATTCAACCACAATAACTCCACCGGTTAAATCGCCATACTTCGCAGGAACCCCACCAGTGTAAACTGAAATGGATCCAATCCCACTCGCGGGCAGACTTTTGAAGTTACCTGTTATTTTCATTCCATCCACCATGTACTGCACGGCATTTGAACGAGAACCACGGAAATAGAGTTGTTGTCCGTCGGGGCTAGCGCTAACGCCAGCGGTCATTGTGGTGACCAAGGTTTTGATGTCGCGTTTCGCCGGGCTGTTCTTAATCATCTCCGCACTTACGGTGATTTTTGACGCTTCTTCAGGGTCGATCAAGGGAATGGCGTAGGTGATCACTTCCACTTCTGGACCCATAAAAGTGGCCACGCTCATGCTTTGGTCCTTGATGTAGGAGATTTGATCGGGATCAACACGAATTTCATTGATCTCTTTCGTCACATATCCAATAAAAGAAATGTTCAAGTTATAAATGCCCGGTTTCAAAGGTTTTAGGATGAACCGGCCGTCAATGTCGGTCATTGCACCAATTTGTTGTTCGCCAGCTTGAACAAAAACGTTAGCACCAATCAGGGCTTGATTGTTTTCGTCAAAAACCTTTCCTCTGATTTCGCCAAAGTTGTTTTGCGCTTGTGCCAGGGTTACACCAAATAGGAGCGCCAGAAGTAGGATTACATTTTTCATGAGTTAAATTTTTAAAGGTTTTGAAACTGTTCTCTCCTTTAAGATGCAGCACATCATTCCTTTCCATAAAACCGATTGATTTTTTTTTGACTTTATTTTTTTTACCCGTTGAGACAACCTTTTTCCATGCTTACTTGTCTTATTGGAACTACAATGCTGCTAATTATGAAGTACTTACGTCTACTCTTTGCTTTTGCTTTTCTTTTGATGCTCCACTCTGCTGAAGCGCACGGCCCTCGTTCTTCGTTTGAGTTCATTGCAAACCAGTCGCAATGGTCCAGCCAAGTTGAGTTTCGGGCGAGAATGGGGGGAAGTAGTGTTTACCTCGAGAAGCATGCCTTCACTTGGAGTTTGATTCATCCAGAAGACCTTACTTTGGTGCACGATGCTCAACAGCTTTCACCCGAAGAACAGGCTCAATTGATGCTGAGAGGACACGCTTACAAGGTGAATTTTATCGGGGCAAATGAGAATACGAGCCTTTCTGGTGAAGAGGAAAGTACACACTACTACAACTTTTTTATTGGTGATGATGAAAGTAAATGGGCTTCGAGAGTGCCTGCTTTTAGCGCCGTGAAATACGAATCCTTGTGGGATGGAATTGGAATGCGTGTGTACAATAGCAACAACCACTTTAAATATGACTTTCTAGTAGCCGAGGGAGCAGATGCCGGTCAAGTGCGTTTCGAATACGATGGAATTGATGCAGTAAGCTTGGTTAATGGCGACCTGCGTTTTGAAACGAATGCCGGTACCATTATCGAACAAGCGCCTTTCGCTTACCAAATGAATGGAACAAGCATGCAAGAAGTGCCTTGCGCTTACACGCTTGTGAATGGCGAGGTAGGCTTCGAGTTTCCAGAAGGTTATGACACTAGTAGAATGCTCACCATTGATCCCATTGTGATAGCCAGCACACTTTCTGGTAGCGATGGAGCAAGTAATTATGGACATTGCGCAGCTTTTGATATTGCAGGAAATATTTATACTGGAGCCATTGCGTTTGGTGCTGGATATCCTACCACTACGGGAGCATTTCAGGAAACTTTCTCCGCAGGTGGTGGTTTTGGAGTGGACATCGCTGTAAGTAAACTGAACCCCGATGGGACTGATCTTATCTACGCCTCTTTTCTTGGTGGTAGTAGCGGCGATTACCCGCACTCCCTGATTATCAATGATCAAGGAGAACTTTATGTTTACGGCTCCACAGATTCCCAAGACTACCCCACTTCGACCAACGCATACGATGACACTCCCAATGGAGGAATTGACATTGTGGTGACCTGTTTAAATACCGATGGAACAGCGCTCGTTGGGTCTACTTACGCAGGTGGTGCGGGTACGGATGGACGAAACCAATTTTCAACGAACTACGGCGATCAATACCGAGGAGAGATTTTCTTGACCCAAGACGGTTTGCCCGTTATTGCGTCGAACACTGCCAGTGATGACTTTCCCACGACCATCAATGCGTATCAAACAACTTTTGGTGGAGGTGGTCAGGATGCTGCCGGACTCAGGTTCAATGCTTCTTTGAGCAATCTTTTGTGGTCGAGCTACTTTGGTGGAGCGGGAGATGATGTTGGCTTGGGTATTAGAATGGCTGAAAACGGCGACATAGTAATGAGTGGTACGGGAGGAACAGGTCTTCCAACAACTGCAGGAAGCTATCAGCCAGAATTGGCGGGAGATCGCGATGGTTTTATTGTTCGTTTCAACCCAGCAGGAAGCGCCGTTAACGCTTGCACTTATTTTGGAACTACTGAACTCGACCAGTGTTTCTTCATTGATTTGGACAATGACGAAGATGTTTGGGTATATGGACAATCTACAGGGGACATGCCCATCGTAGGTGATGTGTTTAACCAGCCCGATGGTTCTCTTTTCGTAAGTAAATTCAATACCGGCCTCACTTCACTTGAGGTGTCCAGCCGCATCGGTGAGGAAAGTCTGTTTGGCGGAACGGCAGCTGTTCCAGTTGCGTTTTTGGTCGATCGTTGCGACAATATCTATATCAGCGGATATAGTGCACAAGATGGATTACCACTAACAGATGATGCGGTTTATGACGATGGAGGTTTTTACCTTGCTGCCTTTGGAGTAGACATTTCTACCTTGGAATTCGGAACTTATTATCCATCCAATCACGTGGATGGAGGTACTTCTCGTTTTGATAAAAACGGAATTGTCTATCAAGGAGTTTGTTCTGGTGGCGATTTCCCTACAAATGCAGACGCTTGGGGTCCGGTGCAAAATACCGGTTGGGACATTGGGGTGTTCAAGATGGACTTTGAAGTTTCTGGAGTGAATGCGAGCTTAACGGCCAGCGCTGAAGCTTTGAATGGGTGTGCACCACACACGGTTGATTTTCAGAACTACTCGGTAGGAAACATCTTTGAATGGGACTTTGGAGATGGTTCACCCATTTCTGATGAGTTCGAACCGTCCCACGAATACACCGATCCTGGTGTGTACGAAGTCCGTTTGATCTCCAGCGATGAACTTTCTTGCAACCTTGCGGATACAGCTTACATTGAAATCCAAGTAAGTGTGCCTACGGACTTTCAAGCGGCATTCACGAGTACGCTGAATTGTGAAGACTTGAGCGTCTCCACTCAAAACGAAACAGGAGTTGATTGGCTAGATTATACTTGGGATATGGGCGATGGAACCATTATTGAAGGATTTGAAGCGAATCATGCTTATGCCGAAGAAGGAGACTACACCATTACCCTTTCTGCGGTAGACAACGGTTGTGATGGAGACGATGAAGCCACAGAAGTGGTGAGCATCGTGGGAGCGGTTCAGGCCGATTTCAGTGCGAGTGAACTTGAGGGCTGCGGTGAACTGGATGTGGACTTCTCCAACTTGAGCAACGGCTTGACCTACGAATGGAATTTTGGTGATGGAAGCGACCTCGTTTTTGATGAGGAAACCAGTCATACCTTCGTTGGTCCGAATACCTTTGAAGTCCAATTGATTGCTTTTCACCCAGAAAGCTGCAACCTCAGCGATACCACCATGCTTGAAGTGAATGTCGGGGCAATTCAAGCCATTGAGTCGGACTTCAGCATTTTCCAAAGCGATTGTGAATTGCTCGAAGTAAGTGGTGAAGAGAATGCGATTGGCCAAAACCTGAGCTATTCTTGGAACATGGGAGACGGAACGACTTACGACACTCCAAATGTGGTTCACAACTACGATGCTACCGGGATGTACAATGTAACGCTTCAAGTGTTTGACGAGCTGTGTGATCTTGAGTCCAGCAGCAACCTGGATGTAAACGTTCAGAACGAAGTTACCGCTCAGATTGGGAATGATCAGCTTTCGGCGTGTAATCCCTTTTCCATCGACTTCATGAACCAGAGTGCAGGAAATGTCTTTACGTGGGATTTTGGTGACGGTAGCGAATTGTATCAAGGGCAATTTGCCAGTCATGAATACCCCGATGCCGGAAACTATACCGTGACCCTAACTGTTGAGGGCGAAGGGGCTTGTGAAGGTGTAGATGTTACTACCATTGATGTGGAAGTTATTCAAACCCCCACCATCGAATCGATTTTTGATGTGGAGCAAATGGGGGCCTGCGAAAGTTTAGAAATTGCTACAGAAAACCTCAGTATTGGAGAAAACTTGAACTACCAGTGGATCATTGAAAACGATGTGTTTTATAACGAGAACACCACCTACACCTTCAACGGTGCAGGCAGTTACAATGTGGAACTCACGGTTTCAGAAGACCTTTGTAACACCAGCAATACGTCTTCGCAAACCCTAGAAGTGATTCCGGGTATCGATTTCAACTTCCCTCCAGATGAACCCTTGTGCTACTATGAAGATGGTATCCAGCTCAGCAGCGGAGTTGACCCCAATGCCGATGTGGTTTGGTCTACCGGAGAAACCACACATGAAATATTCGTCACTGAACCGGGAGATTATCTCATAACAGCAACAGTGAATAATTGCACCGATGTGGACGGAATTACTGTTTTCCCAGTTGAGAAAGTGGATGCAGATAAAGAAATTGCCACCTGTGAAGGAACGCAAGCCCGTTTAGAAGTTCCTTATGCTGAAAGTAGCGATGTTGCTTGGTGTGAAGGAGAAGGAGTAGAGTTCATTTATGTTGACTCACCGGGTGAATACTGCTTTACTTTCCGAGATGAATTTGCCTGTTTGCAGGACGGAAGTATTGAGGTAGTGCATATCGATCGTGATGCTCGAATATTCATTCCGAACAGTTTTACCCCTAACAACGATGGAATCAATGACGTCTTCAAGCCTGAAGGAGAAGGGTTTAGTGAGTTTAAGTTAACCGTTTGGAACCGTTGGGGAGAACTCGTATTTGTGAGCCAGCAAGCCAACGAGTATTGGAATGGGAACCATCAAGGAGGAGATTATTTTGTTCAGGATGGTTTGTATAGTTTTAGGATGGAATATCAGTCGACTTGTGATTCGGAAACGAAGATCAAGACCGGGTTTGTGAATGTGCTGAGATAAAAAAAAGAAAAAAATCGGTTTTTTCCTGATCAAACTCAGCCCTCGCGGGCCCTCCCTTTCCCTCCCCCACCGCCACCGCGCAGCTCGAAGTTATGGGTGAAATCAATGCTTTCCAAGCAGAAAAGCGAGGACTTTGTGAATGCACTCATCCTTTTCACGGATGAACAATTTGCAAGGCAAAATCCAACCCTTCACCCCAAAAAAATCAGCACAATTCCATCGGCCTCAACGTGAAATCCACTCCAAATCTCTACTAAATGTTTTTTGAAAGCGCACCGCCCGAATGAAAAGCACAACTACTTCACGATCCAACTGAGTGGATTCTGAGGAGTGCCCCCAGTAGAACTGATTTTCCAGATTTCCAGGTGAGCAATGGACTTGCCGTTGTCAGACAATACTTTGCCGATCGTTTGCCGAGCACTTACCGTGTCGCCTTTGGATAAGCTAACATTCTTCAACCCTGTGTACACGGTTTTATACGCCCCATGGGTGATGATTACATTCTGACCAGCACCAGGGATGTTAAAGACGGAGGTTACGGTTCCACCGAAGATGGCCATAACTTTGGCGTCTGCTTCAGTCGCAAAATCCACTCCCTTACTATCAATGGTGATGCCTCCCAAAGTGGGGTGGGGCTGCTTACCAAATCGGCGCGTAATGACTCCACGCTCCACAGGCCAGGGTAACTGACCTTTGTTCTTTTCGAAGTTCTGAGAAACAATCACTCCTTCCGGACTCAATGCATACGTTCCGTTGTTAGCATTCTTTTCATCAGCCAGCTCCGCAGCAATCATTTCTTCAATCTTCTTGTTGAGGCGTTGCCGTTCTCGCTCTTGCTGCTCTTGCTGGGATTTTAATTCGCCTTCTTGTTGTTGAAGTTGACTCAAACTTTTTTGCTGACTTTCCTTGTCTTTGGCGAGTTTCTCACGCTCCTTGGCCTGCTCCTCTGCTAAACTTGTTTTTTCACGCTTATCGTTTTCCAGTGCGGCAATCGTTTCCCGAAGTTCAACTTGAGTAGCTTCAATTTCTTCTGCCTGCTCTTTTCGAACCTCACTGTAATTCTGAATGATCTTGAACCGCTTGTAGGCCTGATTGAAATCGTCTGCAGAAAAAATATACATCAAGGCATCGTGCGATTTTTGGTTTTTGTACGCCTGCTGTATCATCAAGGCATATTCCCGTTTCATAGCGGCAATACGGTCTTCAAGCAGCTCAATTTCTCCTTCTCTTTGGGTGATTTCCTCGTCAATGTTTTTCACTTCGCGTTGCATGTTGCTCAACAACTGTTCGCGATAGGAAATTTGCTGACGAAGGATGAGCATCTGCTGGTTTACGCTGGCCTTAGAATTTTGATTCTCCGCGATGAGCTTCTTGGTCAGCGCTAGGCGTCGATTCAAGTCGTCACGCTTTTTTTGAAGATCGCTTTTACTTTGGGCGATGCATACCTGGGCCAGAATCAGAAAAACGGCAAAGAAGAGACTTCTTATCATCGGGCTATATATTGGTCTTGCGCTCAAAATCCTTGGGTATCTCAAAAGGGAATTCATATTCCTTGCTGGTCTTCAAACGATTGATTTCAATCTGTAAACTTTGAGTGGTCAACAATGAACTTATGATCAAACGGGTAATTTCTGGGTAGGATTGCCCTTCGTAAAGCTTAAAGTCTTCATGCTCCACAATCACAGAACGACGGTTGTAAAGGTCGTCGAAAACACTGCGTTCCAAGCGGTAATCGATGCCGTTAAACCAGTATCGCTTCACCAATAAATCCTCCTCATCGACCCGTTTCTTTACGCGTTCGTACTTTTTGTAACTCAGGTCGACTTCCAGTGAATCATCAGGAGCTACGTCTTTCTCATCCACCCCAACAACTTTCTTAAGTTTTCGGTTGTACTTTGAGATCAGCATGTACTGCTTGTCGTCAATGCGCGATTTGTACTTATCCTCGCCTTGTTCCAAACCAATAGCATTTCCTACAAGGAGATTCTGAACCATTTCGAAGTCGATATCCGTTTTGGCGATATCGCTCATCATGGAGAAATCGCCCAAGTAGTAATATTTGTCTCCGGGTACTTTTGAAATGAGCTTTAACGAGTCGGGGGTAATGACCAATCGGGCTACTTCCACACCCAAGGCAGGAGAGATGCTCACCCAAATAATGCTGTCCTTCTTTACCCGAATGTTGGCTTTAAAGGAGGTCTTCTTCTCACCATCATCAAGGTCTGCGGAAATCTTCATTCCGAGCCATTCGAAATTGAAGTAATTCTCAGCATATTTGTTCAGTATGGCGCCTGAACTTTTGTTCTTGAGCGGTTTACCCTTGGAAACGCGCTTTTGATTACTGCACGAAACAAGCAGAGCCACCGTTAGGAGCAAGACAAAAATTCGATATGTTTTCTGCTTATTCAGCATAGTATGTTCGATCGCTAATCTTTTTGTTCAAGGTAGGGTCCTCATTCCCTAAAGATTGAGCTTCCTTCCATTTTTTCAGTGCCTCATCGGTCTCACCTAAATGAAACAAGATGTCTCCATAATGTTCAATAACTACGCCATCTTGACTTCCTCCATGCGCAACCGCCTGCTCAATCCACTTCTTCGCCTCTTCAAACTCTCCCCGCTGAAATAATACCCAAGCGTAGGTGTCTTCATAGGTTCCGTTGGACGGACTGAGTTCATTGGCGCGAAGTCCATATTCCTTTGCCCGATCGAGATGTGCTTTTCGGAGGCTAAGATAGTAGGCATAGTTGTTCAATACACCAGGGTCGTTTCCATTGAGAGAAAGCGCCTTTTCAAACCATTTATCGGAATCGTCATAGTTCTTAAGTTGATGATGACTCTCTCCTAGGGCCGATGCAAATTGTGCTGAAAGAATAACATCACCAAAAACCAAAACTTCTCCTGATTTTAGGGTTTTGATAGCGTTTTCATGTTCGTTCAATTGCTGCTCTGCAATTCCCTTCCAAAGGTAAGATTGAGCTTGATTTGGAAAGGACAACAGGGTTTCTGCACTATGCGCTTTGAGCGAGACCCAATCCCTCAACTCGATATCAATGGAACAAAGCTGCATCCAAAGGTCATAAACCGAAGGATCCAATTCCAGTGCTTTGAAATAGTGCCTTTGCGCTTCTTCATACACACCCATTCTTGTGGCATAATCGCCAGCCAAGGTGTGAGCGGCAGCCTCTGATTCATGTTTTTCAATGAGGATGGAAAGCAAGTTGCTAATCTCTTCTTTAAAGCTCGTTTTTAAATAGGCCGGTGGAAAAATCGAAAGCAAAACATCTTGCTTCACCCTAAAATCGGTATCCACACTGCCCAATCCAAGCTCTAAGGATTTAATGGCCTTGTCGTGCTTCCCTTGACGTTCGTAAAAAGTAGCCAAGTGGAGGTGAAGTGAGCCCTGATTGGGTTTTTCTTCGGCGAGTTTCTCGAGCAAGGCAAAGGCTTCATCGCCCCGTCCCATGAGCTGTAGAACTTCAACTTTTTTCTCCATCCAGAGGGATTCCTTAGGAGATTTTTCAATCAAGAGATTCAATTCTTCCAATACAGCACTCCCATCACTTATTTTACCCAGAAGGTCGAGTTTCTGAAGACTTGTTTCCGTGCTGTGCCCAAACCGATTTTCCATTCGAGTATAGGTCGCGATGGCTTCTTGGTTTTTCTGCAGGTAGATGTAGTTGTTGATGAGTGCATAAAATTCATCTACAGTGGCATTATCTTGATCACACACCCAAATGTGATCTTTCAAGGCTGCTTCCAACTCACCTGCATTCATCAAGTACTCTGCTCGAGCAGCGCGATACCACCTGTTATCTTCCTCCAAGTCCACCGCTTGATTGATGCTTTCAATGGCCAGTTCGGTCTTGTTCTGAAGGAATTCAATGCGCGACAATTCATAATGAACTACACTGCTTTTCGGGTTGATTTCCAGACATTGTCTGAACCCCAAATAAGCCTTTTCTTCATCACCCACGGCCTTGGCTCGCTGTGCTTCAAAGAAGGCCAAGTCAAAGGCAGAACCTCGACTTTTTTGCTGAGGTTTCTCAACAAGTTTTTCTTTGTTAGAACAAGAGCTCAACAGCAGCAAAACGCCCAAGAGGAGCGTCAGGGGTGATGTGAAGATTTTATTTACCATGAGTAGAATAGTCGCCCAAGCTTTTTTCTTCGGCTTGGTTTAGATACTCCACGTAATTTCCAATCATGGAATTGTGGAAATTGGCATTTTTAACAGTGCTGTTGCTCTGCACAATGCTGTTTTCAATGATGCTGTTCTCAATGTGACATCCATCGCCAATGGAGACGTGCGGACCAACAACAGAGCGTTCGATAACCACTCCCTTACCAATGTAACAGGGAGAAATGATCACAGCGTCTTTGGTTTTCACATCATCAGAAATCCAGTTTTTGTCTTTATTGAACTCAAGCACTTGCTTGTTGGTCAACACCGTGGCATTTTTATTCCCACAATCCAACCAGTCAATCACGGTACCCGGCGTGAATTTTAAACCTTTCTCCGTCATGTTCTTCAGAGCATCTGGAAGCTGATATTCGCCACCTTTGATGATGTTGTTATCGATGAGGTATTGCAGTTCCGAAGCGAGGTTCGCCCCGTCTTTAAAATAGTAAATACCAATCATGGCGAGATCAGAAACGAAGGTCTTGGGTTTCTCGATGAAGTCGGTAATCACTTGGTCGTCGTCTACCTTCACTACCCCAAATTGCTCTGGGTTTTCAATTTGTTGTACCCAAAGGACACCGTCTTTGCTATCGTCCAATTTAAAATCAGCACGAAAGAGGGTGTCAGCAAAGGCCACAATTACTTTTCCATCCAAACTTTCTTTGGCGCAGAGGATAGCGTGGGCCGTTCCGAGGGCTTCTTCCTGATGGTAGACGCTTCCTTTCGCGCCAAGTGCTGCCGCAATGGACTTGAGATTCGCTTCTACGGCTTCTCCAAAATCACCAATGATAAAGGCAATTTCTTCTATTTTTTCATCGCTCAAAGCTGCAATGTCCTCAACCAAACGCTGAACAATAGGTTTCCCTGCAATGGGAAGGAGTGGCTTAGGTATGGTTAAGGTATGAGGCCGCATGCGTTTCCCCATTCCGGCCATGGGTACAATAATTTTCATTGAAGGGTATTTTAATGTTTTCCGGTGCTTCCAAAGCCACCAGCTCCTCGTTCGGTTTCGTCCAGGGTATCTACAAGCTCAAAATCAACACGCTCATATTTTGCAATCACCATTTGAGCAATGCGCTCCCCGTGCTGAATTTCAAAACGTTCAGCACCATGATTGATGAGCAAGACTTTAATTTCTCCTCGATAATCAGCATCAATGGTTCCAGGACTATTTAGTACGGTAATGCCATGCTTGTAGGCCAGACCACTTCTCGGACGTATTTGTGCTTCGTAGCCCGCTTCCAAAGCAAGGTACAAACCAGTACCAATCAGTTTTCGCTCGCCGGGCTGAAGTGCAATTGCTTCCTCAAGATCAGCCCGAAGGTCCATTCCCGCGCTCATCGCGGTTTCAAAGCTGGGTAAGGGGTTCTTGCTTTTGTTTACAATATTCATGGTCATAGTGGAGCAATTTACATTAAATGAAAAGGCCTTTTCACCTTAGTTCAAACCGCCGTTCACGGAAGATTGTTTATTTCCCTGGGAATTGAGGCTTGCGCTTTTCCATGAAGGCTTGTGTACCTTCCTTAAAGTCTTCCGTCCCGAAACAACGACCAAAGGCTTTGATTTCTTCCTGCATTCCGTTTACCCCGTCTTCGTAGTTGGCGAGTACCGACTTCATGGCGGCATTGATGGCTACTGGGGAATTACGTTGCGTTCGTTTGGCAATGGACAGTGCTTTTTCCAAAAGTTTTTCGGGTTCAACAACGTGATTTACCAAGCCCCATTGATGCGCGTCTTTTGCATCAATCATATCGGCGGTAATGATCATTTCCATGGCTTTACCCTTGCCAACAAGCTGCGCAAGTCGCTGGGTTCCTCCGTATCCTGGAATCACTCCTAGTCCTACTTCGGGCAAACCCAATTTAGCGTCATCGCTGGCAACACGAACGTGAGCACTCATGGCCAATTCCAGTCCTCCACCTAGAGCATAACCGCGAACAGCTGCTATTACAGGCTTGTTCATGTTTTCCACCTTGTTGAACAAAAGCTCATGTCCTTTCGCACTTAATTCCGCTCCTTCTGCTGCACTGAAGTGGGCAAACTCCTTAATGTCTGCACCGGCAACAAAAGCTTTTTCACCTGCACCAATGAGGATGATGCTCTTCACTTCGGCATTGTTGGCTGCTTCGTCCAATGCAGTGCTGAGTTCCAAAATGGTAGCACTATTGAGCGCATTCAATTGCTTTTCTCGGTTGATGGTGATGATGAGGGTATGATCGAGGATCTCTTGTTTGATGTTTTCCATGGGTATCGTTTTCACTACAAAATTAGAAAATTCTATGGGCTGAAGGGGGAAAAGCAAAGCGAGATCACCTTTGGGCTTGAAAGGACTTGAACTCCTTTCATTATCACCAAAAATGATCTCGCTTTAACAATGATGTGCTGCTGCCAAAATGGGCTTAGCGGATGAATTTAAGCAAGAACAAAACGCCTTCTTCATTCGAGAATCGAGCTTTATGAACTCCGCGAGCAACTCCTTCCAAAACGATGCTGTGCTGACCGTCACTCACAGTGATCTGATCTTGCTGCACGATTTGTCCAAGAGTATTATACACTTCTACATTCACCAAACCAGCAAGTCTAATCGTTTTCAATTGAATGGCTTGTCCGTCAAAGTAGGCCGTTACTTCTTCTGTTTGTTCTTCAACTCCCACGCTTGTGCTTGCGTTTACGGTTACAAGCGCTGTTTCACTGCAGTGGTCGTTGTAAGCCAAGACATTGAATTCGTAAGTACCGTCTTGCGTGAAGATGTAATCCAGTATTTCTCCATTCCCAATAAGCGTTCCGTTGTAATACCACTCGATGTTTGCTGCCGTTTCGGTGTTGGCATTCAAACTAACTAGGGCGAAGTTGTTGACAATGGATGCATCAATGCTACCATCAGTGGTCAAACCAACGTAGTTCGGGTCTCGCAAATCGGTGGTGATTTCCCAAGAAGAGCAATCACTAGACACCATTACGGTGTAATTTTCAGCGTTGAGTTCTTCAATGATGAAGTCTCCTTCAAAATCTCCTTCGAGAACCATTTCTTGCGCTTCGTTCCAAACTTGGTAGTTCATTACGCCTCCCTCAGAAG
This sequence comes from uncultured Flavobacteriales bacterium, assembly GCA_938085105.1. Classification (GTDB taxonomy): domain Bacteria; phylum Bacteroidota; class Bacteroidia; order Flavobacteriales_D; family Sanyastnellaceae; genus CALKGK01. The sequence continues at coordinate 20,028 of CALKGK010000010.1, forward strand.
AAAGGGCAATGGATGCACTTTCTGGTTGGTTACATGAGGCGTATGCCGGAACACTTTCCAAAGATTCTTCGTTCGGAGTATCGACATAAACGGTTTCAGATCTCGTTTGGCAGGTCGCGAATTCATTTTCAACCACCGCAGTGTAGTTTCCGAATGGAAGGTTGTCAATGCTTGAGGTTCCCGTGAATTCTTCGCTCATGATCAATTCGTCCATTTCATTGTACCACTGCACCATTCCACCAGGATTGCCAGTAATTGCGACACTTCCATTTTCTTCCCCGTAGCAAGAAACGGCTTGTGCTTCAATATCAATTGGCGCTTCAAAGTGGATGAGGAAGTGAACTTCTTCGCTTTGTGCTTCCAAACTTACTTCGAAACTCATGCCTTCTTCCAAAGCAGTAATTTCTCCAGTAGCGAGGTCTTCCAAACTAATGCAGGCACTGCTTGGGATGTTTTCCATGTTGGTTAAACTGAAGTTGAAGATTCCTCCTTCGTTCGCATAGATATGAACAGGAACACTGTAGTTGTTCTGAAACCCTCCCATGGTGTTGAGTTGAAGCGGCAAATTGTCTTCACTCATCAAACTCATTGAAGGAACGGCAGGGTTCATGCTCGATAACTTCAAGGCATCGTAGGTGTTTTCGTAGTTCCCAGTTGCCCCATCCGCGAATCCAAGAGTAGCTGCATCGTCCAGACCTCCACCTATGAGGTGAAACTCCAAATGTGGAAGATTGGTCAAAGAACGTTCAAACAATGCACCACTGGATGTTTTCGCATCTTCTTCCCACTGCAATACCGCACCAGGTGCATCTGCTTTGGCCCAGAAAGACTGTCCAACAGCGATGTAACGAGAGGCGGTTCCCAAGCCTGTATTACCATTGTAAGAAAGGTAGCTGTCGGTTTCCGCGTCATAAACATAATAGGTGCTAACTCCACTTGAATTGGCTACCATCTGGTCCCAGTCAATTTCGCTAGGATATTTGTTTGATACCAAATTCCACCCGTCAATAGCTACACCATCAGAGCTGGTGAAGTTCAAGTTCTGAGACATGCTTCCTTGTTGGTGCGCACCTTTCATGTCAACGTTGAGGGCTCCACCGTTCATGAATACCATGTAACCTCGATCGATTTCCAAAACATCCGTGATGTTTCCAGTTGTTTCCCAACCCGTGTTGATTGCTCCAGAAAGGGCCTCATCATACTTTTGAATGTTGTTGAAAGGATACAATTCAAAATCAGCTCCAGTAAATCCAGTCGTAGGCATGTCGTCGTTCCAATCAGCTATGGTCAATCCACTCACGGGCGAACCAAGGTTAACCCAGTCTTGCTGACCAACGGGAATGTAGCGCTGAACAGTGATGTCGCCCACAATGCTCGCCCCATCCTTGAATGCGCCAATACCAGCATTACCGCTAGCATTGGATACAAGGGTAAGGTCGTTTGAGTTCAAGTTCAAGGCTCCGTCTTCAGGATAAAGAACGCCTTCCACCAGAATGTCGTTCAGCAAAGTCACTCCGCTTCCGCTGTTTTCAATGCGTAAATTTCTGAATGTACTTGCGGTACTTCCAACCACTGCCTGTGTACCGTCCCCTTTAAAGGTTACCGTGCTGTTTTCGGCGGTAAATGTTCCGTCGTTGGCGAAATTCCCATAAACTTTGAGTTCAGCACTTGAACCCGTCAAGGTTCCAGAGATACTAAAGTCGCTAGCAATCATGTCTTCCGTGAGGTCCACAACATGACCACTTTGAATGTTCACTCTCTTGAACTTCCCAGGAACAAAGGTCTCCCCTGTAGCACTCAATGGATCTTGCGACCAAATGGCATCTCCTGAATTTCCCGAGCTCACGCTGTACCATTCTTCTTGACAACCGTATTGTTGAATTTCAATGTCATCAATTCGTGGTTTCCCCGCATTTCCAAGTGTAAGGTTCACTGCGTACGAGAAGTAGTTTGCAAGAACGTGGTTTCCATCAACAGCGGTGCTTCCTGCGTCGGTTAAAGCGTCCCAGCCACCGCCAGTTTGGTAGCCGAAAGACCAAGTACCATCTTCTGATCGAAGCACTTCAATACCGTAAATTTCATTATTGGTGTCGAGAATCAAAGAAGAAGAAATCAGATCAGTGAATGCACCATTATCAATGCGCACGAGTCTGAAGTTATCTGTAGTTGTTCCAAAGTTTACACCAATGGCATAACCATCCAAAGTAGCACTGAAGGCATCGGCTTCTGATCCAGCTAGAACCACCATCAACCAGTTGTTGGAAGAGGTGTTGAAAGCTCCGTGTTTCAAGTTGAATCTCCAACGAGTGTCAACTCCACGAAGTTCAAGATTGCTCAAATTGTAGCTTGCATAATCACTGGTAGCAACACTTCCATCGTGCTTCAAATCATAATCACCAGAAATGGTTGCAACGGAGTTAACGGTGCCCCAATCTCCACCCAATTCCCAATTACTGAGGTCATTGTCTTCAAAATCGATGACCACTTGCTCGTCAGTACTGCTTTCGTCATCTTCCAAAGTCAGGAAGAAGCGAGGGTTGCCAGCAGCTTGCGTGTTGATTCCACCGCCAAAGTTTTGCAGTTCGAAAACAAGGGTTTCATCTGTTTCGCAAAGGTCATTTCCACTGATAGTGATGCTCACTGTTTTGTTGGTGGCATCATTGGCCGCCCACGTGAGTGTTTGAGTTGCGTAATTATCGATGCGTGTTGCATCTCCTGAAATCAGAACAACATCAGCGTTGGTCGGACAGCGGTCGTCTTCCCCATCAATACTCACATCAAAGGTGTAGGTGAAGTCCGAACTTGATTCTTCAACACTTGCGCTTGAAGCCACAAAGCTCAATTCAGTTGCAGGAAGTTGCAAGAGGTTATCAAAGTAAAGTCGTCGAGCAGCACTTGGGTTGGTGATGTTTGTGCTCACGGCAAAATAGCTACTGCTTGTGATGTCATTATCGCGAACACTCCCGCGTAAGGTAGTGGCATCTACATTGTCGAAACCAGCGTCGGCATACACATCAAACTCTCCGTCAGACGAACGCACCACTTTCACAGTATAACCGGCATATGCATTGGCTGCCAAAGGATAATTCAAGTCGAGAATCTCCGTTTCGCTTGTTCCATCTCTACGAACCAAAACCAATTTATCTGCAGTGAGGTCGTTTTTCCATTTCAGGTAGTAGCCATTGAAATCCATGGCTGCACCAATTTTGAGTTTGGTTTCGTCATTGGTATCTGAAGTAAGAATCACAGCAAAGTTGTTTGCATCACTCAAATCCCAGTTCAGTCCTGTAGCGAATGAAAACTCCCAAACTCCGTAAGCTTGAGTGCTTGGGGTCGTAATTGCCGCTTCTCCTGTGCTTGCGTTGCTCAACAAAACATCTGCATTGTTTGCATTTCCTGAGCCGATGTTAGCGTTTGAACCATCTCCTGTAAGAGAAGTAGCATCCACTACGGCAAAGTCTCCGCTGTCGCCAGACCACGCTACGTTAGCCGAAAGATCGCCATCGCTAAATCCATCATCTCCAACAGTAAAAAAGGCTTTGAAATTTGCACCGCCACTGGAGTCAAATTGCTCCAATGTACAACCTCCAGCATCGTCTCCTGAGATTCTCCAAAAAACTTCAAGCACATAATCTCCATCACTCAATCCGCTCAAGAGATTCACATTTGCACCTGTGTTTTGCCAGCGTTGATCTCCGCCACCCAGCTCTCCGTTGTACGGGATGTTAACTGAAGTAAAGGTTCCGCTTCCTTCGCAAGATTTGTAAACAGTGTAGAAAATCTCTCCTCCGCACACATTACCACCTCCGTTTTTGAAGGTTTTGATTTCACCACCGTTCAGAACGAAGGTGTCATTGGTATTAAAAAATCCGTAGTGGTAGGTGTTGAACACATCAGCACCGTCAGCATTGGCTCCTCCAGCTCTGAAGGTATTGCCATCTCCCGCATCAATCACGGCGTAGGTTTGAAAAATCCCCCAACCCGCGAACAATGGGGTGGCGAATACAATGGCGAAAAGGCCAAGTAGAATCTTTTTAAGCATCTCAGTAAATTTGGTTAAGCTCTAAAAATGAGCCCATTTAGGTTTAATCAATAGGATAAAGATAAATAAAAATTTACTTCTTAATTCGAGAATGAAACCCATGATTTATCTCTGTCAATGTGATCTTCCCAAAGCCGTACGATTAGAATGTTAGTAGCGATTTGGAATGATCTGCAATACACCTCTCTTGGTTGATTTGATGCGGTGGCAAGAATGGGCCGGCTTCAATACCATGATTTTTAACCGAGGACATCTTCAAAGTTCCCAACAACATTGAACTCATCATTTCTTCGGAGAGTGCGAATTCCTCGTATTTTTGCAGCATGAGCGATGAAAGAACAGAATTGAAAGACCTCGGTGAGTTTGGTCTTATCGAACACCTTACTAATGGAATCAATCTTTGCCAAGCAAGCACGGTGCTGGGTATTGGAGACGATGCCGCAGCAGTGGACGCGAACGGACAGTTGGTTCTGTTAAGTACGGACATGCTGTGCGAAGGAGTGCATTTCAATTTGATGTATGCTCCCCTGAAACATTTGGGGTATAAGGCAATTGTGAGCAATTTGTCCGACATCTATGCGATGAATGGAACACCAACTCAAGTGGTGATTTCCTTGGCGCTTTCCAACCGCTTTAGTGTTGAGGCAGTGAATGAACTTTATGCTGGAATGCGCCTCGCCTGTGAACTCTATGAAGTAGACCTAGTGGGTGGAGATACGACCAGTTCGATGTCAGGACTCATCATCAACGTTGCCGTAACAGGTCTTGTGAACGAGGCCGATATGGTGAAAAGAAGTGGTGCCAAAAAAGGAGACCTTTTGGTGGTTTCCGGTGATTTGGGCAGCGCATACATGGGACTGCAGATCCTCGAAAGAGAAAAAGAGGTTTTTCAAGCTGCACCCACCGCTCAACCACAATTTGAAGGTTTCGATTACATGCTTCAGCGTCAACTGAAGCCCGAAGCACGCAAAGATGTGATTGAATTGTTGGCCCAATTGGAGGTGAAGCCAAGTGCTATGATTGATGTGTCTGACGGACTAGCTTCCGAGGCGCTCCACATCGCGAAGCAATCCAAATTGAGCGTGAAGATTTATGAAGACAAGCTGCCCATCGACCCAAAAACCGTAGAAACCGCCCAAGAATTTAAATTGGACGGAACAACTATCGCGCTCAGTGGAGGAGAAGATTATGAATTGCTCTTCACCATGAGTCAGAACGATTACGATAAAATCAAAGGAAACCCGAGCTTATCGGTGATCGGTTATATGGACGAAGAAGGTGGAGACAATGCACTCATTACCCGAAGCGGACAAGCTGTTGAACTGACCGCTCAGGGCTGGAACCACTGGAACAAGAAATAGAAAATAGCCTAGGCAGGCTTCTGTTCTTCCATCCACTCCAATTGCACTTGCTGAAAGGGTTTTCCCTCAACAAAAGCACGAGCCCAAACCTCAAAATTGAAGTATTCATTCACGGTTTGCTCAAAGGGATCTTTGTTGAGCTCGGTCAATTCTTCCCGCAATTGAGAAAAAAGCTCTTGGTCTGACTTGTCTTTGCGAACCTTCAGCAACTCATTGACGAACTTCAGGAATACGTTTTCAAATTGATAGACCTTCTCTCGGGTCTGAAGGTACCTTTGAGTGGAACGTAAGGTGTAAGGCAAAAGCGATTTGTTGCCCAATTCCAAATGCAAAACCAAGTTGAAGAGTTGCGCCATACAATGGATGTCTTGCGTCAAGTCAATTTCAATATTATTCAGCAATTGGTTGATCCACTTCAAGGCTTCGTTGGGCTTTCCGGCGCCAAAGAGTAAAACCGCAATATTGAAATAGAACGAGGCCTTTCTTACCGAACTCAATTTGTCTTCATACATCAAGAGTCCTTCTTCAATGGTTGGAATGAGGCTCAAACCTTCCTCGTAGCGCGCACTTTGGGCATATAGTGCAAGTTCGGTGCTGTTAGAGATGGAGAAAACACGCAGCTCCAAATCAACTTTTGAGTTGATCTCGTCATTTTTAGGAAGGGAACGGAGCTCTGCGAGGTACTTGAAGGCATCATCTGTTTTTCCCAGTTTTGTTGCTACGTTAATTACATTCGTGAGTACGCTGAAAAATACGTTCGGCTCCTCAGAAAAGAGATAGGGCTTTTCTTGGATGAGGTTCAAATTCTTCAAAAGATACTCATAACAGCTCTGATGATCTCCAATGCCGTAGTGATATGCACTGTAGGTGTGATTGAGCAAGTACTGGTTTTCGGCCATTTGAGGAAGGGCTTTGCTCTCTATGGCGAGGTCGTCAATGATTTTCTTGAACTTGGCTTGCTCTTTCTTCGAGCGAACTTTTCCCTTCGAATAAAGGTTTTTAAACACCCTCGATTTCGCATTCCACAATTCATCGTAAAGCGCTGCACGTTGGGCCAACTCCTGATCGGCTTTCAAAATGCTTTTAAGCCCTTTTTTATCTACCCCTTCATAATTACCCTGCTCCACAAGCCGCTTCTCCCACCGACGTATTTCAATCAAACTGGTCACTTTCTCGTGCTTCACGGCTACTTTCTTGGCAGAGTGCAGCAGTTTTGCGCTTTGCTGATAGAGCGATTTATGGTAAAGAATTTCAGCACAATGAATTTGTCGCTTCAACTGTGCTTCAATAGAACTGTTGGAATGATAGGCGTCAAGGCTCTTTAAAATCGATTGGTACAAACGACTCTTCGCAATGCTGAATCGCTTCACAAAGGCTTCTCCTTCAAACTTCTTTAAGATGGCTTCTTCCTTGTATTCATCCTGCTTATCAATGGCGTCAAAGAGCCGCTGGTAGTTGTTTTGGTCGCCAATAACATGGCGAGAGGTAAACACCTTGAAATAGCGCTTTTCAGGCTTTGAAAGGGATTGAATGAGTTGGTGTAGATGGTCGGAAGCTTTGTTGGCCATAGTGATCAATTGAATGTTCCTTGAAATGTAATTAAGAAATCAAGTAAATCCAAAAATATCACTTCTAAGTATACTTAATTATTTCACTTCATCGTAGTATTCAAAGACGGCTCTTGCAACCTTTTTATTGACTACTTTTTCCAACTTCTCTATACTGGCAGACTTTATAGCGTCAATTGTTTTGAACTCATAAAGGAGATTTTGTGCAGTTCTAAAGCCAACTCCAGGTACCGATGTGAGGGAACTTTCAAGAGCGGCCTTCGAGCGACGATCGCGGTGATGACTCAATGAGAAACGGTGAGCCTCATTGCGAAGGTGTTGAATGAGCTTGAGGCTGGGCGAGCGTTTGTCGATGTACACGGGAATACTATCCCCAGGGAAAAAGATTTCTTCCAAGCGCTTGGCAATACCAATAATGGCAATCTTTCCGCGCAAGCCCAGAGCATCCAAAGCTTTTAAGGCGGAGCTCAACTGTCCTTTTCCACCGTCAATAATGATCAACTGCGGAAGGGGTTCTTTTTCATCTCGTAATCTTTTGTAACGACGATAAACCACTTCTTCCATAGAGGCGAAATCATTCGGACCCTGAACGGTTTTGATGTTGAATTTTCGGTAGTCTTTCTTGCTGGGCTTTGCCCCTTTGAAAACCACGCAGGCCGATGCAGGATGCGTTCCCTGAATGTTGGAATTGTCAAAACACTCGATGTGTTCAGGGAGTTCGCTCAATCGAAGATCGTCCTTTAAGCTGTTCAATACCAGGTTTTTGTGAGCGTCCGGATCAATTTGTTCCTGCTTTTTCCTTTGATCGCGCTGGTAGTAACGTGCATTTCGATCAGAGAGGTCGAGCAAATTCTTCTTGTCGCCACGCTGAGGAACAACAAACTGTACATCAGCCAAAGAAAGATCAGGCTCAATGTTCACCAAGACTTCTCGTGCTGTACTGCTGTATTTTTCGCGAATATCAATGATGGCATAGGCCAACAGATCTTCGTCACTTTCATCCAAACGCTTGCGCAATTCTGTGGTGTAACTTTGGATGATGATGCCGTTCATTACCTTCAAGAAGTTCACATAAGCACTCCGCTGATCCGAAACAATGGAAAACACGTCAACATTGTGAATGCTGGGGTTCACAATGGTACTTTTCGCCTGAAAGCGTTGCAATGCATCCAAACGGATTTTCAGTGCGTGGGCTTCTTCAAATGCATAGTTTGCCGCGGCAAGATCCATTCGCTCCTTCAAGGTTCGAACCACATCTTGGTGGTTTCCTTTGATGATGTTCCGGATGGCGTCGATGTTCTTGTTGTAGTTTTCTTCCCCCATCTTGCCTTCACACGGACCCAAACAATTCTTCAGGTGGTATTCCAGACAAACTTTGAACTTCCCGGCGTTGACGTTTCGTTCACTGAGGTTATAGGAGCAATTTCTGAGAGGGTAAAGCTGTTTAATGAGGTCCAAAATCTGGTGCATGAGCTTCACAGAGGCATACGGACCAAAGTATTCCGAGCCATCTTTAATCATCCGACGAGTGGGGAAAACCCGAGGGAAACGCTCTTTTTTGATGACAATCCAAGGATAGGTTTTGTCGTCTTTTAGGTTGATGTTGTAGCGGGGCTGATGCGTTTTGATGAGGCTGTTCTCCAAAAGGAGGGCATCCAACTCTGTTTCAACCAAAATGGCCTTTACATCGGCAATTTTCGATACCAAAATCCGGGTCTTACCGTTGTCGTGCTTCTTCGTGAAATAGGAGCTCACCCTTTTCCGAAGTTGCTTGGCTTTACCCACATACAACAGCTTCCCTTCCTTGTCGAAATACTGGTAAACCCCAGGTTTCAAAGGCAGTTTTTGGATTTTTTCACGGAGATGGTCGGGAGCAGACAAGCTGGTACTTTGGTTTTGGGATTTGGTTGGACAATGCTGAAACACGAATTTCGAGCTTTCTTTTGTAAATGCAGCTTCAGAAGACCACTTTTTGGCGTGAAGGGCGCGTTTTTCAACCTTTTTGGCGATTTGGGGGATACCAATGAGTCCTGCTTTTTGAATGCAAACAGTGCATTGCGATCAATGGTGTTTCTGAACACTAAACTGTGCTGAATTCAAGGCCCCGAAATGCTACTTTGCTTGTTCCTTATTTGTAATTTCCCCCCATGATTTTTATCACAGGAGGAACCGGACTCGTTGGGATGCATTTACTCGCTTCTTTACGGGCAGACGGAAAGAAAGTGCGGGCTTTGAAGCGTGCATCAAGCGATTTGAAACCCATTCAGCATTTTTTTGAATACAGCTTTCCCAATCAGAAAGATGCTTTTGAAGGCATTGAGTGGGTGGAAGGGGAACTTCTGGATATTCCCTTTTTGGAAAAATGCATGGAGGATTGTGATGAGGTGTACCATGCTGCAGCAATGGTGTCTTTTCATCCCAAAGACCGCAAAAAGATGCTCCAAATCAATGTTGAAGGCACGGCCAATATGGTCAACGTGGCTTTGGCAAAGGGAGTGGATCGTTTTGGGTACATTTCCTCGGTGGCTGCTTTGGGTCGCGACGAAAAAGGGCCCATTACGGAAGATACCGAGTGGAAGTATGACGCCAACAACAGCACCTATGCAGGAAGCAAATACAACTCAGAACTGGAGGTGTGGCGAGCAATTGAGGAAGGGCTGAATGCCTATATGGTGAACCCTGGAATCATCCTGGGAATCGGAGATTTCAAACGAAGTAGTGCAGAGTTGTTTCTGCAAATGCACAAAGGGTTTCCCTATTTTCCTGGAGGAAGAAATGGCTTTGTAGCGGTGGGCGATGTCGTTAGAGTGTTGAGAAAAATGATGGACGAAGGCGCACCTTCAAGAAGGTATCTCTTGGTACACGAAAACTGGAGCTACGAACTCCTCTTCCAAAAGGTAGCTGCCTCCCTTAAAATATCACCCCCGAAAAAAGTAGCCCCACTTTGGTTAATGAAGGGGTTTCAAATCCTGCAGCAAGTCGTGGAGTTTTTCACCGGAAGAAAGGCTTTCGTCACCAAAGAAAGTGTTAGAAATTCCAACCAAAAGTACTCCTACAGCGCAGCGAAGGTGGAGAAAGAGTTGGGTTTTGAATTCCAAAATCTCGACGAGGTCATCCAAGAAACGGGAGCTTATTTTTCCAAGACGATGAACTGACCACGAATTGCTTTAGTACCTTTTCATCATGAATTCAAAATGGCAAGAGTTGCGTTCGTCCTTTCCGGTGCTTGAAAAAAGACCTTTTCTCAATACGGCCTTTGCAGGTCTCATTCACCCCAAAGTTGAGGAACAACTCTCCAAAACAAGGAAGACTTACATGGAGAACATGAGCCATTTTCGCTTGCATGACTTTGAAGAGATGAAAGACGAAGCAAGGAAAGTGGCAGCAAACATCCTAGGTGTGGCAAGTGAGAACCTTGCTTTGCTGCATAATTTTTCAAGCGGTATGAACACCATCGTCCAAAACCTCTCCGATAAAAGGGTGATGATGATGAAGGACGAATACCCTAGTCTAAATCTGCCTTTCGAATCAGCAGGCTTTGATATCACTTTGATTGGCCATCAGTCCAGCGGCGAGGTAAGTTATGCTGAAATTGAGGAGGTAGTTGCCAGAACCCAACCACCTTACTTTGCCATTTCTCAAGTGCATTATAATTCAGCTTGGTGTGTGGATTTGGGTCGAATAGCGGAAATCACGAGTGCCCATGGCTGTAAACTGATTGTGGATGGAACGCAAGCATTTGGTGCAATTCAGACGGATTTGAGTTCAATCAAAGTGGATGCTTATCTAGCGAGTACGTACAAATGGTTCATGGGCGGTTATGGTGCAGGAATTGGTTTTGTGAGTGATGAACTTTTGGCCGATTTTTCTTTCTGCATGGCGAGTCAAAACAATTTGGTTTTTGACGAAGATGGAAAACCCCATTATCGGGAAGGGATCAAAATGTTGGAACAAGGCCACAAAGATCACGAGGTCATTGCTCGCTTATTAGAAGCTATGAAACTCAGTCAAAATTTGGGTTTCAAAGAGATGGAGGAACGTATTGTTGGATTGAACCTTCTATTGGCTAATAAACTCTCCAGTCTAGGCATTGAGCCCATAGGAAGGGGAAAAGAATTCACTCGAAAAAACCTGCTTTGCATTCCCTTTGAACAGAAGATCGCCCAAAGCTTGGAGAAGGCAAACATCGATTGTTCCATTCGGGGAAAAGCCATTCGCTTTAGTATTCACGCTTACAATAATGAGGCAGACATTGAACAGGTCATTACTGCTCTGGCTTAAGAATCGACTTCAAGGAGCGAAAGGATTCATCAAAAAAGGCTTTCAATACTTCCATTTCCGGATCAACCATGCGTAAAATGGCACCCTGATAGTGTCCATCCTCGATCCATTCTCCCTCGCCGCAAGGTAGATTTTTGTTCAACTGCAGTCCGCCATCTTTGCTCCAAAACGACACATAACAGTAGTCTTCGTTCACCATATTGTCGGCAATGGACAATCCACTCGATATGCTCTTCAGCAAGGTTCCATCTTCACTTTCTTCAATAACTTCAAGTGCACCAGTATCAAAATGATGCGGCCAAACCCGAATGTTCTTCGGCTTCAAGGCGTCAATCATTGCCCGTTGAGCCATGGTGCGCTCCTCAGCATAGATTTCCAACATTTCAAAGAGCTCTTCGTTCGGTTTTGGAAAGGTGTAGCTCTCTTCAATTGCGTCCAAAGGGAGGTTGCTGGGCCAATGAAATCGGTAGTTTCCGTGCAAGTTCAATTCTTTCCACGTGCGAACCAACCAGGCCATCACTTCGCTGTGTTGTGATCCTCCGAGGTCAAATTCCATCAAAATTTCGTTGTTCTGATTCACAAAGAACAGCGCAAAATCTTCATAAGAAAGCACCATCCTCAGATGCTGATCGCTGAAGTAATGCGTCTCCAAAGCAGAGGTAATGGGGTTCCAAGCGAAATTGCGATGACTGTCGTCTTCTTGCTTCGGCAAAACAAGATCCGCAGCCGAAGCCAAATACTGAGCAGCAATGTGGAGGTGGGTTTGAGTCATGTTAGTTGAACTAAGTGTCTACATCCTTTTTAGTTAGATGGTAATCTAAGCATTTAAAAACTTTTTAATTCGGCGCTTATCAATCTTGGTTGGGTCCTTTTGTCGATTGAAGAACAAGAAACACTGATAAACGATTTTAGAAGTGGGCTTGCACGATGCTGTTAAACTTCTTAAATCAGCCGCCGTTAATCGGTTTTCGATATTCTTCTCAAAGTTCGTCAACGACATGAAGGTCTACTTAACCACTTCAACACCTTTCCAAAAGGCAACTTTCCCTTTCAGATCTCGGGCCAATTCCGAAACCTCCGGGTAGTACCAAGCGGCGTTTTCATTGGTTTTTCCGTCCACTTCAAGACTGTAATAATTGGCGGTTCCTTTCCAAGGACAAGCGGTATGATGATCCGTTTCCTTAAAGAACTCTTCTTTCAATGCGCTGGGTGGGAAATAGTGATTTCCTTCAATTACTATGGTGTCGTCACTCTCTGCAATAACGGTGTTGTTCCAAATGGCTTTCATGGTGCTTGTTTTTTAAATAAGACGTCAGCATAATAAGCTCGCTCATCCGAAAATGTTCGCTGCACTTCCAAACCGCAATTTTGAGCCAGATTTTCGATGGCCGACTTGCTGTACTTCTGAGAGATTTCAGTGTGGATGCTCTCCCAAGCTTCAAAAGCATAGGTTTTGTTGAGCGCAGAGATTTCAACTTCTTGGTCGCACAAGCTAATGAGGTAGCTCTTTGCCGTTCCCGTTTGAGGGTTATACACTGGGTAATGCTTGAACTGAGAAAGGTCAAAATTCCCGCCCAATTCTTCATTGATTCGTTCCAAAAGATTAAGGTTGAATGCGCGAGTGTATCCCGTTTTGTCGTTATAAGCCGCACGAACGGTTTCCGGTTCTTTTTTCAAGTCAAAGCCAATGAGCAGGCGGTCGTTCTCCTGCATGTTTTTCGCAATGTCGCTGACAAATTGATGAGCAACTTCATGGGTCATGTTTCCGATGGTAGAACCTAAAAAGAGAATGAGCTTTGCCCGTTCCGACGTTGCATTCACTTCATTCAGAATTTCAAAATAATCACCCACTTTCCCCGTGGTTTCAACCTCGGGGATTTCCACCTTAAGTTTGCTCACCAAACCATCAACGGCGTTCGCAGAGATGTCAACAGGAAGGTAGCGTGTCTCAACTTGCTCTTGAACAAAGCTTTTAAGCAGCTCGCGGGTCTTTAATCCATCACCGGCCCCCAATTCGATCACATTTACTCGCTTGCGAGGGAGTTCACACGCGGCAATAATATCTGGAGATTGATTTTTTAAGATTTCCAGTTCACAATCTGTTGGGTAGTATTCCTCACAGTGCATGATGTTTACGAAAAGTTCGTCTCCCTTTTTGTTGTAGAAGTATTTGGAGGGGAGTTTCTTTAGTTTTAAGGATAAGCCCTGATCCACATCTTGTGCAAATCGGGCGTTGATCGAAAGGTTTTCAGTATTCATTTCAGTGTTTTTTAGCAAGTCGTATGCCCGTGTACTGCCATCGCAAGTGGGGGTGGAAAAAATTGCGATAACTGGGACGGACATGATTTGGGGGCGAAGCTACGGAGCCTCCGCGAAGGACCATTTGACTCAACATGAACTTCGCGTTATATTCTCCTAAAGCGCCAGGAGCTTTTTCATGCTTGGGGTAAGGAAGATAAGCGCTGTTGGTCCATTCCCATCGCGAGCCGATATTCAATTTTTCATGCGCGGCTTCCCATTCAAATTCAGTGAGCAGTCGTGATTCCTTCCATTCAGCATAGGCGGCTGCTTCGTAAAAGGAGACATGGGTCAGAAGTTTATTCGGGTCGATGGCTTGCAGTCCTTCCAAAGTGTAATGATGCCAAACATCATCAATTTTCTGCCAATACAAAGGGGCCGAAATGTTGTTGGTTTTCACCCAGTCCCAGCCTTCCGCATGCCAAAACTCAAAAGATTCATACCCACCCGCTTCGATGAATTCGAGGTACTCTCCGTTGCTCACCAATTCACTCTTGATGTCAAATGCAGGCAAGTACACTTCATGAGCCCCAAGTTCATTGTCAAACGAAAACCCATCACCCCGAAAACCAATTTTGTACATGCCCGCATCCATTTTCACCCAAGAGGAGCGTTTTGCTTGAGGGTGTTCGTGAAAATCATCATACACTGGGTACATAGGGTTGTGCCCCAAAATGTACTTGATGTCCGTTAACAATAATTCTTGATGCTGCTGCTCATGGTGCAAACCTACTTCAACCCAATCGAGCAATTCCAGGCTCACTTCCCCGCTGAGGAGTCGCTCCATTCCCTCGTTCACATAGATGCGGTAGGAAGCAATTTCAGCAACGGTGGGCCTACTCATAAAGCCGCGTTCTTTGCGCAACACTCGTGCTCCTTCGCCTTCGTAATAGCTGTTGAAGAGGTAGTTGTATTGCGGGTGATATGGGCTGTAGGACTCATCTTTCGAAAGGATGAAGTTTTCAAAAAACCAAGTGCTGTGGGCAAGGTGCCATTTTGGGGGCGACACATCTTCGCTCGGTTGAACCACAAAATCCTCGATTTCTAAAGGTTGACAGAGGGAAATCGTGCGTTGTCGAATTTCTCGAAAGGAGACCAATATTCGGTTCTTTCGGTCGAGATGATCTGTTTTTGTAGGTGATGGTGAGTTCATTCAGGGCGAATATACTTGGTTTGATGCATTTAAGAATCACAATTTAGTGAAGTTCTTTGGGCTCTTAAAACACTTTAATTATGAGTGCTTTAAAGTCCGAATTGTTCATTTTAATGATGAAAATGCTATCTTTTTTCATCGAATGCCTTCCAAGAAAGGATCTTCGATCTTAAACAAAATCACGATTACTCGAAAGAACAGATCGATTAACAATGAACTGCTCGCAATTTTCACTCAGAAATATAAAAATCCCCTTTCGTAACGTTAACTTCGTACAACAAAGTTGAAAAACATGAACAATAAAACATCCCTCGTTATCATTGCATTGCTCTTGATTGTTTGCGGCTACCTCGGCTTCAAATTAAAAGGCTCAAGCGATACCGTATCAGAGCAGGTAGAAACCATCGACGGACTCGGTATTGAGCGCGACCAGCTTGAACTCGATCTCCAGAAGATGATGTTCAGTTATGATACACTCAAAACGGAGAACTCCTTCCTCATGGCGGAAATGGCCGACCAACGCGGACAAATAGAAGACCTCTTGAAAAAGGTGAAAGATCGAAATTGGACCGTGTCAAAGTTGAAAAAGGAAACGGAGACCCTGCGCTCAATCATGAAAGGTTATGTGGTGACGATCGACTCACTCAACCAACTCAACATCGCCTTGCAAGAAGAAAACTTGGCAATGAAACAAACGGTTCAAGATGTGACCAAACGCAACGAGAACCTTCAAGAGCGCCAAGAAAACATGGAGAACATTATTGCAACTGGGCAGCGACTTCAAAGTACTGGCCTGCTTGCACAAGGTATCCGCTTGTCCAATAGTGGAAAACAGTCTGAAACCAATCGAGCGCGACGTGCAGACATGATCAAGGCTTGCTTCACTGTGGTTGAAAATCCCATTGCCAAACCGGGAACAAAAAACCTATTCATGCGCATCATCGCTCCAAACGGACAAGTGCTCCCTACCAAAAACGGAGCTCAGCAATTCGAGTTCGACGGAGGAGCAGACTACTACTCTGTGAGCAGAGAAATTGACTACAACAACAATCAAATGGACGTGTGTATTTTCTATAGTCCTGAGGCGGAACTGGAAAAAGGCGATTACAAGGTCTTCGTTTATGAAGGTTCAGCACTGATAGGAAGCACAGATATGGTACTAAAATAATGCTTCGAGCATCGGCTTTGATGGGCGATGCTCGGTGTTTTAGCTTTTCTTTCGCTGAATGGGAATATAGGCTCCGGCCACAATCGAACGTTCGTTAAAGGTGATTTTTTGACTTGCACGAGCACTGCTTTTCCCTTCGAGAATGATGTCGGGCATGTTAACCCAACCCAACTGACTTGCATACTGAAGAAAACCGTACTTGAAGAATTCAAACCGCAGTCCAGTGTGCACCGATGCCCCATAGCCAGCAAGATGTACAAAGTTTCGGTTACGCTCCCCAAAGAGGGTGAAGTCGGTCCAAGGGAACATCGCACCCAAACTCACTGCACCAGTAAAACAAACGCCGTGCTTACCGTTTTTAGAACGAGCAATCACATCTTGACGCTCAATGGCTGCTCGCACAAAATTAAAGCCGTCTGTGTGCTCAATGGTGATGAAACGCTTGGGGTCGAGAACTTCATATTGTCCCTCGTAAACGCCACCATATTCCTCACTTCGTTCGCTTGAAATTTCGCCGTTTACCTTCACGCGTTGAAACTCGTCGATGCGGTATTTCATGTGGTCCCAACCCAAAGAAATGCTGTATTTATCGTTCAAGAAATAACCTACTCTGAAGTTGAATTGTGGAATGGTGAGCTGCTTAGGGTTAAAATAGACTTTCGGGTCCCAGCTTTCTGGGAGGTCATGCGCTCGAACATTTTCAAGACTAAAATCATACCCATCCCCTTTAAAAGAGATGTCGGAAGGATTGTAGCTTGCTCGGTTATACCCCCAAAAAAAGTAGAATTGATTTGCACGATTTCCAATCTCGCTTTTGGAAACCAAAGTCGGTTCACCCACCTCTTGAGCATCCGCGAAAATCGAGCCCAAAACCATCACACACAAAATAACTGCAGTACGCATACAAATTGGAATTTCGGCAAAGTTACTTCTTTCGAATACATTCCTCACCTTTCCAAAATGGATCACAATGCATTGGGAACAACAGGCGAAAACATGGCTTCTTCCTTTCTCAAAAAAGAAGGATATACCATTCTTGAACGCAACTGGCGATTTGGAAAGGCGGAAATTGATATTATCGCTTCTCGAGAAGACATCATGGTTTTCATCGAGGTCAAAATGAGGAGCAGTGAGCATTACGGTTCGCCCTGGCAAGCGGTAGTTAAAAACAAACAAACCCGCATCATCAAAGCGGCGGACCATTACCTCCGAAAGACAAAATGGCCGGGAGAGGCTCGTTTTGATATCATTAGCATCGTTGGAAGTGGCGTGGGAGCAAAACTCACCCATCTAAAAGCAGCATTTTACCCACTCCTCTGAACCAGAGTGTATACCACTTTGCAATTCTTTTGTTCTGGCTTGAGGTAAAAGGGCTTTGGGAACGATGAAGAGTGCAGAAATAAGCCTATTTTTGCAGTGATGAAGAAAGAATCACCAAAAAACAAACGTCCTGGGAAAGGACCACTGAAAGTAACCAACCGAAAAGGAGAAGAAGTTCGGCGTCCGTCAAAATCCAAAGCAATCAAAGCGCGAGTAGATGATGGATCCATGCGTCTGAACAAATACATCGCCAATTCAGGAGTGTGTTCTCGCCGTGAGGCGGACACCCTCATTACTGCTGGTGTGGTTACTGTAAACGGTGAAGTAGTGACCGAGTTAGGTACACGTGTAATGCCAAGCGATGATATCAAGTACGATGGAAACAGCATCAAGCCGGATAAAAAACGCTACGTCTTATTGAATAAGCCGAAAAATGTGGTGACCTCAATGGACGATCCTTTGGGCAGACGAACAGTGGCATCCCTGATCAAAGGTGCAACAAAAGAGGCCATTTCACCCATCGGGAGATTGGACCGATTAACCACAGGATTAGTGCTCTTCACCAATGACGGAGAGATGGCCAAAAACCTCAATAATCCAAAAAGTGGTGTCCGAAAGATTTACCACGTTACGCTAAAGGAAAAGGTAAAATCAACCCACCTTGCAGCCATTCGTGAAGGCGTTGAGTTGGACGACGGAATCGTGAAGGTGCAAGAAATTGATTATGTGGGTAACGGCTCAGATCCGCATCAAATCGGAATTCAAATTCACTCCACGAAAAACAACATTGTTGCGCGGCTTTTCGAACACTTCGGCTATACCGTAAGCAAGCTCGATCGAGTTTTGTTTGCAGGTCTTACAAAGAAGGATTTGCCTCGTGGTAGATACCGTCATTTGACCGACGAAGAAGTGAAGTTTTTGAGAATGATCAAGGCCTAATTCCCGTTAATCAAGGTTTTCAGATTGAATTTCCCAAGCCCTGTTAATCGGTTTTGGGCTTCATTACTTTGCCCTATATTTGCTCCACAAAGCCCACGCCCGTGTCAGATAGTTTGGTCATTACCCCCACGTACAACGAAATTGAAAACATCGAACGCATCGTGCGCAAAGTGTTCTCCCTGAAGAAGTCTTTCCACATGCTCATCGTTGACGATGGTTCCCCAGACGGAACAGCAGCCAAAGTGAAAGAGCTTCAAGCGGAATTCCCAGATCAGCTTCACCTCCTCGAACGCGCAGGGAAACAAGGCTTAGGGACAGCCTACATCGCCGGTTTTAAATACGGCCTTGCCCACAACTACGGATACATTTTCGAAATGGATGCCGATTTTTCTCACAACCCAGACGACCTCGAACGTTTGTATGCTGCCTGTGCAGAAGAAGGCGCCGATTTTAGCATCGGGTCACGCTATGTCAAAGGTGGAAAAGTAGACAACTGGCCCTTGAACAGGATTCTCATGTCTTACTTCGCGTCGGTGTATGTAAACATGGTACTCTGGCTCGGTATTCGGGATTGTACGGCCGGTTTCAAATGCTATACCGCCAAAGTACTCAGAACAATTGATCTGAACGGCATCAAGTTCATTGGATACGCTTTTCAAATTGAAATGAAATACAAAGCATCACAACTTGGTTTTAAAGCCAAAGAGGTGCCCATTACCTTTATCGATCGTCAATTTGGTGAATCAAAGATGAGTTTGGGCATTTTCAAAGAAGCTTTTTGGGGCGTGATCAAGATGCGTTTCTCCCCTGTGAAGAAGAACCCAGAACTCTAAAACTCCAGCACATCCATATGAGTACTACTCTTATCAAGAACGTCCTTCTCATCAATGAAGGAAAAAGTGAGCACAAGCATGTGCTGATCAAGAACGATCTCATTGAATCAATCATTGATGCCTCAGAACCCGCTCCTGAAGCCGCCACGGTGATCGATGGAACGGGGAAATGGCTTTTCCCTGGGGTGATTGATGATCAAGTGCACTTTCGAGAACCAGGACTCACCCACAAGGGAGAGCTAGCTACAGAGTCAAGAGCTGCGGTGGCTGGAGGAATCACTTCTTTCATGGAGATGCCCAATACAGTGCCCAACGCTCTTACCCAAGAACTCCTTCAAGATAAATACGACCGTGCAGCTGAGGTGTCGCCAGCGAACTACAGTTTTTTTATGGGGGCCAGCAACGACAACATCGATGAGGTGCTGAAAACCGACCCAAGGTCGGTGTGCGGTATAAAAGTCTTCATGGGAAGCTCCACAGGAAATATGCTCGTTGATGCACCCAAGGTTTTGGAAGGCATTTTTAAGGAGAGCCCAATGCTGGTGGCTACCCATTGCGAAGATGAGGCAACAGTGAGAGCCAACATGGCAGCAGCAAAAGAAAAATACGGAGAAGCTGTACCGATGAACCAACACCCGGTCATCCGAAACGCAGAGGCCTGTTACCGCTCGTCATCAATGGCAGTGGAACTCGCAGAGAAATTCAATACCCGTCTCCACATTTTGCACATTTCTACGGCGAAAGAGGTGAGCCTCTTCCGAAACGATGTGCCCATTGAGCAAAAAAGAATTACGGCTGAGGCTTGCATCCACCACTTGTGGTTCACGGATGAACAATACGACACGCGAGGGTCCTTTATTAAATGGAACCCCGCGGTGAAGTCGGCGGCCGATCGAGAGGAGATTAGAAAAGGAATTTTGGACGGACGCATTGATGTGATTGCTACCGATCATGCCCCGCACACCTTGGAAGAGAAAAAAGGAAGCTACTTTAAAGCTCCATCTGGCGGACCGCTCGTTCAGCACGCTTTGGTAGCGGTGTTAGAAATGGTGCACCAAGGAGTCATGTCTTTGGAGGATGTCCCTCAATTGATGTCACACAACGTGGCGCGCTGCTTCGATATTCCAAATAGAGGCTACGTTCGTCCGGGCTATAAAGCAGATTTGGTGATGGTAGATCCACAACACGAGTGGACCGTGAGCAAGTCCAACATTCTTTACAAATGCGGATGGTCGCCCTTTGAAGGAGACCAGTTTACTTCAAAAGTTGCCTCCACTTGGGTGAATGGGAATTTGGTGTTTGACGGAGAACAAGTGATCGAAGGAAGCAGAGGTGAGCGCATGACTTTTGATCGATAGGACCACTGAAAACCGACGTGCAACTGTTGTTTTCAGTGGCAGGTCATTCATTTCACCCCATGAAAAAATACCGCTTCATATTCGCTTTTTTGTTCACTTCAACAGTGCTTTTTGGCTGTGTTGAAACAAGAGAACACCGAACTCCGGCACCTGAAGGATTGATCCCAAAAGCCGATTTTGTAGCCCTATTTGCCGATGTGCAGTTGCTTGAAGCTGCCCGAAAGCAGAAAATGATCAAAGGAGACAGCCTTGACTTAGAAGTGGCCAATGCATACCGTCAGATTTTTGATAAACACCAAACTTCTGACAGCCTTTTTCGCATCTCCTACCTTCACTATTTTTCTAAACCGGAAGAGATGAGCGCCATTTACGAAGAAGTGATTGATCTTTTGAGTCAACAAGAAAGCAAGTCGAGGGAAGAAGCAGGAAGGGGAGAAGATGAATAATTCAAACCCAAGCAGATCATGAGTACCGATACCATCCTCCTCATTCTCGATCATATTGGCATTTTCGCCTTCGCCATCTCAGGTTTTCTTACGGCGGCTGATAAGAAGCTCGATCTATTCGGCGCCTTCATTATTGGTTTGGTTACAGCACTTGGGGGCGGCACATTGAGAGATCTATTGCTGAATACAGACATCGCTTGGGTGAGCAATGTGAATTACATCTACATGGGCCTGTTCGGAGGCATGGCGGCGTGGTTTTTCCGAACATTCATCTCGCGTTTAAGAAAGACCTTGTTCATTTTTGATACTGTCGGAATTGGCTTGTTTACCGTTTTCGGACTAGAAAAAGCACTGAGTTTCCAGGTTGATCCTACCATCGCAGTGATGCTTGCGGTAATTACGGCTTCTTTTGGCGGAGTGATAAGAGACACCCTTTGCAATGAAATCCCACTGCTCTTCCGGCAAGAAATCTATGGAACGGCCTGCCTTGCGGGTGCTTTCTGTTATCTTTTGCTCTTGAAAATGGAGATTCCACCTCGAATGAATCTTCTGATCTCAGGATCTCTAATCATTTTGGTGAGGGTGCTGGCCGTTAAATTTAAACTGGCCCTGCCCATTGTTAACGCTCGAATGAAAAAGTCCTAGTTGATGGTGAATCGAATGGGCATGATGTACTCCAACTGAACGGGTTTTCCGCCCACAGTTGCCGGACCAACTTCTGGCAAAGTACTGGCAACTCGAATGGCTTCTTTGTCCAAATCAGGGTGCACGGATTGTACAATTTCAAAATCTGTTTTTTCGCCTTTCTCGTTGACGATAAAAGAAACAACCACCGTTCCTTGAACACCTGCTTTTTTCGCTGAACTGGGATATTTCGTTGTGTTCATGGAGTGCATCAAAATGGTCATAGCAGAAAGCGCACTTCCATTTTCCTTAATCATAGGAGGTGTTTGGGTATTGGAATATACTTTTCCAAGCTGTGGAAGAGCATCTAAGTTTTCGATACTCAAAATGCTATCTGCGGCAAACGAGTCATCCTTAATTCTGAAACTAATAAGGGATTGATTCACCCTTTCACTTTCTACGCTCAAATGAAAGATTTGATGCTGTTTATCGGAGCAGCGTTCTTTTTGGATGGTAGAAAAATGAGCCGTCTTTAGAATCTCTGCATCGATGTCTTCTGGAAAATTTAGGGTATCTACCTGCACACAAGTAAGCGCAAAACGATC
Source organism: uncultured Flavobacteriales bacterium (assembly GCA_938085105.1). Classification (GTDB taxonomy): domain Bacteria; phylum Bacteroidota; class Bacteroidia; order Flavobacteriales_D; family Sanyastnellaceae; genus CALKGK01. Next base: position 42,024 of record CALKGK010000010.1, read on the forward strand.
AACAGCATTGGAAATATTCATGGTGATGGCTTTCTCATAAGAAGCACATGCGGCACAAGTATCTGCCATCAAAAGTTGTACGTTCCCTCGCTGAAAATAGCTTTGACCAGCTTCATCCATTTCAATGGAGAGTGCTATCAATGAGTCGGCCTTTTCATATTCCTTGGCGCTCATGGCCTGAAGACCTTCGCCAAGCAATTGAATGGCTTTTTCATCTTTTTGTGCCTTGCTGGAAAAAGAAAGGGCAATAGCGGCAATGAGAAAGAAGTGTTTCATTTTTAGTTCAAATTTTGAGAATTGGAAGATAAGAAGACTTTTTGGTTCAGCTCGTCTTACCAAGGATAGTGCCATTGAAATGTGAGCATGATAATCATTAAAAAAGACAAGTGCGGACTTGAAGCCCATTCCCTGCAATTCATCGTTATGGAGTTAAGGCAAAAGCATAAAAAAAGCCTCCAGAACTAGTCTGAAGGCTTCTTTGAGGTTTGGAGCGGATTCGAACCGCTGTACGTGGTGTTGCAGACCACTGCCTAGCCGCTCGGCCACCAAACCATTTCGCGGACGACAAATATAAACATTGCCTCACACAATTCAAGAAGTAATACTGCTTTTTGACAGAAAAGTTACAATCGACGTGAAAATCATCGCAGAAAGGACTTCAAGTTCCCGTCCTTCAGAGCTAAGAACAAATGCTTATTTTCGAAGCCATGAAAAAGTGGATCCCAAATATCCTTACACTTGCAAACGCCAGTTGTGGCTTTTTAGCGCTGTTCTTCGTTTTCGCCAAAAGCGATGTTGAAACGGCGTGTTGGCTCATTTTGTTAGGAGCACTCTTTGATGTTTTTGATGGACTACTTGCCCGTCTGCTTAAAGTTGCCGGCCCTTTAGGAAAGCAATTGGATTCTCTGGCAGATATGATTTCTTTCGGTGCTGCTCCCGCTGCATTGTGCTGGTTTCTTCTAAGCGATGCCCATGGTACCCACGTTTGGGAGGAATGGACGCTCTTCGCTGCTCCCGTATTTATGCTTGCCATGAGCGCCTTGAGGTTGGGTCGGTTCAACATCGATGAACGACAAGTAAGCGGTTTCATTGGCTTGCCTACACCAGCAAACGCGCTTTTCTGGATTGGAGCAGCCATGATTCACTTCAACACCACTTTGCCTGTTTATTTGGTTGATTGGACCAATGACGCCGCGGTGATTGTATTCTTCGCCCTCCTCTTGTCCTTATTTCTCAACCTCAATCTTCCGTTATTAGGGCTGAAATTTCAAAAATGGTCGTGGCAAGGGAATCAGCATCGCTACATCTTAATCCTGCTTTCAGGGATCTTCTTGATAAGTTCTCTGCTCATTTACGGGAATGTTTTTTTAGTGTTGCCAGTTGTCTTACTTTTGTACCTGATTATTTCTACCGCACATTTTTTCGCAAACAGACATGAAATTCAACGCTGAAATTGACGTAATGCCGCTACCGGCGCTATTGGACCCTCAAGGGAAAGCCGTATCCAACAACATGAGTAACATTGGTTTGCCAGAGATTGGAAATGTGCGCATCGGGAAACACATCACCTTAAGCATCGAGGCCGCTTCGAAACAAGAAGCTGAAGAAAAAGTAGACAGCGCCTGTAAACAGTTGCTCGTTAACCAAATCATGGAAGGCTACACCTTCACCGTGAGTGAGGCCGAGTAAAAGGCATTCCACTTTTTTTGAGTACCTTCCTTTCCATGCTAAAGTGGAAATCCATTCGCACCGTGTTCATTGGGCTCTGCATTGCTTTGTGCTGTTTTAGTTGCGAAAAAGCACATGCCCAAACCTACGTTTACCTCGAGGAACCCTTCTTTTACCATCAAATGGAATTGAATCTCGAAAATGGGATTCTGTGCGAAGGCTTCCGAAGTTCTTGGGCTGAAGCCATTTTCACCATTGAAGACGATCGCATTTATCAAGGATTCAGCTCCTCAGTTTTTGACCTGCTCTACACTTTTAGGAACAATCAACTTTTTTTACAAGACAGCAATTTCGCTTCAGATGTGCAATACACTTTTGAGCAAGGCAAGATTTATCGCGGAGACAGTACTTTCCCCCTCGATTTGATCTATACCATTCGAAACGGAAAAGTGTACACTGGAGATAGCATCTCCATTTTTGATCGCGTATTGGTGATGGATGGCCGACCGAAACCGGCCGAGGTTTTTGCCATACTCTTTGCTATGGGCTTGCTCTAGGATTTTTTAGCTTGTTTGAACTGCGGCAATCCCAGGAAGCACTTTTCCCTCGAGGTATTCCAACATCGCGCCTCCACCTGTGCTTACGTAAGAAACATTGTCTGCAAAACCATATTTGTTAATCGCAGCTACAGAGTCTCCTCCACCAATGAGCGTGAATGCACCTTGCTTCGTAGCTGCTACTAGCGCTTCTGCAACGGCTTTGGTTCCTTGTTCAAAACTGCTCATTTCAAAAACGCCCATAGGTCCGTTCCACAAAATGGTTTTGCATTCGTGAATGACTTGGGTATACCGCTCAATGCTCTTCGGACCAATGTCTAATCCCATCCAGCCTTCTTCGATTTGGCTGATGCTCGAAATGTCGGTTGAAGCTTCGTTCGAAAATTCATTGGCAACTTTGGTGTCCAGCGGCAAGTGAATTTGTACTCCGGCGTCTTCGGCGGCTTTCAGAATGCTCAAAGCGTCGCCCAAATGCTCGTCTTCTACCAAGCTATTCCCAACATTTCCACCTTGAGCTTTGATGAAGGTATACGCCATTCCTCCGCCAATAAGCACATGGTTTACTTTACTAATGAGTTGCTCCAAGATGACGATTTTTGAACTCACCTTTGCACCACCAACAATGGCCAAAACAGGTTTTTCAGATCCGTGAAGCACTTTGTTCACGTTCATGATTTCGTTTTCCATAACGTATCCCAAATACTTGTCGTGAGGGAAGAATCGAGCGATCACCGCAGTTGAAGCATGCGCGCGATGAGCGGTACCAAAGGCGTCATTGATCCAAACGTCTGCATGCTCGGCGAGCTGACCGGCAAAGAATTCGTCTCCGGCAGTCTCTTCTTTGTGAAAACGCAAGTTCTCCAAGAGGGTTACTTCGCCAAAATTCATCTTGTTCGTTACGGCCAAGGCATCATCTCCAATGCATTCCGGAGCAACATGCACTTTCACCCCAAGCAATTCAGCCACTTTAGGAGCGATGTGCTTCATGCTGAGCTCAGGATCTACTCCTTTTGGCCGACCTAAATGAGACATCAAAATGGCTGATCCACCATCATCAAGCACTTTTTTAATGGTGGGCAAAGCGGCCCGAATGCGCGTATCATCGGTCACTTCTCGGGCTTCGTTCAAAGGAACATTAAAATCAACCCGAATCAGCACACGCTTCTTCTCAAAAGACACTTGATCAATGGAAAAACTCATAATAAATCATTTAGATTCCAAAGATAAGTGCTCAAGCTAAAAATGCAGACTCAATCATGAAGAATATCAGCCAAAAAGAGAAAAAGAAATTCAAGATGAAATGGTGTTAAGGAATTGCACCAACACTGCTCGGGCTTTTTTACCTTTGCAACCTTATGGCACAACAAGACGATCTTCTCAAAAAAGTCATTTCCCACTCCAAAGAGTATGGCTTTGTATTTCCTAGTAGTGAAATTTACGACGGACTCAGCGCCGCTTATGACTACGGTCAGCTAGGTGTTGAATTGAAAAATAACATCAAAGAATACTGGTGGACCGCAATGGTGAAAATGCAAGAGAACATCGTTGGACTCGATGCTTCCATCTTCATGCACCCCACCACTTGGAAAGCTTCTGGTCACGTAGATGCTTTCAACGACCCTTTGATTGACAACAAAGACTCCAAGAAGAGATACCGCGCAGATGTGTTGGTGGAAGATTATATCGCTAAGATTGAAGCCAAGATTCAAAAAGACATTACCAAGGCAGAAAAGCGTTTTGGAGATGCCTTTAACGAGGCGGAATTCAGAGCTACCAATCCCAATGTAACGCGAAGACAAGCGGAAATTGATAAGATTGAGGCTCGTTTCAAAAAGGCCTTGAACGAGGAAGACCTCGCAGATGTGAAGGCCTTGATTGAAGAGTTGGGAATTGCTTGTCCAGAAAGCGGTTCGAAAAACTGGACTGATGTGCGCCAGTTCAACCTCATGTTCAAAACAGAACTCGGAGCAGTATCGGGTGATTCTGGGGTGATTTACCTGAGACCAGAAACAGCACAAGGGATCTTCGTTAACTTCTTGAACGTTCAAAAGTCGGGAAGAATGAAGGTTCCGTTTGGGATTGCTCAAATTGGGAAAGCCTTCAGAAACGAGATCATTGCGCGCCAGTTCATCTTTCGAATGAGAGAATTTGAGCAAATGGAGATGCAATTTTTCGTGAAGCCGGGTACCCAACTCGAGTGGTATGAGTTCTGGAAAGATTTCAGAATCAAGTGGCACCAAGCTTTGGGCATTCCTGCAGAAAACTACAAGTTCCACGATCACCTCAAATTGGCCCACTACGCCGATGCCGCGGCAGACATTGAATTCAATTTCCCAATGGGCTTCAAAGAACTCGAAGGAATTCATAGTAGAACCGATTTCGACTTGGCTCGTCACGAAGAATTTTCAGGAAAAAAACTTCAGTATTTCGACCCAGAAGAGAACAAGAGCTACGTGCCTTATGTGATCGAGACCTCCATCGGTTTGGACCGGATGTTCTTGGCCGTTTTGTCGTCATCCTATCAAGAAGAACAAGTAGACGAGAAAAGCGAAAGAACGGTATTGCGCATTCCTCCTTGCTTGGCTCCGGTTAAAGTAGCAGTGCTTCCTCTCCTTAAGAAAGACGGATTGCCAGAAAAAGCCCGTGAAATCTTGAAAAGCCTTCAGGCAGAATTTTACTGTCAGTACGACGAAAAAGATGCCATTGGAAGACGTTATAGAAGACAAGATGCGATTGGTACCCCATACTGCATCACTGTTGACCACGATACCTTGGAAGATGGAATGGTGACCATTCGCGAGCGAGATACCATGACACAAGAACGCGTGAAAATCGAGGACGTATCAAATATCGTTCGAGGTAGAGTGAAATACCCTGTGCTTTAAGGGCAAAGGTCTTTTGTGGCTGAAAAAAGGATCAAAATAAGTACCTTGTGCAAGTGAGTGAGAACAGGAAAATAGGAGTGTTGGGTGGTGGATCTTGGGCCACAGCCATCGTGAAGCTTTTGAGCAACAACCTCGAAGAGGTGCATTGGTGGATGCGTAACCAAGGCGCGGTCGATCATCTCGAAGCATATGGCCGAAACCCAAACTACATCCAAAGTATCGAGTTTGACCGAAAAAAGGTCAAGCCAACAACGGACATGCAAGCGGTGATTGATGCTTGTGATATCTTGGTGATTGCCATTCCTTCCGCCTTTTTAGACAGCACCATCAAAGAACTCCAGCCACAAGGTTTGGAAGACAAAATTCTCTTCTCAGCCATCAAAGGGATCATCATTGAGTACGATAGCATTCCCGCTCGATACCTTCACAAGGAGTTCAGAACGCCTTACGATAAGATCGGCTTGATCAGCGGACCTTGTCACGCAGAAGAGGTGGCCAAGGAAAAACTCTCTTACCTCACCATTGCTTGCCCAGATCAAGCGATTGCCCAGGAAATGGCCGATTTGTTGGCCTGCAGGTACATCAAAACAAGCACGTCTGAAGATGTCTTCGGAACAGAAATTTCCGCTGTTTTGAAGAATGTTTATGCTGTAGCTTCCGGTATTTGCCATGGATTGGGTTACGGAGATAATTTTCAAGCAGTACTGATTTCAAATGCCATCCAAGAAATCTCCCGTTTCGTGGACGCCGTGCATGAGGTGCACAGAGATGTGGATACAAGTGCTTATTTGGGAGATCTTTTGGTGACGGCCTATTCTCCCTATTCCCGAAACCGAAGCTTCGGAACCATGGTAGGAAAAGGCTATACGGTGAAGATGGCCATGATGGAAATGAACATGGTGGCTGAAGGCTACTATGCAGCAAGAGGCATCCACGTCATGAACAAAAAGTTCCAAGTAAACATGCCCATCGCAGATGCCGTTTATCGTATTCTCTACGAAAAAATTTCACCCATCATCGAAATGAGACTCCTCACAGAGGAATTGAGCTGATAGCATTTCACGATTTCTCTCGGAATTCCTTGATACACAAGCAACTTTCAATGCTTTTTTCACGTCCTTTAAAGTGATGGATTCATTGCGCTTTCATATCTTTTTTCTGGCTTGCTTTCTGGCCCTTTCTTCCGTGAAGGCGGCAGTTGGAGTGGAGTATGTGGAGAACTTGGGCCAATGGGAAAGTCACGTTCACTTCAGAAGTGAGTTCAAAGGGGGAACACTCTGGGCCGAAGAAAGCGCCATCACCTTTCTCCTCCTCGCAGATCATGCCATCGACTTTAATCACGGAGAACGGACTCCAGAGAATGAAAACCTTCCAAAAGGACATGCTTACAGAGTTCAATTCATCAATGGTTTTGCCGAAAGTAAAGAGGGGATTCAAGCCGAAAGCCACCACTACAACTACTACCAAGGCAACGATCCCAATCGTTGGGCGGAACACGTAAAACCTTATCAAAAGGCGAAATTATTGAACATGTATGAGGGAATCGACATCCTCCTCTATAGCAAAGGGAATGCCTTGAAATACGACGCAAAACTGGCTCCACACGCCAACCCGAATACTTTGCGTTTGAAATATGAAGGCTTGGATGGCCTTGAGCTGCGAAATGGAGAATTGGTGTTGCACACCGCCCTTGGAGAGGTGGTGGAAAATGAGCCCTTTGCCTATCAAATCATCGATGGTAAAATGAAGCTCGTGTCGTGCAGCTATGTACTGGAGGGCAATGAGCTGAGTTTTGAATTGGGAGAATACAATGAAAATTATCCGCTCACCATCGATCCAGAGATCAGTTTTGCCTCCTACGTGGGTGCGGTGGCAAGTAATTTTGGCTTCACCGCTACCGATGATCTCAATGGCAACCTCATTGGTGGAGCGGCAGTATTCCAGGCGGGCTATCCCACAACGCTTGGAGCTATTCAAACCGATTTCGATCCCGTTCAAAATGGTTACTGTGACGTTGCCATTTCAAAGTTCAATGCGGAAGGAAATCAATTGCTCTATTCTACCTACATGGGTGGTTACGGTCTGGAAATGCCCCACTCCATCATCAGTGATGCAAATGGGGACTACATCGTACTTGGTACCACCGGCTCTTCAGATTTTCCAGTGACTTCGGGGGCGTATCAAACCCTTTTTGGTGAAGGCGCTTATTTTGATTTTTCTACCCTTTTTGTGAATGCGAGCCACCTCAGTGGTTGTGATCTCTTCTTAGCGAAATTTAGCGGAGATGATAGCGGACTGATGTCTTCAACCTATGTGGGAGGAACGGGAAATGAAGGTCTGAATGTTGCAAATAAACTGGCCTACAACTATGGCGACTTGTTCCGCGGTGAAGTGATTGTGGACGATCAAAACCGAGTTTACGTGGCTACCAGCAACCAGGGGGGGGGCTTCCCCATGGCAGGCAATGGCTTTCAAACCAACAATGCTGGGGGCTCTGATGGTATTGTGTTTCGGATGAGTGCAGATTTATCCAACTTAGAATGGAGCAGCTATTTGGGCGGAACCAACGACGATGCAGCTTATAGTTTGCAACTGGATGACCAGAACAGGATTGTCGTTTGTGGCGGAACCAAGAGCGCAGACTTCCCCCTAACGCCAAACGCCGTTTTTGACGATGCTTTTAATGGCGACGTGGATGCCTTTGTGGTGAAATTCACACTTGATGGGGGAAACCTTTCTTCATCCACGTTTTTCGGAACTCCAACCTACGATCAAGCCTATTTTGTGCAGCTTGATTTAGACAACAACGTACACATCTACGGCCAAACAGAAGGTTCACTGCCCATTTCACCAAATACCTACGGAAACGAAAACTCTGGTCAGTTCATCGCTAAGTTCACCCCGCAATTGGATCTCCTACAATGGCAAACAACGGTGGGTTCGGGAGATGGAGAAGTAGACATCAGTCCAACGGCCTTCTTGGTGTCTGACTGCAATCAAATCTATTTTACGGGCTGGGGAGGAACCACCAATCAGTTCAATTCTCAATATGCCACAAGCAGTAGTACAGACGACCTTCCCATTACGCCAAATGCCTTTCAATCGACCACCGATGGGTCCGACTTCTACCTCTGTGTGCTTTCTGTTGATGCTCAAGAATTGATGTATGCGAGCTACTTCGGTGGGAGCACGAGCACAGAACACGTCGATGGAGGTACGGCCAAATTCGATAAAAACGGGTCGGTATACCAAGCTGTGTGTGCCGGTTGTGGAGGAAACAGTGATTTTCCGAGCACACCAGGAGCATGGAGCGCAACCAACCCAAGCAGCAATTGCAACTTGGGAGTGTTCAAATTTGACTTGGGAAAAATTGAAGCAGAGATCAATATTGATGGACCTACGGCTGTGTGTGAAGGTCAGCCAGCTCAATTCATCAACAATACGCTGGGTGGAAGCGCGTATGAATGGAGTTTTGGAGACAATAATTTCTCAGATGAAGAGGAGCCGGAACATACTTACAACGTTAATGGAGATTTCACCATTCAACTGATCGCTTTCGATCCCAACGAATGCTTGGAGTCGGATACGGCCTATTTAGACATCACGATTCTACCGGGGGTGTCACCTTCAATTCTTGACCTTGACCCCATTTGTGAAGGGAACAGTGTTCAGCTATTTGCCACGGGAAGCGAGAATTCTTTCTGGATGGAAGACCCAACTTTGGATGATCCATCATCGCTTAGTCCAACGGCAACACCGCTTGAACCAACGACCTACTTTTTTGTGGATGAAAACGATTGTGAAACGGAAACCGTGGAAGTGCTCGTGGATTTTATCGTCCCGGAATTCACCATTTCAGACCCTTTGACGATTTGCCTGGGAGAAAGTGCTCCATTAAGTGTGGGCCCAGGAAGCAATTTCTCTTGGAGTCCGGCAGAATTCATTGACAACCCAAACGTCGGAGACGTGCAAGCAGCTCCAAATGAAACCAGCACATTTACCGTTGAGTTCACGAGTCAGGAAGGTTGTGATGCTTCTGCAGAAGTTAGTGTCACAGTCATTGAAGATTTCCCCGGAGGTAATGTGTATGACCCCGTCAACCTGTGCATTGGTCAGAATGTTCAGATCAGCGCGGTGGATGGTTTTTCTTGGGAATGGAGTCCGGGCGAGAGTTTGAGCAACACCAGCATTCAAAACCCCATCGCCTCCCCAAGCGAAACCACGACCTATTATGTTTTGGTGAGCAACCTCTGTGGTACGGGTACCGATGAACTTACAGTGAATGTCATCACTCCGCTTGCTGAAGCTGGCGATGATGGCGTGGTTTGTTTTGGTGAAAGTTGGCCAGCTTGGGCCGAAGGGGGAGTGTTCTATTCCTGGTCGCCTGCCTATTTGGTGGACGATCCCAATGCGCAAAATCCGAATCTGTTTCCTGTGGATGATCAGCTATTCTCCGTTGTAGTAAGCGATGAAAACGGCTGTGCTTCTGAAGCGGAAGTTTTCGTGGAAGTACTGCCTTTGCCTGATGTGGAAGCCGGTGGAAACATGGCAGTAAATTGGTTGGATGAGGTAACGCTGAATGGAAGTGCGAGCGGAGTGCATTGGTGGACACCTGCAGATGTGTTGTCTTGTGATGATTGTCTTCAGCCAGAAGCGACCATCGAGGAAGCCCAATGGTTTGTGTTGAATCAATTGGATGAGAATGGCTGTGTAGGCAAGGATTCAGTGTTTGTTGATGTTTATTTCCCCATCTACCTCCCCAACAGTTTTACACCCAACAACGATGGCATTAATGACGTGTTTAAGGCCTACGGAGAGAACCTCAGAGATTTTAAACTCGAAATCCGTAATCGTTGGGGTGAAGTGGTTTACCTCAGTGAAGACCCCAATGCCCATTGGGACGGAAGTATGATGGGAGGAGAGTACTATGCTCAAATGGACACTTATGTGTGGACCGTCTGGTTTGGTACCCTGAAAGGAGTGAGAAAACTCAGGGGACATGTCAATTTGTTGCGTTGAAAAGAAGAGCGTTCGATTCTTTTGTATACCCTGTACTTCCTGTAGTTCTGGAGAGAAATTCTAATTCAATGATCTTGCCTTGAATCAGTTTGGCACAGCCTTTGCAATTCCATCATCAAACATTAAAACAAACGGCCATGAAAGATTTAAAAAATAAATACTTCGCTTTAAAAGATCAAGCAATCATTCTCATGAAAAATGGCAAAGTAAGTGCTTACTTGGCCAAGCTACAGGAGGTGAACGACCTCAAGCTGCAAATGATACAGATTGCTGCAAATCGTTAAGAAATTCAACTTCAAGGTTTTGGTTTAGATTGAAAATGAAGGAAATGCCCCGTCTCAGTGATGGGGTATTTTTTTTGTGTAACTTTTAAAAAGAACCGAGCGTCTTACTATCAACCAAGCAGTTCATGACCGTAGCACAGTACAACTCATGTGTGGAGCAATTCTCCGATAACTTGTACCGCTTCATTCTCAAAAACCTGAGAAATGAGGAGCAGGCGAGGGATGTTGTGCAAGATGCTTTCGTGAAAATGTGGCTAAAAGTGGAAGAGGTGAGTTTTGAAAAATCGAAATCCTATCTTTTCACCACCGGCTACCGAACAATGATTGACCTCATTCGAAGAGAAAAAAAGCGCGGGGATATTGAGCAGGCTGATTTGAATAAATTGGCTCATACTGATCACTACTCCGACCTTCAGGAAATTCTTGATGAAGCGATTAAGAAGCTTCCCGAATCACAGCAACACGTGATTATGTTGCGCGACTATGAGGGCTACAGCTATGAAGAAATTGGAGAGATTACAGGGCTGAATGAGGCGCAAGTGAAGGTGTACATTTATCGTGCGAGAGTAGCTTTGAAGAAGTACCTCGTTAAGATTGAATATTTAATATGAAGATCAACAAAAAGAATTATGAAGCATACCTGATCGATCATTTCGATGGAAACCTCTCTCCCGAGTTGGAGGAAGCTTTGTATGCCTTTGTGTTGGCACATCCAGAATTGAAAATTAACCTAGAAGACACTTTGCCTTCTTTGGATGCAGCGTCCTTCTCCTTTGAAGAAAAACTGAGCTTAAAAAGGAGTGAAGCCTTGCCTGAGTTTGCTATCGAAGATTTGATTCTTCTCAACTTGGAAGGTGAGGCCAGTGTCGAGGAGCAAGAGGTATTGAATAAATTATGTGCTGATCGTCCAGAGATTGCCAAAGAACGCGAGCGATTGGCTGCATGCTATCTTGAAGCAAAAGAGATCCCATTCCTTTTCAAAGAAAATATTTTAGACACTTCCATCACCCCCCTAACAGAGAGTGAACATTCTTGGGCTGAACTCCATGAAGGAGATCGCAAACCGAAGAATAGTGAGTCTTTAGACGAACGTTTGGTTTTGGGGATTCCGAGCATCAACTACCCCCACAAGTCTGATTTGATCAAAAAAGAGCGGAGCATTGGTTTGTTTTGGAAAATTGGAGCGGCAGCTGCCGTGATCATCATGGCCGTATTCTTCATCCCTAGAAATGGGGAAAGTTCAATGGCCCTGCGATTGGCGAGTTTGCAAGGAGCTCAAGGGATTGAATTGCCCATATCCTCTGATGCTTCCAGCGTTGAAGTGCTTCCTATTGTAGTTAAGGAAGTGTCCAACGGGAGTCAGACGAGTCCCCGCGTTGTTCACAAAGACGCCATTCGAAAGGAACAGAGTGTTCCAGCTGCTATGGAGACTTTAGCTTTTGAATGGAACGAGCTTCAGCCAGAGTTTGACCAACAAATTCAAGAATTTGGCTCAGTGCCAGACCTCCAAATCAATAACAATCGCCCGTCCTCAGAGCCTACTGTTTTAGCTCAAAACAAAGCTAAAGAGAATAATGACGGAGGGTTTTTAAATCTTCGTGAGTTTCTTGGAGGGCGTTTAAAAGAGCGTTTGGATCTTCCCGTGAATTCAGGGAAGAGCGAAACAATGATGGCTTTGGCCAGCCAAGCTCGTCAAACGGTCAAGAGAAAAAGCCAAGGTCAGCCGGCATTGCTCAAGAATAAAAAGACGGATAAATTTAGAACACTCAGTTTGCAGTTCGGACGTTTTTCTTACGAGCGAAAGTGACAAAATGCTTCCTTTTTCGGAGGCCTGTTTTTTTGGTTTGATGTTTTGAAATGCGTTCCTCTGTGTAAACGCTTAAGTGATGCAGAAAGAGGAGGGAATTCTTCCGAAATTGTTCGAGGGAGTTCATAAGCTTAGTAGTTCAGTTAAACATAAGTTCTGAAAAAAACTCCACTAATCCTCACATTTTCAGGTGTTATTGAAAAAATTCATGGTTCTCTCGAGGCCGATGCTCGCATAACTCTGGATCGCTAAGACGGATCGTTCTAGTCGTTCCTGAAGTTTGGCTTGCTCTTCTTCGTTCCATTTTCCAAGGACATAATCGACTTGCCTTCCTTTGGCAAAATCGTTGCCTACTCCAAAACGAAAGCGGTGGTATTTGTTGGTTCCTAATCGGGCTTGGATGTCTTTCAGACCGTTGTGTCCGCCGTCGCTACCTCTTGGTTTGAGGCGAAGTGTTCCGAAAGGGAGGGCGAGGTCATCAGTAACGATCAGGAGGTGCTCGAGATTGATTTTTTCTTGTTGCATCCAATACATCACCGCCTTTCCACTGAGGTTCATGAAGGTATTGGGTTTGAGCAAAAGAAGGGTTCGGCCTTTGTGTTTTACGGTGGCCATTTCCCCGTGTTTGACAGGGCTAAAAATAGTGTTGGACGCCACCATGGCGTCCAACACATCAAATCCTATATTATGTCTAGTATGGGCATACTCACTACCCGGGTTACCAAGGCCAACGATGAGGTACTTCATACTAGTTTAGGGATCAATTTACTATTTCTCTGCTTCAGCTGCTGCTGCCGCTGCCGCCATGGCCGCACGCGTTTTCTTAACATCGACAACTACTGCATTGTCTGCAGCAAGAATCTCACATCCTTCGATATTCAAATCACGTACACGTGCTGCATCTCCAATTTTGAGTTCGGTGATGTCTGCAACAATTGCTTCTGGAAGATCATTAGGCAAACCACGAACCATCATACGACGGTAGTTAATTGCTAAACGACCACCGTTACGAACACCGATAGAGTTTCCTGTAGTTCTTACTGGGAGCTCAACAGTTACTGGTTTGTCATCAAACAATTGAAGCATGTCCAAGTGTTGAATTTTGTCAGTTACTGGGTGGAACTGCATGTCTTTGATGATGGTTGGGTAAGTTTTCCCACCAATTTCGAAATCAAATCGGAAAGCGTCGGGTGTGTAGACTACTTTTTCCAATGCGATGTTGTCCACGCTAAAGTGGATTTGCTCCGTTCCTCCGTAAAGAACTCCTGGTACGCGACCATTCTTTCTAAGAGTGTCGGCATCTTTTTTCCCTACGTTCTCACGTGGAGAACCGCTCAATGATGCTGTTTTCATGATTATGTATTTATGATATTAAAAATTGCGAACTAATGGATTCGTTGTTCATCAAGCACTTCAATACACGAGAGAACATCTCGTGGGTCTCGATGACACGAATTTTATCTTTTGGTTTACCATCTTTCAATGGAATACTGTCACTAACGATCAATTCAGACAACACAGAGTCTTGGATACGTTCGTAAGCTGGACCACTCAACACGGGGTGGGTGCATACGGCACGCACACTTGTTGCTCCATGGTCCATCATCATCTCAGCGGCCTTGGTAAGTGTACCGGCGGTGTCGCACATATCGTCGATCAAAATGACGTCTTTTCCTTTTACATCTCCAATTACGGTCATGCTATCCACTTTGTTAGCCACTTTTCGTTGTTTGTAACAAATGGCCAAATCCACTTGAAGGAATTTAGCATAAGCATTCGCTCTTTTGGTACCACCGGTATCTGGTGTTGCAATGACCATGTTTGGGAGGTCCAATTTTTGAAGCGTTGGAAGGAAGATGGTTGAAGCAAACAAGTGATCTACAGGAACCTCAAAAAATCCTTGAATTTGATCTGCATGAAGATCCATGGTAATCACACGGTCTACCCCTGCCGCTGTGAGTAAGTTGGCCACCAATTTGGCACCAATGGCAACACGTGGCTTGTCTTTTCTGTCTTGTCTAGCAAAGCCGAAATAAGGCAATACCGCTACAATTCTCTTTGCCGAAGCGCGCTTTGCGGCATCAACCAGAAGAAGAAGCTCAAAAAGGTTATCGCTCGGGGGGAAGGTGGATTGAACAATCACCACGTCTTTTCCACGAACCGTTTCTTCAATTGAGGGTTGAATTTCTCCGTCGCTGAATCGTTGTAAATTCACTGCACCGAGTTCAACACCATAATCATGGGCGATGCGCTCGGCCATGTCCTTTGAAGCGGAACCCGCGAAAATCTTTAAATTATCGTTCATGCAGCAATGTTTAAAAAGGGGTGCAAAGATACGTGCTTCAACTCGTAATTTCAAGGAACTGAGAGCCATAATGCTGAAGGGAATGAAAAAAGAACTTTTTGTTCCTTCATGGATTGTGATTTTCGGCTATCTTTGTGGTTCTGAGATATCTCGCGCACGGGCCTAGGCTCTTGCTCGAATGCCCTAACGAGGGTAGCATTGATGGTATTTCCCAATACCATTGATGATCTGATTAGTTAGTGAGAGTCAAAACTTCGGTTTTGACTCTTTTTTTTGTCTTCATTGAAAAATTGGAGCATAAAAAAACACCCATACGTTTACAGGTGTTTTTCAGTTTGTTTCGAAATAGGCCCAAAAACCAAATGTTTTGTTGCCTAATTAACCTAAATAATCATGTGACAATTCAATAAAAAACTGTCCGACTAACTCAGGTCAAATGTACTTAGAAGCCCCTGCTATACTTGTTAAAATCAGGTTAACACTTGTTAAAAAAACCCAAGCTCATCAGGCACGGGAGAGCAGATAACCTACCTTTGTTTCCGTGCCCATTAGAACCCCCTCCAATACGTGAATAAAAAATTCATTCAACTTCTAGTAGTGATGATCACTACTGCCTTCGTAGGTCTCATTGTTATCCAAATTTATTGGATCAATAACAGTATTCTTTTAAGGCAGCAGGAGTTCAACAGCACCATCCGAAAAACCATGGATGCGGTTGTTCGGAAAATGGAGCGGGACTTGTCCATGCAAACGGGAGGGTTTGTGAGCAGTGGTCCTGGCTTGAGCATCGACCTCGATAAGGACTCACTCACCCTGAAATTGGGTACTCCCGACGCTGAGGAAAAACGAACACTGGGCCTCCCAAAACCAGGAGAAGGAAAAGAAACGAGTGATTCTCTGTTGGCCGATGCTTTGGGTGATTACGGGATAGAAACCAGTGAAATTCTTGAGCAAAGTGGCTTCATGTCAGACCTGTTGGACGGCTTGGTTTCCATCGATATTTATCGTGATGTTACCGAAATATCACCCCTTTATCTCGATACACTCATCACGCATGAATTGCGGCAGCGCGGTGTGAATGCGAAGCACCATTTTGGGGTTTTCAATAAGTACCATCACCCCGAAATCCTTCAAGATAAATCGAAAGAGTTCCAAGAACAGTTCTTCACGGAAGGTTATAAGGCGCAACTCTTCCCCAACGACCCCGTACGCGATCCTACTTTTCTGTACTTGCACTTTCCTCACCAAAGGAGGTACTTGCTTCGAACGATGTCTGTGATGCTCGCCATTTCAGCAGTGCTTATTTTGGTGATCATGTTTGCCTTTTCGTACACCATTAACACCATCTTGCAACAGAAAAAAGTGGGAGAGATCAAAAACGACTTCATCAACAACATGACCCACGAGTTGAAGACCCCAATTTCTACCATCTCCCTTGCATGTGAAGCCTTGGCCGACCCAGATATGCGGCAAAGTGAGCAGCAACTGAACACCTTTGTAGGAATGATTCGGGATGAAAACAAACGCTTGGGAGTGCTTGTGGAGAACGTACTCCGATCGGCCATTCTCGATCGGGGCGACATGGAGTTGCGTTTGGAGCAAATCAACATGCACGAGCTCATTCAGAACGTGATTAAAAACATCAGCATTCAAATTAAGAATAGAGGTGGGGTTATTACTACTCGATTGAATGCAGAAAACCCAGTGATCGAGGGAGACCCCGTTCACTTGACCAATATGGTTTACAACCTGATCGATAACGCCATCAAATATTCCTTGGACGAGCCAGAAATTAGTATCGTATCTAAAAACGCAAAGGGAGGAATTCAAATTGAGTTTGGTGATAAAGGAATTGGAATCAGCAGAGAAAACCAGAAAAAGATTTTTGATAAATTGTACCGGGTGCCCACAGGAAACATTCACAATGTGAAAGGTTTTGGTTTGGGCTTGAGTTATGTTAGCGTAATTCTCGACAAACACCACGGAAGTATATCGGTTGAAAGTGAACCAAAGAAAGGATCCACTTTCACCATTAAAATTCCAGAAAAACATGAAAAAAACGACTAAGATTTTACTGTGTGAAGACGACCCTAATTTGGGTTCTCTCTTGAAAGAATACTTGAATGCAAAAGGGTTTGAAGCCACTTTGGCTGTTGATGGGGTTGAAGGGATGAAGGTTTATAAGCGTCAAAGCATCGACTTTTTGATCTTAGACGTGATGATGCCCAACAAAGACGGATTCACCCTTGCACAAGAAATTCGTGAGATTGACCGACACACCCCCATTTTGTTCCTCACCGCAAAAAGCATGAAGGAAGATACCTTGAACGGATTCAAGATTGGTGCAGACGATTACATGACGAAGCCCTTTTCTATGGAAGAGCTCCTCGCGCGGATCAATGCGATCTTGAGAAGATCGGCCGTTCTCCCTCAAGAAGGAGAAGAAGTAGGAATTGCGAAAGTTGGAGCCTTTGATTTTGACTACAACAAGCAGCGCCTCACTTGGGATGAAGACGAAACCAAGCTGACCACCAAGGAAAATGAACTTTTGCATTTATTGGTGAAGCATAAAAATGGAGTACTCGAACGCGATTTTGCACTCAAAGAAATTTGGGGAGATGACAATTATTTCAACGGAAGAAGCATGGATGTTTACATCGCAAAACTCCGTAAACACCTGAAAAAGGATGAAAAGGTGGAAATCATCAATGTGCACGGACGAGGCTTCAAGCTGCTCGACTCATAAGTTTTAGAGTTGTGTTTATTTGCAAGAACTTGTTTAACATTTTTTAAATGTGGCACCATCCTTGTGTTTTTCTCGGTGTAATCCTTTAACAATTTATACCATGGAAAAAAGAAAAACACAAGAGGCAGATTTGGAGCGTAGACGCTTGATTTTCCTCCAATTCGGTTTTGCAATTGCGCTTTCGGCAACATTAATTGCTTTCCAGTACACCACCTTTCAAAGTCAGAATTTGACTGCGGCAGTTGGCAAATACAGCGACGACTTCCTCGTTGAAGAAGCCCTCGTTTATGTTCCCACTGCGCCGGCAAAGCCCCAGCCCGTTCAAAAGGTGATGCCAACGAATCAGTTCGAATTGAAAGATGACGACTTTAAAAATGAGGTTGGCGACGAAAAAAAGGAGCCCTTATTCTTCGATGACGATTTCAATATAGACGATTTCGGAGGAGGAGATGATGTGATTGATGATTTGGATCTGGATTTGAATAAACCAGCAATACGAGTAGAAATCATGCCTTACTTTCTTGACTGTGAAAATGTACTCGATCGAGAAACGCAAGAGATGTGCACCAACCAAAAGATCATTTCTGAAGTGAGCAGAATTGCACGTTACCCATCGCAATTGCAAGGAACGGGAATTGAAGGGACGGTGTATGTATCTTTCATAGTGAACGAAAAAGGAGAGGTGAGCAAGGCAAAAGTTGAACGTGGAGTTCACAGACTGTTGGACAGAGAAGCCATCAAAGCCGTAGAAGCTTTACCCCTTTTTCAAGCTGGAGTTCAACAAGGAAAGAAGGTGAAAGTGATCTACAATATTCCGGTGCGTTTCATAGTAAAATAGGACATTTACAAGCTGTAAATTTAAAAGTCAAGCATAAATTCTGTGCTTGACTTTTTTTGTTCCCTCCCCTTTGTTTACATTCGCATGTACCTTAAAAAGGATAAATATGGCTTCAGAAGGAATAAATGTTCGTTTGGCGGAAAACATCTACAAGCTAAGAGAGTTAAAAGGGTTTTCCCGAGAAGAGATGTCAGAAAAGCTGGGCATGAGCTTGAGCGGTTACGGTAAAATAGAGCGAGGTGAAGTAGACGTAAGGGTGTCGAGAATTGAGCAAATTTCAGAAGCCCTCGGGGTAGAAGTTTCTGAATTGTTTCAATTTGAGGCAGGGCAAGTCTTCAATATCATCAACAACAAGTTTGTGCAAGCCACCGGCGGAAAGGCTGATCACATGAATTTTAGCGATGGGGAGATGGCGCAGCAGTTTATTGATTATTTGAAACAGGAAATTGCTCTTTTACGACAAAATAAATGATCAATCTTGCTTATCTGAACCAAAGGATGATTAGTCCGTCTTCCCCGTCTGGGGAATTACCACCATTTACGATAGGTCCAAGAGCTACTAATGGGGATGAGGTTGGCCATGATAGAATAGTTGTAGACGAGAGGTAGGAGCGTTGTGGTGGTGCAATACTAGGTGGGTAATTGAATACTTGAGCACTGGTACCAACTTGCCCAGGGGTTACGGCATTATTGATTAATCGTCCTCCTTCTCCTCCTTCACCACCGTTGGCAGTTATTGTTTCAAATGTGGAAACACCTCCGTTTCCTCCATCAGGTCCTGAGGCATTACCTGAATTAACGAACAGCAGTCCATCATTACCATTCCCACCCGATCCAACTATGACATCGTATGTCTGGCCTGGATTGACTTCCACAAAACCGCTATTGTAGCCGCCATCGCCACCCCCGCCGCCATTAGCGGTGCCGGTGAAACCTTGCCAGCGAATGGACTTTCCACTACCACCAGCTCCTCCGTAGGCTTCTACAAAAACACTGTCTACTCCTGTAGGGCATGACCATGTTCCGCTTTCACCAAATACTACGTAGCGGTATCCTCCTGCTATATTATGAGGTGTGTTTGTAAAATAATTGGACAGTGTTTCGTCTGAGATAACATTGCCTGCATTAATTGTCTGATTATTGTCAAGCGTTAATATCAAAGAATCGTTGACAATTGAAACATCTGTAACACTGATCCCTTGGGGCCCTTGCGGACCGATTGGCCCTGTTTCACCTTGAATGCCTTGGGGTCCTTGTTCACCTGCTGGCCCTTGTGGACCTATTGGGCCTGTCTCTCCTTGGGGTCCTTGTTCACCTGTTGGTCCTTGTGGACCTATTGGCCCAGTTTCACCCTGAATACCTTGAGGACCTTGTTCACCTGTTGGTCCTTGCGGACCGATTGGACCTGTTTCACCTTGAATGCCTTGGGGACCTTGTTCGCCTGTTGGTCCTTGAGATCCTTGTTCACCTGTTGGTCCTTGCGGACCTATTGGGCCTGTCTCTCCTTGGGGCCCTTGTGGACCGATTGGCCCTGTTTCACCTTGAATGCCTTGGGGTCCTTGTTCACCTGCTTGCCCTTGTGGACCTATTGGGCCTGTCTCTCCTTGAATGCCTTGGGGACCTTGTTCGCCTGTTGGTCCTTGTGGACCGATTGGCCCAGTTTCACCCTGAATACCTTGAGGACCTTGTTCACCTGTTGGTCCTTGCGGACCCATTGGACCTGTTTCACCTTGAATGCCTTGGGGTCCTTGTTCACCTGCTTGCCCTTGTGGACCTATTGGGCCTGTCTCTCCTTGAGGACCTTGTTCACCTGTTGGCCCTTGTGGGCCCATTGGACCTGTCTCTCCTTGGGGTCCTTGTTCACCTGCTGGCCCTTGCGGACCCATTGGACCTGTCTCTCCTTGGGGTCCTTGTTCACCTGTTGGTCCTTGCGGACCCATTGGGCCTGTCTCTCCTTGGGGACCTTGTTCGCCTGTTGGCCCTTGTGGACCTATTGAGCCTGTCTCTCCTTGGAGCCCTTGTTCACCTGTTGGTCCTTGCGGACCCATTGGACCTGTCTCTCCTTGGGGACCTTGTT
>CALKGK010000011.1 GCA_938085105.1 uncultured Flavobacteriales bacterium
TTTTGTAGTAAGCGTGCGATCCGTTTTTAACCACTTCTTCAAGGTCACTTTTATACATGGTGTGGTTCATGTTCAGGGGTTCGAAGAGTTCGTGCTTCGCAAATTCATGAAGCTTCATTCCGGAAACGCGTTCAATGATCAAGGCAAGAAGCACATAATTGGTATTGGAATAAAGCATCTTTTCACCGGGCAGGTTATTCACTCCTTTTTGCTTGAACATGAGCTCTTGAATCATCTCATTGGTGTATCCCCGATGTTCGTAGTCAAAGCCCTTCATGTCGAGCAGAACATTGTGATTTCGCAAGCCGCTCGTATGGTTTAGAAGGTGTTTGATCCGAATGGTGTCCGAATAAGCGAGCAGCTCTGGAACATGCCTTCGTACATCATCGTTCAACGACAACTTGCCTTGATTTTCCAGCACACCGATGCACGCCGATGTGAATTGTTTGGTCACAGATGCTAAGCCAAAAAAACTTGAATCATTGAAGGGCACATTGTATTCCAAATTCATGCAGCCTCGGCTATCCTGATAAACCAGTTCCCCATTCTTAACAACGCCCACTGTGATACCCGGTTCTGATTCTGACGGCACAACAGCATCTAAAATGAGATCAATGGATTCGTCTTGTACAACTTGAGAATACAAGAAAGAACTGAGCAAAATGGAGGTGACGAGGAAAAGGTGTCTCATGTTTTGTTTTGTGTAATGCCGTGTTTTGGAAAAGGAACAAGCTTCAATAAAAAAATCACAATATACCTTTTAGTAAAAGGCATCCTCTTCATCTGAAACGGGTGCTTTGTACAGCATCTTCAACCAACACGATGGTATTGCATGTCTCAAGAGCCCATGAAACAACCCATCGCTCCCAAAAGCTGACATCCATCATTTTGTCAATCCAAACCGTTCCTTAACTTTGTTACATTACAATGATGAACACCCACTATCCAAATATCAAAGCGGCGCGAAAGCGTAATCCAGAATGAGTTTCTTGAAGACCAATTGAATTCATAAATTGTAACTCATAAAACGCTTTATATGCCCTTTTATCATCATTTAGGTAACATTCCCCACAAGCGCCATACCCAATTCCGAAAGCCGGACGGTAGTCTCTACCACGAACAGCTTTTTGGAACCATTGGCTTCGACGGGATGTCTACCCTGCTCTATCACATCCACCCACCCACAAGAGTAAAGGAGGTGTTGTCGAGCATCAACGTGGCACCGGAAGTAGCTGTGGATCACAACATGCTTTCGCGCAACCTCAACGGCTTCAAAGTGGCTCCAAAAAAGGACTACCTCGAGAGCCGTGTTCCCGTGCTCATGAATACTGACTGCGTCATTAGCCTGGCCGCCACTAGCGCTAGCCAAGAAGAATACTTCTATAAGAATGCCGACTCCGATGAAGTGGTGTTTATCCACGAAGGTTCGGGAACCCTCAAAACGCAGCTGGGAAACATCGAGTTCAAGTATGGCGATTACCTCGTTATTCCTCGAGGAATGATTCATCAATTCCACTTCGATGGAGACAAAAACCGTCTTTTCATTGTGGAATCGACTTCGCCCGTTTACACACCCAAACGCTACCGAAATTGGTTCGGTCAACTTCTCGAGCACTCGCCATTTTGTGAACGTGATTTTAGACCACCCTCCGCCCTCGAACCCGTGGATGAAGAAGGTGATTTTCACATCAAGGTGAAGAAAGAAAACGTTTTGCACACCTACGTTTATGCCAACCATCCTTTTGATGTTGTTGGTTGGGACGGTTACAACTTTCCCTATGCATTCTCCATTCACGACTTTGAGCCCATCACGGGAAGAGTGCACCAACCACCACCGGTGCACCAAACCTTCGAAACGGCGGGCTTCGTGATTTGCAGTTTCGTACCAAGGTTGTACGACTATCACCCACAAGCCATTCCTGCACCTTACAACCACAGCAACATCGATTCTGACGAAGTGCTGTACTACGTAGATGGTGATTTCATGAGCCGCAATAACATAGAACGCGGACAAATCACCCTTCACCCCGCAGGAATTCCTCACGGACCCCACCCCGGAGCTTACGAAAGAAGCATTGGGAAAAAAGATACCGAAGAATTGGCCGTGATGGTCGATACCTTCAAACCCCTCAAAGTAACAAAACAAGCCCTCGGAATCGAGGTTCCAGGATACCACCAATCTTGGATGAACCATTAAGAAATTAGCATCATGTCTACAGATACAAGCTCATTAAAACTCCCAAAAGAAAATCCAGAAGCAGAAGATTTTTTGCCGCTATTGGGAACCGATTATGTTGAACTTTACGTGGGAAACGCCAAGCAAGCAGCCCATTACTACCGCACCGCATGGGGTTTTCAGCCCGTAGCTTATGCCGGATTGGAAACGGGAATGACCGACCGCGTGTCCTACGTCCTTCAACAAGATAAAATCAAACTCGTCCTCACTTCTCCCCTTCAAGAAGATGGCCCCATCAACGAACACATCAACAAACATGGTGATGGAGTGAAAGTGGTGGCCCTTTGGGTAGACGATGCCTCGAAATCCTGGGAAGAAACTACGAAAAGAGGCGCTGAGTCTTACTTCGAGCCCAAAACCATTGAAGACGAACACGGAAAAGTAGTGCTCTCAGGGATCCATACTTATGGTGAAACGGTGCACGTTTTTGTGGAGCGTGGAGATTATAAAGGGGTGTTTATGCCCGGATTCCGCGAGTGGAAAAGCGACTTCGAAACTTCAGAAGTTGGACTGAAATACATCGACCACATGGTTGGAAATGTGGGTTGGAACGAAATGAACAAATGGTGTGAGTTTTACGCCAAAGTGATGGGCTTCGCTCAATTGGTTTCTTTCGACGATAAGGACATCTCTACCGATTATACCGCTCTCATGTCCAAAGTAATGAGCAACGGAAATGGTCGAATCAAATTCCCGATCAACGAGCCCGCTGAAGGAAAGAAAAAGTCCCAAATTGAAGAGTACATCGACTTCTACAATGGTGCGGGAGTGCAGCACATCGCTGTGGCCACTGACAACATCATCACCACAGTAAAAGCGCTGAAATCAAGAGGCGTGGAGTTTTTGTATGTGCCTGAAACGTATTACGACACTGTTCTCGACCGTGTTGGAGAAATTGATGAAGACCTCGAGCCATTGAAAGAACTCGGTATTTTGATTGATCGCGATGATGAAGGTTACCTCCTTCAATTGTTCACCAAACCCGTTTTGGACCGACCAACCATGTTCTTCGAAATCATCCAACGCAAAGGAGCGAAAAGCTTTGGAAAAGGAAACTTCAAAGCCCTCTTCGAAGCCATTGAGCGTGAGCAGGAATCCCGAGGAACTTTGTAATTTAAGAACAAGACAAGTATTGAAAAGGGGGACTGGAATGTTCCCCTTTTTCTTTGCCCGAAGGAGAACTTTTGGCTCCTTTTCAGCCCCCTCCCAAGAAAAATGACGAGAATTTAGCATTGTAATGGGAAAAGGTGGCGCTCCAAAGGTGTATATTTGAAACGATGCATTTGTGGTCTCTCTCCGTACGTTTCTTATGCTTTGTGGCAGTCGCAATCCTTTTGGGTTCTTGCGGTGACCAGCACACGGAAGAAAAACAGGCAGAAAAAAGTGAGCTCAGCCAACTTTTAGAATCCATTGACGGAGGGGATGTTCGAGGCAATAGCATTGGTGATGGGATGGACGATGTCCTTCAGCGCGAAAAAAACAACATCGTCTACAACATGCCCGACGAAATTACCTGCAGAATCCCACTCAGTATGAAGGACTCTACCTTTTACGACATTACCTACAATTTTAACGATCAAGGGCTTTACGTGATTGAACTCGACCTCTTCCCGGCTAGCGAAAGCGACGCACAAAAGCTTTTTGGGGAATTTCGATCCTTTTATGACCTGCGTTACGGAGCGAGCACTGCAGACGATGGTTACACCACTTGGTTTGCCAAAAGCGAACACGGTACCGACGTAGAAATCACCATGATTGAGGAAAGCAAAGAAATGCAACGCCCTTATCTTGGAGTTACCTTTTACGAGCATTCCATCAATGACTGAAAATCCAAGCGTACTCGAAGTGAAGCACTTGCACGTTAGTTTTCCGAAAGGAAATGATCGGGTACAGGTGGTAAAGGACGTTTCTTTTGAGGTGAAGCGCGGACGAACCTTGGCCATCGTGGGTGAATCTGGGTCAGGAAAAACCGTCAGCTCCCTCGCCAGTATAGGACTCCTTCCCAAAAACATCGCGAGGATTGATGCAGGGAGCATTCACTATTCGGGCGTAGACGAAAACCTCGAAAACCTTCGTGAAGATACTTGGACCTCGATACGAGGCAGGCACATCTCCATGATCTTCCAAAACCCCATGAGCAGCTTAAACCCAAGCATCCGAGTGGGGAAGCAAGTACTTGAAATTTTGGAACAGCACGGCTTAAACGGAAATGCTTCAGATCAAAAGAAGAAGGTTTTGTCGCTTTTTGCTGAAGTGAAATTGCCTCAACCAGAAAACACCTATTCCAAATACCCTCATGAACTCTCGGGCGGACAAAAACAACGGATCATGATTGCCATGGCTCTGGCCTGCAACCCCGATGTCATCATTGCCGATGAGCCCACCACCGCGCTCGACGTGAGCGTTCAAAAATCCATTCTCACCCTCTTGAAACAACTGCTCTCAGAACGAAATGCGGGGATGATCTTCATTAGTCACGACCTCGATGTGGTGAGTGAAATTGCCGATGATGTGCTGGTGATGTATCGAGGAGATGTGCTGGAATATGGAAGTGCAGAGGCTGTGCTCAAACATCCGAGTACTGCATATACTCGCGGACTCATTGCCTGCAAGCCCCCATTGGAAAACCTGCCTCACCGTTTGCCCACCGTGGAAGATTTTCAAAAAGCGGCACAATCGGGACAGTCCATTTCGAGCAAACCACAAGTAAAAACGCTCCATGAAGAAGGTCTGTTCGAAGTTAAAAACCTGCTCAAAACCTATCCAATCAAAAAAAACCTCTTCGGGAAAGTGAGCCGTTCATTTACCGCCGTGAACAGCGTCAATTTCGACATTCGAAAAGGGGAAACCTTAGGTTTGGTGGGCGAAAGTGGTTGCGGGAAATCAACCGTGAGCCGTTTATTGATGAACTTGATTTCTGCTGATTCCGGGGAAGTGATCTACTCAGGAAAAAACATTCTTCAGGCAAGCAAACAAGAGTGGAAAGCCATGCGCCGTAAATTCCAACTCATCTTTCAAGATCCCTTTTCAGCGCTCAACCCTCGACAAACCGTAGGCCAGTGTTTGGACGAAGTGATGGCCGTTCACCAACTCCACGGAAACAAAAATGAACGCAAAACACACGGAATTCAACTCCTAGAACAAGTCGGCTTGGATGCCACCGCATGGGACAAATATCCACACGCTTTCAGTGGTGGTCAGCGTCAACGTATCGTCATCGCAAGAGCTTTGGCTGTAGAACCGGAATTCATCATTTGCGATGAAAGTGTCTCTGCCCTAGACGTCTCCGTTCAGGCTCAAGTGCTCAACCTTCTTAACGACCTCAAAGAAGAACATCAACTCACCTATCTATTTATCTCTCACGATTTGAACGTGGTTCATTACATGAGTGATCGCATCGCCGTGATGCAGAGTGGAAACATTGTAGAACTGGGAGAAGCAGAACAAGTGTTTCGTCAACCAAACCACCCTTACACCAAAGCACTGATTGGCAACATCGCCAGCGGTAAACGATAAGTTCCTTTTGAGCGTCTTTGACTTGGTTCTCAGTAGCTTCAAAAATTCATCTTTCAACTCACCACTGATTCACCTCCATTTTTCACTCGCAATCCCCCATTTATGGTATTTTTTTCACCTTTATTTAGAAATGTTCTAAACAATATCGGTAGTTTTGCAACATCTTAGCAACTCATTTGTTGAACAGACTGAAGAAGACGATGATAAAAGTAAACGACAGTGCGCGCGATCAAGTGCTCAAACTCATTTCTACCGAGCAGCACCCCGCTGATGCCTTCATTCGTGTTGGCGTTAAGGGCGGAGGTTGCTCTGGACTCATGTATGAACTTGAATTCGACAACCAAGTCAAAGAAGGCGACCAAGTCTTTGAAGACAACGGAACCAAAGTGGTGGTAGATAAGAAGAGCTTTTTGTACCTCGTGGGAACAGAACTGGAATATTCGGGAGGTTTGAACGGAAAAGGATTTGTTTTCGTGAACCCCAATGCAAACCGAACCTGTGGTTGTGGCGAAAGCTTCTCCATTTAAGAGAAAGGAATTATGGCATACGAAGGAGACGATTTATTAGAAGAAGTAACGGGGAAAGAATACGAGTTTGGATTTACCACAAACATTGAGTCTGACAAAGCCCCTCCAGGACTGAACGAAGACATCATTCGTTTGATCTCAAGTAAAAAGAACGAACCGGAATGGTTGCTCGAATGGAGGCTCGATGCCTTTGCGAAATGGAGCGAAATGCAGGAACCAGAGTGGGCTCACGTGAACTACGAAAAACCAGATTTTCAGTCCATTTCTTACTATTCCGCCCCAAAAAAGAAACCTCAGCTCGACAGTTTGGACGATCTTGATCCGGAGATGAGAGCCACTATGGACAAATTGGGAATCAGCATCGAAGAACAGAAACGCCTTTCGGGTGTAGCTGTCGATTTTGTGATGGATTCAGTATCCGTGGCCACTTCTTTCAAAAAGAAATTGGGCGAACTCGGCATCATCTTCTGCTCCATGAGTGAAGCGGTGCAAGAACACCCAGAATTGGTGAAGAAGTACTTGGGAACAGTCGTACCCAAACAAGATAACTTTTACGCAGCCTTGAATTCTGCCGTGTTTACAGATGGCTCTTTCTGCTATATCCCAAAAGGAGTGCGCTGCCCAATGGAATTGTCTACCTACTTCCGAATCAACGAATCGGGAACGGGTCAGTTCGAACGTACCTTGGTGGTTGCAGACAAAGGAAGCTACGTGAGCTACCTCGAAGGATGTACCGCTCCTCAACGAGACGAAAATCAACTTCACGCAGCAGTAGTGGAATTGATTGCTTTGGACGAAGCCGAAATCAAATACTCTACCGTTCAAAACTGGTATCCTGGTGATAAAAACGGAGCTGGAGGTGTATTCAACTTCGTAACGAAAAGAGGTTTGTGCGAAACCCGCTCAAAAATCTCTTGGACACAAGTAGAAACTGGATCTGCAGTAACATGGAAATACCCAAGCTGCATATTGAAAGGAGACCACAGCATTGGAGAATTTTACTCCGTAGCGGTAACCAATAACTACCAACAAGCAGATACGGGAACGAAGATGATTCACATTGGTAAAAACACCAATTCGACCATCATCTCCAAAGGAATTAGCGCTGGGAAAAGCCAGAACAGCTACCGCGGATTGGTGAGCATCAATGCTTCTGCCAAAAACGCGCGAAACTTCTCTCAATGCGACTCCCTGCTCATGACCGATCGTTGTGGAGCACACACTTTCCCATACATTGAGGTGAACAACTCCAGTGCAAAAGTGGAGCACGAAGCCACCACCTCGAAAATTGGTGAAGACCAAATCTTCTATTGTTTGCAGCGCGGACTTAATGAAGAACAAGCCATTAGCCTTATCGTGAACGGTTATGCCAAGGACGTACTGAACAAGTTACCCATGGAATTTGCCGTAGAAGCCCAAAAACTCCTCGCTATCTCTCTCGAAGGAAGCGTAGGATAAAAGAAAAACAACACTTGAATACCCGTTTGCGAGAGCAAACTAATAAGATACCCATGAAACCATTGTTATCCATCAATAATCTACAAGCTGAAGTAGAAGGTCACGAAATCCTCAAAGGTCTTAACCTCACCATCAACCCTGGAGAAGTTCACGCCATCATGGGCCCAAACGGCTCAGGAAAAAGTACCCTTGCAAGTGTACTTGCAGGAAATGAAGATTATGACGTTACCGGAGGATCTGTTGACTTTGACGGAATTGATTTGCTCGACATTGACGCTTCAGAACGTGCCAAAGAAGGATTGTTCCTCGCTTTTCAGTATCCTGTAGAAATCCCAGGAGTAAGCAACATCAATTTCTTGAGAGCCGCTTTGAAGGAAATTCATGAGCACAAAGAAATTGACCCGCTCACAGCGAAAGAATTCTTGGCTAAGGTGAAAGAGAAGTCAGCTCTCGTAGAGCTCGATGGAAAACTCACCAACCGTTCTGTGAATGAAGGATTCAGTGGTGGAGAGAAGAAGCGAAACGAGATCTTCCAAATGGCCATGTTGGAACCAAAAATGGCGATCTTGGATGAAACCGATTCTGGTTTGGACATCGACGCACTTCGCATCGTAGCTCAAGGGGTGAATGCCATGCGTTCCCCAGAAAGATCTTTCCTCCTCATCACCCACTACCAACGATTGCTCGATTACATCGTTCCCGACTTTGTGCACGTGTTGTACAAAGGGCAAATTGTGAAGTCAGGACCAAAAGAACTGGCTTTGGAATTGGAAGAAAAAGGATACGATTGGATCAAAGAAGAAATGGCCCTTTAATTCGCGCAAACGATGGAAATGACACCAGTACAAGACCATAAAAAAGCGGCTTTCTTGGAGCAATTCTCCAAGGATGAAGAGGTGCTACTCGCCTCCCTACCTCACCTGCAAGCCAGCGTGAAGGACGCTTTGGAAGAACTCGAAATTCCGCACCGGAGAACGGAAAGCTGGAAGTACACTCGAGTGAATAAAATCATCAATAAGGAATGGAAGACCGGTAGCTCCAATGCGCCTTCATCCAACTCACTTTTTCCCAACTGGGAAGGTTCAAGAGTGGTGCTTGTGAATGGTTTTTTCAGAGAAGATCTCTCCACCTTGAAACCGGAAGACGGACTCGTGCTCACCAGCATGAAAGATGCCAGCAAGCAACACGGAGAAGTTCTCGGCCAACACTGTGCATCCCTTTCAGGACAAAAAGAAGAACTTTTCGAAGCGCACAATTTGGCCTTTGCGAAAGACGGACTCTTTCTGCATTTGAATAAAAATGCAGCACTTAAGGGATCCATTCTTCTTGAAAATCATGTGTCTGGACAGCGTACCTCAGCACAAAACAGAAACCTCATTATCCTCGAACAAGGAGCCCAACTGAACATGATTGTGGCCCATTATGGGGATCAGGAAGACCCTATTTTTAGCAACGATTTGAGTGAAGTATTTGTGGGTGAAAATGCTCAGTTTACTTGCGATTTGGTTCAAAGCTATCAAGGCGAAGAACAGTTTGCCATCAATACAATTTGGGCCAATCAAGCGAAAAACAGTCGGTTTACCCTAAGTACTTCAACCCTTCAAGGCAATTGGGTTAGAAACAACGTCAATGTTCGTGTGAGCGGTGAAAATTGTGAAACGAACCTTTACGGAACATATCAATTGCGCAACAAACAGCATGTAGACAATCACACCATGATTGATCACAAAGTGCCCCATTGCGAATCCAACGAGCACTACAAAGGAATTTTGTACGACCAATCTACCGGTGTGTTCAACGGGAAAGTATTTGTGAGAGAAGACGCTCAAAAGACCAACGCATTCCAGCAAAATGGAAACATCGTGATGAGCGACAACGCAAGCATGAACTCTAAACCCGAGTTGGAGATCTATGCCGACGACGTGAAGTGTTCACACGGGTCCACCACTGGTCAGTTTGACGAAGAAGCCGTATTCTACCTCATGGCCCGCGGAATATCGGAGCAAAATGCACGAGAGCTTTTGGTAAAAGCCTTTGTTGGGGAAGTTTTGGAGAAAATCCATCACCCAGAAGTAAAAGCTTTGTTTGGGGAAGAAGAATAAAAAGAGAGCGACGAAATGCGAGAGAATACTATGGAAATAAGTGCCTTTGATGTGCGTGCGGTAAGAGCACAATTCCCCATTCTTCAGCGGAAAGTGAACGGGCAAAACCTCGTGTATCTCGACAATGCAGCTACCGTTCAAAAACCTCAAATGGTGATTGATGCTTTGACGCATTACTACAGCCATTACAACGCCAACATCCACCGTGGAGTGCACAGCTTGGCTCAAGAAGCTACTCAAGCCTATGAGGAAGCTCGCATCAAGATTCAAGAGCACATCTGCGCAGCGCATTCGCACGAAATCATCTTCACGATGGGAACCACGGACGCCATCAATTTGGTGATGCAAACGTGGGGACGAAGCCAACTCTCGTTCGGAGACACCGTGCTTATTTCAGCCCTCGAACACCACTCCAACCTGGTTCCTTGGCACCTCTTGAAGGAGGAGAAGGGGATCAATATAGAGATCATTCCCATTCATCCTGATGGAAGCTTGGACATGGAAGCCTACGCTGATTTGCTGAAGAAAAATGTGAAATTGGTTTGCGTTAACCACGTGAGCAACGCACTTGGCAGCATCAACCCGATAAAAGAAATGGTGCACATGGCCCATGAAGTTGGAGCCATCTGCATGATTGATGGAGCACAAGCCTTGCCGCATTCGAAAGTCGATGTTCAAGATCTCGATGCTGATTTTTATGCTTTTAGCGGACACAAAGTTTACGGGCCAACAGGGATTGGTGTGCTTTACGGGAAAGAAAAGCTTTTGAACGAAATGCCACCGTGGCGTGGAGGTGGAGAAATGATTGCTGCTGTGGAATACCAATCTTCTACCTACAACACCCTTCCTCACAAATTTGAAGCAGGAACCCCCAACATTGCTGGAGGAATTGCGCTAGGATCGGCCATCGATTTCGTTCGTTCCATTGGTGTTGAACACATTGAAGAGCACGAAGCTCAACTTTTGG
Source organism: uncultured Flavobacteriales bacterium (assembly GCA_938085105.1). Classification (GTDB taxonomy): domain Bacteria; phylum Bacteroidota; class Bacteroidia; order Flavobacteriales_D; family Sanyastnellaceae; genus CALKGK01. The sequence goes on from CALKGK010000011.1 coordinate 10,807, forward strand.
AATCCCTCACGCAAAAAACCGCTCACATTGATGGTTTGAAGATCTATGGGACAGCTGAGAAGAAGGCAGGAGTCTTTTCTTTTCTGGTTGATGGAACCCATCCTTACGACGTGGGCACCTTGCTCGACCAAATGGGCGTTGCCGTGAGAACCGGCCATCACTGTGCTGAGCCTTTGATGAACCACTTTGGAATACCGGGGACCATTCGCGCAAGTTTTGGCTGCTACAACACCAATGAAGAGGTGGACGTCTTTGTGCACTCCCTCGAACGCGCACTGAAGATGTTGCGCTAAGCCACAATTCTTTTAAAAAATAGAACAGCAGCCGTTTGGGCTTGTTACCTTTGTACTATGGAATCACTAGCAGAACGAAAGGCAGAAATTCTCGACGAGTTCATGATGTTTGATGATTGGATGCAGAAGTATGAGCACATCATCGAATTGGGAAAAGAACTGCCCTTGATTGAAGAGCAATTCAAAACCGAAGACCACCTGATCAAAGGCTGTCAATCCCGCGTTTGGCTTCATGCCAGCGAAGGCGATCAAGGCAAGGTGCACTTCACTGCTGATAGTGATGCCATCATTACCAAAGGCCTCATCGCTTTGATGATCCGTTACCTCGGCGATCTTCCAGCCAAGGATGTTGCATCTGCAGAGATGGATTTCATTCAAGAAATTGGCTTGCAAGACCATTTGAGTCCGACGAGAAGTAACGGACTCGTGAGCATGGTAAAACAAATGAAATTGTACGGAATGGCCTTGGCCGCAAAGCAATTGTAATGACAATAGAAGAAAAACGGGCATACGAAAAGCAAGTTGTGGAGGTTTTGAAAACCATCTTCGACCCTGAAATTCCAGTAGACATTTACGAACTGGGATTGATTTATGAAGTGAAGGTTTCCGATGAAGGCCACTGCCACATCATGATGACCCTCACCTCGCCCTCTTGTCCGGTAGCCGAATCCCTCCCCGTTGAAGTGGAAGAAAAAGTGGCCACCATTGACGGTATCTCTTCCGCCAAAGTAGAAATCACCTTTGAACCCTCATGGACCCAGGACATGATGAGTGAAGAAGCAAAATTGGAACTCGGTTTTTTGTAAACCAAAGCCCTTAACTTACTCCCCATGACCGAAGACCGCAAAAAGCACGTGGCCATTCTTGGATCCACCGGTTCAATTGGTACTCAAGCCCTAGAGGTGATGAGCGAACAAGCTGATCGTTTTGAAGTAGAAGTACTCACCGCCCACAGCAATTCAGACCTTTTAATTGAACAAGCATTGAAGTATCGTCCCAATGCCGTCGTTATTGGAGATGAACGCAAGTTTGAAGCCGTGAGGGACGCACTTTGGGAAGCAGAAATCAAAGTATTCGCGGGAGCTGAAGCTTTGGAACAGGTGGTTGAAATGGAAGAAATCGATGTGGTTCTCACGGCATTGGTGGGTTATGCCGGGTTGAAGCCAACGCTTGCCGCTATCAACGCAGGAAAACACATTGCTCTTGCCAACAAAGAGACCTTGGTGGTTGCCGGTGAACTGGTGACGCAAAGCGCCAAAGAAAAGGGGGTGAACATTTACCCCGTAGATTCAGAGCATTCAGCCATCTTCCAATGCTTGGTGGGTGAATTCCACAACCCCATTGAGAAAATCGTTTTAACGGCCTCTGGCGGACCATTTCGCGGGCGTACCCGAGCTGAACTTGAAACCGTAACCAAGGCACAAGCCTTAAAGCATCCGAATTGGGAAATGGGAGCCAAAATTACCATTGATTCTGCCAGCTTGATGAATAAAGGCTTGGAGGTGATTGAAGCAAAATGGCTCTTTGGTTTGCGTCCAGATCAAATCGAAGTGATTGTCCACCCACAATCCATCATCCACTCTTTGGTGCAATTCGAAGACGGATCGATGAAGGCACAAATGGGCTTGCCAGACATGAAGCTGCCCATACAATACGCGCTCGCATACCCGCAGCGTTTGAAAAATGAATTCCCGCGCTTCCGTTTTCTCGACTATCCACAATTGACTTTTGAGGAAGCCGACATCAAGACCTTTCGCAACCTCCAACTGGCTTTCGACGCCATGGAAAAAGGGGGAAACATGCCCTGCATCTTAAACGCAGCAAACGAAATCGCTGTGGCTGCATTCTTAAGAGAAGAAATAGGGTTTTTGGCCATGAGCGACCTTGTTGAGCACTGCATGAATACAGTGCCTTTCATCGCTAAACCTTCTCTGGACGAACTTATTTTGAGCGACGAAAGAACACGAGTACTCGCAGAGGAATATTTAAAGCAATAAAAAGCCAACTCACGAAAGTAAGTTGGCTCTGTATTTTTGCTCGGTGCTCTGTTCTTGTTGAACTTAAACCGTCATGATGTCTTTCTCTTTTTCTACCAAAATCTCTTCCACTTTAGCTACATAAGCATTGGTGAGGTCTTGAACTTTCGCCTCGGCAGTCTTCGCCTCATCTTCACTCAAACCGTCTTTTTCGGCTGCTTTTATAAAGTCATTCGCCTCTTTACGAGCGTTTCTGAGGGATACTTTCGCATTCTCACTCTCTGCCTTGGCCTGTTTCACCAATCCCATTCTGCGCTCTTCTGTGAGGGCAGGAACATTGATCATGATGATGTCGCCATTGTTTTGCGGGTTGAGTCCCAAATTGGCATTGATGATGCTCGTAGAAATGGTATCCAACATTCCTTTTTCCCAAGGTTGAATGCTGAGGGTTCTCGGGTCTGGTGTGCTTACGTTGGCCACTTGTTTAAGTGGGGTGATGCTTCCGTAATAGTCAATCTTAACGCTGTCAAGCATACTTGGGTGTGCTTTTCCGGCACGTACCTTTACCAATTCAGCCTTCATGTGAGCGATGGCCTTTTCCATTTGATCTTTGGCCTCATCGAGCGCCATTTGTATCTCCTCATTCATAGTATCAACTGTTCTTTGTCCTAAAAATTAACTAAAGTACCTACCTGATCGCCTTTGATCACGCGCATCAAGTTGCCTGGTTCGTTCATATCAAAAACAATGATGGGCAAGTCGTTTTCGTTGCAAAGGGTGAATGCAGTCATGTCCATCACTTTTAATCCCTTCTCAAACACTTCAGTAAAGGTAATGGTTTCGAAACGTTCTGCTTCTGGGTTCTTTTCAGGGTCTTCGGTGTAAATTCCATCAACACGAGTTCCTTTAAGAATCACATTGGCATCAATCTCAATGGCTCGGAGAGAAGCTGCTGAGTCGGTAGTAAAGAACGGATTACCAGTTCCCGCTCCAAAGATCACGACACGTCCTTTTTCAAGGTGGCGAATGGCTCTTCTGCGGATGAATGGCTCCGCAATTTGTTTCATTTCGATTGCGCTTTGTAGTCGGGTACTCACCTCGATGGATTCCAGCGCCGCTTGAAGTGCCATTGCGTTAATCATCGTGGCTAGCATGCCCATGTAATCTCCTTGGGTGCGTTCCATTCCGCCTTCTTCGGCTTGCACTCCTCTGAAAATATTTCCTCCACCAATGACAATGGCTACCTCTACCCCAGCATCCACAATGGTTTTCACCTCTTCGGCATATTGACGCAAAACGCGGTTATCTATGCCATAATTCTTATCCCCCATGAGGGCTTCTCCACTTAATTTCAGTAGGACGCGATGGTACTTCATTCTCCTTAGGTATTTTCTCTGCGAAGATGCAAAAATTTCGTGGAATGTCTTCGATACTCTTTGGCAACAAAAAAGGGCCATTCCAATGGAACAGCCCTTCAAGAGTAGTAATAACGTTCAAGGAATTATCCGAGAGCGATGCGTTTGAAATCAGTAACAGTAAGATCAGCGTTTTGGCTTTTCAAGTACTGGTCAATCGACATCTTGTTGTCTTTGATGAAAGGTTGATTCAACAAAGTAGCTTCTTTGAACCACTTCTTCACTCTACCTTCAGCAATTTTCTCGGCCATTTCAGCTGGCTTTCCTTCTTGGATCGCCAAATCCTTACCAATTTCTCTTTCTTTTTCAATCAGGTCGGCAGGGATGGTTTCAGGAGTAACTGCAACAGGTGCCATAGCGGCAACTTGCATTGCAACGTCACGTGCAACATCCTCACCTGCGTCAGCGGTAAATCCAACAATCGACGCCAATTTGTTTCCTGGGTGATTATAAGCAGTTACTTTCTCAGCAGATACAGTTTCGAAAGCCGATAGATCAATTTTTTCACCAATCTTTCCAATTTCTTCAATCAACTTATCCCCGATGCTCACTTCAGAACCGGTGAAAGTCATTGCCTTCAATTCTTCAACGTTATTTGGGTTGTTATTGATGGCAACATCCAAGATGGTGTTTGCCAAGTTTCCAAACTGCTCATTTTTAGCAACGAAATCAGTTTCACAGTTCAAAACCATCAAAACTGCGCGTTTTCCATCGCTGGTTGACTTAGCGAGAACGAGTCCTTCAGCAGCATCGCGATCGCTACGCTTAGCGGCTACTTTTTGACCTTTCTTACGGAGGATATCAATGGCGGCATCAAAATCGCCTTCCGCTTCTTGCAGTGCTTTCTTGCAATCCATCATGCCAGCACCAGTTTGTTGACGAAGCTTATTAACTTCAGCTGCAGTGATTTTCATCTCAACAGTATTTAAAATGTTTTCTAAACGCACAAACCCAAAGGTTGTACTTGTGAATTGGTATGCTTATTTCGCTGCTTCAGATTTCTCTTCTGCTGCTTTTTCTTTTTTAGGAGCTGCATCTTTCTTCTCCTTTTCCATCTTTCTTTCAGACAAACCTTCAGCAATGGCTTCAGAAACAATGTCCATCACTTTGGCAATTGATTTAGAAGCATCGTCATTGGAAGGAATGGCGAAATCTACAGAACGTGGATCAGAGTTGGTATCTACCATTGCGAAAGTTGGGATACCCAGTTTTTTCGCTTCAGCAAGTGCGATGTGCTCTTTACGAACATCTACCAAGAATACTGCGGCTGGAAGACGAGTAAGGTCTGCAATAGAACCTAAGTTTTTCTCCAATTTAGCTCGCTGACGAGTGATTTGAAGACGCTCTCTTTTTGACAAAGTTTGGAAAGTACCATCGGTCTCCATTTTGTCAATTTGCGACATCTTACGAATGGCTTTACGGATGGTGGCGAAGTTCGTCAACATTCCTCCAGACCAGCGCTCAGTAACGAAGGGCATGTTTACTGCTCCTATTTTCTCTGCTACGATGTCTTTTGCTTGTTTCTTCGTTGCTACGAAGATGACTTTCTTTCCTGACTTAGCGATTTGCTTCAGGGCATTGGCAGCTTCGTCGAGCTTGACAATGGTTTTATTGAGGTCAATGATGTGGATCCCTTTCTTCTCATCGAAGATATAAGGTGCCATATGTGGGTTCCACTTTCTTTTGAGGTGACCGAAATGAACTCCTGCTTCGAGGAGCTCGTCAAAATTGGTTCTAGCCATGATAATTGTTTACCTTCCTTTAGGGCAATCGCTGAGTAGCTAATTTAGATCTAAGCGATTTGGATCCTAAACAATGAATAATAAATGAATGATAAAATTCTGTTACGCGGATTAACGCTTCGAGAATTGGAATTTTTTACGCGCTTTCTTCTGTCCGAATTTCTTACGCTCAACCATACGTGGGTCACGCGTTGTCAATCCTTCTGCTTTCAATGACGGCTTCCATTCTTCGTTGATCTCGATCAACGCTTTTGAAATCGCCAAGCGAACAGCTTCTGCTTGACCGGTGATACCACCACCGTTTACATTAACTTTAACGTCGTACTTACCGACGGTTTCCGTAATAGCGAAGGGTTGAACGATTTTGTACTGAAGCGTTCCCACTGGGAAATAGTCTTCGTACTTGCGATTGTTGATCGTAACTTCTCCCTTGCCATCAGACAAGTAGATGCGAGCAACAGCGTTCTTTCTTCTTCCGGAGGTATTGATTACTTCCATAATTGGCACCTTATTATTGCTTATGCTTTAATTGTATATTCTGCTGGAGTTTGGGCTTCGTGCTTGTGGTTTGCATCAGCGTAAACGAACACATTTTTAAAAATGGCTCTACCCAACTTGTTCTTTGGCAACATTCCTTTCACAGACTTCTCTACCAAGGCGATCGGGTTCTTCTCATGCACTTCACGCGCAGTTTGAACTCGTTGACCACCAGGATATCCTGTGTGACGGATGTACTCTTTTTGTGTCCATTTCTGACCAGACAAACTCACCTTAGCAGCGTTGATTACAATTACGTAATCTCCACAGTCTGCATGCGGCGTAAAGTTTGTTTTATGTTTACCTCTCAACAAAGAAGCAACATTCGACGCCAAACGGCCCAAAGCCTGTCCTTCTGCATCGATGATCATCCACTTTTTATCAGCGTTCTCTTTGTTAGCTGAAATTGTCTTGTAACTTATCGTATCCACCTCAATTGGTTTTAAAAGGGTTTTTAGCGCCCAAAAACGGGCTGCGAAGATAAGACGAATTTTCCTTTATGCCAAGCACCCCCCGATGAAATAATCCATGAATTATTATCATTCTCATGAAGTTAGGACTGCAAAAGTACTGCTCTCTCCCGTGAATTGAGCCATACAAGCCATGAAACGTCTTAACAAAACCAAGGCAAACCCCACAGAAAAAAGCCCATGAGCTTATGAAGATTCGACTTGAAGTTGTGAACAATAGTACAGCTTTCCCTCCTCGCTTGTTCTCTATTTTAAGCGAATTGTTCCTTCTTCCACCCACCTTTTGCCATTCCATCCATCCCCATCCACTTAAAAAAACCACTCCCTTCCAAAAAGCACCCGTTCACCAAAACTTCGGTGCCGCTGGCTCATTAGCCCCCATGTAAACAATTGATTATCGGTAAATTGATGATAAGTTTTGTTTCGAACCACTTAAAAAACCACTGTTATGAATATATCTTCTACTTCTAGTACGTTGCATTTGATCTGGATTTTTAACGACAAATAATCCCTCATAATGCTTGATTTCCGATAAAGGCGTTTGTGGCTTCTGCTCAAACGCTTTTTTTGGTGACCAACTTTTTTCTAGACCTTGTTTTCCACGAATTAGAAAAAGGCGCGAAGCTGAACTCCTCCAGTATGAATCGACGGGGTGCTGGCAGATTTCCTTCCGTTATACACCAAATTCAACTGGAGGTTCTTACCTACGGTTCTTTGGATGCTTGCCGACCAAGTGAAATTTCGTCCTACTTGCAAGGCTTCTAACATCTCAAAAGCCAAAGCATTGTTGTTTTCTCCATCGTAGGTGATTTCCACCCAATGAAAATCGGCCTGCAAAAGTCCTTTGCTCGGGTCGCTCCACTTGGCTTCCACTCCTAAATCAAGAATTTCTGCCGCTTGTCCGCCCAACTCATCCTCATTGTTCTTCACCACATAGCGTCCTTTCACACTCACCCTTTGCGTTGTGTTCGGTTGCCATTGCAGCTCCGGCGCGATTTCTTGGTAGCGAATGAAATAATTCCGTCCGCTCACAAAGTCACTCAAGGCCCTTTTCTGACCAATTCGGTTTCTCAACAATCCCGTAACTCCCTTGGAGAGGGTCCACCGCGCTCCTACTTCGTGGAAACGGTCACTTCTCGATTCAAAGCCATTGCTCAAGAGATTTTTATTTCGCTGATCCTGATAAGTGTAATCCGCACTAAACACTGAACTACTCCTATTATAAGCAAGGGCGTTTCTGAAGGAGCTCTGCAGGGTGATCAGGGAACTGTCTGCAATGTTTTGCTCAAATGGGTTGAAGCGGGAAAGCTCATTTTCATTGCTCGTTTTTCGCTCTACCCGGTAAGCTGCATTGTTGCTCCACTTGGCCAAACCCCCTTTCCATCCTTTCTCATTGCTCCATATCCTCGCCGGTTGAATAAGTAAGGTTTCGGAGAACTGATTGCTGAAGGTCCTGCTGTATTGATTGGAGGGAACCCAAGAACGAATATAGTTAGCTTCGTAGGCGAAAGTGGCGATTTCGAACTCGTCCAAATCTCGCACTCCATCCCCATCGTAATCATTCCAAACGTAGGCTCCTTGTCCGGGTGGAACCTCCAAGTAAATGAACTCCCTTCTTTGTTCCAAACCACTTCCCAATTCATAAAAGAGGTTGGAGGATATTGCTCCTCGCGCTAAATTCAATCGATGTTCCAAGCGACCAAGGAGCGTTTCGTCGGGCTCGATGTTGGACAGGTCAGAACGAACAATCTTGAGATTTCGCTGACTCACACTCAATTGTACAGATTGCGCTCCGTTGTTGTTAAAGCCGATGCGCGCGCCGTATTCTTCTGCTCTAGCAATTCGGGTGAGGGCCAAACTATCCGGCAGCTCATCTGTCCGTTGACCGTAAAACACTTTCCAGGCTAGAGGACTACCCTCTTCTTGATTTCCAACACTTCCTTGCCACTCGTGAAATTGGTATCCGCTCAAAACTTCTTGTCGGCGCTCATTGAACTCAAATTCATCCTGATAGCGAAAAACAAGTTTGCCTACGTTCTTTTGCGCCACACTCTTGTGCCTGTAAAAACTACTGTTGATCTGCTTTTCAGTTGATGTAAAGCTCCCGTTGTATTGAAGCAAGGACTTTTCATCCTGCCATTTCAGTACTCCATTGGCTCGATATCCCCCAAACAAAGCACCTGCTTGAAAAGTCTCGCCACCCATTTGAAACTCCTTGTTCTTTCCTTTTTGCCATTCCAAGCTCACTTCTCCCAAATGTTGGTCTGTATTGAGGTTCGCGCCCAAAGTATTCCAATTTCGATCAAACTCCACAGCTCTGAAACGCTCAATTGGACTGAAGAACTGACTCACATATTCATGGCTCGCCCTCACCTGAACACTGCTGGAGTCGAGCGAGATCTGATGCTTCCATTCCGTGTAGATCCCAACGCCATTATCGTCTTCTTTATCCAAGCTAGAAAAGGTATTTTGGTCGTTTCTCGAAAGCGCCAATCCACTTTGAATGTAGCTGTCTTTTCGATAGGCATACCTCAGCACACCGCTCGCCATTTGCCTTCGTTTGGGAGCAATAAGGAGGCGAACGGGCTCATGGGTTCCCTTCAGTACGATGCTTCCATCATCCAAAGTATCTGGTGCAACCCAGGCGAAAGAACGTCCGTTGGCTGTGAACCCGTCTTCCACATAATTCCCCATTCCTTCGCCCACAAAAGCAAATCGAGCTGTGTACTGGGCCAATTCTGGGTTGTCTGAACGCACCAAAACACTGTCGTATCCTAAGGAATCGACCAACATGTAAAGCACTTGCCCTTCAGAAAAACCGACACTATCAATGCTGTTTCTCAAGGCGTTGAACACCTCATCTCCGGCATCGCGAAGCACGTTTTTATCTGCCGTTTCCAAGGTTTGTTGTAGCGGCTGATTTTTACTGTCTTGCTCGCTGTAGGCGTGAATGGTCCACGACCACTTGTCTTCTTCACCACTGACTTTGCTCTGAAGCATGGTGCGTGCGTAGTTCTTATCGCTGTATTGAAACTCAACGGTAATTCGTCGGTCTTTGGTGATGCGTTTTGTTGGCATGAAAGTGATCTCCGCAGCGTTGTAATCGATCACATAATCGTAATCCCTTCCTCGCTGCAGCAATTGTCCATCGATAAATACCCGCTCTGTGCCGGCGAGCACAACAATGAATAATTCGTTTTCATCGCCCGTGAGTCGGTATGGACCTTGATTCCCTTCAATCCCTTGAATCACATTTCTGGCAAACTTCCCTTTGGACACCGCCATACTGGCTTGCACTTGGTATTGATCCCAAGCTGTTTCAAAATTCGCCCCCCGAGAACGTTTTTGAAAACGCACAAAGTGATCGTCCCGCTCCGCAATTTGAAAATCTCCCGCCACTAGGGAACTCGACTCGTTGAACAGTTTTACGTATACTTGGTCAAAATCCTGCAGCTGACTTGTGTTTCCATCGGGCTGAATGGGAAGGTTATCGTCGGTTACACTGGCGAGAATTTGAATGTCATCTGTAATAAATCCAGAAAGTTGAAGGTTGAGGGCTGCATTAACAGATAAATTCTGGTTGTTTCCGAAAACGAGTCCACGAGAAAGCGACCCCGATTTGTTCAAAGCGCTTTGTTCGTCTTCCTCAAACCTTCCTGCTGCTTGAAGTACGTAGGGTTTAAAATCGGAAGACCCTGCAGGACGAAAAAGGGAGGTGTCTTTGTGCGAAAACTCCAGAGGAGGGAGCTGAATGGCACTGATTTGGATCAAAAGGGAATCGGCTTCTCCTTGAAAGTTGGGAAAGAACACTCCTGGCAGGAAAGGAATCAACTCATAGTTTTCTGGGCTCAGAGTAGCACTCAGCACTTTCAATTCGGCACCAAAAGGATAATCGCCTTGTACCTTTAGGGTGTCTTTTTGGGCATGGACCCATTGTTGCCTTGCTTGTCCAGATATTTGGGCATGGTTTTGCTTCGCGAAGGAGCACATGAGCCCCGTCCAAAAGAGTAAAACAACGGTATGTTGAAAGCGCGAAAACTGCATTGCCCGGTTAGTGGTACATGGGAAACGAAAAAGCGCCCGGTTTATTCACTACTTGAAGCCCATTTTAAAACTCAAGAGGAGAACATGCTCAAAAATTGGATAGGCGGTATTCACTTCATTTTGAAATTGGTAGCCCAAACCGATGTAGCGTCTTTTTTTAATCTTCCGCTCCAATTCCAGTTTGTATCGGGTATCCGTTAGTTCAGGCACGCCCTCTCCTGTGGAAATGAATGCCTCAACTGCTGCGCTGGTAGACCACTTCTTCGTGAGGTCTCTAGAAACACCAAATTTACTTCGAAATGCCCGTCTAAAATCCACAAGGCTTTCTGTGGAGGCGACTCTTCCGCTTTGATATCTGATCCGAAAATCAAACTTCCAATCTTTCCAGCCTTCATCCAATTTCAGATCAAAGGCCATCCGCTGCCTAAAGCTGTAAAATCCATCTTCTTGAACTTGCCAGCCCATCCTCAAGGTCGCAGAAAGTTTCAGCCATTTTTTCACCTTCCAATCTCCGCCCAGGTCAAAAATAAAATCCGACGTTCTGCTTCCACCTTGATCTGTTCGCCATTGTGGTTCAAAACTTAGGTCAAACGGACCCTTCATGTTTTGCTCCAATTTAATGGACGACCACGAACCAAAGTCATGATACTGAGCCTGTCCTTGAAGAGCGAACAACACCAAAGCACCGAATACGAAAAGAAGGTGATTAATCTTGATCATAAATGCGGAGGGTTCCTAGGTCAAGTGTTTCCTTTCGATCCGTAATTTCTACTTCGCGAATCACCGGCATGCGGTTCGGGTCTGCATTCGCGTCTCCAGTGGTATCTCCAGAGTAGACATAAATCGTGTATTTCCCCTCTCTGAGAAAATTAAATTCAAATTCCCCATCGTAATTGGTGTGGATTCGGTCGCTTGGAGAAAGTTCATCGCCGTAAACGATGTACACCTCTTCATCTGCCGCGGGATATCTTGTTTGAAATGTAGCTGGATTGCTCAAAACCAAACGAATCTCCTTCTGTACAAAGCCGCGAATGGACGCTCGTCCACCTTCTCCAGCTTGTTTGCTGCACCCCATCAAAAGCATTGAAAAGACCAAAGCAAAAGCGTAAATTGTTCTCATATTATCGATTAAGTTATCAAAAGTACGCTTTTGGCTAACTTTACCCCCCAATATGTTTTTAGAAAATACGAGTAACAGAGGTAAGCGAAGAGGATGGATCGAGGTGGTCTGTGGATCGATGTTTTCGGGAAAGACCGAAGAACTGATCCGTAGAATGAAGCGTGCGCGCTTTGCTCGACAAAGGGTTGAGATCTTTAAACCCGCCCTCGACACCCGCTACAGCCACCAAGAAGTAGTGAGCCATCAAGGCAATGCTATTCAATCAACGCCCATTCCACATAGCTCTCAGTTATTGTTTTTGGCGAGCGACATTGAAGTTGTGGGGATTGATGAGGCGCAGTTTTTCGACGATGAACTTCCCAATGTGGTCACCACGCTTGCAAACTCTGGAGTGAGGGTAATCATTGCCGGACTTGACCTTGACTTTAAAGGGCGTCCATTTGGCCCCATGCCCCAACTTTTGGCGCTAGCAGAATACGTCACTAAAGTACATGCAGTGTGCGTAAAAACGGGGGATTTGGCTCATTATTCCTATCGCTTTAACCAAAACGACGCACTCGTCGAATTGGGGGAAAGTGAAACCTACATTCCTTTGAGCAGAGAAGCATTTAACGACGCCATGAAAAACCCCGATGCTATGAACATCGAAGCGAAGGAATGGGAACTTTGGCAAGAATCTGAGAGGAAAAAGGACCTGGAGCGCGCGGCCAATCATCAGCACGACATCAATAAGAACCCAGAACAATGAAACAGCAGCCCCTCTCGTATTGGGCAAGTGCCATTGGAGCTCAATTGGTGGGTGAAGACTTGTCGTTCTCGGAAATATCGCTCGACACCAGAAAGCTCACCAATGCCGCTGTTTGTTTGTTCGTTGCCCTTCGCGGACAAAGGCACGATAGTCATCAATTCATAGCCACTGCTCATGAACTTGGAGCGCGATGTTTTTTGGTGGAAGAACTCCCACAGGATGAACTCAAAGGCGCCTCTTACTTGTTAGTGGAAGACAGTCTTCGTGCCTTTCAAAAAATGGCCGCTCATCACCGGTCGAATTGGAAAAATCCGGTTTGGGGAATCACTGGAAGTAACGGAAAAACAACTGTAAAAGAATGGCTCGCTCAAGCCCTCTCTTCCCACCTTCAAGTGGCTCGCTCCCCAAAGAGTTTCAATAGTCAGGTTGGGGTTCCCATGAGTCTACTACTCCAAAACGGAAAAAGAGATGTAAACATCATCGAAGCCGGCATCTCCATGCCCGGGGAAATGGCCGCATTGGAAAGCATGATTCAGCCAGAAATCGGAATCATCACCCTCATTGGTGAAGCTCACCTTGAGCACTTTCAAGACAAAGCAGCACTGGCCAGAGAAAAATGCCTGCTCTTTCAGAATTGCGAACAAGTGCTCTTTCCTAAGGACGACCCGTTTATTGAAGCCGCATTGGACGAAATGAGCTACTCTGGTGAACGACTTACTTGGGGAAAAACGAAGCATGCTGACCTTCAAATCCTTCAACATTCTCGGCACTTCGACACGCAAAAATTGAGCTTAAAATGGCAGGGAGAAAGCTTTGAAGTCATCATTCCTTTTAGCGATCAAGCCTCCCGAGACAATGCCATGATGGTGAGTTTGTGTATGTTGAATTTAGGCTTCGGTTTGGACATCGTTCGAAGTGAACTTGCCCGACTCAACCCCGTGAGCATGCGGATGGAAATTCTCGAAGGAAAACATCACAGCACCATCATTAGCGATGTTTACAGTAATGATTTGGCCTCCTTTGAAATTGCCTTGGACGAGTTGCGCTGGCTGAGAAATGAAAGCGCCGAGAGAACAGTGGTTTTGAGTGATATTTTGGGAAGCAGCATTCCTGAAAAGAAGTTATATCGTCGTGTTTTTGAGCTTTTGAAGGAGAAAGGAGTAACTCGCCTGATTGGCGTTGGTCCGGCCATTGCTCGAAACGCCCCCGAAGGAGAACTTCTGTTCGAACACTACCCCAACACGGAAAGCCTATTACAAGAGTTTGATGTCCGATCGATTGAGAATGCCGCACTTTTGGTGAAGGGAGCTCGAATCTATGAACTGGAGAAATTTGTGACCTTCTTGCAAGAGCAACATCACGAAACCGTTCTGGAAATCAACCTCGACCACCTTGTTCAAAACCTCAATCACTACCGGGGAAAAGCGGGGAAAAACACAAAGGTCATGGCCATGGTTAAGGCCTTTGGCTATGGAACAGGCGCCAGTGAGTTGGCCTCTGCCTTGGAATATGAACAAGTGGACTATCTGGGAGTGGCCTATCCCGATGAAGGAGTTGAACTTCGCCAACAGGGCATTGAAATCCCCATCATGGTTTTGAACGCTCCCATCTCATCTGCCGCTTTGTTTGTGAAGTACGACCTCGAACCTGTAATCTATTCATTGAAGCAAGGCGAAGGAATGTTCAAGGCCTGGGAATTGATGAACCTCAGCGAAGCTCAAAGCATCCACCTCGAACTGGACACCGGTATGAAAAGACTGGGTTTTGAAGAAGATCAGCTTTCTCACGTTTTGGAATTGCTTACTGAACATCAGGAAAGTGTTAAAGTCCGTTCAATTTACAGCCATTTTGTTGCTGCCGACGATCCTTCTGAAGACGATTTCACCCTCGAACAAATTGCCCGATTCGAGCGAATGAGTGCTCTGGCCAAGGAAAAGCTCGCTTACCCGTTTTTAATGCACCTTTCCAATACCTCTGGTATAGAACGCTGGCCCCAAGCTCGTTTTGACATGGTGCGTTTAGGAATTGGTTTGTATGGCATTTCGAACAGTGCATCAGAAAGGAATTACCTCACTCCCGTAGCCACTTTGAAATCCATGGTTTCTCAGGTGAAACAAATCAAAAAAGGAGAGTCCATTGGATATGCAAGAAGTTTTATTGCAGAAAAGGACATGGAAATTGCCACCGTTGCCATTGGCTATGCAGACGGGCTTTCAAGACGCTTGAGCAACGGAAAAGGAGCGCTGATGATCAATGGGGTGAGGGTTCCTATATTGGGTCGGATTTGCATGGACATGACCATGTTGGATGTGAGCGGATTGGGTGTTATACAAGGTGATGAAGCCCTTGTTTTTGGTGAGAATCCAAGGATAGAGGAAATTGCTAATTTGCTAGAAACCATACCCTATGAAGTGATTAGCGGGGTATCGAAGCGTGTTAAACGGGTATATGTTCATCTTTAAGGAATGACCTACACCATTGGGCGGTATGGAAATGCTATGTTTGTTTGTATAAAGTTTGAAGTTCTTACGGACTTTCAATTACTTTGAAACAACCTGTATACCTATTTACTCATGAGAATTATTGCACTTTTTGCAGCTTTTATGCTGTGCGGCACTTTGTTTGCTCAAATGGAACATGCCAACGGAGAATTGATTGTCCAACTCAAGGACAACTCCCAAGTTGAGCAGTTCCTTCAGGACTTCTCCTCCGTTGAAAATGCCGACATTGAATTGGAACTCATCGAAGAGCTCAGCGCACCAATGCACCTCTGGCACTTTAAATTCAACCCAAACATGATTGATGAGAACACCTTACTTCGTTTGGTGAAGATGAATGAGAATGTTGGTTTAGCACAGTTCAACCACTTTGTAGAAAAGAGAGAAACAACGCCAAATGATCCTGTTTATGGGAATCAATGGCATCACTACCAAGCCAACGACAAAGACATTGATTCTGATCTTGCTTGGGACATCACTACTGGCGGACTAACTGCTGCTGGAGATGAAATTGTGGTTTGTGTGATTGAAGGAGGAAACCTCAACCACCCCGATTTGGTGGACAACAAATGGGTAAATGAAAATGAAATTCCGAACAACGGCATTGATGATGACGAAAACGGCTACGTGGATGATTATGAAGGCTGGAACGTCAATAACGAAAACGATGATTTTGGAGCAAACAATGGTCATGGAACCAATGTTTTCGGAATGATCGGAGCCAAAGGAAACAATGAAAACGGTGTTGCAGGAATCAACTGGGACGTGAAGCTCATGGGGGTTGCAGGTTACAATATCGGATCTGAGGCCAATATCATTCAGTGTTATACTTACCCACTCATTCAACGTCAACTTTACGAAGCCACCAATGGGGACAAAGGAGCTTTTGTTGTGGCCACCAACGCCTCTTGGGGAATTGATGGAGGTGATGTGAATGACGTTCCTGTTTGGACTGCATTTTATGACACCTTAGGTACTTATGGGATTTTGAACTGTGGAGCTACTACCAACTCTGCTCTGAATGTGGATGTTCAAGGCGATATCCCAACAGCTGCTCCGAGTGATTACATGATTTCAGTAACGGCTACAAACAATGACGATGTTCGTACTTTCTCTGGATACGGACAAACCACCATTGACTTGGGTGCGCCCGGTGAATCGGTTTGGACTTCTTCAGGTTCAAGTCAAACCACCAGTACTTCAGGAACCAGTTTTGCTTCGCCACTCACAGCAGGAGCTATCGCTTTGTTATACTCTGCACCTTGTCCGTCGCTAGCTCAAATCATGCATGCCGATCCACAAACAGCAGCTGATTTGGTAAGACAAGCATTGTTCGACGGTGTCGACCTTGTACCAAATTTAACAACGGAATGTGTTACTGGCGGACGACTAAACGTATTCAACAGCTTGCAAATCCTGTTGGACAACTGTTCATTCAACGAGTGTTTGCCTCCTTTCTCTGTGAGCGCAAGTTCCAATGAAGATGGAACGTATACGGTGAACTGGAATGGACTTGGAAGCATGACCTCTTTTGGCTTGAGATACCGAGAGCTTGGAAATGCTGAATGGACCACCATCGAGGGAATTGAAGGAGAGTCTTACCTTTTGGACGGACTCCTCTGGTGCAGTGAATACGAATTGGAAATGTATGCCAACTGTGAAGAAGGCGATAGCGATTGGACCAGCACCATCACCTTTGAAACGGAAGGATGTTGTGAATTGCCGTCATTAGAAAGCTTGAATTTAGAAGGTTTGTCTGAAAGCACTGCCACACTCTCTTGGGAAGATGTATTGGCGGCAAACAGTTACCAATTGAGCATTACACCGGAAGGCGGGTCGGCCATCGTTATTGGAGACCTCGAAGAAAGCACTTACACTTTTGCAGACTTAATGCCTTGCACTGACTATGAAATTGCAATTGGAATTAGCTGTCAGGATGGAGTGATCATCGCCCCTGAAGCCTATGGGACATTCAGAACTTTGGGTTGTGGTTCTTGTACCGACAATGCTTATTGTGCAACCACTGCAGAAGGAATTGAAGAATGGATTGATGAAGTAAGCATTAGTGACCTTGCTTCCAATACCGGTTCGGATCAAGGTTATGGAGATTACACCAGCGCAAGCGACTTGGATTGGGTTTACTACAAACAAAACCCAGAGTACAACAACATCACCTTGACCCCAGGTTTTGACGGTGACACATACAACGAATACTTCAAAGTGTGGATTGATTTTAATCAAGACGGGGAATTCGAAGAAGCGGAAGAGGTTGTTTCTGAAATCAGCAATGAGAGCATTACTTTGGACAACATTGCCATTCCGGAAGATGCCTTAGTAGGAAGCACCAGAATGAGAATCTCCATGCGTTGGAGCTCTTTCAACCAGCCACCACCTGAGCCCTGTGCCGAATTCGAGTTTGGAGAGATTGAAGACTACTGCATCTTCATTGAAGAATTCAATAGTGTTGATGAGAGCGCAAGAAGATCTTTCAGCATCTACCCTAACCCGGCCAACAACTTGGTGAACTTGCCCATCAATCCTGCTGTGAACTATGAACTTTGTGATGCTAGCGGAAGAGTCATCCTTCGCACCGCAGGAAACGTTGGAAACATTCAGCTCGACCAACTTTCGAACGGTTTGTACTTTGTGAGATCGATTGGAGCGGAAGGAATGATTTCGAGTACTAAATTGATTGTGCAGCACTAAGAATGCTAGAATAGGTAAGCAAACCTGCAAGAATGCTTATTGAAAAACCCGGAACGCTTTGAAGTGTTTCGGGTTTTTTGTGCGAAGGAATAAGGGTTTCGGGCTGCGTCGGTTGAGCTTGCTGACGCATTGTTTTGAGCTGGACCAATTCAAAAAATACTTCTTAAATCGACATTCGTTAATCGATATCCGAAATTCCCTTTTTGATTGCAGAACAAGACATACTGACCAACGATGGAAAAGGTTTAGGGCTACGCCGGTTTAGGTTGCTCGCGCAACTGTTGAAGCGCTTTCGCGTGGGGGTTGAGATTGCTGACGCATTGCTTTTAGCAGGCCTAAATCAAAAAACTTCTAAAATCGACATTCGTTAATCGATATTCGATATTCCCTTTTTGATTGAAGAAGTATTGAGCAAAGTGAACATCAAATTTTAAAAAAAGCTCCACAAATAAAAAGGGGGAGCCACCAATGGTAGCCCCCCCTTTTTTAATGTTGGTCTATTAAAAATTATTGACAGCTCGTTCCAAACACTCCAAGGAATACCAACAAATCTCCAGTGTTGATAGTTCCATCGTTGTTAAAGTCGCCTTGGCATGTCATAAAGAAGCAATCTGACTCGTCACTCACGTTGGCATCAGCGTCAAAATTAACAGCTGCTTCGTTCATACAACCATAGTTCAAAGCAATTGCATCACATGAGCTTTGTTCTGGCATAAACACTCTCGTGTAAGAGAATCCACCGCCGCCATTGCTGCCAGTGAAACTGTGCCATACAACATCAAAGTAAAGGTCCAAATCGATGATGTGCAAAGACATGACATTGTCGTTATTACAGTACAATGCTGGGTTGTTTTGTACCGCGCTCACCCAAGATGAGTAAGTACCTGCTTCTGTTGTTGAGCCCAGTTTCCATTCTGTATTAGAAGGACCACCAACTGCGTTTCCTGGATAAGAAGCTTGATCAAAAGCATTGTAAATCCCTTGGTTATTCTGACGAGTGATCCAAACATTATCCGTGATTCGATCTTGGTTTGCTTCGAGCGTCCAATCAGCGTTGTTTTCTTTTGTGAAGTTCACCAAAATTTCACCAGCAAAACTGCAGTTCTCTAGAACGTAACAAGAACCATCATCATAGTCAGCATTAGAATCGTAGTTATCAGCCATCTGATCTGTACATCCACCAACAGGAACCGCTTCATACAAGCAAGAACCATCGTCAATCGTTGCGTTCGAATCATAGTTGATCGCATCTGCATAAGTACAACCCTCTACTCCAAGTGCCTCAAACAAGCAAGAACCATCATCGACGTTTGCTGTTGCGTCATAATTGGAAGCGGTAGTATAAGTACAACCAAAGTATTGGCAAGAACCATCATCTTCGATAGCTGCACTATTGTAATTATCAGCAGCAGCATCCATGCAGCCTGCATATTGACATGAGCCGTCGTCTACATCAGCAGTACAATCAAAGTTCAAGGCAGCTCCATCAATACATCCACCGTACTCACACAAACTGGCATCATTCAAGTTTACAGTAGCATCATAGTTTGAGGCACTTTCGTCTGTACAACCAAGCACCGCAGGAACTGATTGACAGGCACTTACTTCAGGAAGGTACGTTCTGGTGTAAGTGAAACCACCACCATCTCCACAGCATGTCCATGAGGTAAATTCAATTTCAAAGTACAAATCTTCATCAATGATGTGGAGTGTCATTACCCCTGGATAGGCATCACCAGCACCATTACCACTTTGTTGTACAGCATCATACCAGTTGGTGAATGGATATAAGATCTGATCGTATGTTCCCCAGTGCCATTCCGTATTGTCCACGTTTCCTCCGTCATAAGAGGTTTGGCTGATGGCATTAAACAATCCTTCGCTATCTCCTCTAGTAAGCGCCACCGTTGATGTAATTAAATCGTAAGTATCTGCGCTCAGGGGATCTGCAAAGTTATTCTTAGTGAAGGTTACCGACTGTGGACCCTCAAAACCAGTACAATCCTCCAACACTTCACAAAGAGAGTTGTCTTCAATATTTGCGATAGGGTCGTAGTTGAATGCTCCTTCTATTTTACATCCGGGAGTATTCACCGTAACAGTAAATGAACACGAAGCACTTTCTGTATCTGCATCATACATGTATTCAACAGTTGTCGTACCCGTGGCAAAGCTTCCACCACTTAGGGCTCCTGAGGTAATTGTTGGGTTAGAGCCCGCGATTAGTGCAAAGGCATCCAATAAGCCCTGCACTTCTGCTTCAGAATAACAAGCTGGTCCAAAGCTGTCATCTCCTGCCCATAGCAAGTAATAGATTCTGGTTACACCATCAATGTTCGATAAAATATGAGTGTCGTCATCTGTACTATTATCAATTGTTTGTGTCGCTGAAGCATTTTGAATAATAATCAACTGATTGATCGATGGGTCATTACTATCGCACACTCCTTTGTAGTAGCCAGTAAATCCTCCTGTGGCGCTGCTTAAACTGTAGGCTTCTGCTACACCATTTCCATCTGCACCAATATTACCATCAATTCCAAAGACATTTACACCACTTGCGTCTGCAGCCATGACAAAAAGCCCCGGCAACTCCATGGTGAAGTAGTTCCCTCCCACGATATCACTGAATTCAATGGTTTGATCTGTGTAAGGGAGTTCTGTTCCTAAGTTGGTGCTAATGATGTTTGCACCATCATACATGTCTCCACCACCATCATCAATGGTTCCTGGCCCTTCCAGATCATAAGTGAATTCATAATAATCTCCAAGGTTGCTTAACCAGTTGGTATAATTGTTTAATACCCCCACCTGAATATCTTCAAGACTTTTCAATGGATCATAGAATTCACAAGGACCTCCCCACTCAGGAAAATCATAGGAAATCTGTGCAGCGTAAACACCGGGAGCAACATCCACCACGATATCGTCTGGACAATTCATAAATGGGCTCGCAGCGTCATAAGCACAAGAACCATCATCGAAACCTGCGGTGTCATTGTAATTACAAGCGCTAGGATCTGTACAGCCTTCAACACAGGTCGATCCATCACAATTCCCACAGTTGTCTGGGAACTGGCAGAAATCGTCATTAATACAAGCCGCGGCAGCATCGTAGTTACACGCTGAAGCATCAGAACAGCTTGGGCTTATACAAGATCCGTCATTAAGGTTAGCTCCTCCGTCATAGTTACAGGCATCAACGTCAGTACAACCAAGAACTGCGGGCACTTCATCACAACCGCTTTCGTTTACCAAAAAAGTTCTTGTGTAGGCAAAACCTCCTCCATCGCCACAGCAGGTCCAATCTGTTACTTCAATTTCGAAATAAAGGTTCAAGCTTGGAATGCGCATGCTTAGTGTGTATGGCACTTCATCAATATCTAAACCTCCTTGATTTTGAATAGCGTCTCTCCATGAAACCCAAGCTTCACCTGAGTTGATATCACCAAAATGCCATTCTGTACCTGCTGGACCTTCATTAGCATAACTAGTTTCATAGGCAACATTAAATAAACCTTGATCAACATTTCTCGAAATCTCCATAACCCCTGGAATAATTACATCAGTAGCATCATCGCCAGTAGCGTAGTCTTCTTTAACCATTTCCACTGTTATTCCTCCTTCATAACCGCAATTTTCTAACACGGTACAAGGTCCCTCAATTGTTGCGTTTGGATTGTAATTGGCTGCGTTTTCAATCATACAACCAACAAAAGAACAAGAGCCATCGTCAATACTTGCTGTAGCATCATAATTGCTTGCATTTGGATCTGTACAACCGGCACAAGAAGTAAATTCACACGAGCCGTCATCAGTATTCGCAGCTGGATCATAGTTACAAGCTCCTCCGTCAATACAGCCAAAAACAGCAGTAAAGCAAGAACCATCGTCGATGGTAGCACTCGGGTCGTAATTATCAGCATTTGGATCTGTACAACCGGCACAAGACGTAAATTCACACGTGCCATCATTAATGGTAGCCGTTGGGTCATAATTACAAGCATTTGATGTTGTACAACCGGCACACGAGGTGTATTCACAAGAACCGTCATTGGTTGAGGCGGCAGCATTGTAGTTACAAGCACTAGCATCGGTACAACCAGCAATCACATTGTAGATAGAGAACACTCTTCCAATATCTTGCCCTGACAACATATCTAATTGGCCATCACCATTAATATCAAAAGGTCGATAACTTGAATTGTAAAATGTCGGAATATTGAACTCAACGCTAATTGGTGCAAAACTAGGTGATGCAGAAGACCCCGTATTTTGGATGTAAAAAACATTACAATCTGTTCCAGACATTCCAAATAAATCCAAATCTCCATCTCCATCATAGTCGTATGCCGTAATGTTGGTTTTGTAAAATGGATGAACACTAAGTGAGGAAATGTCCAAACCGTAAGGGTTGGTTTGTACACTTGGAAAATATGGTTCACCTGCAACTCCTTGGTTTAAAGCTACCACCACCATACTCATCATGTTGTTATTCACATCAGTATCAATGTAGGTCCCCATTAAATCGAAAAGTCCATCACCATTGTAATCTGCAGCTTCAAGTGTAGTGAACAAGCTGAGATCAAGCGAATGTGCGCCAAAGGTGGTCATCACGTCTGCGAGGTTAACCACTCCACTAGAAAAGTCCGGAGCAGTGCTTGTACCCGTATTAACG
>CALKGK010000012.1 GCA_938085105.1 uncultured Flavobacteriales bacterium
AAAACGCAGTACACTATCCAAAGCCCAATGACTCTCTTCAATAAAATCCCAAGTGAAATCCAAAGGCTTTTCTACGTAAGCGGCTTTTCCGACAAAAAAGTCATATTCCTCTTCGAACAGTTCTGGGAGGCGACTTTCCCAGAATCCATGTATTCCTTTTTGATTGGTCATTTGACCATTATAGTTCTCAGTGGTGTGAAGAGGAACGTGTGCATCGGCAATGTAATGGCCCAATTCTGCACTGGTGCGTAAAATGCGGTTTACGTCCTTGGATTCAAATGCACGGCTCAGTCGGTTAACCATCACATGGATATGCCAAGGAACAATTCCGTATTCCTGTAGGGTGTCTTCAGTATGAAGCTTCACGGCTTCAAACCAAGAACGCGGCATTTTTAGAAAGGGGTTGCAGTGTGGAGTTCCGTCACAGAAGTGGTCGATATCAATGAAATGTCGCTGAGCTTCTCCCTCCACACCGTACCTGCGCTTGTCGGGGTCTACGGCATGTTCACTTAAAAAGTCCATGTGCTCCTTATAGAAGGAAAACATTTCTGGAGGAAGGGTATAAACGGCAAGTTCGTTGATTCTTCGATGGGCAAAGAATCCCCAAGCGTGCGCAATGGGTAAACTCGAGAAAAAGAGTGCTACAATGAGCAGACCGACGATGGGTTTTTTAATCTTGAGCAATTTCTTCATGCACTAATTTAACAATTGCCCCATCTTTTAAGACAGGAATGCAGCGATTGTTGTTCGGGGTAAGACAGAATTTAACATCTTCATTCAAATTGAGTCTTCGCAATCGTCGGCGATGTGAGCTGGCTTTGAGAAAGCTGAAAATGTTCTCTTTGGCAGAGCGGTAGATGAATTTGGCTGCAATACTGCTATCCTCTTCACTCTTGAACTTTCTGGACTCCAAAAGAGCGTCCACAATGGCTCCGGCGCAAATGGTGTCTTCCAGATTGAATTTATTTTTCCAACCTGAGGCAAGCAGTAGTACCGGTTTTCCTTGCTCAATCAACCATTTGCTCAAAGCCTCAAGGTTGTTCAAACTTCCAATAACCACGGTTTCCATGTCGCGAGCAGTGTGCACTGCTTGGGTTCCGTTGGTGGTACTCAACACGACGTCTTTGCCTTTCAACGATGGATCCATGAAGGCATAAGGCGAGTTTCCAAAATCAAAACCTTCCACAATTTCTCCATTCCTTTCTGCTGCTGCGATGTATCCTTTCTTTTGAAGGGCCTGAGCTTCTTCAATCGTGGCAACAGGGATAATACTGTTTACCCCATTTTCAATTCCGGCGCAAATGGCAGAGGTTGCTCTCAACACATCGATCACAACACAGATGTCAAATTGCTCCTTATAAAGCTCAAATTGTCTGGGCGAAAAACAGACTTCTACGAGTACTTGTTTATTGTGCATCTTCTGTATTTGTATTCTTATGCTTTGTAAAACGGCAACTTTACCACTTTGGCAGCAATTTGCTTGTTTCGAATGGAGAGGTAGATGGTGCTTCCTTCTTTCGCAAGCTCGCTAGGCACATAGCCCATTCCGATGGCTTTTTTGAGGGAGGGAGACTGGGTTCCTGAGGTTACTTCACCGATGGTTTCTCCACCTTCATTCACGATGGGGTAACCGTGGCGAGGGATTCCTCGATCAATCATTTCAAAGCCCACGAGCTTTCTACTTACTCCTTCTTCTTTTTGACGTTTCAGGTTTTCAGCATTGATGAAGTCTTTGCTGAATTTTGTAATCCAAGAGAGTCCTGCTTCAATAGGAGAGGTGCTGTCGTTGATGTCGTTCCCGTACAAACAAAAGCCCATTTCTAAACGCAGAGTATCACGCGCGGCCAAACCAATTGGTCGAATGTCTTGTTCTTTTCCTGCTTCAAAAATGGCATTCCAAATGTTTTCAGCGGCTTCGTTCGGCATGTAAATTTCAAACCCACCCGCGCCAGTATATCCTGTGGCGCTGATGAGGATGTTGTCCTCGCCCGCAAAGGTCCCTGTTTCAAAGGTGTAGTATTTCATTCCTGCAAGGTCAATTCTGGTGAGGGATTGAAGGGCTTGAGCGGCATGCGGACCTTGAACAGCGAGTAGACTCATTTCTTCGCTTCTGTTCTCAAGTTGAGCGTCAAAATCATTGTGTTTGCTGATCCAGTCCCAATCCTTATCCATGTTCGAAGCATTGACTACAAGCATGTATTCTTCTTCACTGATGCGGTAAACGAGGAGGTCGTCCACAATTCCACCGTCTGCGTTTGGGAAACAAGAGTATTGGATCTTTCCATCGTGCAATTTAGAGGCATCGTTCGAGGTCACCTTTTGAATCAAATCAAGCGCCTGTGGCCCGCGCACCATGAATTCCCCCATGTGCGATACGTCAAAAACACCAACTCCAGCTCGAACGGCGAGGTGTTCATCGGTTACTCCTGTGTATTGAACAGGCATGTTATGGCCAGCGAAAGGCACCATTTTGGCTCCTAGTGCGATGTGCACATCATTGAGCGCTGTTAATTTCAAACTTGTTTCTGCAGCCATGAGTTCTCTGTTTTTTGCTTTGCAAAGAAACTCAATCTCTGGAAATTCTGGGTAGGTTTAGTGAGAGTTCATTGCTTTTTTATACACAGCGATGAGGATGGGACTCCACGTTTTTTTGGAATAGTCGTTAAGCACTTTTTGTCGGGCAGCGCTTCCCATGCCAAGTCGCTTTTCTGGGTGGTCGATCAAATCGGAGATGTGTTCCAGCCATTCTTCGGGAGTTTGCGCATGAAATCCATTTTTTCCGTGATCCACAATCTCGGCATTCACACCGAGTGGGGTGACGATAGCTGGTTTGCTTGCTGCCATGTAAAGAAGGGCTTTCATTCCACATTTTCCTGAGGTCCATAAGCTCTCGGGTAAGGGCATCAACCCGATGTCGATTTGGTTGAGGTCTTCATTCTCACTCTCGGCTTTCCAAGGGGTGAAATCGATGTTCAAGCGCTCCGCAGCAGATGATTTTGCTCCAATGGTGAGCAGGCGGATGGATTCCCCATATCGCGCTCTTAGCTTTTCTAAAACGGGTAACAAGGTTTCAAAATGTGCCAAAGTAGTGTGACTTCCGCTCCAGCCAACACATACTTTTTCTTGTGTGGGTTTGGCTATTTCAAGATGGAAATTCTCATCAATGGTGGAAGGGATGATGTGAATTTGCTGGTTGTATTGTTTGGCGAAATCGGCCAGGTAGGCATTTCCTGCTGTTACCGCCTGGCAAAGAGGAAGGATTTTTCGAATCTTATTCTCGTCCTTGAAAGCACTTAATATGCGATTGTTGGCGGATATGTCTTTGATCCAAATGGCGTCATCAAAGTCGAAGATCATCGGGATTCCTTTGCGATGAACGGCTTTCTCGAAGAAGATGGACTTGGTCATGAGCGCTTCCCGAAAGATGACCACAAGATCAAATTCGTGAACACGCTTGAGGTCGGCTTTTCTCTTCTGAATGGACTTCAATGCGATGCGCAGTTTCGAAAGGTAGTTCCCTTTAGAGTAGATCACTTTATCATCCTCCTCACTCAAGAGGTGAGACAATTCTGCTTCGATACCGTTCTTGGAGAGTTCATCAAAAAACATCTCAAAACGAAAACGTTGTCCGGGAGCCCTTTGCGGACGATGACTAGCGATGAAGAGGATCTTTTTCATCCTTTTTCAGCAATGCAATGCCAGTAGGGAGCATTGGGTGAAAAAACAACCTTCTTCATTCCCGCTTTTTGAAGCATTTCAGTGATTTGTTCCTGGGAAAATCGCTGCTCAAGCGGGGTACCAAAGCGATCTCGGGCATCGTTGCGAATAATGCGCCAAGATTTGTTTCGATAATAACTCAAAGGCATTTTCTTGGCTGCAGACGTTGAGATACTTCCCATTACTTTGCTGAGAAAGATCAAGGGAAGATAGATCAAAGCTGCAATGAAATCGCAAAGCAGGTTTTTAATGAATTTCGGCATTCGATGAATGACTTTTCGAAACACTTCACTGATTGAATGCAGCGTGCGAAAGAGGAGCCCCGTTTCACTCAAATCATAGTACAAGTAGAGAAGGAGCTTGCCTTTGGGTTGAATTTTTTTGCACAAGGCAGCGAGCGCTTCTTGGGTGTCCGGAATGTGATGCAAGACGCCCAAGCAGATCGCAAAATCGAAATAGGCATCTGGAAAAGGGATGTTCTCAACACTTGCCTGTACAACTTGGACGTTATTGAGGTCCTTGGTGTTTCTTCGAGCAACATGGCACGCGAGACTAGGGTCCAATGCGGCTACTTGGGCTACATGAGGAGCGATGTATCGGGTCCACCTTCCAGATCCACACCCCATGTCCAAAGTCCTTTGAAAGGTGCTGAGTTCGGCCTTTGAAATGAGGTCAAAATACTCATCACCGGCGCCTTGAATTTCCTCTTCACTAAAAGCATCAAAGCGTTCCCACTCGTCTCCAAATGAGGCTACAGTTTCAGGATCAATGTTGTTCTTCCCCAAAGGAAAAACAGCAACGCCGTCCACATATTTTTCAGGCTCAATGGAGAAATGGAGCATTTACAGGGCTGCTTTAATGTAGTTCAATACTTTCGTCATCAAGTGGACACGATCTTTCCCACGAACGTTGTGCGGGTGGTTGGGATAAACGAAGAAATCAATTTGAACGCCTTCAGCGATGCATGCGTTGATAAAACTCATGTTGTGCTGCATCACCACCACGTCATCTTCGTTCCCGTGAATCATGAGCAACTTGCCTTCGAGCTGGTCCACGTAATTCTTTAGATTGGCTTTTTCGTAGCCTTCAGGATTGTCTTGTGGACTGTCCATGTATCGCTCAGTGTACATCACTTCGTAGTAATTCCAGTCGATAACAGGTCCGCCAGCAACTCCAACTTTAAACACCCCAGGGTTTCTCAACATCAATGAGGTCGTCATGAATCCACCGAAGCTCCATCCGTGCACTGCCATTCGATTTGAATCGACATAGTTCAAGCTCTTAAGGTAGTTGACCCCTTCCAGTTGATCCATCATCTCCAAGTCGCCCAAATTAGCGTGAACAGCTTGTTCAAAGTTCTTTCCGCGATTGCTTGACCCTCGGCCATCAATGGTAAAAACGAGATACCCTTCTTCGGCAAAACTGTTCATCCAAAGCGGCGCACCACCGTTCCAAGAGTTGCTCACCAATTGTACATGCGGACCATTATAGACATAAACCAAAACAGGGTATTTTTTGCTTTGGTCGAAATTGCTTGGCTTGATCATTCGGGCATGAAGTAGGGTTCCGTCGTCGGCGCGCACTTCAAGCAGCTCCACTTTGCCTGTTTTTTTGTTTTCCAGAGGGTTGGCGGCAATGTGAATGGTTTTCTGCTTTTTTCCTTCTGCGTTGATGATTTGGGTAACACCCGGAGTAGTCAGGTTGCTGTATTGATCAAAGAAGTAGGTGAAATCGTTAGAAGGAGTGATGCGGTGCGTTCCAGCTTCCGAGGTGAGGCGAGACATGCTCATATCACTCAAGTTGACCTTAAAAAGGTGGTTTTCAGTGGCATTTTTACCTGAACCCATCACAAAACAAGCGTTTCCATCATCTGAAAAGCCTAAGAAATCATTGATGGGGAAGGAAGCTCTAGTTTGGGAAATGAGCTTTCCACTTTGCGTGTAGCGGTAAAGATTGTTGAACCCGTCTTTTTCTGAGATCCAGAGAAATTCGTTTTTGCCAGGAATGAAGTACATGGGATGCTCCGGCTCAACGTATTTTTGATCGTTTTCTTGAAAGAGTACTTTTTCGAGCTGACCCGTTCCCGCGTTGAAAGATTGCAAGATCATTTGGTTTTGATTTCGGGTAACTACCGCCACGTAAACAAATCGTCCGTCAGGAGACCAACTGAGATTGGTAGCGTAGAACTCATCGTTCTTCAATCGTTGAAAATCGAGGTAGATGGTTTTACCGCTATTTACATCGTAGACTCCCACTGAGGCGTATTCGCTCTCGCTTCCTGCCATTGGGTATTTGATGTTTTTCAATTTAGCCGGTGTGGAGCCGTATTCCACCAAAGGATAGTCGGTAACATGACGCTCATCCTTTTGATAAAAGGCCAATTTCGTTCCTGCTTCGTTCCAGAAAGTACCTTTTGTGATTCCAAATTCATAGCGTGCAATGGCTTGTCCAGCCAAAACCCCTTCAGGATTATTCGTGATTGGACGATCCTTCCCATCTTTTGAAATGTAGAGGTTTTGTCCGCGAGTAAAGACAACTGCTCCGGTACCTTTGTGCAAGTCTTGGTTCTGCGCGTCTTCTGGTAAAGCCTGTGTAGTGAACTTTTTTCTTCGTAGATCGACCGAATAGCGGAGCTGATCTCGCTCAAAGACAAGTCGTCCTTTTTCATCCCAAGAGTAGCTCGGAAATCGTTTCAGGTCGAAACCTAAGATGTTTTGAAGCTCTTCTTTGGTGCTGATTTTCTTTGCTTTTCCCTTGAGTCCTTCTTGCATCAGCTTTCCATCCTCAACGAATGTAAAGGTGCTGCCATTATTCATCCATTCAAGTTGTTTTTTTCCACTGGGGTAGAGGTCGTTCGAACGTCCCATTACGGCTTGTTCGATCGTAATTTCTTGAGAAGTGCTCGAAAAAGCAATGAGGAGAAGGAAGGCAAAGCAAAAGAATCGGGTCATAATTTTAAATTTGATGCTAAATATAGCACCGTTGTTGGAATTCTCTTTCTAAATTTGTGACATGGCAAAAAGGCAAGTGATTATCAGCGACCGAGCTCTCAATGCTTTTCATCGAATTATTCAGCAAGTGAAAACCAATTCCTTGGTGGGGGCTGAAGATGCTAGAACGACCATTATCAGTCGTTTGAGAAAACTTGGTGCCAATCCTGGAATGAACACCCGAGTTGCAAATTTTGCCACTTTGGATGGTGAATTTCGAAGTGCACTTGCTTGGAATTACCGTATCTATTTTAAGGTAGAGGAGGATCGCATTATTGTTTTGGACATGATTCTTGACAAAGACAATGCTGAGACCCTAGAAAAATAAGTCTCAATTTCATTACAACAGCGATTGAGCTGTATTTCCTAAGTTAAATAAAGCATCCAAAGCAGACAAGTTGGGAATGAATCCATGTCGGTCTTGATAGACTTGGTGATATTTCTTGGCCTCTTGTTCCCTGAAAGACGCTCGGCGATGGTCTTTGAAGAGCCCTGTATCATCTTGCTCAATATAGGTTTCGGTTCTTGAAGGCAAATCGAGGTCAAACTGCTCACACATGAACTCAATCCCTCTCCAGCTTACTGTGCTCAATAGCTTACTTTCGATCTGAAGAATTTCCAGAACATCATCGCGATAATGCTCATAAAAAGCAGAGGCATTGTAACAGGTGTCCAGCGTTCGAATCACTTTATTTACTGATAGTTCGTCGCTCAAGCGCACTTTTTTAATGGGCGTCTTGATTCCGCTCAAGCCTTCCACTTGCAAACTGATGGTTTGAAGATTGTTCGGCCCCATCAATTGAAAGCGGTTGCGATAGCTCTGTTTTTGATAGTGCTCTCCAAAATCCACCACTGGGTTTTTCGCCTGCTTCAAGCATTTGAAATATTCAAGAGGAGGGAACAGGAGTAAAGGGAATACCTCCATTAGTCCACCAATTTGAACATGCGGTTCCAACGAATGCCTCCGTTGCCTTTTCCTTGCTGAGCTTCGTTGGCTTTCGAGAACCAAGTGAAAACGGCTTTTCCAACAACATGGGTCTCGGGCACAAATCCCCAGAAACGAGCATCAAGTGAATTGTGTCGGTTATCTCCCATCATCCAGAAATGGTCTTGTTCAAAAGTGTAAGAGGTTCGTACTTCTCCGTCAATGTAGATTTCTCCGTCTTTTACGTAAAGATCGTGACCTTCAAAATGAGTGATGCTTCTTTTGTAAAGCGGAAGGTTCTGAAGGTCGAGGTCAATGGTCATTCCCTTGGCAGGGATTTGAATAGGACCAAAATTATCAATATCCCAAGTGTTATATGGTGCTTTGATGCTGTTCGGGAAGATGGCGAGCGTTCCTTGTTGTGCTTGATGTTCCACACGTGCAATGGTGTCCAAGATGCCCAGCGACTTTAATTTCTCCACTTCAGACAAGGTGAGTGCAACGGTCATGTCTTCTCGTCCGCCCTGACCATAATCGAGATCGGTAAGCTCCAAAATTTCGTCCATTTTTCGCTGACTAGCTCTATTCTTGAGACGGTAAGTGTAGTTGAACTGAACCCCTTCTGGAGTTTCAATTTCCTTACCATCCACAAAGATGATTCCGTCTCTGATTTCAAATAAATCTCCCGGTAAACCAACACATCTTTTGATGTAGTGCTCTTTTTTATCGGTAGGACGTTCGCGGATACCAAATTTTTTGATCACTTGCGGACGAATGAGCGAAAGGTATTTTTCTGGGTTTTCCTCAAAGGCTTCAGGACTACCTGCAGCTCGTACAGCTTCATCTCTCAAAATTTGGTAATAATCAAAGGTAGAGAGCATTGGATCTACGATAATACTATCTCCAGGAGGGAAATTGAATACTACAGGGTCAAAGCGTTCTACATCTCCGAAACCTGGAAGGCGGAAATACGGCAACTCAAACCAATCGACGTAGGATGGGGTCATGCTGCCCGGAAGTACATTGTGCACAAAAGGCATGCTCACCGGTGTTTGAGGTGATTTTGGTCCATAGCTCATTTTGCTCACGAAGAGGTAGTCACCCACCAACATACTGCCTTCCATGGAAGGAGTTGGAATGGTGAAGGCTTCTAGGAAGAAGGTACGGATAATGGTGGCTGCGATTACGGCGAAAAGGATGGCCTCTCCCCATTCTCTAG
Organism: uncultured Flavobacteriales bacterium; assembly: GCA_938085105.1. GTDB lineage: Bacteria > Bacteroidota > Bacteroidia > Flavobacteriales_D > Sanyastnellaceae > CALKGK01. The sequence continues at coordinate 8,852 of CALKGK010000012.1, forward strand.
GAATGCTCTTTTTATTTTTCTCATTCCAAACTCGCTGACCGATGAATTTGTCGTTCTTTCTCTTGAATGCCAACTCAGGAATGGCGAACCAAGGCAGAGCACCAAATTTCCATTGCTCTGCCGTTCCCTGTTGTCCGAAAGCAATTCCAAGCTCCACATTAATGATGATCAACATGAGCAGATTCACTCCAGGTACGAAAAGAATAAGGAACCAATACCAAGGTCTTTTGATGACTTGAATGAGAAAGAAGAGATTCAAAAGGGGCACGGCGCCTTTCCAAGCGGCAATATCGAGTCGCTTAAAAATGGCGGGCAGGCTGATGCTGTAAATAGCAAGAAGTAAAAAGAGTAAGGTCCAAGCAATCATAGTTGAGGGAAGTTGAGTAAGTCGGCCATGGTGTATTCACCAGTTTTGTTCTGCATGAATTCAGCAGCTTTGATGGCTCCCAATGCAAATCCGTTTCGCGACTTAGCGGAGTGTTCTAATTTTATGGTGTCGATGTCCGATGTATAGCTCACAATGTGTGTGCCTTTTACATCTTCTAATCGGTCGTGACTAATATTAATGCTACCCAATTTTGGATCGGAGTTTTCGTTCCAATTTTCCAATTTTGGGTGGTATTTGATCATTTCTTCAGCAGTAGTGATGGCAGTTCCACTGGGCGCATCTTTTTTCTCGATGTGATGAACCTCGTGAATGGAACTTAAGTATTCTTGATGTTCTCCCATCAATTTTGCGAGAAAGCGATTCGCTTGCCAGAAGAGGTGCACGCCCAAGCTGAAATTGCTGGCGTAGAAGATGCTTCCATTGCTTCTCTTTAGTTCGGAGCGCATGGTTTCCAGTTCATTATACCAGGCTGTGGTTCCTACCACAACGGGTACTCCGGCTTCGAAACAGGTGAGAATGTTTTTCATTGCTGCTTGCGGAGTGGAGAATTCGATACAAACATCGAGTCCTTGAAGGTCGGACGCAGTTGGAGGGGCTGCACTGGTGAAAGTGGCCGCAATGCGATGTCCTTTTTCGACCGCCAATGCTTCAATGGTTTTGCCCATTTTTCCATATCCAATGATTCCAATGTTCATGGGGGCAAATTAAAAATTAAAGTTGAGGGATAGACCGGCGCTTCGCTCGAAGTTCGGTTTGAGCCAAGGGGTGACTTGCATGCTCAGATCTTCATTTACATCAAAGTAAAATAAGTGAGCATCCACATTGGCGTCCAGCATTTGGAGCAAGTAGACCGCAGCCAAGCTCACGTAGCTTAGATCACGCCAGCGTCGATACGTCTCTTGGAGTTGATCGAGCTGTGCTCCGTTGTATTCTGTGGTGTTCACGGTGTTGGGATCGCCATCAACTTCAGCAATGTAAGCCTTTGAGAAGGTATTGAAGTTCTTGGTGTTGTCTTGGATGAAGTAAACACACAAGCCAATTCCTCCCCAAACGATGGGTGCTTTCCAGTATTTTTTGTTGTAAATCTGTCCGCTTCCCGGAAGCACTGCTGCCATGAGTGTGGCTCTTTTCGGTCGAAGGTTTTTGGCCGGAAGTTCTGAATTCTGGACCGTACTATCTTTCAAAATGGAGAAGGAGTGCTGATTCCTTCCGAACGATGAAAAGCCACGTTTTTGCGCATGTAGCCCAGCTCCAAGGAGAAATGCAAACACGAGCAAGAGATATTTAGTTTTCGTCGAGGGCATCTAAAATGGCTTGAAGATCGTCTTTGGATTTGAAGGCGACTTCGATTTTTCCGGAGCCATCCGAGTTGTTTTTCACCTGGACTGCCCGACCAAATCGAATCCGGAGGTCTGCTCGAAGCTTTTGCATTTCGAAGTTCAGGTTTTCGGCTTTTTTACTGGCCTTCTTTACCTCTTTTCCTTGGTTCCGAACCAATTCTTCCACTTTACGAACGCTGAGATCTTCATCAACAATACGTTCGAAAAGGGATTTTTGATTTTTTGGGTCTGAGAGTGTGAGCAAGGCACGGGCATGTCCCATACTGATCTTCTTCTCAATGATGCCTACTTGAATTTCAGCTGGCAAGTTGAGCAGTCGGAGGTAATTACTGATGGTTGAGCGATTTTTTCCAACGCGGGTGCTCATTTCATCTTGGGTGAGTTGACACTCGTCAATGAGTCGTTTATAGCTAATGGCTACCTCGATAGCATCCAAGTTTTCTCGTTGGATGTTTTCCACCAAAGCCATTTCGAGCATCTCTTGATCATCGGCACTTCGAATGTAGGCGGGAATTTCATCGAGTTCAGCAAGTTGACTCGCTCGAAAACGACGCTCACCAGAAATGAGTTGATATTTCTTTGCTGATAGTTTTCTTACCGTAATAGGCTGAATGATGCCCAATTCCCGAATGCTTTGTGCGAGGTCATTCAAGGCGCTTTCATCGAAATGTGTTCTTGGTTGAAAAGGGTTCGCTTCGACATCTGAAATGCGCAAAAGAGCAATCGCCCCGGCTACATTTCCAAGTGTTTTTTCTTTCGACTTTTTCTCTTCTACCTTGGGTGCAGGGCTGTTGTTGCTATTCTCCAACAGTGCACTCAAGCCTCTTCCCAGTGCTTGTCGTTTAGCCATTGTTCAGGTCTAAAAATTTTTCTTCGTCGCGAAGACGGGTCATTTCATTCTTTTGCAAGATCTCTCTTGCCAGGTTCAAGTAGTTGATGGAACCTTTGCAGCTTGCATCGTGCATGATGATGGTTTCACCAAAACTTGGAGCCTCTCCAAGACGGGTGTTCCGGTGAATCACCGTGCTGAACACCATATCTCTAAAGTGAACTTGAACTTCTTCAACCACCTGATTTGCGAGTCTCAAGCGGGTATCGTACATGGTCAAAAGAATGCCTTCGATGTCCAAATCAGGATTGAGTTTGCTTTGAACAATCTTGATGGTGTTGAGTAATTTCCCTAATCCTTCCAAGGCAAAGTACTCACATTGTACTGGCACAATTACGCTGTCAGAAGAAGTAAGCGCATTTACGGTAATCAAACCCAAAGATGGAGAGCAGTCGATAATGATAAAGTCATACTCATCTTTGATTTTTGAAATGGCCTGCTTCATCATGTACTCCCGGTTGGGCATGTTGATGAGCTCAATCTCCGCCCCAACGAGATCGATGTGGGCAGGGAGTAGATCTAGATTAGGATTGTCAGTGCTGATGATGATGTCCCTTGGATCTACTTCATCCACTACGCACTCGTAAATGGATGTTTTGACTGATTTTGGGTCTACACCCACACCAGAAGTTGCATTGGCTTGCGGATCGGCATCGATCAACAGGGTTTTGTACTCCAACACTCCAAAGCACGCTGCCAAGTTAATGGCGGTCGTGGTTTTTCCAACTCCTCCTTTTTGGTTTGCAACCGTAATGACTTTTCCCATGTTCTAATTTAGTTGACGTTCTGCTCCAATTTCGAGGAGCACCAATTCTTTCTTTGCTTTTTTGAACGACATCTCCGCTGCATCTTTATCGATTTCGATGTAAGGGAAGGTGTCGTAATGCATTCCCAAAACGCGATCACACCCGATCAAATTGCAGGCTTGAATCGCGTCATCCACACCCATTGTGAAATTATCTCCAATAGGAAGAATGGCCCAATCGAGCTGAAACCGTTCGCGGATCAATTCCATGTCTTTGCTCAAAGCGGTATCTCCTGCAAAATAAATGCAGCCCTCTTCGTTTTCAATCACAAAACCTCCGGGGTTTCCGCCGTACGTTCCATCGGGAAGCACGCTACTGTGCACAGCATTCACAAACTTCACCAAGCCAAAAGAGAACTGTTTTTGTCCGCCCAAATTCATTGGCCAAAGTGCTTCAATTCCTTTCTGTCCATACCACGTGGTGATTTCAAAAGCGGCAACAATGGTAGCTCCCGTTCTTCGAGCAATGCTTTCGGCATCTGCCACATGATCTTCATGACCGTGACTCAGTAAAATATAATCGGCCTCAATTGCATCTACATCAATCTCTTTGGCTAAAACGTTCGGTGAAATGAACGGATCGAAGAGAATTTTGTTATCCATTGTTTCCAACAAGAAACACGCGTGTCCATAGTAGGTAATCTTCATGAAAAGCTCATTTTTTGCATTTCAAATCGCCTACATTTGCAGGCGCAAATCAAAGAGTAAAGTTACGATTTTAGCCGTGAAGGTTGAAAGAAGTTATGCACACGATTCTTGTGGATAGAACGTGAATAAAACTAAGCAAAGAAGATGAGTGAATTTTTGATCATTTCGGGTACAAACCGACCGAAAAGCAACAGTTTGAAAGTAAGTGAGGCTTATTGCGAAGAACTCCTCAATTTGGGAGTGAACTGCAATCTTTTGAACCTCGAAGATTTGCCAAGGGATTTTGTTTTTTCAGATGCTTATGGTGAGCGGAGTGAGGAAATGCAATCTTGGATTGATGAATTGATTCAACCAGCAAGCCATTTTGTTTTTGTTGTGGCAGAATACAACGGGAGTTTTCCAGGGATACTGAAAGCTTTTATTGACTGTTTACCACCAGCAGTTTTTCATCACAAAAAGGCTTCGCTCATTGGCTTGAGTTCGGGTCACTCAGGTGCGCTTCGGGCACAAGATCAACTGACCTCCATTTTGAATTATCTGAAAGTCAATGTGCACTATTCGAAACCGAAATTTAGTGGAATTGATCGAATGCTGAAAGAGGACGGTGCACTGAACGATCTCATCATTGAGAAGATCAAGGAACACGTTGCACTCAGCCTAGAATTCTAAATCACAAGAGGGCGCAAAGAATTTAATCTTCCAAATCGTCAAAACTCAAATCAGCGTGCTCTTCGCCGTTGCTTTGGGTCTCAACATAATCTGGAGCGTCATATTCCCCTGTAGCTCGCAATTCTTCGATCTTTTGAACGGCAGAATTCAAGCCCTCAGAAAATTTGTCGAAGTCTTCCTTGTAAAGAAAAAGTTTGTGTTTCTCGTAGTGAAAATTACCGTCGTCTGCATAGCGACGTTTGCTCTCGGTGATGGTCAAATAAAGATCGTTTCCACGTGTCGATTTTACATCAAAGAAATAAGTGCGTTTTCCTGCACGAACAGCATTTGAGTATAAGTCTTCCCTTCCCTCAGACATAATATAGTTGTGATTTGGTTAATCTCAAATGTAGAAAAAAAACCAACCCTGTTTCTAGCGAATTCAAAATAGTGGAAAAAAATGCAGTGAGAATTTATCTAAGTACGTTGACGTGTCCGAAAAATTCATGCGGATAGCTCAAGAGGTCTTTAACGATGATGTGGTATTGATAGACCTCATTTTCAACAAAATGGGTATCTTTCATCCCTTCCCCAAGCCAAGGTTCATTGGGGTCGGTACTGGTCCAAATTTGTTCTCCCCAACGATTGTATATTTCAATGTAATATTCAGTAATTCCAGTTGTTGATGGTAAAAACACATCGTTCAATCCATCGCCGTTGGGAGTGAATGCATTGGGAACGTAAAGGACAAAGCCTTCAACAGCGACTTCTCCTTCGGCTGTGGCAACACAGCCAAAATCATTCGTCACGGTTTGCACAACAGGAATTAAACCTGCTTCACTCAAAAGGTAGGAGAAATCCCATTCTTGTGACGTACCCCCATCTCCAAACAAATAATAAACATTATCCGCTCCTTGAGCAGTTGTATTCACTTGAATTTCAGGGTCGAGAATGTTGACAGTATTGGGTTCTATTTCAAAACCTGGCTGAGGCACAGGATAAACAAAAACAGCGTCTTCCATAGTCATACTCAAATTCGATGCGCAGCCATCATTTGTGGTGATGTCCAATTGCACGTCGTAAGTTCCTGGAACCTCATATCGGAGTTGTGGGTTGGGAAGGGTAGAGGTACTTCCATTGCCAAATTGCCAAAAATAATTGATGGTGGTTTCTGCATAGGAACTGTCGAGAAAGCTGACGGTGAGTGGTGGGCAACCTTCTGAACGGTTGAGGTTGAAGCCAATGGTGGGATTGGGGACCACCTCTATGATCGAAGTGAAACTCGCCTCACAGCCTGTGACGGTCATGTCCAAGTCCACCTCATGGATGCCCGGTTCACTCCAAGAAATGTTCTGAGGAGCAAGGGATGTTGATGTGCTGGGAGAGGCAAACTCGCCAAAGTTCCACGAAAATTCGGTGTTCTGATCTTCAAATCCTTCAGCCAAAAAATCAAAACTATTGCCCTCAAAGCATTGGCTCCCCGGCGAGGTGAAAAAGGGGTTCAGCAAATAATAAATATCAAACCAAGCAGTGGTGGTGTCTGGACAAGTAAAGGGTGCCGATGCGATTAAAGTGACTTCGTAAGACCCTGAATCAGGATAGGTGTATGATGGAGCAGTTCCATTGCTGATGTCGTCAATGGCTTCCAAGTCGCCAAAGTTCCACAGATATTGCTCGGCGTTTTCTGAGAGGTTCACAAAATCAATCGTGAGTCCTTGGCACAACAAACTTTGTTCTTCTAAAATCGCAACAGGTGGCGGTGGCACTTCAAAAGTATCGCTCACTTCAACAGTGCATCCATTATCAAAAACGGTTAAACTCAAAGACACACTCTGTGCATTGTTGAAAAAGACATTGTCTACTGATTGACCCGTTGCTGTGAGAATATCAGCATTCTCAAATTCCCAAAAGAATTCTGCGTCAGCATCAAAATTACCCACCGCATTAAAGTCAAAAAATATATCCTCGCCAGCGCAGGAGAAGTTATTTTGCAAAATGGCAGGATCGATGAGAGGATAGGCCAAATAAGTTGTACTTGTTGTATCGGCGCACGACCAGCCAGGGTTAGCGATGAGTGTGACGATGTATTGGCCGGTGTCTGGATAGGTATAAGTTGGGGAAGGAGATGTGCTGGTGTCTGCATCCGTGGTGAGGTCACCAAAATCCCAGAAAAAGCTTTCAGCATTGCTCGAGGTGTTGTCGAAATCGAAGGTGAGTCCGTCACAAAACTGGTTTTGTGTTGGGATGGATGCGATGATGTTGGGGTCGCAAATCGTTACGTTGAACTGAAAATCTCGATTGATGGTGTTGATGAGGACTCCGTTTCTGAACTCTTTGACACAGATTCCGATAACGTATTGTCCAACCTGACTGGGTGTTCCTGTGATCAGTCCGGTGTTTGAATCAATGTTGAAGGCAGGACTGGAGGAGATAGGGTAGTTGTTGTCAAAGCCCATTTCCCAGACCACAGGGTTGTAAGGCGGACCGTTGGGCGGGTTAGGGGCGGGGTCGTCCGGACTAGCTCCTGTGTAAGGCGTGCAAAACTCGTAAACCAAACTATCTCCGTCGGCATCAAGGGCGCTGTGATCGAAAATAAAAGCGGCATTGGCACACAAAGCCACTGGGGGGAAATTAAGGAAGTAGGCGCTATTGTTATTGCTATTTTCTTCTACCAAGTCGGAGCCAGGAATGGTGGCAATAAAGGTCGCACCAGTATCTTCTGGGGCAATGAGGTTGGTAATTGAAGGGTTTCGACAGCAGCGCTCGTACACGAGGTCATAACTCGGACCAAATGGCAGCGTGATTTCACCTTGGTAGATTGCCTCTTCAACGCAAACATCCGGAGGAAGCACAAAACAAGGGTTTTCAAGAACTAAGGGAATAAAATTCACTGTAGCATCGAAAAGGTCCAACTCTAAGTTTTCAACCAAAAAACCATTGCTAAACACTCCAACTGCTGCCGTATTGTCAAAGCCAGTTTGGTTGGTGTTTGTAGCGCCGCAATCACGATAGACCTTAAGGGTGACTAGGTATTCATCATTCCCCAAATGCTCATAAAAAACTTCTCCTCCAACCAAGTGAGTGGCTTGAGAAGTCAAACTTAAAGTCAGCAAAGCAATTGCTAAGCAGAGTGTAAGTCGAATGTAGTTGGAAATGAGGTGGTTCATTGTCTCTGAAAGGTACAACTAATTGCATGTCTTCCCTAAATTCCTTCTGCACTATTCTTGTAATTTTATACTTGTTCAACTGTTTTCTGTCAGCAGTGTTCATTTGCGTTAGGAACTCGTATCTTGCGCAACAATGACATTTAAAGAGATGAACTTGCATCCCACCCTTTTGGAAGGTATGGATGCGATGGGTTTTGAGAAGCCCACACCAATTCAAGAGCAAGCAATTCCCATTTGTTTGGGAGGTAAAGACATGATTGGCATTGCCCAAACAGGTACGGGGAAGACCGCTGCTTTCGTGCTGCCAACAATTCATAAGGTACTTTCAACTCCGGATGAAAGCAAGATCAAAACATTGATCATTGTGCCCACGAGGGAACTTGCTGTACAAATCGATCAGGCCATCGAAGGCTTCGCTTATTTCACCGGGATTTCTTCCATGGCGATTTATGGGGGAGGAGATGGAAAGGAATTCAAACAAGAAAAAACAGCCCTTACTTCGGGAATTGATATCGTTATCGCTACTCCTGGAAGGATGATTAGTCACCTCAACTTGGGCTATGTGGATTTCTCCCAACTTCAAACATTGATTTTGGATGAGGCAGACCGGATGTTGGACATGGGCTTCCAACGCGACTTACAACGAATACTCGATCACGTCAATAAAGACCGTCAAACTTTGTTCTTCAGTGCAACCATGCCGAGTAAGATCATGGATTTCGCCAAGGGCATTTTGAAATCACCTGAAGTGGTAAAAATTGCTTTGTCTAAACCGGCAGAAGGTGTTCTTCAAGGAGCTTATGTGCTTCATCAGAGTCAAAAACCAGAGATGTTGGTGGAGCTGTTCAAAGGTAAAGATGTGAAGAGCGCTATTGTGTTCTCATCGACCAAAAAGAACGTCATCAACATTCACCGCATTTTAAAGCGGGCGGGGATCTCCACAGGTGCAATTTCTTCCGATCTCGAACAAAAGGAACGGGAAGAGGTGCTTTTGCAGTTCAAAAACCGAAGAATTGCTGTTTTGGTGGCTACCGATGTGGTTTCTCGAGGTATCGATATCGATAACATCGAATTGGTCGTGAATTACGATGTTCCGGGAGACGCTGAAGATTATGTTCACCGCATTGGACGAACTGCACGTGCTTCTGCGACAGGAGTTGGAATCACTTTTGTAAGCCAAGACGAGCAATACAAATTCCTGAAAATCGAAGAACTGATTGGTTCTGAAATTCGCAAGCTTCAAGCACCAGAGCGTTTAGGCGAAACTCCCGAGTATAAGCCAAAGAGTGGTGGGGGGCAGCGTCGTTTTGGCAACAAAGGGCGAGGAGGAAATCAGAAAAACAAAGGGAAATTCTCCAAAGGAAAAGGAGGAAATAACAGCAAGCGCAAGCCGCGCCCGAAAAAGGGAGAGTAATGCTAGGAATAAAGTTTCTTTCCAAGGTGGCCCCGGGTCTTCTAGCGAAGAAACTGATCCACCAATTGCATCACCCCAGCGTCAAAAAACTTCGTCCGCACGAGATTACCCGCTTGGAGGAGTCCAATCAAAACTTGGTGCATTTTAAAAGCCACGAGGTAAAATGCTATTCATGGAAAGGCACTTCAAATCCATCTCTTGGTGAGGTGGTTTTGGTGCACGGATGGGAAGGTCAGGCAGGAAACTTTGCCGATTTTATCCCCCTGCTCCTTGATGCGGGCTTCGATGTTTTTGCTTTTGATGCTCCCGGACACGGTTTCACTTTGTCTAACGATACTTCTGTTTTTGAATTTCTAGAAGTGGTGAAGTTTTTCCTTGAGCAGCGCAAACCCCAATTCCTTGTGAGCCATAGCTTTGGTGGGGTAGCGGTGAGCAACGCCCTTGCCGAATTGGATTTGAAGGTGAAGAAATACCTGCTTTTCACCACGCCCAATTCGTTTGGTGAACGCATTCGTGACCTTTCAGCTAAAATGGGTGTTTCTGAAAAGGTGGTGGAGCGAGTAAAACACTATTTTGTTGAAGAACAAGGCTTTGATTTGGATGCGCTCAGCGTTGCTCAATTTGTCCAGAAAGTGGACGTTAAGGAAGCTTTGATTCTGCACGATGAAAATGACGGAGTGATTGGCATCGATCAGTCAGAAACCGTAGCGAAAGTTTGGCCAGCAGCTCGTTTACATCGCATTCAAGGTACAGGACATTTTCGCATTCTTCGGGACGATCGTTCACTGCAACTCGGGAAATCCTTCTTGCTAGAATAAGATTTAGAATCCCGTTTTTTATGTGAGGCGATCCCTCAGCTATTCTCGTTCCAAGCGTTCTCTTAAGATTCGTTTTCTAAAATCAGCTTCCATGGTCATCAAGGCCAAACAACGTTCTGCTCCTAGGATGGGGATGAGGTCTTTGATAAGTTGGGCTTCAATCTCAACAAGTTCCTTTTTACTCAATTGAATTTTACTGTTTAAGTTCAAGAGTTCATCTTCGGTAATGGAAGATTTGTCTTGCACGTCCCGAATGGATCTTCTTTGATCGCGTTCGAGGGCTTTTTTCTGATCCCGAAAGGCATTGAAAATGGGCCAGAATTCCTGACTCTCTTCCACGCTCAAGTCCAGTTCTTCGGTAATAAATGCAACACGAAGTCGGTCGATCTGCGCTTTTCTATCTTGCTGAGCGAAGGCTCGAGGCATCATTGTGCTGAGCAACAGGGATAATACTATTATTCGTACCATAATTCTTCAATTTCTAGCTCAGGATCTTCCATAAGCTCCATCAATTCATCGTCTGAAACCGAATCAAAGTTCAATTCCTCATCTTCAATTAAAAGGAGAAGTTCATCATCACTATCTTCCACCAAAGTCAAAAGCTCTGCTTCGCTAAATTCACTTTCTTTTAGCAAACAAGCGAAAGTATCGCAGGATTTATTCTCATCAAAAAGAGAAAAGGCCACTGCGATGAAAATAGCGGCGGCAGAACTCCAAGCAAGCAGTTGGCGGATTTTTATTTGTTTCTTTTTGCTAGAATTCACTTCAATGGACTCGAATACTTTTTCTTGAAGGTCTTGGAAATCTGTTTCTTTCGTGCTGAATGCTTGGTGTTTTGAATCCTCCCAAACACGCTTCAATTCCAATTCTTCCCCATCTTTCAAATGAAATGGTGAGCGTTTCTTCATCGAAAAAAGTTGGGGCGCAATGGCTTTGAGCGTCTCTTCTTCTTCTTGACGACCTACCATGTCTAGCTCTGGTTTTTTCTTCGGTTTCATGCTTCTTCTCGAGTGAGGTATTCCTCAATTTTTTTTACTGCGTGATGGTAACTCGCCTTGAGCGCACCAACACTGGTTTGGGTGATTTCTGACATTTCAGCGTAGCTTTTTTCTTCAAAATAGCGCAAAAGAAACACAGCCTTTTGTTTCTCCGGTAAGCGAGCAATGGCCACTTGCAGTTGTCGTTCAATCTCATCACCCGTAAAACGCTGGTCTGCCTGAAGCACCTGAGGTAGTTCCTTTTCAATGTTTTCAAGTGCAACCCCCGCCAATCTTTTGCGCTGACGAAGCAAGTCAATGCACTCGTTGTGGGTGATGCGAAAAAGCCAAGTGCTCATCTTACTTTGTCCTTTGAATTTATCAATTCCATTCCACGCTTTGATAAAAACATTCTGGGTAGCATCCAGCGCATCATTGTGGTCCACCAGCATTTTTCGCGCAAAGTGGTACACCGTTTCTTGATGCTGTTCCATCAAGACGGTAAAGCCAATTTTCTTGAGCTCGGGATGCTGAAGGTGCCGAATGATTTCCTTTTCTTCCAAAAACAACTTACTTATTCGATAGACGAACGAAAAGGTAAAAGGTTTAATGCTACTGTCGATCTTTTCGCAAAAGAGAAATGTACCCAAACTTATTGATGGGTTGTCCCTTAAAGTCTTCTCGATAGAAGAGATGATAGTGATAGATTCCGGCAGGAAGTGCTTCTCCATTGATGATTCCCAGCCAAGCCTCTTCAGGTTTATCGAGAGAGTCGATGATGCGTCCCCAACGGTCGTAAATGTCTAAACGATAATCAAAAGGATCACAATCGAAAACGGGAATGAAGACATCATTTAATCCATCATTATTAGGGGAGAAGCTGTTAGGGATGTAAAGCGGACAAGAGCAAATGATTTCACGAACCCAAGTGGTATCGGTCACGGTCCAGCAATCGTCATCATCTTCTATTGTGACCCAGTACGGACCAATGCTCGGCACTTGGAAGGTGGGAGCTCCAGATCCATTTTGCCATTCGTAAGTGCCTTCAAAGCGACTCACATCCAGCAAGAAAGGAATACCGAAACAAATCTCGTATTCGCCTGCCAGTACTTCCAAGGGCTCTAAACTGTATTCCACAAATCGACTGTCTTCGCTCACTCCGCATTGGTTACTCACCAAAACGCTGTAGGTGGCAGATTCATCTCCGCTTACCGTAATGCTTGGTGTGTCTGCTCCTGTGGACCATTGATATGTGACTTCTTCAAAATCGGCACTGGCATCCAAGATGAGCGTTTCTCCTTGACAAAGGGCCGTGTCTGGACCCAATTCAATGTCTGGAACATCATCGAAGTTCACCGTAATTTCATCCACAAGATTGCTGCAATTATCGCTAATGCTCACCTCAAAAATGCCTGGCGCATCTACCACAAACAAGCTGTCAGTGCTTCCATCGGGCCAAACATTTGAAGTGTTGAATCCAACGGTTCTTAATTCCAATACTTCTCCTACGCAGATGGTGGTATCGCTCACATCGGGGAAGATGAATGGAGGTTCGTAGACCGTTACTTGGACATTTCCACTTGAAGCATTGCAATCATTGCTGCCGGTAACAATAAAAGTTCCCGTTGCGTCAACATCGATGGTATTGGCGTTGCTACCGTTGCTCCAAGTGAGACCAGCATTGCCCCAAGCAGGATTTCCGAGCGTCACACTTTCTCCAGCACATAGTTCAAGATCTGGACCTAAATCAAGATCCAAAACACCTGCTTCCATCTGGCAAAAATTCAAGAGTACACCGGAGCTCGTTTCTGGGATGACGAAAATCCATTGGTGTCCGTTTTGAGTTCCATTGGGGTTAAAAGCAAAGTTGTTGGTGTTCCAAACATTGCCCACAGGGGGAAGGTTTCCCACGAAAGTACCTTGAAGAAGACCGTCGCCAGTGTAAAGTTCCGGTCCGAATGCCGTATACACTGCCGGACTAAAACTCGCCGCGCTTCCCGCACCATGACTGATATACGTGAAGTCGAGATTAACTTGATTTCCTGCATTGATGGATCCATTCAAACGAAAGCCAACTCCTTGCGCAACACCATCTTGATTTCGGAGAAAAACAGCGTTCACTACATCGCACTCAATGGGGGGAGGAGTGGAGACTCCCGTTCCTGAAGTACCTTCCCAAGAATTGTTTTGAAACTTGATGCCATCTGCACTTCCCAAAGGAGCGCCAGTAATGTCCGCAGATGCAGCAAAGTTCTGTTCAATAGGCAGGCTGTAGAAACAAGGATCTGCTAAGTTTTGAGAACAGAGGGACAAGGTCAACCCGAGCAAGAAGAGTACAGTAAGGTTTGATTTTAATCCCATGAGTGGTATTCTATGAAGTGAATACAAAATAGACATCGAATGCCCTACGATATAACCACAGAATCGATGTGAAGTTGCATGATTGGTAAATTCTTAATGCTCGCACTGGAGAAAAGAGCTTCTTTTTCCTGTGAATTATTCGAAATAGCGTTGAATGGTATTGCGCATTGAAGCATGTACTCCTTTGCTGCTGGCTAGTATCTCTTCATCAAACAAGGGAGAAGAATCATCATCAAACGCACTCACTTTTCCTCCGGCCTCTTGCACGATAATGATCCCCGCCGCCACATCCCAAGGGTTCAATCCGTACTCGTAAAAACCATCAAATTTCCCCCAAGCTACATAGGCCATATCCATGGCTGCAGAGCCTAAACGTCTTAAGCCTCGTGTTTTGTGAGTGAATTCTTTGAAGAGGCGTAGGTATTGCATCTCATATTCGAAATCATCATAAGGGAAACCGGTAGCCAAAAGAGCATCGGCCAGTTGTTTGTTCTTGTTGCAATGAATGGGTTTTCCATTCAGGAATGCTCCACCTCCTTTGTATGCATAAAAGGTGTGTTGATGTACAGGATCGTGGATCACACCCAAAACCACTTCGTCTTCTTCCAAAAGGGCTACAGAAGTGCAATAGAAAGGAATCCCATGCAAGTAGTTGGTTGTTCCGTCCAAGGGATCGATGATCCAATTGGGCGCGTCATCTTCTGGCCACCCTGTTTCTTCTTCCGCAATGAACCCCGCTTGTGGCAATAAGGCTTTGAGTCCTTCGTAAAACCGACGCTCGGCTTCTTTATCGACGTAACTCACCAAATTGTTTAGACTTTTGAGTTCAATGCTGATGGACTTGGATGATTCTTCCAAGAGAAATTGTCCTACTTCTTCTGACAAATTTCGAACGGAAGTGCAGAGTTCTTTTAGGGACGGTGCTTTTGCCATTAGTGTGTATTTTCTTTGGGCTGAATCGCTTTCTTCCTTTTCATCAAAAGAAGGATCATCACTAAGCCCGCAATAAACATGAGGGTAGAAATGATTTCTGCTTGAGTTATTTCAGCACCAAAAATGGTATACACGGAATTTACACGAATTTTTTCAATCCAGAAACGTTCAAAGCCATTGAACATGAGATACATGCCAAAAAGAATCCCTGGGGTTGTGATGCGTTTCCGCAAACTCCAAAGGAGAAGGAAGATGGCCACCGCCATGAGGGTTTCGTAAAATGCGGTGGGATATACTCCCGGATCGAGGTAGGTTCCATAGCCTTCAAAAATGGGCCAAGGGTCATTCTCAGTGATCATTTTACCAGAATATCCTCCTTGTGGGTAGTAACCGCGAACGGCGTTCACGTTGTTGGGAAAGCTGTAAGACCACATCCAGTCAGGAAGAAAACCCATCCAATCGGGCTTGGGATTGGGGTTTGCAATTCCCCAGTCGCCATCACCACTCACTTGACATCCGATTCTGCCCACACCATACGCGAGCATCAAACCAGGGCCTGCACTGTCGAGCAAGTGCAATCCTGGAATTCCTTTTTTCCGGGCATAGAGGTAAGTAACGGTTCCACCCACGAGCAAACCACCGTAGATTGTTAGTCCGCCAATAAAGCTTTCCAAACTGGGGTTTTCGAAAAACTGCATGAACTCTTTGGGGTTCTCAAACAGGTGGAAGAGTTTCGCACCAATCACTCCAGAAAATGCAGCAACCATGGTGATGTTACCGGTGTACTCATACTTGTGAAAGTCTACCGTCTTGGTGATGGGTTCGGGCAGTGTTGCTTTCTTTCCTTGCCAGTATCGATATCCGGCGAAGGCTCCACCCAAAACCAAGCCCCATAGCCACGACCCTTCCAAACTGAAGATGTGTTTTTGAGGTAAGATTCCTCCTTGAAATAGAGTAGAAGCGTTGATGGCGAGGTAAACGAATTTGAAACCGAAAACAAAGCCTATGAGGCCAGAAAAAATTACTTCACTGATCGGAAGAGGTGCTCCTTCCACGAAGCTTCGTTTTTCTGCACTCATCAAACCTTCTTCCTCTTTTCTTTTGAGTTCACGAGAGAGGGTATAGCTCCCTGCAATGAAGGCCAAGGCTACAAAAAAGCCAAAACTGTTGATGAGTTTCAGAAAGGGATGAGAGAAACCAAAGAGGTCTTCAAAAAGAAAATATAAATTGGGGTACATGGTTTAGGCTTCTTTAGGGGTGAGGATGTTCGATCTTACGTGACCGTCAGGATCAATGTGTTCCAATTGAACAGGGTGGAGTTGATTCACACGTTTTTCATCGTAAGGAAGCACCACTTTCACATAGTTTTCTGTGAATCCATGCATCATTCCGTCGTGATCATCGGCTTCGAAAAGTACTGTTTTTGTTTTGCCCAATTCCTGCTCATAAAAAGCGCGTTTCTTCTTCAATGAGAGAATGCGCAATTTTTTATTGCGTTCTTGCCTCACGGGGATAGGAATAACGTCATCAATGCGCAGTGCTGTGGTGTTTGCACGCTCAGAGTAGGTGAATACGTGGAGATAGGCGATGTTCAATTCGTGAAGAAAATCATAGGTTTCTTGGAAGTGGGCATCACTTTCTCCAGGGAAGCCTACAATCACGTCCACACCAATGCAGGGCGAGTCAAAAGCGGCGTGAATGCGCTCGATGCGATTGCGGTAAAGATCGGTGAGGTATCTGCGGCGCATGCTCTTCAATACTTCATCTGATCCGCTTTGAAGGGGAATGTGAAAATGAGGAACGAACTTCTTGGATTGGGCACAAAAATCAATGATTTCGTCGCTGAGCAAATTCGGCTCGATGGAACTGATTCGAAAACGTTCAATGCCTTCTACTTGATCCAATCCGCGAATGAGATCCAAAAAGTTTTCTCCATGTGCAGTGCCAAAATCCCCGATGTTCACTCCAGTGAGTACCACTTCTTTTGCACCGCTTTCAGCTACTTTTTGCGCTTCTTTGATGGTGTCTGCAACGTTTGCTGAACGACTCCTTCCTCGCGCCAAAGGGATGGTGCAGAAAGAACAGAAATAATTGCATCCATCCTGAACTTTAAGAAAAGTACGGGTGCGGTCTCCCGATGAAAAGCTGGGAATAAAGTCTTTGGTTTCTTTGATACGGGTTGCCACAATTTTTGCTTCCGCTTCCTTGCTCTCGTCGATATGATCGAGCAGATTGAACTTCTCATTGGCACCGAGTACGATGTCCACTCCAGGGATGGCGGCAATTTCTTCGGGCTTGAGTTGTGCATAGCAACCAATCACGGCCACATAGGCTTGGTCGTTCAAGTTCATGGCCTTCCGAACGATGTTCCGACACTTTTTATCGGCATGGTCGGTTACAGAACAGGTGTTGATGACCACCACATCGGCTCCTTCGTCGAGAGAAACTCGCGCATAGCCAGCATCTGCAAACTGACGAGCAATGGTGGATGTTTCTGAAAAATTCAGTTTACAACCGAGGGTATAAAGGGCAACTTTTCGATTCGGATTCATGCGGTTGCAAAGATAGCGAAAAGCATTGAGCAGCCCTTATTCTTGAATGCTCGGGTGAAATGAGTAATGCCGTTCTACTTTCGCAATCCGTACTTCGTAACTTTCATAAAAACGTTCCTTCCCCATAATTTGTGCAAAACGATGGTCGCTATGGTGTTTCCAAGCTTGGATGGCTTCAAGTGTGGTCCAATAAGATACCGTAATTCCAAGTTCACTTCGAGCACTGTCCATGCCCAAAAATCCGGCCTGGTTTTTCGCAAGTTCAAGCATCATTTCAGCCACTTCAGCATAGTTTGGACTCACATTTAGGGCTTCGTTCTTCAAGGTGCTGGTGAAGATCACCGCGTAATAGGGCAGGGGAAATGTTTTTGCGTCGTCGGGAAGTTTTCGCTGTGGTTTCATTTCCTGCAAGTTAGGGACTTATTTAATGATATATTATCGCTGTTGAATGTTTTTATCTATTGTATTGATAGACTTAATCATTTTTATCTATGGGTAACATTGCTCACCTTTGTAGCGACAAGAAAGCATTAATTTTAAAAGAAAAACGATGAACAACTCAATAGGATTACACGAAGAAAGCGCCAAGAATAGAGCAGAACAACTCAATGTACTTTTGGCCAACTACCAATTGTACTACCAAAATGTAAGGGGCTTTCACTGGAACATCAAAGGCCCACAGTTTTTTGAACTGCACGCCAAGTTTGAATTGATGTACACCCATGCGCAAGAAATGATTGACATGATTGCAGAGCGTATTCTCACCTTGGGCGAACAACCGAAACACAGTTTTACTGCTTACCTCGACAGCGCTCAAATCAAAGAAGCGGTGAGCGTATCAAGCGGTAAGGAAACGGTAAAAACGGTGCTGGAAAACCTCAACGTCTTGCTCAGTATGGAACGCCAAATTCTTCAAGATGCCGGTGAGGTTGGAGACGAAGGTACGGCCACTTTGATGAGCGATGACATCGCCCTTCAGGAAAAAGAGGTGTGGATGTTGGGAGCGTATTTGGGGTAGTTACAAACTTTATTTCTTTAACCACTTGGCTTCGAAAGGATTTCTTGCATTAGGATTTCCTGGACTTTCCATGATTTGAAAAGGCAAACGAACAATGGCACAAACACCGGCAGATTGTCCTTTTGAAGTATACTTGTCTATGATTTCAAAGGGGGTGTAGTTCTCTCCTTGACAGAGGATACTCATTCGCTGTTGGATGAGTTTGATTCCAACAGAAGTGCGCATTTTGCTCAGACTTTTGGGTTGATTCGGTTTTGTATGAGGCTTCTTTTGTCTTCCCAAACCGTTATCGTCCACCCGCACTTCAATGTGGTTTTGACAATGGATGAACTCGATCAGTAACTTTGGCTTTCGCGATTTCAAATTTTGCAAACCATGAATGATGGCATTTTCAATCAAGGGTTGAATGAGCATGTTTGGTAAACTGATTTCCTTCATGTTGATGTTTTTAGAACAATAAATTTGAATGTCTATACTGCCCTGTAGCCGAAGGTTCTCCATTACGAGGAAGGCGTTCAGGGCAGTACATTCTTCATACATGAGAATAAAGTCATTCTTGGGCTGATGAAGCATTTGCCTCATGAGTCGGCCAAAGTTCACGATGTACTTGCTCGCCGTAGTATTTCTTCTTCTGAGGATGAGTGAGTTGATGTTATTCAATGAATTGGCAATGTAGTGGGGTTTGAGCTGTAAGAGGAATAGTTTCTGTCGAACATCATCCAGTTGAGTGCTGAGTTTTTTGTTTTCTTCTTGCAGCGCAATCTTGGCCAGGTTGGCGCGCTCCTTTTGCTCATAGAACAGTCTTTTTTCTTCCGAAATACCACGCATTCGGAAGGAAATCGCCAAACCAATAAATACACACTCTATTCCTGATCCGAGCGTCATTCCGTTTTGAGTGATCCAATTCCAAGGAAGTACACCAAAATCTTTTAAAATGTACAGTACCACACCACAACTAAAGAAACTCCAAGCCAATAAAAAGATTCCGGCACCTTCATGTCCTCTTCGATAAGCGAGCAAGGTTACCCAAGTGATCCAAACTGCGGCTAACAGGTTGTTCCAAATGAGGACAAAATAGGACCAAGTTCCCAAGCCCATCAAACTCAGCACAACCGAAATACCACCAACAAGGTAAAAGCACCTCACAATCCAAGAAATCGAACGGTTTTCATGTTTTTCGTTGATAAAATGTTGGATGAAGAATAAACTTCCAACCAAGCTAAGATTAGCACAAACGACTACGGTGGTGCATTCAGACAAAAATGTAAAGGTCTCCAAATAATCAGCGCCAAAGGCATGAACGCTTAATTGTGCCAAAGCAATTCCCACACACATAACAGAAAAATTTCTAAAATTCTTTTCTCCGTTGTACCAATAGATGCTGAGCGATACAGTAATAACCAAAAAGATGATGCCCAAATAAAGTCCAAGGAACATACCGATGTTCTGTCGGTATTCTAGAAATTCATTGGCCGACATACAGGTGATGGCTGCGGGACCAAAATGGTAGGAGTTGTTGACCAATACCAAAGAGTCTCTGAACGGAGGTTTGATCCATACTTTTCCACCAAATAGGAGTTTTAATGGGGTGATTTTTTCTATTCTTTTTTCAGAGGTGTAAAGCTTAAGATTCCTTATCAGAGGGTTGTTGGAGACGATGAAAACGGGCTCTTCATCTTGAATGGTTTCTGAACTCTCACGTTCAAAAAGAAGTTCGAGCTGTGATTCTTTAACCGAGAAATCCTCCTGTGCAGATTCAACATTTAAAAGCGCCTCGATGTGCTGACACCCAAAAGCATGGATAGCACAAGTCACTCCAAGAAGGAGCACAAAAACGTAGCGGTAAAATAAAGTCATTGCTTCAGGAGTTCCCAGATCAGCGGGCTGAAGCTAAATCAGACAGAAATGATAACACGTTCTAGTTTGTAAACGACAAGTGGAAGTTTGCGAGCGTTAGCCCTATCAATACCCGAACCTTCTTCGAATCACCAACTCCAACTTTCGTTTGTAGTCTTCTTGCAGCCAGTTGAGGTAGTTTTCGGTGGTTTTGGCAATGCAGTAGGAGTATTGCTTCACGCGAAATTCAATGTCTTGCTCCAAGATGTCGATGAGTTCGAGTCCGTCCCAAAGTTCTTCGCTGTTCGTTTCCACCATATCGGCATGCTGCTCAATGCTGTTTTCGATGGCGCGTTTTGGTCGGTCTCCCGCACGGGTTACGCGCAAGTACTCTTCCTTCATGTTGAATTCTTCGCCCTTGTAGCCTTTGAAAAGCGCGCGCACCTTGTTGGGCATTTCATACACAAACTCCTTTTCAATCTCTTCGTCAGAATAGAGTCCGTCGATATACGAGTTGGGCGATTTGAAGATCTCCTGCCAATTCACATGGGAGTCCCAGAGATCAAATCTTCGGCAATTGTTGCCCAAATCAATTACATTGAAGTCTTTTTTGTTCGGCAAAACACGCGACCCCCTTCCAATCATTTGGTGGTAGAGGGTGAGGGATTTGGTAGCGCGGTTGAGGATGATAGTTTGCACCGTTGGCTCATCGAAACCGGTGGTGAGGATGCTCACGGAACTCAAAATAGCGTCGGGCTTTTCCTTGAACCAGCGCAAAATTTCTTCCCGTTCTTTTTCGCTGTGGGTATTGTCGAGATGACGAATTTCATACCCTTCATCCAAAAACATCTGATACACCTGCTTGGAGGTATTGATCCCGTTGTTGAAGATCAGTGTTTTGGTTCCCTTGGCCTTTTCTTCATAAGCATAGAGCAGTTTCTCTTGCATGAAGTAATTCCCGTAGAGGCGCTCCGAAGAACTCACGGTATAATCTCCGTTGATTCCGATCTTCAAAGAGCGAAGGTTAACGTCGTAGCTGTATGTGGTTGCCTTTGCCAAAAATCCGCTATCCACCAACGTTTTGATGCTTTCTCCAACAATCAATTCATTGTAATTGTCGTTGAGCGGAAGCTTGATGTTCGAACTGAGTGGGGTAGCGGTCACCCCAAGAATGATTTGTTTTTGAAAGAAGCCAAACAATTTCCTGAAGGAGTTGTAGTGGGCCTCATCCACAATCACCAAACCAACGTCTTTCATTTCCACCTTCTCATCGTTCAAACGATTGTTCAAGGTTTCCACCATGGCAACAAAGCAGAAGTAGTCTTTTTCATCCTTCAGCTCTTTGACCTTGCTGTTGATGATTTTGTTTTTTACACCTATGTCTGTCAGCATCTTGCTGGTTTGCGCTAGAAGCTCAATACGGTGGGTAAGGATGAGTACTTTCTTCTTGGTTTCAAGGATGTATCGCTTGGCGATTTCACTGAAGATCACTGTTTTACCACCGCCAGTAGGCAGTTGAAAAAGCAGGTTGTAATCTTCGGGATACTTCCGGATACGTTCAAAAATCTGGTCAATAGCATTGATCTGATATTCGTAAAGTTTCTTCCCTTCGTTCTGTTCCAATTGCTCGAAAATATCCTCTGACATGCGGTAGACGACTTTTTTTTGGTGATTTGCAAAGATACCCACAATTAAATGGGAGACAAAATGAATTGCAGGGGTAAATGAAAAAAGTCCAAATTCCTTCATTTTTCGCACTCATTTTTCACCTTTGTTGCATGATAGCAAGCTTAGAACCTTCTTGGAGGGCAGCATTGAGTGATGAACTGAATGCCCCTTACTTCCAAAGGCTGGAATCTATGGTCAATGAGGCCTATGCAGAAGGGGTGTGTTTCCCCCCAAAGTCGGAGATTTTTCGGGCTTTTGATCTTTGTCCGCTCGAAGAAGTAAAGGTGCTCATTTTGGGACAAGACCCCTACATTCAATCCGGACAAGCGAACGGACTCGCTTTTTCTGTGAGGGAAGGAATGCCCTTTCCCCCAAGTTTGAGAAACATCCACAAGACCTTGCTTGAGAGCAATGCTTTGACTGAAGAGTTCAGTGGAGATCTCAGTGCTTGGGCCAAACAGGGAGTGCTTTTGCTGAATGCTTGCTTGACAGTGAAAGCGGGAGAGAGCAACTCGCATCAGCATTTTCCCTGGGACCAATTCACCGATGCAGTGATTCGCGTTTTGAATGAAAAGAAAAGAGGAACGGTCTTCCTGCTTTGGGGGAGTTTTGCTCAGAAGAAGGCCAAGATGGTGGATGAAAAAGCCAATCTTGTTTTGAAAGCTCCGCATCCATCTCCGCTCAGCGCTTATCGCGGATTTTTCACCTGCAATCATTTTAATTTGGCGAATGATTACCTTGTTCAACAAAATCAAACCCCCATCCGATGGTGAACCGTTTCCGTTTGTGCTCCGTTTTCATTTTAAGTGCCTTGTGCTTGTTTTCTTGCCGAAAGGAAGAAGATCAAGACCTGCCCGTAATTTCTTCTCCTGCTTGGGACTTGTCTGATGGCAGTTTTTTCGAGAACGACACACTCTATGTGCTGGCCAATAACGCATTACGTTTTTCAGCAGACCTGAGCGACGATGAAGCGTTGAATCAATACCGTTTGCGTTTCGACCCCGAGAGCAGTTCAGAATTGCATCCCGATCAAGGGAATTATCTTTTTCAAGACATCTCGTCTTTGAATGGGACAGAAGGGGAGGTGACCTTCGATGTTACTTTGGGTGAATTGCTTCGCGGTTCTTGGAATTTTGAGTTGAGTTTGTTGGATGAATCGGGAAAACAAGCCTCACCTTATGCTCAAGCCGTGGAAATTCTAAATCCCAACCTTCCCGTCTTGCAATTGGACAGTTTGGGCAGTTCCACCTCTTTTCAAAACCTCAATTTTTCGGTAGGAGCTTCTTTCCTCATGCATGGAAACGTTTCCTGTCAGCAGCCCTTGGATTATTTGGAACTCACCTATTTCCAAGGTGGAAATTCTTTGGGTACGTCCAACTTCTTTTTGAGCGGAACGTCTTTTGATTTGACGGAATTGGGAACACTTGCTTTGCCGGGCAATTTGGAAGGGGATTTCACGCTTCACGCTACTTTTTATTCGCAGGACAATTTGGGCTTGAAGACGGTCATGAGTGGAACGGTGAATTGAGCTTATTCCTCCAATTCATCTTCAATCATCCACAAGGTTTCCTGCATTTCGCCCGCGGCTTTTAATTCTTTGGTGGACTTGGCAAGTTCAATTCCTGCCTCAACAATGGTTTTTGCTTCTTCGAAACGCGCTTCTTCAAAAAGCCACAGCCCAACTTGATGATATGCCCCAAGGTAATCGGCTTGCTTTTCTAGCAGTGATAAGCCCGCATTGATGGCTTCCTCTTTTTTGCCTTCTTTGGCCAATTCTAGCGTCAATGCGTAGTTCAGAAAAGCGTCTTCGGGCTGTTCTGTGAGCATGTCTAGGAGCAATTCTTTACGCGTTTTCATCTATTTTCCAGAAAATTATTCGTCGGTCATCACCCGCACTCACCAATATTTCGAGTTCTTCGTTCCAAATCAAGGAATTGATGGAATGGGTGTGCATGTTCAATTGGGGGCGGCGAGCTCGGTGGAGTAAATCCATGCTATCCAAATCCCACAGGGCAAGCGTCTTGTCCCTACTCGCACTCACCAAATACTTGTTTTTCAAGATTTTGAGATCATAAATTCCAAAGTTGTGCGCAGGAATGGCCAAAACTTCTTCAAAGTTGTCTTTTTTCCATAAACGAAGGTATCCGTCCTTCCCGCCGCTAATCAAAACCTTCTTTTTCGGATGCTTGAGCAAAGGGAAAACCCCTCCTTCGTGGGCTTTCCATTCTGCGATGGTGTTGAAGAAGACATCGTCCAAAACCGTTGCCATTCCGTTGCTCTGACCAATAAAGATCTTTCCATCTTCCAAAGCTTCGATGCATCGAATTTTCGATGGTGCCATCACAATGGTTCGGTAGAGTTTCATTTCAGGATACTTCCAAATTTGGAGCTTTCCCGCTCCGCCACCGCTCAGTAAAAGCACCTTTCCATCTTGGTTTTTCACCCTTAAAAAAGAGAACACTCCTTTTTCATGAACTTGAAGCAAGCGAAGCTCCTTGGAGGCCTTGAGGTCGATGAGGTGGATTCCACCCAAGCTATTTCCCAGAAGCAGTAAGTTTTGCTCTTGGTCGTGCTCAATGGTAAAACAAGGCTGTTCGAGTCGGACACTGAAAGGACTCGCGCTCATCGTTTTGAGGTCCCATTCTGCCAGAAAACGATCGCCCGAACAAGTGAAGATGCTGTTCTTTGACTTACCTAAACTTGAATCGTAAATCGGACCTGTATGTCCTTTGGCCTCGCCTATTTTGATCAAACTACTCACGCTTCAAAGATACATTGCGAAAACGAAATGAGCAGCCTATCTTAGCAATACTATGAACAAGATTTTTGCCGCCGCCGCCGTACTCATTGTCATTCTCTACATCATCAATCGTGTGAAATTACGCAAGGGAGAGTAGGCGGCTTACGTCGCAGTTTTTGTAGTTTTGCGCCACAACTCTAAGCGCATGTCAAAACCCTCCATATTGAAAGGAACCCGTGACTTTGGACCAGAAGTCATGGTGAAAAGAAACTACATTTTCGACACCATTCGCAGTACTTTCGAACGCTTCGGATTTCTACCCATTGAAACTCCTGCCATGGAGCGCATCGAAACCCTCACGGGCAAATACGGTGAAGAAGGCGATCAGTTGATTTTTAAGATCCTGAACAATGGCGATTTCTTGTCCAAGGCAGATCAAGAAGCCATTGAGCAAGGCGATTCCAAAAAAACGAGTTTCAGCATTTCAAAAAAGGCATTGCGCTATGACCTAACGGTGCCCTTTGCCCGTTTTGTGGTGATGAACCAAAGTGCATTGAGCTTTCCCTTCAAGAGGTACCAAATTCAACCCGTTTGGCGAGGTGATCGCCCTGGAAGAGGTCGTTACCAAGAATTCTATCAATGCGATGTGGACGTTGTGGGAAGTGATAGCTTGATCAATGAAGTGGAGCTGATTCAAATTTTTGATGAGGTATTAAGCAACTTGTCCATTCCCAATTTCAAGATTAAACTGAACAACCGCAAAATTTTGGCCGGACTAGCTGAAAAGATTGGAGCAGGGGATAAGATGACGGAGATGTGTGTTGCCATCGATAAGCTCGATAAGATTGGCGAAGAAAAGGTGAAGGAAGAACTTCAACAACGCGGATTTGATACAGAACAAATCGATGGTCTTTCTCCCGTTTTTGCTTTGCCCAACAACACCAAGGCGGCCTTAGAAATGATGTCCGAAACCTTAGCTGGAAATGAGCTTGGAGAAAAAGGGTTGGAAGAATTGCGTTACGTTTTGTCTCGCTGCGAACAGCTTGGAGTAGCTCAAGAGAGTTTGGAGTTTGATCCCTTGCTCGCTCGTGGATTGAATTATTACACCGGAGCGATCTTTGAAGTGAAGGTCGAAGGAGCTAGTGTAGGAAGCATTTGCGGCGGTGGTCGCTACGACGATCTTACGGGAATTTTCGGTTTGCCGAATGTATCTGGTGTGGGCATCTCGTTTGGGGCCGATCGTATTTACGATGTACTGGAAGAATTGAACCTCTTTCCAGCAAGCACCAAAGAGACGGTGAAATTGCTTTTCGTGAATTTTGGGGAAGAAGAAGCCTTGTATTGCATGAAACTTTTGAGAGAGCTGAGAGCAAAGGGTTTACGTGCCGAGATCTACCCAAGTGCTGCCAAGATGGCCAAGCAGATGAAGTATGCCAACGACAAAAGTATTCCTTATGTCGCCGTAGTGGGATCAAGAGAAATGGAAACAGGCACGATAGCCGTCAAGAACATGGAGACAGGCGAACAGTCGGCTGTAGAACGTAATGAGCTCTTAGAATTTTTGGCCTAAATAATTTTGGCTTCTTGAAGCGAAAGGAATAATGTTCGCCAAAGTTTTTATTTTTGGTGACAGGAAAAGGGAGAAATGATCCCTCAGCTCCAAGACTTTGCTACCGTCACTAAGTGACATACTAATTTAAAACATGGACAAGCCCTTTCAATTTGATAGGGCTTTTTCATGCTTGTAATTTTAAGACGTTCTTCGGTTTTCGAGCTATTATGTAATGGTGTATGTTTGGCACTTAAACGAATGTCTAATGCATGCTACCTGTCAGTGGATAAGGAATTATCAACTAACAGTGAAGGACCCCACTCTGAGATGGGGTTTTTTGGTTTAAATTAGTTTTTGGAAATTACTTTAACAGTTGCTCTACTGCTGTTTGTGGATCAATGAGTCCTTCATTAACTTTTGCTTTGAGGGCGATCAATGAAGCTGCTTTTTCTGGTTGAGAGAGGAAGTCGAGCAAAATGGCTTCTTTCAACAAACTGTCAAACCAACCCAAGTTTTGTGACTTGCGTTGCTTTTCTAAAAAGCCATTTTCTTTGAGTTGAAGAAAGAATTCATCCATATTGGATTGAACTTCATCCAAACCTGTTCCTTCGTAAGCAGAAGTTAGGAAAACTTTCGTGTACCATTCGCTTTCCGAAGGAGGAAAGAGGTGCAAGGCGTTGCTGTATTCTGCTTTGGCCCGTTTGGAGGCCATTTCGTTTCCGCTATCCACCTTGGTGATGGCAATTCCATCGGCCATTTCCATGATTCCCCGCTTGATGCCTTGCAGTTCATCTCCCGCTCCTGCAAGCATAAGAAGGAGGAAGTAATCCACCATGGATCGAACGGCAATTTCGGACTGACCCACCCCCACAGTTTCAATAAGAATAACATCATATCCTGCGGCTTCGCACAATAACATGGCTTCACGGGTTCGGGCTGCAACACCACCAAGTGCGTCGTTTGCCGGACTAGGACGGATGAATGCAGAAACGTGATTGGACAACTTCTCCATCCGAGTTTTATCACCAAGAATGCTTCCTTTGCTTCTTTGGCTGCTCGGATCAATTGCTAAAACAGCAACACGAAGACCGGATTCGATCAACTGCAATCCAAATTCTTCGATGAAGGTACTTTTTCCAACACCTGGAACTCCGGTTATTCCAATTCTTTTGGCTTTGCCCGTGTAAGGGAGGAGGTTTTGAATCAGTTTTCGGCTCAAGGACCGATCGTCTTGCGCGCTGCTTTCACACAAGGTAATGGCCGTAGCCAATGCACTTCGATCTCCTTTCAGAAGTGAAGTTTCAATCGTATTGATGTCCTTTCTTGCTTTGGAGCGTGCCTGAAGTCGTTCTTGCGCTAGCGCTTTGGCTTTTTTGCTTTGATTCATCCTAAAGCGAAGATACTACAAGGAATTGATAAGAATCAAAAGTCCATTCTCCGTTCTGTGGTAGAGAGAATTTCTGTGAGTGTTCGAACTGTAATTGGCTTGCAAATAAATCCATAAACCGAGTCAAAACTGAAGGCTTTTTCACGATCTCTCAGGTCTAAAGAAGAAGTAATCATGAAAATCTTTGTGCTTTGAGTGCTCTCTTTTGGAAGTTTTTCAAAGGTTTGAAGGAATTCGAAACCGTTGATTTCGGGCATGTTGATGTCGAGAAAAATATACTCGGGCAATTCACCACCTTCTTGAACCGTCTCTTTGAGAAAGTCCAAGGCAAGCAGACTCGATTTGAACTCCATCACCTGAGCATCTTTTTTGTGATACTTAATGGTTGTGGAATGCACCAAATTCATTGTGCTATCATCGTCAACTAAAATAAACTTACTCATGTTTTAACACTTTATGTGGGTGTATAATGGTAAAGGTGCTTCCTTTTCCCCATTCAGCGTCCACCTTAATCTTCCCGCCAAATTTTTCGATGATCTCTCTGCAAAGGTACAAACCTAATCCGGTTCCAATGCTTTCACTGGTGCCTCGATAAAACATGTCGAATACTTTCTCGATGCTTTGCTGACTAATTCCCTGGCCATTGTCTGAAATCTCAATCATGGTTGCTTCTTCAGTATGGAAGACCTTAACCATTACATAAGCATCAGGAATGGATCTACGGTATTTCACAGCATTTCCGATGATGTTTTTAAGAAGGACATTCATCCGGGTTTCATCACTTACAATGATCGGACTTCCTTCTACTTCCATGTTTAGAGCAATGCCTTCGGGTGCAGAAAATTTGAGGTCAGTAAAAATCGTACTCACCAATTGCGCGAGGTCTATCGGTTTCAAACTGAGATCCAGGCGGGCATTTCTTGAGTAGTCCAATATCTCTTGAATGGTACTGTCCAAGCGCAAAACACTGTCTTCTGCAAGACGGAGATAATTTTCTACATTGGGTTCCACCGTGGTGGTTTGAAAAATCAAGTGAATCAAACCTTTGATCGCCAGTAAAGGAGACCTCAAATCATGGGATACACTGTAAACAAAGTTGTCCAACTCCGCATTGATCTTTTTGAGCTCATTATTTTTAGTGATGACAGAATTTTGAATTTCTTTCATCTGTGTAATGTTCACTCCTGAAATCACGAGGTATTCTAGTTCTTTCTTTTCATTGAGGTGAGGTAGTATATTTCTTAAAACGAATTTGTCATTTCCGTATTTGTCCAAGAGGTGCTCCTCCATCTGCACAAGGGAGTTTCCTTTTTGAGCTTCTTTGATTTTGGCTAAAAACTCTGGGCGGTCCTTCAAGACCTCCTCGACCGCTTTACCTTCGCTGTTTTTCCAATTTAATTCTTGGTCTTCTAAGAGTTTGTTGATGAAGACAATATTTAATTTTGGACTTAAAACTGCAATTTTCGCAGGAGAATTATTCAGTACATTTTCATAGAATTGCTTCAAAGAATCCAGTTCATTGACGTAGGAATCTCGTTCTTTAAGCGCATTTTCTAAACTCTTTGTCAGTTGTTTTTCCGAGGTGATGTCTAGAATAATATTGATGAAGCCGCTCAATTCTTTTTCTTGGTTGAAGACCCTTCCAGAACTCACCAAAAGGAAAAGCGATTCTTTCTTCACGTTTTCGATTTCCACTTCGAACACAGCTTCATCAATTCTCCGATAGGAGAGGAGTTCTCCTTTTTGGATTCGATCTTGAAGTGTGCGTTCGGGTTCCAGTCCAAGAATGAGCGCTTCTGGATGCCTAATACCTGATTTTTCGAAGAATGGGGCATTCATGAAGACTAAATCATCTTTAAGATTGGTTTCCACCAAGCCTAGATTCATGTTTTCAATCAGCTTACGGTACTTCTCTTCACTTGCGATAAGCTTTTCTTGGGCTTGCTTGGTCTCAGTAATGTCGATGGAAGAACCAATGAGTCTCAAGATGTTCCCTTCATCGTCCGTTTCACAAATGGTCAAGGTTTTCAAGGTTCTCCATTCACCGTTGTCTAATCGACGAATGCGGTACTCCATTTCTACTGATTCTAATTCTTTCGCGTAAAGTCTTTCTTGGCTCTTCAGCACTCGATCAATATCATCTGGGTGAATTGAGGCACGCCAAAACCCAACAAGGTCATGCTTGATTTCTTCTTTTACTGAACCGTATTGCTCGAGCAAAACATCGTTCCAAACGATGGTATTATCAATGAACTCCAGTTCCCAAATTCCAATTTGAGATTTCTTGGCAATTTGTTCAAACCTGGAATTGATGCGCAGAATTTCTTCTTTTGCTTTGATTTCATTCGTGATGTCCTTCTGCAAGGAAATGAAATTGATCAACTCGTCTTGTTCGTTAAAAACAGGAGTGATTTCAATTTGATTGTAGTACTTACTTCCCGACTTGTGATAATTCAGCAAAGTGAGTTCTACGTTTTCTTTGTTGGCAAGAGCATTGCTCAGTATTTCCTTTGAAGTGCTGTCGGTTTCTGAACCGTGGAGAATATCCTTCGGTTTCTTTCCAACAATTTCTTCCAGGGTGAATCCAGAGGATTCTGAAAATGAATCATTTACCCACTCAATTCTTCCTTTGCTATCGGTGATGATTACCCCATTTTTGGTTTTGGTAGCAATGAGGGAGAGCTTTTTCAGTTCCAGCTCAGAGGCGGTGATGGTCTCGATTTGTTGCTGGATTTGCTCTGATTTTTTAATGTTTCCAAGTATGGATTGTACTTGCTGACTAAACACTTTGAAAATCGTATCGTGTAGGGAGTCGATGGATTTGTATAGTGGTAAGTTTTTGAGTGAAATCAGGCCTATAATTACCAGACAGCTGCCGGATTCGACATCGGTGTATCGAAAGAAAAAGGCTTTTGAAAAATGTTTTAAAGCAAGCAGATTTTCCCGAAGGTTCAATTTTTCTCGAATAACGCCAACCCCTTGAGTTGGAGCGGTAATCAATTCGAGGTCGTGGATGATGTTTTGAGCTTCTTTCGGATTTACTTCAATGCCATCATGAAAAAGCTGAGCATCGTCTTTTCCATCAATATTTTGCTCTAAAACGAAGGCCGTTTCAAACTCGAAAACATCCACTACAGCTTCTGAACTCAGGGCAAGAAGTGTTTTTGAATCCGGACACTTCAAGGCCTCTGAGTAAAAGTCGCTCATCCGCTTATACAACACCAACTCCTGATCCAAGCGATCACGAGTATTGATGAGTTCTTGTTCGGTGTGGGAAAAACGGGTCACTCTCAACTGCAGTTTCCTGTAGTCTTCGAGCAAAGTATTAAAGTCTGGTTGGTCGAGCAAAATGGATCGTGCTTTTCGTTTATCGATAAATCACATAGAGTGCAGTGGTGTAGTTGTGATATTCATTTTTACCATTCAATCGAGCAAATTCACCAAAACCATACATACCAAGCCAAGGCGGACATTCACCATTTTGATAGAATGGAAACTGCATTTTTCCAACCAATTCTTCTTTAATGATTCTGTTGAATAGGAATCTTCCCCGAG
Organism: uncultured Flavobacteriales bacterium; assembly: GCA_938085105.1. Taxonomy (GTDB): domain Bacteria; phylum Bacteroidota; class Bacteroidia; order Flavobacteriales_D; family Sanyastnellaceae; genus CALKGK01. Next base: position 39,548 of record CALKGK010000012.1, read on the forward strand.
CCAAACAATCGGCGTGAAATACAGCTACCGGCTTTCCATCTCCCATGCGTTCAATCATGTTTTCAACCATGCGATCCATCTCAGAAAAAATCAACTCCTCATCACGAGTGGTGAGCCAAAGTTTCGTTCCTTCTGGAATATCGCAGGCGTAGTGCATGTCGTTTCCATCCTTGGTAGTAACCACACGCAAAATATGTTGATTTCCATATTCCTTAGCCAATTCAGGACTCAGTTCTTCTCCCAAAGCACCAATTGGAATGGTGTCTCCACAATCTGCACTGGGTTCAAGGCCTAAGCGACCAGTATATTCTTCCCAAGCTGGTTTACCGTTCAATTCTTGAATGGTGTTTCCATGAGACTTCGTGACAATCAGCGGTTCTCCAACGGCAACGAATCCATGAGTAGCTTGTGTTTCTATCTTCAAAGAGGGATCTGAAAAACCAAGGGCAAAGGCACCGTGTTCAAAGACTTCCTCATCCACCGCTTGATAACTAATATGCCCCTTCATGTTATCAGAAGAAGTAGCACCAAAAATGGTCACATCTTCTCCAAGAACCTCTTCAAAGGCTTGAATACAGAGGTCGTTGGCGATATCGATTCCCGAAGCTAGGAAATAAACCATGTTGATGTTGTTGGACTGTTCCTTCAGTGATTTGGCCATTTTCAAAGCTTCTTGATAGGCCGTTTCTCCAGAAATATTTGAAGTGCTCGCAATGTGAAACTCTTTTCCCTTTACGGCCATGATGCCGATGTCTTTCATGGATTCACTTACACCTTCTCTCCCTACGATACCACAACAAGAGGAAGCGAGCACACGGGCATTCGGTGCCATGGCTTTTGTTTGATCGACGAGCTCTTGGAAGTTATGTCCAATGGAAGCATTGATGACAACCAGGTCTGCGGAATCATAAGCCTCGCCCAAAGCGATTTCCATGCATTCCATGATGGCGCGTTTTGAATTAACGATGCGCGCACTTGCTGAAAAAAATTCCAACATAGTTTTGATTATTAGAGGTTAGTTGAAGCAATATTACGGAATCCCAAAAGATGTTTTGTAAGAATTGGTCTGATAAGGAGAAACTCCTTGCAATGAATGCAAAACTCACCCGTTCAATACTTTCTCACCCATTCCGGATCGTTGGCCGCTTTGATGAGTGCAAAGGCCTTACTTCCAATAGCAAAATCATTGAGTCGATGCACACCAAATGGATTCAATTTGATAAGCTGACTTTTGTCTGGAGCGTGTTTAAAATTCGACCAACCCCGTTCTTTTGAAGTAGCTTCTTCCACGTTACTTGATTCAAGCGGCTCCGTTTCAAAATCTCCGGGTTTGGTTTGGTGCCTCAATTTCCAGAGCTGATCCATTACATGGCAAGAGCCATAATAACGTCCTGAAAGAGAATCGTATTTGGCTTTGCACATATTGATTCCATGCTTCAGAAAAAGGTGCTCTGCTTTAAGGTTACTTTTCGCCGCAAGATTGCCAGTGGCGATAGCGATAAATTCTTGTTGGTTGATGTGTTTCTTAGCGACAATTAGCCCCTTGTGCATGCTTACTTCTGCATAGGTGATGGGCTCCGTGTAATTCGGCATGAGCGAGAAGGCAAGCTCATAAGTCACTGCAGGAGTAGGATTGGCAAGTGCTGTTTTTGAGCACTTGGAGATGGAAGAATGCTTTGAAAAGTCGCGAGGACTTGGAATCAAGAAAAGCAAACACCAACTGAAAAGGTATTGAGTAAAATGGCTTGACATGTTTTGTTAGGTGTTTGAATCTCTACGTTTTATAATAAAAAATGTTCCAAATGAGTACCGGATGTACCTTTAAACGAGGAACATTATTAACTTCGTATCATGCTCAAGCACGGACTACTTCTTTTTTCCTTTTGTCTTATTTTATTCTCTTGTGGAGTGAATGATCCTGGCACTGGCGAAGGTTTTGATTTTGACCGACTGTGCGGAAAGTGGATGGACATTAGTGAAGATACTGCCTTCAATGAAGAGTGGAGAAAAGCTTCGGAGGGGCTTTATGAAGGCAGAGGATACGTTTTGAGTGAGAACGATACTGTATTTATTGAAACACTTGCAATTGAGGTGGAAGGAACAAAGGCAGTGTATCAAGCCCAGGTGAGCAATCAAAACAAAGAGCGCAAGATTCCTTTCGAAGCCCTCGAACAAAAGAAAAACAAAGTCGTTTTTGAAAATGTACAGCACGATTTCCCCCAACGTATCATCTACGAACTCAAGTCCAATGAAGAGCTTCGAGTAGCCATTGAAGGATATGAAAATGGAGTTTATCGCAAGTTGAAATTTGATTTTAAACGAGCAGAGTAGCCCAGCTTTCAATTCCATTTTATGGTTATCACATCTTTGAGAAAAGCCGAGAGTGCAAATCAAGATTTTCGGTCTTATAATTGTAGTAGATGGAAAGCACAGAACGTTCCAATAACATGATAAAACCCCAACTTCTTATATTCTTATCCCTTTTGGTCTTTCTAGATCTACGCGCTCAAGAAACGCAAGTGAGTTTTAATGATAGCAGCATCTATGTGAGTGGTGTGGTGATGGATGAACAGGGGATAGGTTTGGGAGATTTGATGGTGGTGAACCGTTCAACCGGACAAGGGATCTTTGGTGAAGCCGATGGTTCATTTTTGGTGAAGATTAAAAAAGGAGATGCCCTTCAGTTTGGCGCTTTTGGCTTCAATTCCTATCGTATTTCCTTCAAAGATAGCGCTTATCAACCCCAGTACGAGGTCAACATCCGTCTGAAAAGACTTCAGATAGAACTCGCCGAAGCTCAAGTCATCGCACCCCGTGAACTTCGAGACATCATTGCTGACATTGAAGAGCTGGGCTACAACGAAAAAGACTACAAAGTGAGCGGTGTAGACGCGTTCTCCAGCCCCATTACCTTCCTCTATGAAACCTTCTCCAAACGAGAACAAAGCAAACGAGAAGCTTTTGCCCTAGAGAACAGAGATCAGCGAAGAGATCTATTGAAAGAGCTTTTCATTAAATATGTAGAGTACGATATCATTCAACTTAACGATGAAGAGTTTGATGATTTTATTGCCTACGTTGATCCTGGTGATGCGGTGCTTCAAAGGTGGTCTCAGTACGAATTCATCATGTATGTGAAAGATCGCTTTGTGGACTTCAAAAGCATCGGTACACGGATGAAAGACAGCGATTTCAATTACCATTTGGACGATTAAAATCATTGATCAAACCTCTTCCCAATTTTCGAAATTATCGCCTTGCATAAACCTCTTCAGGCTAGGTTTGAATGCTTATTGATTTAGGTCGCCAAGATTGATCAAAAGCTTGGTTTTCTAGACTTTTGTTGGAAAGGAAAAGTGGTATCTTCGCCGCTCTAAAATTAAATTATGAAGAAAGTATACTACTGCACGGCAGCTGTCTTGGCCATGGTTTCGATGAATTCATGCATTTGCGAAGAAGGACAGTTAGAAATTGTAAATGAAGACAATGATGGTTGGTTCATCTACGTGGATGAAGACGAAGAGCATTACGTGGATCCAGAAGGAACCTTGGTTCTTGACCTGGATGAAGGTGAGCACGATATCTTCGGTTTAGAAGATAACATTGGTCCTGACGATAGCTACTCTTGGACGGTTGACATTGAAGGTTGTGAAGAAGAGACCATTTTCATCAACGACTAGCATCCAGTGAGGAGTTTTCCTAGCATTTGAATTCTTTTTCAAATAACATATGAGCGGTGATTGAAGAGCAGTAGCTTTAAGATCGTCGCTTTTTTTGTGCTATTCAGTGAGGTAAGCGCTGTCGATGTAAAAGACGAAAATCTTGACGAGGAACATCACCATGATGAAGGCCACGGCTAACACGCGAAGTATTTTAGCGTTTTTAGAAAATTGCTCAAACCGTCCAATCAAATCCACAAAAAGTGTGGCCACACCAAGGAACTCTAGAGCTGTGAAATAGCCTCGGTTTTCTTTCATCATCTGGAATACTTCAGTACAGAAGTTGGGCGATTGAAGGGGGTAGAATTTACCTAAAATGAACATCAAGTTCATCAACACAAACAGCACCGTGATGAAAACAAGCAAAACTTGGTCGGTTGTAGATTTTTCGCGCTTTTTCAAGGACTTTTAAATTTCGACAAAGGTGAGGAATCTTTCACAAGCAAACAACGTCTTGTTCCCGCTTATAAGTAATCGGGGCATGGACGCACTTTGAATTCGGGCGGACGAAATTTGTGCATCAAATAGACCACGCTGATTTCAAATCCACCCCGATTTGCACTCGCGACTTCCAAGTCTGAATAGTTGATGTCGTAACTCAATCCTACCTTCCATTGATCGTATTCCATCCCGGCTACCAAATACCCCGCGTCTCTGGTTCGGAAGAAAACACCTCCATAAATGGCTCGCCAAAAACGATCATCATCCATCAAAATGTACCTTCCTTGTGCACCAATGAGAATTTCACGGTAGCGTGCTTGGAAACTCATCATGAGTCCAGGTTGAATGTCCCAGTGCTCATCGAGGGGGAGGGAAGCATCGAATTGAAGCCCGATTCTAGGGTTGAGCCGAACATCCTCCTCATCGTAAAAGGTTTGAGTTGGTGCGTGCCATTGGTAAAACGACAGCCCCGTTTGAATGTGTTTTCTTCTCGACCATGTTTTGAAGTAAGCAGCGCCAAGATTTAGCTGTAAGAAGGAGAAATTTTCTCGGCTGAGGTTCTCTCTGGAAGACAAGCTCGAGCTGTATTGAACGCCGTTCCACTGATTGTCGAACTGAAGTGCGCTCAAATCAATGTTTTGACGAGTGAAGCCCAATTGTGCGCCTACCGCTAAAGATTCGCCTTCCCGACCATCAAACAAGAATCGTCTGGCCAAGGAGGTGTTCAATTGAAAGGTGTTGAAACGAGAATCACCCGCTCGGTCTTGCATGAGGTAAATTCCACCGGCGTAATCTTCTCGGCCAAAAATGGACTTGGCGTCTCCCGCAAAACCGAAAGTAACGAACGGAGTACTCACCGAACGCCACTGGGTACGTTGAATGGCAGAAAGTCGGTAATCGGCGTCAAACTGACCGGTAAAGGCGGGGTTATAATGCAAAGGTGCTGCTTGGAATTGAGAAAAATGGATGTCCTGAGCTTGGACTGTTCCAAACAATATAAACAACACTATGAGCAAGGAGAACTTTCTCATCTCAGTAAGGTGATGTTTCCTTTTTCAAAATGCTCTTGGCCATCTTCGCAAACCACAGTGAGGTGATACACAAACACGGCGGGGTCTGCGGGCTTACCCTTGTAAATTCCGTCCCAAGGCTCATTCAGCTTTGTGCTTTCAAACACCAATTCGCCCCAGCGGTTAAAGACTTGGAATTTCATTTCGGTAATGAAGTTCCCTCGAACAAACAAGAGGTCATTTTCCCCATCGCCGTTGGGGGAAAAGGCATTGGGAACAAAGACGTTGGGCGGACCACAAGTGAAGTCAAAAACGCGTAGTTCGATGCCGCTGGAATACACGCATTCCCCATCGATGATTTCCACGGTGTAGAGAGTGCTTTCTTCCGGACTAGCAATCACCGATTCGGCAGTGGTGGTATTGAGTCCTTCGGCCGGACTCCATAAGTAATCATATCCTCCCGGTTCAGCTGTGAGCACCGCCGATTCTCCCGATTGGACCAAGCTAGGGTTGGCGCTTACCGAAATGCTGGTGGGGTTGATTGTGGACACCGCAACAAAGACATCATCTTCGCTCGTACAGCCATCTCCATTGTCGGCAAAAACAGTGAAAAGAGCATCTTCATTCACTACAGCCGTAATGTTTGGAGAATCTGCCCCTGAGAGAATCTGCGCATCACTGCTCCAGGAATAGGAGAGAAGGTCGCTGGGATTGAGTACATTCAATTGAATGGTATCCCCGAAACAAGCATTGAAGTCGCCCACAATTTGGGTTTGTGCTTGAATGAACTCCACGTTTACCACTTCCTCTCTCGAACAAAATTCACCTTCAAGCAATACATAGTAGGTAGTATTATCGATTGGAGAAACCACAATGTCGGGATCCTGCTCATCGTCGTTCAAAATGGTAGTGAAGTCAAAGCTATCGCTCCAAGTAATGGCACTTCCTGGGGGATAATTGCTCACCTCCAGAATCAGCTCTTCTTCGTCGCAAAGCAGGAGGTCAGGAGAATGATCAAAACTCAGTTCTTCTACAAAAACATCTTGGTAAAGCGTGTCAATACAAACTCCCGTATCGATCAAAAGCGTGTATGAAGTACTTTCTTCTGCAATTAGAAAGGTGCTTGCGCTGGTGGGCGAAACAAGACCGGAACTTGGCGTCCACAAATAATTGTATTCCGGGTTTTCAGATTCAAGTCCGATGGTAAGGGAATCGCCAAGGCAAACACTTTCTAAGGCGGCAGAACTGCTGTTGGCTTCGACGATTTCAATGGTTCTTCTCAAGGTATCGCTCATGTTGCAAGTCAGTGGATTGCTTACTGCAAGCGTTACCTCATAAATTCCTGGTTCCAGGTATTGATGTTGGGGCGAGTAGGTAGAGCTTCCCGTATCGTCTCCAAAGTCCCAATCTACCTGACTCACATTTGTGCTGCTGTTGATGAAGGGCAGAGCCTCATTGGCGCAAGCTGTTGGTGGTACATAAAAGTCGGCAATGGTAATTGGCAGCTCAAAGTCAAACTTAAAAACCCCGTTGTTGCAATTGTTACTATTGTTCACCGGGCTATGCGCATTGGCTGGAAAAATGGGGAAGTCGTCGTTGCTCCCACAACCCGCACAAACCGACTGGTAGATCTGTCCTTTTCGGTCAAACCTACTCGTTCCACCATCCACATGCTCGTTGCTAGTTCCACCACCGAAGTAGGAAGCATAGACCAGGGCCGAAGCATCATCTTCAATCACCAAAATGTAGAAATCAGAACCGTTCGTGGTGCTTTGGAAGGCATCTGGGGTGATGTCCATATTGAAGACATTGTCTGTATTTGGGTTGGACGAAGTGTTGGTGCTTCCTCCCCAGCCGGAGAGGTAAATTTTACCGCAAACATCTACCAAGAAGGCGGTCGGACTCAAGTTGGGTTCTCCCGATCCCGTTCCAAAAACAGTACTCCAGATCAATTCATTCAGGTCTTCGCTGAACTTCGCCACATGCATTCCGCTTGAAGGTGTTCCATATTCTGCGTTGATGATGAATTCATCTCCGGGCGCTTGGGTTTGTCCGTAAATATGCACTTGATTGTCGCCATCCAACTCCACAAAGTAAGCTTGATCGTATGCCGCAGAACCGAGGTAAGTTCCCGTGCTAATTGCCGCACCATCTCCGCTAATTCTCCCTACAAAACCATCGGCAATCCCTCCTTGGTAGTTTGGCTCCCAGTTGTTCATCTCGGGAAGGTCCATGGAATTTGTTCCACCGCAAAAAGCAATATCGTCCACATCACTCACCGCCAAAGAATACACCCCATCATCTCCTGAACCCCCAAAATAAGTGCTCCAAATGACCTCGCTGAGGTTCGGGTTGAGTTTCGTGATGATGCCATCTAAACCACCGTTGTTATTGGTTTGAATGGGGTTGAGTAGGGGGAAGTCGGGGCTGTAGGTACAAGAAGCGATGAGAATGTTTTCTTCATCATCCAGTTCAATCTCTCCACGAAATTCATCGGCATAGTTAAATTTCAGTGTGCTTGAGGTGTTTACTCCATCGTTTCCGCTGCCGCCTAAAAAAGTAGAGCCCACCAAGCTTCCACCGCTGGCGCTTAGTTTGGAAATCACGATATCCGAACCGTTCACGTACTGCACCCCAACGCCTGAAGGAGCTACATTTGATCCGCCTTGAAACCCTTCGGAATAGGCACCTGAGGTGGTTGGGTAGTTGAAGGAGGAGGAAGTCCCCATTACAATGAGTTCGCCCGCTGAAGTACAAATCAAGCTATGGGGCAGTTCGTCGTTCGCACCGCCAATAAAGGTGGAGTAAATCATCGAAGTGCCGTCCAAAGCATATTTTGAAATGGCGATGTCCGTTCCAGCAAGGGATCCCTGACCGTTTCCGCCTCCCCAAGTTTCTTGATAAGCACCAAGCGTTGTGGGGTATCCGTTTCCAAAAGCCGAACTCCCGCTGTACAAATGACCTTCGTCATCAAAGGTCGCAGTGTAGCCGAAATTGTCTGAAAAGGAACCGCTGTAAGTAGAAAAAATCAATTCAGGATCTATGGTTAGGGGATAGGAAGCGTCATAACCTTTTGGGAAGTTGAAATGGAGGACATTCTCATCCAGCACATATTCGCAAGCCACGCGAATCCGTTCTCCTTCGATTTCTTGAAAGGCAATGGGACGCTGTTCGATCACCATCCCTGTGCTTAGGGAAACGTTTAAGCGACCGTTTTTGATGCTGATTTTGTTTTGCCCCGAGTACTTGAGTTGAATCTGTTCGTGCTTGGAACCTGGCGAGAGAATGAAGTCATACTTCAGCACCCCATCTTTACTATAAAAGTGAGCATCTATTCCTTCATAAACCCCTTTTATCCATGCGCCTCGAAACGACTTTGCTTTGGAAGCCCAGCGGGAGGGATCGTCTCCCAAGAAATAGTTGTAATAGGTATCGAAAGCAGCTTCTGGGAGGAATTCACCGCCATTGGATCCTTCAAAAGAAACCTCGTAGGCATGACCGTAAGACTTGGCTTCTGCATTGTTTTCTCCACCACCATGAATGGCTTGAATCTCACTAAAATCATGCAGGTCGTAGCGAAGTGCTGTTTCCTCGAGGAAAAGGTGTCCGCCCTGAAATTTAAACGCTCCATGAACGTGTTCTGGCCATTGACCTTTGTTTTCAATTAAAGGAAGCGAGCTTTGGGCCAAAGAAAAGCACGAACAAAGCAAGAGACAGAAAAGGAAGAAGTACCTCATGTTGCAAGCCAAGTTACGGATTTATTGGCTGTAGTTTGGATGCAAAAAAGCAGGAAACCGTTGCCTCCTGCTTTTTTGATTGTTGATAAGAAATAGTATTCGACTTGGCTTAGTCGCAATTCAAACACTCTACTTCATTCAGAAGCACGCGAACCGTTTTTCCACGCAAATTTCTGGGGTGAAGATTTTTAAATCCAGCTCTTCCTCGGGTAATGCGTTCGATGTTTTGAGGAAGGATGAGTTGGGTACTGTCTGGTAGGTAGAGGTCCAATTGAACTTCATGCCCCCGGTATTTATCTGCCAATTGACCGCTGAAGAATGGTGATAAGAAGAGCGTATCCTCTTTGAAACGATAGTTGTACTCCATGCGATCAGCAATTTCTAAGGCATTGGAGCGTGTGCTTCCATTCACCGAGAACTCCACTTTTAGTCGGGCTTCATCATCGGAAGTGCTGTTGATTCGAAACTCAGGGAACCCATAGACGATGCGATCTTGATCTACTTTCATCAACTCTTGATAATCCCCATCGCTCAAAACGATTTGATTGTGGAAATAGGGATCATTCTCGAGCACTACAAAAATGGAGTCGTTGGAAAGCGGCAGAAATTGGGAACTTACCTCGATGCTTGCTTCAGACTTGTATTTCGTTCCTTGAGAAACAGCCACCGTGATGGCGAATCCAATTCCAACCAAGAAAAGGATGAATAGAGCGAGACCAATACCTTTTACGCGGTTCTCTGTTCGAAGGAGGAGGCGTATTCCCAAATATATGGCGCTCAACAATGGCACTCCAATCAAAATGGTTAGGGCAATAGTGGCGAAAAGCAACATCAAGGGATCAAAGAAGATGAAGTCTTTTAAAAACTGGTAACTCGCGGTGTCTCCCATAGGTGTAGCCGTGAGGAACCCCACCAAGCTTACGATGAGGAAGACCGACATCAATAAACCAAAGATCAGGGCTGCACCACCGAGGAGCACACGCAAGATATGTACGAGTCCGCCCGCCACTTTTTCTATGTTTTCGGCCACTTTCTTGGAGCCCGTTTTGCTAAAACGTTCTCCCTTTTCGGCGGCCTTTTTGCCAAAACCCTTGATGGATTCCCCCACATTATTGAGTTCATCGTTGATGCTTTTCGAAATGTTTTCGACATTGATTTGCTCTCCTTTCATGTGTAATTTCTCCGCACGAGTTCGCGCTTCTGGGAGAAGAATCCAAAGGAGAATGTAGATGGGGATGCCGGCAAATCCGAGGAGAACGAGGGCAATGAAGATGCCTCTTAACCAGATGGGGTCCCAATCGAGGTAATGACTCAATCCTGAGCACACTCCACCAATCATCCCCTCTTCGGTATCTCTGTAGAATTTACGTTTTCTTCTTTTTTCCGATTGTTGCTCTGCTCTGAAATCATCTTCGCCTTCCACCTCATATTGCTCCGGTTTCCCCATGATGGCGATCACATCATCCACGTCCGAAGAAGTAATGATTTGCTTGGAGTCGTCCAGCTTTTCCTGAAACAATTCGGCGATACGCGCTTCGATATCAGCAATGATTTCGTCTCCACCTTCTTGATTACCGTATGCGGCTTCGATGGATTTAAGGTAGTTGAGCAGGAGTTGATAGGCCTGTTCATCGATGTTGAAGGCAAAGCCTCCGATGTTTGCGGTGATGGTTTTGTTCATGATTTGGCCGAATTAGAAGTCGTGAGTGTTACTGCCTTGCTGAGCTCATTCCAAGTTTTGTCGAGCTCCTTGAGGAAAAGGCTTCCAGTTTCTGTGAGTGAATAGTATTTGCGGGGTGGTCCGGAACTGGACTCTTCCCAGCGGTATTGGAGTAAGCCTGCATTCTTCAAGCGGGTGAGGAGCGGATAAAGTGTTCCTTCTACGATGATCAACTTGGCTTCTTTCAAAGCTGCGATGATATCGGAAGGGTAGGCTTCCTGTTTCGCAAGAATGGAAAGAATGCAGTATTCCAAGACCCCTTTTCGCATTTGGGCTTTTGTGTTCTCTATGTTCATTCCGTTCTATTTATTGCAAATATATGTCTAAAAGAAGGTACTATGCAACACATAGTACTGTTAAAATATACTTTTGTGCCCTTTTGGTGGATAGATAATGTGCTAAAATGGAACTAGGATTGGGGCATCTTACTGAAAATGAAACCTTTTGTAAGTCCACTCGTAAATATTGGTCCATGTTGTTAAAACATGGCTTAAACTTTAAAAACTGATCAAGATGGCTACTATTCGAACCAAGGCTCGGACCTTTAGCTCGGGCACACGTAAAACCGTTATTTTTCTGCTAGGAATCGGAGCATTAGCTCTTTTGCTCGTCTAAAAAATTTGTGAATTCTAAAATGACGTCGTATTTTCCTCACCTTATTGAAACCAAAAGTGGAGACGTTGCGTAGGAATAGAGCATAACGAATCTAACTTTAAATCAAATTTAAGATGCATATTACGGAAGAGAAGTACCACGAGGTACTGCAGAAGCTCATTATGTTGTTCCTCGGATTACTCACGATGAGTGTTGTTCTTACTTCTTGTTACTCAGCAGAGTCCTGCGCAGCTTATGGCGGAGTTGAGCAAGAATCAACCACCCAAGAAATTCTAGTGGAAGACTAACAAGTGTTTCGCATTGATATGATATTAAGCCTCGTTATGAACGGGGCTTTTTTTTGCTTAAAACTGGAAGTAAATGAAGGGTTGTGCATCTGCGGTAATCACCTGATACAGTAACAGTAATACCAAGAAGGTGCAGACCAGTTGTAAAGGAATGGGCAAGCTGATGAAGGTTTGACGATACCACATTTTCCATTTGGAGGGCAAAACGTGGATCACATAACCCAATCCCATCACGATGAATACCGGTGCGAAGGAAGCAATCACTTCCCAAGCGATGCTCAAATCCATGTTCCCAACGATTTGATTCAACATGGTATTGGCGGTAAAGAGCTCTTCCATGATGTTGTGAGCTTCTCCGAGGTTTTCCCAAGAATTGTTGGATCCGCTTCGAAACCATATTCTTGTGAAACTGATGAAGTTAAAGGTGAGGAATACTCCCCAAACACGGTTCCACCATTTCGCTTTGTTTTTCCACGGACTCACTTTGTTCCAAAGCTTGAAAACCACAAGTCCAAGACCGTTCAACGCGCCCCAAATCACGAAGTTCCAGCTCGCGCCGTGCCACAATCCTCCGAGAAGCATGGTCATCATCATGTTGATGTTCGTGGTGCTCCATTTTCCAAAAGAGGGTACAAATCTACCTAGGATGTAAGCTGATATTAAGATTCCAATAGTTAGCCCCAATACCCAAAAAGATCCTGAGATGAAAAAGATGAAGCCAACAATGAAACTCAATGAGACGAAACTGAATAGCGATCCACCGCGATTTCCTCCCATAGGAATGTACAAGTAATCCTTCAGCCAAGAACTCAAACTCATGTGCCAGCGTTTCCAAAAATTGCCCACACTGTCTGCCTTGTACGGCGAATTGAAGTTTTGAGGCAAGGAGAAGCCCAGCAATAAAGCAATCCCTATGGCGATGTCGGTATAACCGGAGAAATCAGCATATACTTGGAGGCTGTAACCATAAAGCGCCATTAAATTCTCAAAGCCAGTGTAGGAACCCGGTGCGGCAAAAACCCGATCGATGAAGTTCAAGGCGAGATAATCGGCCAAAAAGAGTTTTTTCAAGAGTCCGTTCAAGATCCAAAATAGAGCGAGACCAAAGGTGGCTTTACTAAGCTGGTATTTCTGATAAAGCTGAGGAACGAAGTCGGCCGCACGTACGATCGGACCAGCAACGAGTTGGGGGAAGAAACTAACGTAGAAGCCAAAATCAATGATGTTTTTGACCGGACGAACGTCTTTTCGGTAAACGTCGACAGCGTAGGAAATGGTTTGAAAGGTGTAAAAACTGATTCCCACAGGCAATGCGATGGTCTCAAATCGAAAACCTGTTCCAAAGAGTTGATTCGAAACCAGTGCAAAGTGGTTGATGGGGTGGAATTCGGTTCCAAAGAGGTTGTTGAAACTGTCGGCAAAGAAGTAGGCATACTTGAAATAAATCAAGATGAGCAAATTGATGGTGATGCTGAGCGCGAGCCATAATTTCCGCACGATGACTTTCTCGCTTTTATGAATGGCATTCCCAATAAAGTAATCCGAAACAGTGGAAAAGAGCAGGAGGTAGAAAAACCACTCTGATGTTTTGTAATAAAAGTAGATGCTGACCAAAAACAGGAAGCCATTGCGCACGGCGGTGTGTTTGTGCACAAGACTGTAACCCAAAAGCACAAAGGCAAAGAAGTACCAGAACAGCAGGTTGGTAAAGATCAACGGCGAGCTTTTATCGAAAAAGATGACGGGTTTGATGGTTTCCCAAGATATTTCCAATAGACTCATGCTCATTTGATATTGTTGGTCAGGTATTTTTCTTCGAGGTGCTTTCCGTACGATTGGCGGATGGCTTCAAACATCATGTCGGCCTGCAAAACATAGCCTTCCCGAGAAAAGTGAATTTTATCTGCTTTGGCCAATCCAGCGCTCTCCCAATCCGAGATGCTTCCGAGTCCGCCCATGACTTCAAAAAGATCGTAAACGGCTCCTCCATATTCTTCGGCAAGCTCATACATGACCTCTTGAACAGCAAAGGCGTTTTTATTGGGGTAACGTCTTCGATAGTAACTGTCGTTATTGGTGATCCACAAGAACTGTACGTTTTCTTTAACGGCGCGAAACTGCTCTGCAATGGCTTTATAACGCAATTTGAAGTCCTCCTTGTCAAAGTCGTTTTTACTCATGTATGCGTCGTTGATGCCGATGCCAAAGACCACAAGGTCAGCTTGCAGTAGCTCCAATTCCTTGGGCATTTTTTCACATCTCAAGTAGCTTTTGGTGCTGGCTCCATTGACGCCAATTTCGTGATAAGCGATGCCGCCTTTCTCATGGTCCAGGAGTCCTCCAAAGATCTTCACTTCTTCTCCATCTTGAGGATAAAACCTCAGAGCAAGACTGTCTTGTGGGCTGTTCCAATAGTACGTCGTGGTTCTCAATGTGCTGTCCACTTCAATGCGATCGGCCTTAAGCAAACTTTGGTCGGCCTGAATTTCAATGCTGTGAATGAGGGTGAAGGAATGAAAGCCATAGCGACTACTGTCTGTTCGAATGGCGTAGAGATCGAGTCCGCAAGTATCAGAAACACTGCTCACTTCCATGCCACACATTCCCCAAATAGCATCGTGTCTGCTATGGGCACATCGTTGGGCATCCCATTCCCCGATGCGTTCAAATCTGAGGTTGGATGGTCCGTTGGTTTTGGCCAATTTAAAGGGGAAAAAGAGTCCACGTTTCGCGTCCATCCCCGGAGAGATGTTCTGAAAATGCTCCCGCAATCGTTCGCTCAAAACACCCGCTTGAACATGGCTGCCTCCCATGTGAACGATGTTGAAACTGGCGCTGTCTTCAAACAATGCTCGATCCAAGCTTTCCCAAACATCATCATAGGAGTTCGAATGCTGCGGGAAGTGCAGCACGTTTTCAGCGAGGTTCAGAAATTCATAATGGGGAAGAGGTAAGGGAAGCGGGTCGTAGCTGAGCTGTGGTTTTTGTTCTTCTTCGCGAAAAGCAAAAATAACGGTAAGCACGACGAGGCTGCTAATCAATCCGGTAATTCCAATGTTTCTCATTCTATTGCTCACCCTTTCGCTGTTTCCACTGATTGTATTCTTTCATGAAGGATTGATTGAAGAGTTCTCCAATTTCCTTAGCTCCCTTCGAGGTGAAGTGAACGTAATCTTTTCCAGCTAGTGGCGGATCGGCGTTTACCCAACTTTCCATGGAATTTTCTCCTCCCATCACTTCATAGATGTCCCAAAATCCACATCCGTTACTGAGTGCAGCTTCCTTGAGTGCGTCGCGAACGACGGTGAGATAGGGGTAGGTGATAAATTCATCGTCCACTTTTTTGGCCATATCTGAAGGACCTATTACTACGAATGTTGCTTCAGGCATCAGGCTTTTAAGACGAACGATTTGTGATGCAAACCACCTCCCGTAGTTCTTAGCTTGGGTACTGTCTTTCACGTAAGGCACACTATTCCCACCATACTGAAGCAAAACGAGTCTTGGGTTCAATTGCTTGTAGTGCTGAGCGAGTTGTTCTTGATCGATTTTCTTGAACAAGGTTCCCGAGCTTCCTCTCATGGGGATGTTGTGTACTTGAACTCCTTTGTACGAACCGAAATTCACGGCATAGAACTCAGGAGAAGCACTTCCGAGGACTTCGATTTTGAAGTTTTTCACCTTTTCATTGAAGCCAATATTCTTGTATTTCAACTCTTCACTAACCAATAAGGTATCGCTTGCTATAATGCTGTCGTTCAGCCAGTAGTTAACTCTTCCTGGGGCTGGAGTGTGTCCGTAAAAAATCCCAGCACGTTGAAAGCTTCGTGTATTGGAATAGCCCAATCGGGAAGGTTCAAAGGTGACGAAAGCTGAGCTGTCTTCAATGCTCATTGCTTGAGCAAAGGCGGCGAGCAAGCCATACCTTTTATGTTCGATGCGTTCATCGGTTTTTCCATAGAGGGTGAAGCGCTCAAAGGATTGTTTTTCTTTTTGTTTGATGGCGGAAGAGGGCACAACTTCAACAACGGGAACGAGTCCGGGACCTTTTCCTCCCCATTTGCCTTGCCAGTGTTTTCTCAAGATATTGGTAATGCGGTCGGTTTCAATTTGCGAATCGCCATAGTGCAAGATGTCCACGAGCTCTTTGTCGCTATTCTCTAGCGCTTCAAACAAGGGGGCAAAAAAGGAAGTTTCTCCTTTTGGAACTTGAATTTTTAAACGTTCCAAGGCTTTTTGAACTTCGATGGCTTTCAACCTTGCTGTTTCGATAGAGTCCAGACGCATTTCTTTGGCGCTAGGGGCACTTTTGCTTTTTACGCTGCTGCTATCTTCTGGGCTGTCTTCATCTGTGTGATAGCTGCTCAATAGTGCATTCACATCAAGCTTCTTTTTTTTCTTTTTGAAGGGTTGAAAGTCTTCCACCTGAGCAAATTTCAGCTCAAAATCATCGCCAATTTGAATGCCTTCTTTTGGCCAAACGCTTGCAATGGCGAAAGAGGCTGCACCTACGATGAAGAGACATAAAAAGGTAGTAAAGGGTGAAATTGTACTCATGGTTTTTGACGAATAATGAGTTTTTGTCCTGGACGGATATCAGTACTGATCTTGTTCCATTTCATGATGTCATCAGCGGAAACACCGGGGTATTTCTGGGCAATCAACCAAAGACTATCTCCACTTTTAACGGTGTAAACGCTTTCTTTTGCAGCCGGGCTCAATGAAACATCAGAAGTAGATGCTTCTCGGTCTTCTGATTTGTTTTTGTTTTTCTTCGTTTCAGGTTTTGTGATGGCATAGATGAGCAATCTTTGTCCAACATCAATGCGATCACTTCGGAGCTGATTCCAATCCATGATTTGACTTACGCGAACTCCAAACTTTCCTGCAATTTTTCCCAGGACATCTCCACTTTGAACGATGTATTCGTTCTCTTCTCCTTTGGGAGCGGGCGGCGGACTGGGTTTTTTAACGGTTGGTTTCCAAGCATAAAGCGAATCTGCTCGTTGTTTGAAAAGCTCCATTTTTTCCACAGGAATGATTAATGGAACTGCTCGGTATGGTCCAGGGATGAGCTGACCGATGTACGCAGGATTCATGCTATTGAAGGTGTTTTTCTCAAGTTGAAGGATGGAAATCAAGGCTTCTTTATGAATGGTATCAGTGATGGGGATGGCGTCAAAAGCATTGAATTCATTCAACCAAAAAACAAGTTGGTTCTCTCTTTCAAAGTTTTCTCTCAATCGAATACACACCTTCAAAGCGCGAAAAACATTGATCATTTCTGGGTCGAGAAGAATTTCAGCCTCAGTTCGAGCATTGGTCCACTTCGCACCTTTCACAAAAGCGGCGATGGTTTTGATGTGACTTTCCTCGAATACATCAAAATAAGCCCGAAGTAGCTCAGTAGCCGACTCCGTAGCAATGGAAGGAGCTCTGCGTTCGTCGATGTTCTGATCAACTCGAAGACCTTGTCTTTTTGCCCGCACGAAATCCAAGGCCCAGAGTCCTGCTTGGTCTTTGTTGTTTCTAAAAGAAGGGTTTAGTCCGCTCAACACCATGGTTAAAAAAGCATAATCTCGATCCATGCCTACGCGCTCGAGATGTTTATGCAAGAGTGGGAAATAAACATCAGCCAAAGACTGTATTTCTAGAAAACGCTGGCAGTTTTGGTTTAAAAGCAATTCAATGTATTCGTTTTCTTTCTCAGGGTTCAGGGGAAGTGCTTCTAGTGCAATTTCAAATGGACTTTTACTTGCGATGATGTCTTTGAATGGGGGAGGACAAGCAGGATTTTGAGGCAAGCGTTTTGTAATGCTTTGATGAAACCAAGAGTTGACATCGGGTTGCCAGCGTTGAGAGACTTCCGTAGCACTGTGTTGTGCAATCGCGGCCAAAGGGATCAAGCACCAAAAAAGTAGCGCGAAAAATTTCATGGAGTAAAGATACTAGGGGGAGCACCAGCATTCGAAGTTGAAAAGTAGGAAGTTATGAACGTGACAATATGAGTACGTTTTGAAGCTTCGGAAATGTCCTACGAACAGGGAAGCATACGGACGAAACCTTTCCTCTTTTTGTTCCGTAATATCACACAACCTCTTTAAACAATGCTATGAAAATGCACGCCAACTATGCCAACGCTTTGAGCGCTCGCGTTAAAGAAATGAAAGATCGCGGCTACTCTTCTCAGGATGTAACCATCAATTTTAAGCCACATGATTTTGTGTTCTCTACCTTCTTTGAGGCCAGCGATTTACATGGTTTTTATATCGGCGGACTACCTCATACCATTGAGCTTTTTGAAATATTCAGATCTGCATTTCCAAAAAAGTGGGAAGAACTCACTTGTGGGATGCGCGATAAAGACGGAGACCAAGTTTACCACGCTGCACACAATCTAAAACCGCTCTTTCGGATGATTGGGATTTGCCGCTTCAATGAATTTTTGAATATCCTCACTCAACGAAAAACAGCGGTAGATCAAGACAAAGAAAATGCCTTTCAGAGCATTGAGTCCAGATTACCACAAATCATGTATATGACCGCTGTTGAAGTAGCACGAATGAAAAACTACATCGCAACGAGTGCCCAATAACCTTTAAAATCTCTCTAACCACCAACACCCTAGCTTATGAAACTCAGATGTATCGTTGTTGATGACGAAACCATGGCCAGAGCTTCCGTGAAGCATCTTTGCCAAACGCACGAGAATATTGAATTTGACTGCGCCTTCGAAAATGCGAAGGATGCCTTGCATTACTTAAAGCACAACCACGTGGATCTTGTTTTTCTTGATGTTGAGATGCCCGACCTCAACGGCTTTCAATTACTGAAATCTTTAGAGTCCGCTCCCAACGTGATCTTCACAACATCGCACAAGAGCTATGCCTTTGATGCCTTTGAAGTGAAGGCTGTGGATTTTATTTCTAAACCCATCAAGTCGAGCCGTTTTCAAGAAGCGGTTCAAAAAGTACTCGATTTGGAAGAATTAAAACAAAGCAATGGAGCAGAGGAAGGATACATTTACGTTAAAACTGACGGAAAACTCACTCGTGTAGAGTATACTGACATTCTTTATATCGAAAGCATGAAGGACTATGTGAATATTCGCACCAAGGCAGGACGATTAGTCGTTCACTCTACCTTAAAAAAGATGCAGGAAACTTTGGAGGAGGATGGTCGTTTTGTTCGAGTTCATAGAAGCTTTATTTGCAACGTCAACCAAGTGGTCGATTTCTTGAAAAATGAGATCATCATAGGCGATTATTCTTTGCCCGTTTCAAGAGCACATAAACAAGGATTATTGTTGCATCTCAGAGATAAAAGCGCATGAACTCCCGAATAACGTGAAAAAACAACCATCCATCGAAAGTTTGATTGGGCTTCGGATGAAGCATAGTATTTTCGTCTTGCGATAGAGGATGGTGAACTGAAATCGCAACACATTTATTTGTGTTTAAAGGGGTTGGATGGTGTTCCAACCCTTTTTCGTTTGTTTAACAGATTTTCCCATTCCAACTGCTGACCAAAAGTTACCTTTGACACAGACTTAGTCAGTAATGAGACCTCTCTACTATATTGTCCTTTGTAGCGCTTTTTTGCTACTCACGAAACCACTGTTGAGCCAAGGAGCCAAGGGGGGCGAATTGCGTCCAGTTATTGGAGGCGGCTTTTTGAGTGGAGGGAGTTTTTCTCCAAATCAATTTAATTATTTAAGTGGTGGAATGGCCCGTTTCGGACTCCAGAGATCATTCCTACAGAAGCATGATGTAGCACTCATCTTAGGGGTGAACCAGTTCGATAAAGATGTCTTTTTTCCATTGGCAGTTCAGTTCAGGTGGGTGAATGATCCAAACAAAGCTTTGGGCTTGTTGACTACTTTTGGTTACTCTTCCGGAAAGGGAGAGTTTGAAATCGAGAGCGACGAATATGAACTCGAAGGAGGTTTCTACTTCGAACTTGGAGCCCAATGGAAATTCGATCTTGGAAAAGATTGGGCAATGATGCCCAGTGTGTCCTTATCTCGTCAGCCTGCAATTTTGGAATTCACTCCTGATTTTGGAGATGAATACAAAATCAAAGACGATCGGATCGCTCTTATGTTTGCCGTTTATCTTCAATTGGGTCGATGAGAATTCTCTTCACCATATTCCTTTTTACTTTCGTGTTGATGAGTTCAAGCCTGCACTCTCAGGATTTGCGTTTGACGGAATACGGGGAAACCACGGGCTTTCATGATTGGCCAAGCTGGTTTGAAATTCAGAATATTGGAGATGAAGCCTTGAACATTCAAGGTGCCGTTCTGAAGTGGAAGGATGAAGTACTCTACTCGGCAGCGAACCTGCAACTACAGCCGGGGGAATATTTTACTTTCAGCGTAGAAAACTATCCTTCTAGCGAACGTAAACTGCTTGTGCACCAAAGCATGTTTGATCCAAGTAGATCGCATTTTAGTCTTCATTTCGAGGGCGATTCAAGTCGATTGAAACACCAATGTGTACCTGAGGGCAGAAGCTATGGTATCAATGGCTTATTTCAAGAAGTTCATTTTGCCATCCCTTCTTTTGGAACTGAAAACGGAGGAGAAGAGTTGCTCTTTTTACCGATGAATGTTGAAACGAGCCATGCATCCGGTTTCTATGGAGAGGAGGTTCATTTGGAATTGACCGATCCCGATTGGCCTGATCAGTACGTGGTTCACAGTATGGAGGGACAAAACTTGGAGGGAAGAGGAGAAATTTTTCCTGAAGAGGGCATTGTTTTAACAGAACAAACTCCAGTTGCTGAACTCAGCTACATTCCAGCTTCAGGAGAATTTATTCCACCTCAAGGAACCATTCAAACAGCTCATGTCCTTCAGATACAGGGGTTCCAAGAAGCTTGTCCGGTAAGTGATGTTCAAAGAGATGTTTACTTTATTGGTGGCGAAGTGGGGTCCAAATACGAGCTGCCAATCATCAGCATCAGTACCCAAAGAGATGCCCTCTTCGGCGCTGAAGGGATTTATGATTTTGGATCTACGGGCTTTAATTTTGGCTTCCAAGGAAGAGATTGGGAGCGAGATGCAAGTGTTCACTACTTTGAAAACAACGATCTGAAGCTTCAGCAAAATGTAGGTGTGCGCATTCGAGGGAAGTCGAGCCGCTGGTCACCTCAGAAGTCCTTCAAAATTTATGCGCGAGAAGAATATGGGAGAAGCAAGTTGCCCAATGTCTTTTTTGAGGATGGCCCCAATGTGCTCAAACGGATCAACATTCGTGGACACCACAACGATTTTATTCGAAGCATGATGACCGATCACTTGGCGATGAATGCGGTGAAAGGGCTGGACATCGATGCCCCCAACAGCAAGCAAGCCATTCTTTTCCTCAATGGTGAATACTGGGGAATTTACACTCTACAGGACAGCATGGACGATCATTATCCCGAGACCTATTATGGTGTGGATGACGATAATGTAGAGTTGTTGGACGGAACAGAGAGTACTTCTTTGAGCTATCATGAAATCATTGCTTACGTTCGAGATCATCCCGCTTTAGACGATGAAAACCTCGAATGGATCAGAGAACGTGTGGATTTGGATGCTCTTTTGGTGTACAACGCCGTTCAGATCTACATGGCGAATTGGGATTGGCCACAAAAGAACATGAAAGCTTGGACCAGTCCGATCGAAGGGGAGCGACTTCGGTATTTTTTCTTCGATTGTGATGCTTGTTTTAACGAGTTCCGGCATGAGAGTTTGGGACGATTCTATCCTGAACTGAACCCTAACGAACACTCGATATTTTTATCGACTCTCCTTCGCAACCCTCAAATTCGTGAGCAATTTGGCCAACTCATGATGAATCTTGTTTCAGATCCTTTGAGCAGTTCAACATTATTAGGCATGATCGATGAAACCGAAGCTCAAATCGTACCTCACATTGAAGAACACATCGCAAGATGGAGCTATCCGCAGAATCGCGCCAATTGGGAAAATTCCGTTGAGAGTCTCAGATCCTTTGTGATTCGTAGACCCGAAAAAATAGGGAGGATGATGGAATCACTCTTGGGAGACAACATCGTGGTTTATCCCAATCCTATTCAATCCAACCAATTCCTTCATGTAGAGAGTTTTGGCTTTCTGATGAGCGACTTTGATTACCAAGTCATGAATATTACGGGTGGAGTAGTACAATCTGGATCTTCGAGCATTGAGCAGGTGTTCATTGGAGACCTTCGTCCGGGAAACTACCTCCTTCAAGTCAAAAAGAACGGATTTGTAGCTTATGCTCGTTTTGTGGTGATGAATTGAGCCATTCACCCACCAAAAAATAAGTCGTGCAAATACCTTCCAGGAGCAAAGGTGAAGATTCCAGCCACGATAATCCCCGCGAAATACAGAATGAGCATGCCTCTTCGATGCGCCTTGATTCTTTTCTTACGAACGTGAATGATGGAACTCGGAACCGTGTATAGGGTGAGCAAACTCAAAAGGTGAATCCACCCGAAATGACCCAAGAATTGCGGACCAACGCGCGCTTCGAGAAATACACTTACGGCGGCAGTGAAGAACATCAAAACCATGTATATCCACCCCAAACGTTTGTGAAGAGGCGTTCCTTTTTTCATGAGGAGAACAATGGTGCCCAAGAAGAAGGCTATGAGGACGGTCCACATGTGGAGCATCATCAAAACAAAGTAGTTACTCTCCATCTGCAACAGTATGGTGCTCATCATTCACTTCAAGGATAAAATCGATCAAGCCTTTGAAGTAAACTTCAGGGTTGTCGTACTGGCTCAAATGTGAACCAGTGGGGCAGAAGAGGTAGGTGCCGTTTTGAACATTTTCGGCGAGCCACTTCATTTGTTCGGGATCCATGGTGTCGTGCTTCGCCCCAATGCTGAGTATCGGAACTTCGATTTTGTGTACATCTGGCTTCACATCCCAAGTTTTCAAATTCGCATCGCCTTTGATGCCAAATTCAGACGGACCCTGCATGTGGTTGTACACAACTGCATTGATGTGATTAAACGAGCGGTTGACCGGCTCTGGCCATTCATCCAAAGGCCTTCTCAAAATGTGTTCTGTATAATAATGCTCGCTCACCAATTCCGCATACCTCGGGTTGGAATAATCTCCAGCATCTTCTAAGGCCTGTATTTCGGCTTGTACCTCCGGGTCCAACATTGGTGCAAGTACCTCAGCGGAGTAGTCTTGATATTCAGGAAGGGAAGGAACCATGTTGGATACAATCAAACCTTTCATGTTTTCCTGGTACTTTAGGGCATATTGGAGTCCGAGAATCCCGCCCCAGCTCTGGCCATAGAGATAGAAATTATCTTCATTCAAGTTCAAGGCAATGCGCACTTGTTCTACCTCTTCTACAAAACGATCCAACTGCCAAAGTGAAGTATCTTGAGGTTGATCGCTGTAATAACTTCCCAATTGGTCGTAATAAATAAATTCAATCCCTGCTTGCGGAAAGTAACTCTCAAAGCACTCAAAAAGCTCATGAGTGAGTCCCGGACCTCCATGCAAGAGCAGCACCCGCATTTTTGGAGCATTGCCCACTTGCTTGGTCCATACCTGAAATGTTCCTTTGTCCGTTTCGATAGGAACCATTTTAACACCGCCCGTATTTTTAAGAAGGGAATCGGTGTAACTGAGGTATTCTTTACAGGAAGACGAGCTTGTCTCATCCATGGGGGTAACATCTCTTGTTTTTTCTGAACAAGAGAAGAAGAGGAGTGTGCACGAAGCGAGAAGGACAAAGTACTTTTTCATGATGGAAAAGATACGTGCTCTTCTTGAAATATCAGATGGTTTTGCTAAATCGTTGGGATTGTTCCCGTTTTGCATTGAGATGGGCGTCAAAACACATGCAAATGTTGCGCACAAAAGCTTCTCCTTCTGGAAGGACGATGAGCTCTCCTGTTTTCAATTCACACAAGCCATCTTCAATGAGTTCTTGAAGTTTGGATTGAATGGTTTTGAAGAAGGGCTTTTGCTCGAATTCATTGCTCCATGTTGCCTTGAAGTGACAAATAATGTCCAAAATAATGGTGCGAAGTTCGAGATCTTCCTGGCTGTGCTGGTGTCCGCGAAAAACGGGGATAATTCCAGAATGAACCAGTTCTTCATACTCCTTCACACTTTTCACATTCTGAGCAAATCCACCCCAAACATCGCTAATGGCAGACATCCCTAGACCAATCATCAAGCGGTTGGTGTTGGTGGTGTAGCCCATGAAGTTTCTGTGAAGTGCCTTGTTCTTTAAAGCTATGGCCAAGGAGTCGCTTGGTAAGGCAAAGTGATCCATTCCCACTTCCACATAACCGGCATCAAGTAACATCCCTTTTGCTGTTTCGTAAAGCGCTCTTTTCTCTTCCGGTTGAGGTAAGTCAGACTCATCGTAGGCGCGCTGACCCAAACCTGGAATCCATGGGACATGGGCGTAGCTGTACAGACTGATTCTTTCAGGACGCAGGCTCAAAGTTAGTTCAATGCTGTTTTTGATGTCTGTTAGTCCCTGCTTTGGAAGACCAAAAACGAGATCATGGCTGATGCTGGTGTAGCCTGCTTCCTGTGCGGCAAGGTGCGCCGTCTTTACCGTATCGAAACTTTGGAAACGGCGAATCACTTTTTGTACTTCTTCGGAGTAATCCTGAACACCATAGCTTACTCTCGTGAAACCGAGCTTGGCAAGTTCTTCAAGATGTTCTGCTCGAGTATTGTTGGGGTGTCCTTCAAAGCCCAGTTCCACGTTGGGCGAAACCTCACAGCTTGAGAGGATAAAATTCAAAAGATCGCTGAGGTTTTCGGGGCTGAAGAAGGTAGGCGTACCTCCCCCGAGGTGCAATTCTTTGAGTAGGGGTTTCTTCTGAAAGAGGTCCAAGTACAGCAGCCACTCTTTTTTCAAAGCCGCGATGTAAGGTTCTTCCATTTCGTGCCTTTTGGTGATGTGCTTATGACAACCGCAGAAGGTACACAGCGATTCACAGAAGGGCAAGTGGATGTAAATGCTCATTCCTTCCTTTTGCTGCTCTTCTTGAAATTGTTTCACCAAGCTTGGCCATAGGGTAGGGAAGCTTTCATCACTCTCCCAATGAGGAACCGTCGGATAACTGGTGTATCGAGGCCCAGGAACATTGTACTTTGAAATTAGCTTTGTGGAATCAGTCAGCGCCATATTGAACTTTAAACAAGGGGATCGAGCTCGTTCTGAGCCAATCGGGTTTTTATTTTGAATGATTGGAGCTTCTCTGCAGCTTTCTCTAAGATGTTCACATTGGATCTTTTCTGAAGCAAGACGTCACCATTTGCTTCATAAAGCACCACCTCAATAGGATTCAAGCGAGCGATCTGAGTTGCCCAACGAGCGACTTGTTCTGCACGTGCATTGCCTTTTCCATTCCCGCGATAATGTTCGTCATAAAAAATACTCTGAATGGAGAATTCTCCTTTCAAGTGAGATTTAAGTTGAGAGATTCTGCTGATGAGGCTGTTGTCGTCCATTTCTTGCTCATGCGGATCATACTTAAAAATGAAATGATTGACTTTCATCATCGTCTTCATTACCTCACTTCGTTGGATTCCTTTAGCGTTGGTGACCAAAGAAATGTGCGTGTCTGGAGTAAGTAGGTTTCGAATCAGCACCACGTCTTCCATAATCTCAGGAAATTTGGGGTGCAAACTAGGTTCACCAGTACCGGCAAAGCAGATGTTCTCCACTTTTCGGCCAGCGTTGATCTCCGTTTGCAAACTCTTCATCAATGCTTCAACTACGGTGTAAGGTTCAGGTAGGGACGTATTCTCATCTAGAGCATCTTTGAAGTAGGCGCAAGTGTCACAATTGAAAATGCATCGCCGACTGCAAGAAGACATAAGGTTGATCACCAAAGTTCTTCCGTTTCTCCTGCTTTTGATCGGACCTACAATTACGCTATTGCAAATAGAGGACATCATGGCTAGTGGCATTTGAATTGAGCGTTTACCTGTTCCGTATTTGCTTTTGGGCTGATGTAAGGAATGCCGAGGTTACTACCTCTCAGCACCATCAACAATCCGAAGCAAATGGTCAACACAGGAATGGCCAGCTTCCATTTCAAACCTAATAGCGGTTGGATGCGCGCACTGAATAGCGGCAGAGCAAGCATGGCGGGAAGTGTTCCTAGTCCGAATAGAATCATAAAAAGCACGGAATGTTGGAGTCCGCCGGAAGCCAAAGCACCTGCGAGCGCAACATAAATCAACCCACAGGGGAGCAGTCCATTGAGCAAGCCCATGGTAAAGAAGGCTGCATTGTTTCTTTTCTTCAACTGTTTTGAAAAAGCGCGTTTCAAATCGGAGTAGGAGCTAAGCAGTGCATTGCTTTGAAATGGATTTTTCAATTTTAACAAACTGAGAACTCCAAAGAACAGCATCAAAAAGCCAAAAACGATGGAGAGGTACTGAGAAACTCCCAAGAGTGAGAGTCCTTCGCCAATACTTCCTAAAATCAATCCCAAAACAGCATAAGTTAAAATGCGCCCACCGTTATAGAGAGCAATAGAGAACAGCTTGTCCGAAGGGCTTTTTTGAGCAATCGGGAGGGCAAGCGCAATGGGTCCACACATGCCTAAACAATGCAGGTTTCCCACAATCCCAATGACTAAAGCACTCCAAACAAAACTCATAATGTCTCTTTTATTTTACGGGGATGAAAAATGATTTTTCGGTATAGAAGGGTTTCGTTCCTTCCGTCCAACTCATTTTGATTTGATAATTGCCAGGAGCTAATTTTTCCAAGGGAATTTTTTGCTCGTAAGTGCCTTTTGTTAAAGGAAAGCGCTGATCAAAGCGTGCATCATCTGGACGGTAAAAGTGCACAGAGCCTTCCATGATACTTGAATCTACCTCCGGAGGGAAGGTAATGCTCAATACATCTCCTTTCAGTTCAAGTATAACACCATCTTCAACACCCATACTGTTCTTTTTAGCAGTAATGCGTGTTTCATAATCGAGCTCTTGTTGGTAGTAATCTTCCGCGTACAAGTCCGTACTTGTCATGCTCGCTTTGAAGACCATAAACAAGATAAAAATCATGAATGCGATAATTGCCGCAGCGATACCTGTTCCCCAATTCAATTTCATTATATCGGTCCGATAAAGGTGGTTGAGATGGTCTCTTCCAACTGGTTATTATTGAACACGCCGATTTTCAGCTCGTTCTTACCGCTCTTCATTTGGTCCTTTTTCATCAGGATCATGAATTTACCGGTGTGTTCTCCTCTCGCTTCGATTAAGAGTTCATTTCCAATCATGGAAATTTCTGCGTTCCCTTCAAGGATTTCCAAATGGATAGGAGCTTCTTCATTTGTTTTGTTCACTACTGCGATATCATAAATATTGCTATAAGTCACATCATCCATTTTTGTGAACAACGTTCCTCTGGTTCTTAGCACTGTGGCTTCAATGTCTGTTCTTGTTATGAGAAGAGCGGACATCAAAACGAGCAATCCAAGCAAAACCATACTATAAGCTTTCGCTCTTCCCGTAAGGGTGAATTTTGTCTTTTTCTCGATGGTTTCACTCGAAGCAAAACGAACCAAACCTTTTTCCATCCCCACTTTCTCCATCATGTGGTCACAAGCATCAATGCATGCCGTGCAGTTGATGCATTCCAGCTGCGTACCGTTTCTGATGTCAATTCCCGTTGGACAAACATTCACGCACAAATTACAGTCAATACAATCTCCTTTTTCCGCAGCCTGTCGGTCTTCATTTTTACGAATCTTTCCACGGTTTTCGCCACGGATGTGGTCGTAAGCCACTACGAGAGAGTTTTTATCGAGCAGTACGGACTGTAAACGACCGTAAGGACAGATGAAAGTACAAACCTGTTCACGGGCCAAGCTGAACACAGCGAAGAACACCGTTGTGAAGATGGCAATAGCGACAAAACCACCGAAGTGTTCTGTAACCGGACTCGTAACAATCTCTATGAGGGCTTCGGAACCGATGATGTATGCCAAAAAAGTATTCGCAATGAGGAAAGAGATCAACCAAAAAATGAGATTTTTAGAACCTTTTTTAAGAATTTTTTCTCGGTTCCAAGGTGCTTTCTTCAAACGCATCTGATCTTTCCAGTCGCCCTCAATCCAATATTCGATGCGGCGAAACACCATCTCCATAAAAATGGTTTGCGGACAAACCCAACCGCAGAAGAGTCGGCCAAAGACCACCGTAAACAGGATAATAAATACCACCAGCGTGATCATCGCCAAAGCGAACAAGTGGAAATCTTGAGGGTGAAAAGTTTGGCCCAGAATCACAAAGTGACGTTCCAAGATGTTCAGCATAAGTAGGGGCTGACCATTGATCCGGAGAAAAGGTCCGGCGAAAAGAAAAGCTAAAAGCACATAGCTCAAATATTTTCTTTTGTTGTACCACCAACCCCAAGGTTTTTTTGGAAACACCCAAACCCGTTTACCCTTGCTATCAACGGTACTCAGTTGGTCTCTGTATGTGTTGTTCTCTTCCATCTTTCGGTTCAATGATTGCTTTTGAAACGGGATTTATTGTTTTTGGTCTTATTGTAGCATAGAAACAGTGGTACTGTCTGCTTGCGGGGTGTCCAAGTCTTGCATATCAGGCACATAAAGTTCTCCTTGAGGCGCCTTAGGGTTATCTGGTTCCGTACCTTGAAGTGTGTTGATGAATGAGCTCACTTCTTGAATTTGAATGGGATTCAGTTCATCTTTCCAACTTTTCATTCCGTTTTTCGCTCCATACTTGATTGTTTTGAAAACATCGGCGATATCACCACCATAAATCCAGTATTGATCCGTGAGGTTAGGTCCAACTTTCCCTTCTCCTGAGGCACCGTGGCAAACTTCACAGTACTGCACGAAGAGACCTTTACCACGTTTCAAAGCACCAGCTTCGTTCAAGAGTACCACATTGGATTCGTCCACATTCATTTTTTGAGCTGCGAGATAAGCTTGTACCTCTGCGTCTGCTCTTTTCATTTCAGAGTGGTATTCTTCGATTTGAAGCTCACCCGTTTCTAACACATGGAAGTGGATGAGGTAGATAACTCCAACAACAATCGACACATAGAAACCCCATTTCCACCAGGGTGGGAGGTTGTTGTCCAACTCCCGAATTCCATCATACTCGTGATCGGTAGCCACCGTTTCTTCTTGGTCCAAAGGAGCAGCATCCGTAAGAATGTGCATGATTTTGGCCATTGGGCGTTCAGCAGGATCTTCCACTTTCACGGTCTTCTCAACCTTCACCTTGTCGATGGTAAGAAGTGATTGCAAGAGTTGTCTGAAGTAAATCACCACTCCAGCGAGAAGAACATTAAGTGTGAGCAGAACATACAAGAGGTTGTCTGTTACATTGACTTGAAGAGCATTGCCTGCTTCGCTAGAAAGATCAGCCCCTTCAGCCGCAGCCATTGCCATTTCAGGCATCAGGAAGCCCAAGAGAGCGAGGATGATTCCAGCCCCAATAGAGCCCATGTTTTTTGTAGCCTCATCTGCCGCTTTTGCGCGAGCATTAACTTTTGCCATTTTGCTTCTAAAGAGTTCGCTCTTGAGAATCGACTTGATGGTTCTACCCAGCACGACGATGGCCATCACTTCGAGGAAAGTTGTGAAAATCAAAAACCAAAAGATGATTTGTGGATCCATGATGTTGGTGTTTATCGAGTTGTTGTTTTAAGGAGTATTTAGTCGAGCGGAATCTGTGCGATTTCTTGAATCTTCTTCTTGTCAGATCGTACTGCCCAAATGAGCAATGCGACGAAGAACCCTACAAATATGCTCAGCGAGATGATGGGGTAAATGGAGATTCCATCGATCGATGACATGTGGTGTGATATGAATTTTAACATGATCTTTTTCTTTAATTGTCAGTAACTGAGCTATTTTATTCTTCGACTTCTTCAGGACTTGTTCCCGTGAGTAGTTCTTCAGTACCAGCGTGGATATCAGAACCGAGTCTTTGCAAGTAAGCAATGAGGGCAACGATTTCTTTTTGTTGAAGCGTAGCCACACTGTTCTCATCGAAATCATCTGCTTGAAGGTCTTTCAAGATGTTGGTAGCGATCTCTTTTCCTTGTTCGTCCATGTTTTCAGCAACCTCAGCTTCAAAACCTTCAGCATAAGGAACACCCATGGAGCGCATTGCAGAGATTTTGGTTTCTGTGTGGCTTCTGTCCAAATCGTCACTGATCAACCATGGGTAGGCTGGCATGATGGAACCCGGTGAAATGTCCGTTGGGTTCTCCATGTGGAGGTAGTGCCATGAATCTGGACGATTCTGTTTGTTTCCACGACCTTCTCGGTGCAAATCCGGACCAGTTCTTTTTGATCCCCATTGGAAAGGGTGATCGTAAACGAACTCTCCTGCTTTGGAGTACTCGCCGTAACGGGTAGTTTCAAATCGGAGCGGACGAACCATTTGGGAGTGACAGTTGTAGCAACCCTCACGGATGTAGATATCTCTACCTTCCAATTCGAGTGGAGTATAAGGTTGAACGCTAGCAATCGTTGGGACGTTAGAAGAAACCAAGAACGTAGGTACCATTTCAACAATACCACCGATGAGGATCATCACCAAACTGAGAAGCAACATTTGAAGTGGACGGCGCTCAATAACTCTGTGCCAGTATTCTCCTTCTTTTCTTTTAGTACTCATTTTCGGCAGTGCTGGAGCTTCTGCTGGTTCATTGGCAAGCAATTTACCCATCACCATCGTTCGAGCAAGGTTGTAAGTCATCATCAATGCACCTACGAGGTAGAGCAATCCACCGCCTGCACGCATGATGTAGAATGGACGAAGTTGGGTTACTGTTTCGAGGAAGTCTTTGTTGGCCAAAGTACCGTCAGCTTGAAAATCTTGCCACATCAATCCTTGGGTAAATCCAGCCCAGTAGAGTGGAATTGCATACAAGAGGATTCCTAAGGTTCCAATCCAGAAGTGTGCATTGGCCATTTTTTTAGAGAAAAGCTCGGTTCTGAAAATCTTAGGAACCAACCAGTAAAGCATACCGAAAGTGAGCATTCCGTTCCATCCCAATCCACCGATGTGAACGTGAGCGATGGTCCAGTCTGTAAAGTGAGAGATGACATTCACTGATTTCAACGACATCATCGGTCCTTCAAAAGTGGACATCCCATAACAAGTTATGGCAACCACCATAAATTTCAGTACCACATCTTCACGTACTTTATCCCAAGCACCACGAAGCGTAAGCAATCCGTTCAACATCCCTCCCCAAGAAGGAGCAATCAACATTACAGAGAAAACAACACCCAGACTCTGTGCCCAACCTGGAAGTGCAGTGTAAAGCAAGTGGTGAGGTCCGGCCCAGATGTAAATGAAAATCAAAGCCCAGAAGTGAATGATGGATAGACGATAGGAGTAAACAGGTCTGTTCGCTGCTTTAGGAACGAAGTAATACATCAATCCCAAGTACGGAGTAGTGAGGAAAAAGGCCACCGCGTTGTGTCCATACCACCATTGCACCAAAGCATCTTGAACTCCAGCGTACATGGAGTAACTCTTGAAGAAGTGAATTGGGAATTCGAAGGAGTTTACCAAGTGAAGCACTGCAACCGTTACGAAGGTGGCGATGTAGAACCAAACTGCTACATAAAGGTGTTTCACTCGTCTTTTTAAGATGGTGGCGAACATGTTCCAACCGAAAACCACCCAAATGATGGTGATGGCGATATCAATTGGCCACTCCAACTCGGCGTATTCCTTACCACTGGTGTATCCGAGAGGAAGGGTAAGTACAGCCGAAACGATGATCAACTGCCAACCCCAAAAGTTGAGGTTACTCAACACATCGCTCCACATTCTCGCCTTCATCAAACGTTGAAGGGAGTAGTAGACCCCGGCGAAAATACCGTTTCCTACAAATGCAAAAATCACTGCATTGGTGTGCAGTGGACGAATTCGACCGAAGCTCAACCAAGAGGCGAGGTTCAGATCAGGCCAAACAAGTTGGCAAGCAGCGAGAAGTCCAACGATCATGCCGATGACTCCCCAAATGATTGTTGCAAGAATAAACTTCTTTACAATCTTGTTGTCGTAAGAAAACTGTTCAAGTTCCATATTCAAATTGTTGCTATGGTGAGGGTTGAGTAATTAAT
Source organism: uncultured Flavobacteriales bacterium (assembly GCA_938085105.1). Classification (GTDB taxonomy): domain Bacteria; phylum Bacteroidota; class Bacteroidia; order Flavobacteriales_D; family Sanyastnellaceae; genus CALKGK01. The sequence continues at coordinate 71,210 of CALKGK010000012.1, forward strand.
TCGCTTGTTTGTTTGATTGGAGTGTTTCATCCTTCTTTTTCTGTTTATCATCAAAGAGAATGCGGATGCTCGGACCGTAGTCGTCTTCATATTGTCCACTCCGAATGGCCCATAGGAATGCTCCCAAAAAGCAAAGGGCCACAACTAAACTGATCATAATAAGTAGGTAGATTACACTCATGGGACAAAGATGCAGTGAAGTTCAGGCTGACACATTGAAGGGGGTCAGTACGAAAACTGATTGTTGTCAGTTTTTGCGAATTCGAGCATATTTTCTGCTCATGAAGCTGGCAAAGAAAACCACCGAGATGCTACTCAAAGGCATAAGGATGGCCGCTGTAATGGGGAAGAGTTGTCCTGTAGTGGCGAAATAGAGTCCTACCACATTGTAACAGAAGGAAAGAGCAAAACTGGCCCAAACAATTCGAATGCCGGTTTTGGAACTCTTTAAAAACTGATCGAGACGGTCCAAGCTTTGAGCGCTCAAAATGGCGCTGCAAGCGGGAGAGAATTGATGGAGATGGTCTGCAATTGATAGTCCAACATCACTCTGCTTTAGTGCTCCAGCATCGTTCAATCCATCGCCCAACATGAGCACTGTTTTGCCTTTGTTCTGTAGTTGTTTGATGAATTCCAGCTTGTCTTTCGGACTTTGGTTAAAGTTCAAGCTTTCAAAAGAAAAGTTGTTCTTAAACTCCGATTTCTGATGGTTGTTGTCTCCTGAAAGCAAATGCATTTCGTAATTCGGGCGAAGACGCTGAAGAAGATCTTGAAGTCCTGGACGGAATTCTTGTTGGAGGGAAAAATAGCCTTTGTAAACACCGTTAATGGCAACGTGGGCTTCTGAGCCTGCATCTTTGTCCTGAGTACTTACTTTTCCGAGATAAATGGCCTTTCCAAGTTTCACTTCAAAACCTTCTCCTTTCGCATAAATACCCATTCCCAGTTCTTCTTGAAATTCACTCGTGAGTTGTTCGTTTTGTACACTCGCCAGGTGATCTTTGATAGCGATGCTCAAAGGGTGAAGGGAGTGCTGAACTGCCGAAGCCAATGCGTTGATTTCCTGCAGGCTAAGCGTTTCCCCATGATAGGCCAAGTTTTTACCTGTTCTGGTGGTGATGGTTCCGGTTTTATCAAAGACGAGCGTGTCTACAAGCGCAAATTTCTCCAGCACATCAGCATTTTTCAAGTAAAGACCAAAGTGTCCGTGCAAACGTGTGATGTTCCCCAAAGTAAAGGGCAAGCTCAAGGCCAAAGCGCAAGGACAAGCAACAATGAGCACTGAAGTAATGGCGTGCCAGGTTACTGTTGGGTCTGTCAACTGCCAATAAATCCCAGTGATCAGCGTGATGATGAAAATCGCGATGCTGAAGTACTTGCTCACGGTATTGCTGATGGAGTTCAGGTCGCCTCTTTTTGACTCGGTGAAAGCTTGATCGTTCCAAAGTTGGGTGAGGTAGCTATTGTCTACTTTTTGCGAAAGGGTGAGATGAATGGTACTGCCCATGAGTCGGCCACCAGCATAAATCACTTCACCTTTCTTTTTAAAGATGGGGTCTGCTTCACCCGTAACGAAGCTATAGTCAATCAAAGCTTCATCACTCAAAAGAATCCCATCTGCCGGAATGAGCTCCTGATTGCGCAATACAATTTGATCAGAAATATTCAGTTCTTCAATTGGAACCACTTCTGTTTTTCCATTGCTTTCTCGGTTTACTGCAATGGGGAAATACGATTTATAATCACGCTCAAAACTAAGCGCATCATAGCTCTTCCTTTGGAACCACTTGCCCAAAAGGAGGAAGAAAATGAGTCCGGCCAAAGAGTCCAAATACCCTGTTCCGGTTTCACTCACGATTTCATAAGTACTTCTCACCAAAAGCACCACCATACCAATGGCAATGGGAAGGTCCATATTGATGTAGCGCTGACGAATACCTAGGTAGGCTTGCTTGAGATAGTCATATCCACTAAAGAAAAAAGCGGGAATGGCCAGCACCAATGAAATCGTTGCAAAAAATGCTCGGAACTCCTGAAAAGATTGGTCAATGCCCAAGTATTCAGGGAAGGAGAGCAGCATGATGTTTCCAAAAGCAAAGCCCGCCACTCCAATTTGGAGAAGTAGTCGTTTATTGGAAGAGCGTTTGCGTTTGTTGGTGTTTTCAGACAAATCCGGCTCGTATCCGATGGAAGCTAATAGCGCTACGAGCTGACCTAAAGAAAGCTCTTCCGGGTTAAAGGTGAGGTCCAAAGTTCGTTTCGAGAAGAGCACATGGCTATGACTCACACCACTGTGCAGTTGTTGGAGGTTTTCCAATAGCCAGATGCACGAACTGCAGTGTATTTGTGGGATGAAAAAACTGATTTTAGCTGTTTTTCCATCGTTGAACTGCAGGTACTTTGCTTGAATTTTTGGATCATTGAGATGACTGAATTTGGAATCATCCACCGATCCATTCACCCGGATGCCAGGTGTGTCTTCCATGGAGTAGTAGTCCGACATCGCATGGTCTGCCAAAAGCTCATACACTGTTTTGCACCCCGAACAACAAAACAGTTTTTCTTCTGATTTGATTTGGGTATTGGAACATTCATCTCCGCAGTGGTAGCAGTTCTTCATGGGCTTATTGAATTGAGCAAGGCAAAGACTTCCTCAGGCTTCGAGAGCAAAGCTAATTCAGTGTCATGACCAAAAAGACGGACTTGCTCACCGTGAAAAATGATTTTGCTCAGTTTCCTGGTTTTTGGTCGGGAAAAATTTAGTATCATTCGCTTGTTATGTGTGAATTTTCAAAGAAGGCCCAAGCCCAAGAAAACCAATCGTTTCCTCAAGATGATTTACGTTTTTATCTTCCCTTGTTCAATGCAGCGGGAGAAGGAATGGTGGTGGTGAACGCCAAAGGAGAGATCGTCTTATTGAATGATCGAGTGGAAAGCTTGTTTGGTTATAAGAAAGAAGAACTCAGAGGTAAATCCATTTCTACTCTTATTCCAAAGGATCTGCGGAGCTCGCACAACAAGTCAGTTGGCAAGTACTTCGAACAACCCCGAGCTCGGATGATGAGCCAATCCAACAATCTATTTGGCTTGAAGAAAGACGGGAGTCATTTTCCTGTTGAGGTCAGCCTCAATCATTTCCTAGTAGGTGAAGAGCGTTTTGCAGTTGGAGTCATTAACGACGTCAGTGCTCGGAAGATTCAAGAGCAAAAGATCATCGAGCTCAATGAGCAATTGGAGCAAAAGGTGGAAGAGCGGACAGAGAGCCTTCGAAAGAGTGAGCACCTCTATAAAACCATCGCCAGCAATTTCCCGGATGGAATCATTAAAGTACTGAACCTCGACTTCGAACATGTTTTTGCCGAAGGGCGGGAGTTGAAGAACCTAGGTTTGGATCAAAGTGTACTTCTGAATAAACGCTACGACAGTACTTTGGATATTCAGGACTCCTCCAGCATTATGGAAGAGTTGAAAAAGACAAAAGCAGGAGAAAAGCGCACTTTTGAGATTCAATCTAAAGGAGCTATTTACCAAGTGGATGCAGTGCCTTTAAAAGGAGGGACTGGAGAAGTAGTTCAAATATTGGTGATTGAGAAGAACATCACGAAGAAAAAGAAAGCCGAGGAAGAAATCGTGAGTGCACTTGAGCGAGAGCGGGAATTAAGTACCTTGAAATCCCGATTTGTGAGCATGGCTTCGCACGAATTCAGAACACCTTTGGGGGCTATATTGAGTTCAGTTTCACTCATATCTAAATATACGCAAGGAGATCAGCAATCGCATCGAGACAAACACATTGGACGAATAAAATCTTCCGTGCACAACCTCACCACCATCTTGAATGATTTTCTTTCTTTGGACAAGTTGGAAACGGGGAAAGTGCGCTTTGAGCTTGAAATGATCGACATCCAAGAAAAATGCTCCAGCATTGCCGATGAGCTCAAAACCATCTTGAAGGAAGGACAACACATCCACCTGGAACATGAAGGTAAAACCATGGCTTTGATTGACAAACACCTTTTTGGAAATAGCCTCATCAATTTGATTTCCAATGCAGTGAAATACAGTCCTGAAGAGCACAACATATTCGTCAATACCTATGTGTTTAATGATCGCCTTGAGCTTTATGTTAGGGATGAAGGGATAGGTATCCCGAAAGAAGAACAAAAGCATCTTTTTCAACGCTTTTTCAGAGCCAACAATGCCACCAACATTCAAGGAACGGGCTTAGGATTAAACATTACCAAGAAGTACCTTGAATTGATGGATGGAAGCATTACTTTTGACAGTGAAGAGGGAAGAGGGACGACTTTTAAAGTAGTGATTCCTCAAAGCATTGAAAGCCATGAATAAGACCATACTAATTATAGAGGATAATCTCGAAATGCGTGAGAATACGGCTGAAATTTTGGAATTGGCCAATTACAAAGTATTCACTGCAGAAAACGGCAAGCTGGGAGTGCAAGAAGCCATGAAGATCATCCCTGATTTGATCATTTGTGACATCATGATGCCCGAAATGGACGGTTATGAGGCGCTTTATATCTTGTCTCAAAACGATAAAACCAAAAACATCCCCTTCATCTTTCTTACTGCAAAAGCAGAGAAATCAGATTGGCGGAAAGGGATGAATATGGGGGCTGATGACTACTTGGTAAAGCCCTACGATGAGATGGACCTCATGAAAGCAGTGGAAACCCGATTGAAAAAAAGGGTCGCAGTTGAAGAGACCTTCACAACAAAAGCAGCCGGTTTGGATGAGTTCATTACGAAGCTGAATTCCATTGAGGATATTCGTGATTTGGCTCCAACGAAAAAGCTAAAAACGTATAAGAAAAGGGAAATACTCTTCCATGAAGGAGATTATTCTGGAGCGGTCTATTTCATTGAAAGTGGTAAGGTAAAAACCTTCAAAGTAAATCAGGACGGAAAAGAGTTCACCACTGGGCTATACGGTAAGGGGGACCTGCTTGGACACATTTCCGTATTGCAGAAGTGCGATCAAATTGAATCGGCCATTGCCATTGATGAAACCAGCGTATGTAAGATTTCTTCAGATGATTTTGATGATCTGTTATTCCGCAATAAGGAAGTAGCCAAAGCCTTCGTGCAATTGCTCTCTGGAAACCTGGTTGAAAAAGAACAAGAATTGCTCAATTTGGCATACAATTCGGTAGCCAAAAGAGTAGCAGACGGATTGATTAGCTTGAAGAACAAATATCAAGAATCCGAATTGCAGAAAGAATTCTCCATGGCCATTCCTCGTGATGATTTAGCCAGTATTGTAGGGACATCAACTGAATCGGTGATACGGGTATTGTCTGATTTTAAAGCAGAAAAATGGATCGAAGTAAAAGGCAGCAGCATCACCATAAAAGATGAAAAAGCCCTAGAGAATCTCTTTTATTGAGGTTTTTGGGTGATTTCTGAGGAATGTAGGATTCTGCTGATATTTAGATCTTTTGCGCTTAAAAAGTCACCATTTACTAACTTCGTATCTAAAGCCCAACCTGATGAAAGGAATTGTATTTACCGAGTTTTTGGAAATGGTAGAAGCCAAGTTTGGCTATGAAATGGTGGACAAAATCATTTCTTCTTCGGAATTATCAAACGACGGAGCCTACACCGCCACAGGAACTTATCCGCATCATGAACTGCTCCAATTGCTGAACGAACTATCCAATGCTAGCGATACTGAAAAATCAGTCCTTCTGCACAGTTTTGGTACATACATGTTCGTGACTTTTAAGAACGGTTATCCCGGATTTTTTGAGGGATTTGAGCACGGCTTTGAATTCTTGAAGTCGGTAGACGCACACATCCACAAAGAAGTTTTGAAACTGTATCCAGACGCCAAATTACCTTCCTTTGAAACACGAGGCGATGGCAATGAAATGCGTATGACTTACCGGAGCTATCGAAAAATGGCTGATTTTGCGCATGGACTCATTGAAGCAAGCATGAGCCATTTTGGTCATGAGCACCAAGTGAGTAAAAAAGTCCTTGTTCAGGATGGATCAGAAGTTGAATTTCATATCGTTATAGAAGTTTGAAAAAGGAATTAGAATTGCTTGAGCGCCGTTTGAAGCGAGAAATTTCAGCGCGAAAGCAAGCTGAAAATCTTCTCGAGGAAAAAGCCAAAGCCCTTTTTGAGGCTAACCAAGCTTTGCGTGCTTTGAATGCTGATTTGGAGCAACAAATTGAAGAGCGAACCCAGCAGCTTTCGGAGAATGAAACGAAATTCAGGCAATTGGTTGAAAAAGCCACTGAGATCATTTACAACGTCGATCTCTTTGGGAACATCACTTATGTCAACACTGTTGGCATCATGCATTACGGCTATGAGGAGGCAGACATTCTAGGTAAACCCTTCACCATATTTATTCCAAAAGAGCACAGAGAAGAAGTTCTTCAACACTACGTGGAGTTTATGAACTCTGGCAAAAGCTCCGATTACTTTGAATTACCGGTGATGACGAGGTATGGAAGCCACTTGTGGTTTGGTCAAAACACCAATCGAGTGGTTGATGATGAAGGAAATGTCTATTTCTCCGTATTCGCTAGAGATATTGACCAAAGAAAACAGGCCGAAAGCGCCTTGAGTTTGGCTAAAGTTGAGATTGAAAAAAGTGAGATTAAGTACCGAAGCATCATTGAAAACATGCAATTGGGGCTTTTGGAAGTGGACTTGAACAACACCATCATCAAAGTCTATCCGCAGTTCAACGAAATGACAGGATATTCTGGAGATGAACTCATCGGTCTAAATGCACCTGATGTCCTTGGGGTTGAAGAAGATTCCGATTTTCATCAAAATCAAATAGAGACTCGAAATGAAGGCCGCACGGGAATCTATGAAGTACGAATTCGAAAGAAAAACGGTGAGCTCATTTGGGTACTGATCAGTGGAGCACCTTTTTACGATGAGCATGGAAATGTGGCAGGTTCGATTGGGATTCATTACGACATCACCAATCGTAAACAACTGGAGCAAGAACTCATTCAAGCAAAAAGTAAGGCAGAATCTGCACAGGAGGCAGAGAAATTATTTTTGGCCAGCATGAGCCATGAAATTCGAACTCCATTGAATGCCATTATCGGAATGAGTCATTTGATGAGTGAAACAAAACTGGATTCGGTTCAGAACGATTACCTACAAATCCTTCAAAGTTCGGCCAACATCCTTCAGCATCTGATATCTGACATACTTGATATATCCAAGATCGACTCGTCTTCTTTTGAGTTGAACATCACGTCCCTCGATCTTCAAGAACTTTGCTTGAGTTTGTTGCGCTCTTTTGAGTACAAAAAACAGAACAAAACGATTGAGTTTAATTTGGAGTTTGATTCTGCCATCAAGCATCATGTTTTCTCAGACGCTCAAGCTCTAAGTCAGATTTTAATCAACCTCTTGTCCAATGCTGAAAAGTTCACTGCCGAAGGTGAAGTATTGCTAAAAGTAAGCGCTGCTCAAGAGAAAAGTGACAATAAAATGAGGCTTTCGTTTTCGGTAAAAGATACGGGAGTAGGGATCAGTGTTGAGAAACAGCAGCATATTTTTGAACGATTTAAACAGGCAGATAAAAGCGTGAGCAGCCAGTACGGAGGTACGGGCTTGGGACTCTACATTTCGAGTCAGCTCGTTCAATTGCTCGGAGGAGAGCTTCAGGTTGCATCAGCAGAAGGAGAAGGAGCCAATTTCTATTTTACCTTGGATGTTGCTCTGGACACCACAAAAGGGGAAATCAGTGATGAGCGCAGTTTGACCTTGGACAGGCAAGAGATCAGCCTGGAAGGAATGCGTGTTTTGGTGGCAGAAGACAATACGATGAATCAGCGCTACATCAGTACGCTTCTGAAAAAGAAAGGGATTTGTTATGATATCGGAAGTGATGGAGTCGAGGCATTGAGCTTGTATGAGAAAAATCAATACGACCTGGTTTTGATGGATCTTCAAATGCCCAAGATGGATGGTTTTGAGGCTACTCAGAAAATTTTGGAGATTCAAAAGGAGCGAGGAGAAGAAGTTCCAGTGCTTGCGCTTACCGCTTCTTCATTCTTGTCGAAAAAGCAAAGTGCTATGGCTCAGGGAATGTCGGGCTTCATCTCCAAACCTTTTGCGCCCAATCAGCTTTATGAAGTATTAAGAACGTTCGTTGTCAAAGGAACGACCTATGAAGGTTTTCAAACAAACAGCGAAAAGACAAATCCAATTCCACCCAATGTTCTAAAACTTGAGGGAGAAAAAGAAAAAAGTGAAATACGCTTTCAAAACGAAATAGATCTGGAATATTTGGAAGAAGCGTATGGTGATGATCTGGAATACGCTAAGGAAATGTTTGTGGTCTTTCTAAGCATTGTCGATGAATCGATGGATACTTTGAAGCAAGCCGTAGAAAAAGAGGATTTTGATAGGGTGAAGCAGCAAGCCCATAAGATAAAGCCTACCTTCACGATGATTGGGCTCTCGTCGATTACAAAAGCAATGAGTGCGCTAGAGAACGCTGCGATCGAAAAAGATCTTGAAAGTGTTGTAAAAACCTACGCTGAAATATCCCATCATTTGAAGATCATGATACCGAAAGTAGAAACGCAGATGAACAAGTTTTGAAAATGCACTTTTGCAGTGCTTATTCACTCCTTTCTTGACCAATTATCGTGGAAAGGCAACCAAAAACCCAAGTATTTCGTTTGTTTATGGATAGTGGTGGAAGACTATTATGAAGTGTTTCGTTCTGAAAATCTAAGGTATATGTTGTTTATCGTTAAAAAACGACCGATTATCGAAAATATGAACGTCTTCTCATTGTGTAAACTACTTTTTCGCTCTTTTGTGATGAAATTGTACCGCTGATATTTTCAGGTTCAGCATTGTAAAATCTATCCAAAACTGCAAAAAATGAAGTGTATCATCATTGAAGACGAAATTTTAGCTCGAAAATCACTTGAAAAGCTATGCTCAAAAGAATCGGAGTTGAATTTGATTGGAAGCTTTGAGGATGCGAAGGAGGCTTTGCAATTTATGAGTAAAGAAGCGGTAGAGCTCATCTTTTTGGATATTGAATTGCCTTCCATGAGCGGACTCCAGTTTCTCGAAGCTGTTCCATACATGCCTGAGGTGATTGTTACATCTGGAAATAAAAATTACGCCTTTGAAGCTTTTGAGTACGAAGTTGCTGATTTTCTTATCAAACCCATCAAATCGTCCCGTTTCAAAAAAGGCATAGAAAAGGCAAGCAGTCAGCAGTCGAGACTCAGTGCAGTGTCCAAAGCCAGTGCGGAAAGGGAAGTTTACATCAAGGCCGACCGCAGGATGGTACGCGTTCCGTTTGAGGATATATTTTTTTTAGAAAGTGTTGGAGATTATGTGAAAGTAGTGAGTACTGATGAAAGCTACATGATCCACGGAACCCTATCTTCAATTGATGAGCGATTAGCACACCCACGATTCATAAAAGTACATCGGAAGTACATTGTTAACATGGATAAGATATCGGATGTTGAAGACAACAGTGTCATGTTGGGCGATAAAGTAATCCCAATGAGCAGAGCGCAAAGGCCCATTTTCCTAAGAAGTGTCAATATCCTGAAAGGTTAAATTACCAAAAAACCGACTTGAATTACCAAACATCGAAGGAATCAGTCAGGTTGTCGAAATACCGAGGTCGTCAAGCAGATTTAAACCCATATTTGTATTGTTCATCGCACGATCGAAGAAGCCAACTACATTTAATGTACTGATAAATCTGCCTACCTAACTTTAGATTTTTCTTCTTCCAAGTGCCATGAAAGGTTAAAAATTTTAAGACCTGATTTACATCATCGAAATCAGTTTTGCCAAACACATTTTGTGTAAGTCAGGTCGAACTTATTGAAGGTTTCATTGCAGCGGTTGCCGATAGCGCTAGTAATGATCTTGAAAAGCGGAGTCCAACGGGATTACCGCTTTTTTATTTTTGTTCCATTGCAAAGATGAAACATTTTAAACAGGACAAAAAAGGACGAGCCATGCCCGTCCTTCCAAAACTGAATAATATGATCTTCTACGATCTTTCTTCTTTCGTACCATCTGCATGATAAGCGAATCGGCCTTTATTTCGGTCGTGCACTTGGTCATATCGATCCCATGGCCAACCTCCAAAGTGCGTAGCTTGAAAATCAGTAAAAGCCTGTTGAAGTTCAGCCCGTGTATTCATCACAAAAGGACCGTGTTGGACTACGGGTTCATTGATTGGTTTTCCTTGAAGAACTAATATTTTCCCAGGAATATCCCCATTTTTCAATAGAAGTTCAGAACTACCATCCACATCAGCAGCGTGGTAATTTTGTAGCTTTTCTTCGTTCAGTTGCAGTGAAGAGCCTTCGTAGAAATATAAGGTTCTATTCACGCCTTCTGCCGCCGCAGGCATTAAGAATTGAGCTCCAGGTTCCATTGCAATATTCCACACTGCCACATCGTTTTCGGGATCGTTTGCCCAAGAGTTTGGTGGAGGAGGTGGTGCAGCTTCACCACCAATTTTTCCGGCGATCACTTCAATGCTTGTGCTTTTTCCATTGTTGTCTTTGTACTGAAAGTCTGGAATGTCTTCAGACCAAAGCATCTTGAAATGGGGTTCTACCATTTTATTCTTGGCAGGAAGATTGAGCCAGATTTGAAAAAGTTCCAAAGGATTCTTTTCATTTTCTTTCAGCAGGGGAAACATTTCAGCATGTTGTAATCCGCTACCTGCAGTCATCCACTGCACATCTCCATTTCCATATCGACCAGCGGCTCCTTTGGAATCACTATGATCGACCAATCCTTTGCGCACGACAGTAATGGTTTCGAACCCACGGTGTGGATGTCCGGGAAATCCTGGAACTTTTTTACCGTGGTACATTCGGTAGCCATCCTTCAACATAAAATCCTGACCTAAGTTTCTCCCTTCTATACCCGTTTTGGGTCCCATCACCTCATTTCCTTCAGGGTAATCGTCTTCGTGATGTACACAAAACAAGAAGGGGTCTTGAGTTTCCCACTGGAAGCCCAAGGGACGGGTACGTTTCATTGGGTTTTTATTCATATCGAGGTCTGATGTCAATTTGCTTGCTTGAGAGCTGAGAATAGCTCCAGAGCCAATCACAGCAGCTTTCTTAATAAAGTTTCTTCGGCTATTTTCTTTGCTCATGCTTGCTTCATTTAAAATTTCAATTTAACGAAAGAAGAGTTGATTATGGAGAAATTATGATTTCTTCGGGAAAATTCGATTCAGTTTCTCCTCGCGGTATTGGAAGATGCCTTTCACTTTTTTATGAATGAACAGGCCTCCCATGATCTCACCTAAAAATCCCATAGGTAGGGCGTAATGCAGCGTATCTCGCATCATCACACCGTCTTCATGCTCTTCAAAATGGTGACGGTGGTGCCAGAATGCGTAAGGGCCAAAACGTTGTTCATCGATGAAGTATTTCCCTTCTACCACTTGCACAATTTCAGTTACCCAATTCATAGGAATATTGAGTAGGGGTTTAATCTTGTAAGTGATGATCTGTCCAGCAAACATTCTTTCACCCGCGCCGCTCAATATTTTGAAGCTCATGTCCTCGGGTGTAATCTCGTTTAAATTGTCAGGTTTTGAGAAGAAATCCCAAGCCTCTTCCAGACTCAAAGGTAAAATCTGTTCTGTTGTGATTCGATGCATTTTCATACCCAAATAACCACTCAAGACGAATCATGTTCATTCTTAGTGACACAAGACATTTGCTGCCCAAACTGCCATTAAAAGGTTGGGTTTTGCCTTGCTTTGGTATCCGAGAGAGTTGATGTATCCTGTGGAAGCGCTGAGAAGTTTGTGGCTCGGGAAATTGGGGTCTGAATTGAAGTCCAAATCGATCTGTTGAATGGTAATACCGCAACGTTCTCGAATAAGATTAGCAAGTTCAACAGAACGTTCTGTCTCTCCCCAAAGTTTAGACCAGAGGTCGTGAATTTTTGGGACACGTTCTTTTCGGTAGATCACGTGCGCCCCAGCTCCTTGGTATCGGAAGACGATGGTTGTTACGTATACGGTATCGGTGCGATAGTTCTGAGAGTCACACCCCACATGGATTTCCGAAGTTTCTTGATTGTTGACGACATGTTGAAGGTATTCGAAAACATCTTGTACTGGTCCACCGCCCATTATGCGAAATCGGTTGAGGAAAATTTCTTTTGAGTCGCTCATGAACAACAAGTTACGACGAGAGTGGACATTTGAGAATGGAGTGAAGGTGAAGTTTTAAACAAGTTTTGAAGCAGTGCGGGAATAAATCCATGGTTAAGGGACAGGGGGAATGGATCGGATTTGAGAGTGGAGTCTTTTTAGGGATACAGTCCTTTGAGGGAATCTTGCGACCTAAGCTGGTCAATGTTTTAGGGTGAGTTTGGGCGAGGGAGTTTAGTTGCTTTGTCGCTGTTTTTACTGGGGGTTTAGAAGAATCTTGCGACGTAATCCGGTCAATGATTTTGGGTGAGTTTGGCGACGTAGGTCAAGAGCTTTGTTGCAGATTTGGCAGGTCAATATTGCGACGTAAGCGGGTTAATTTTCCACGCAAGGATTTATTATGTTTGCTTCTTATGTCTCTTCAACTGAAATATCCCCCGCTGCTATTCATTCCGTTCCTCATCGCGTTCACCGTTCTTTCGTGCTCAGAAAAGGGACTGAACAAAATAACTGAGAACCAAATTCAAGAAGAATCTCCAGTTTCATCCATTCCCAAAGCACTCCTATACGAGATCAGGCTGAAGGATGAGTCCAAAGGATATCTCCTCGGAACTGTTCATATGTACCCAAGCGATGAATACGTGCTTTCTGATACTTTAAAAAGTTACATGCCCATTTGTGATAAGGTTTTCTGTGAACTCGATTTTACTGCGGTGCCCAACCCTCTAGAATTCGCCAAATTTGCGAGTATGGATGGAGACACCTTGCTTACCGATTTGATTGACAAGAAGGATTTTGAGCGTCTCGATAAAAGATTCCAAGAGAATTTGGGAGTTCCTCTTCTGGTCTTTAATTCATGGAAACCTTCCTTGCTAGGTCTTTTTCTAAGTATGGATCAGAGCAGTCAAGAAATGGACCTGGTTTCGATGGAATTGAATTTACTCAAGTGGAAGGGAAGTGCCACTACAGATGGTTTGGAAACAATGCAAGAACAAATCGCTTTGTTTGATCGTTTCTCCTATCAAAAACAAGCTGCGGACTTGCTGAAATTGCTCGATTCCAAGGAATCACCTCAAGAGTTCACAGAGCTGCTGTCGGCGTATGCTGACTTGGATCTAGAAGCTCTTGAAGAACTGATGCTTTCCGATGAATACTTTGATGAAAATCAAGATGTATTTTTAAAGTTCCGAAATGAAAAATGGGTGGTGAAAATGGATTCTATCTGCGCAGAAGAGAAAGCCTTTTTTGCCGTAGGTGCGGCGCATTTAATTGGTGAAAATGGACTCTTTCAGCTTTTGTCAAATGAAGCCTATGAACTCCATCCCATTCCGATTCCAATTCTCGAAAGAAAATAAATGGCGTCTTTTAAACTAACAGAAGCTTATCGTGTCTTGGGAGTGGCCATGGATGCCGACGAAGCCACAATTAAAAAGGCATACCGTTCAAAGGCGAAACGTTTGCACCCCGATCTCAACCCTTCAGCCAAAGCAAAGGCACAGTTCATCGAATTGGATAGGGCCTATGACTACATCATGGCGGTGAAGTCTGGTAAGTTGAAGGATAGAAGCAGAACAAGAACAAAATCAGCCCACGATTTTAAGCATGTGCGTGATTTTGAGGCTTACATGAGAAGGAAGGCCGCACAGGAAGCACGAGGAAAAAGAAGAACAACTCAAAAACGGAGCAGGCAGAGGCATTCTAGATCAACGCACGACCCTCGTAATGATCATGGACGGATGGGGAGAGGAAACTTCCAAACGATTTGTGCTTTTGCGATGCTGATGCTCCTTATTTTAGTGATTAGTGTGGCTGTCGGACTCCAAGCGTTTGTTGGAATCTTCTTCTCATTGATTATACTCATTCCCGTTTTGTATGTGATCTATCACAACCTCAAAGAAGAGTTCATCGTTTATGGAAAAGGATGGAGACGGGTAAAAATGAAGCAAAAGCCAAATTTAGCTTTTGGTGACTATGTGAACATGATGATGCTCGCGGTCCTTACCCTAGAAATAAAAATGGTGCTGGTCGTTTTGATGATGCATTTGTTCTAGGCAACGGCATCGTCACCCCGACACTTGTCTTGCGGACGAGCGCCACAAATACTGCAGGCTTCACCTTCCTTGTTGAGCATGGGGTTGTTGGAGGCACAGGTACCTGCAAACTGTCCGTCTTTTTTGGCAAGAATTTTAATCGCAATTCCCGCAAATGCCAAACCGAGCAATCCAATCGAAAGAAGTATTAATTTCAAATCCATAGTACAAAGATAAGGCACTTTCATTCACGAGAGATCACAAAAAGGTCAAAACTCATTTTGCCTGGAGCCCCATTTTTTTCGCTTCTTCAAGCAAAAGCTTTTTGGCTGATTCAAGGTCGTTGGGTATGTCGCCTTCCAAAATGGCTTCTTTGATGATTTCTTTTAAAGTTCCAATTTGTCTTCCAGGTGGAATGTCAAAAATTTCCATGATCATCTCTCCACTCACAGGGGGCTGGAAGTTGCGAATACGGTCTTTTTCCTCCAGCTCCACAAGTCGTTGTTTTACGAGCTCATAGTTGCTTAAATAACGCTTCACTTTCCGCTCATTTTTTGAGGTGATGTCTGCCCGACACAAGGTCATGAGGTCGTCAATATCATCTCCAGCCTCAAAGAGCAATCGGCGAACGGCACTGTCTGTTATGACTTCTTTCGTGAGGGCGATAGGACGAAGGTGAAGCAAAACCAATTTCTGGACGTACTTCATCTTATGATCCAAGGGGAGCTTTAACGACTTGAATATCTTTGGTACCATTCGAGCCCCTTTGTCTTCATGACCATGGAAAGTCCAACCGTGTCCGGGTTCAAAGCGTTTGGTTTGTGGCTTGGCGATGTCGTGAAGGATGGCCGACCAGCGCAACCAAAGATCATCGGAATGCTCCGCCACGTTATCCAATACCTGAAGCGTGTGGTAGAAGTTGTCCTTATGTCCAATGCCTTCTCTGACCTCAACTCCCTTGAGCTTGAGCATTAAGGGGAAGATTTCCGCGAGTAAACCTGTCTTCTCCAATAGCTTAAAGCCAAAAGAGGGTTTTTTGGAAAGGACGATTTTATTCAGCTCCACACTGATTCGCTCCATGGAAACAATCCCAAGTCGGTGCGCATTTCTCGATATTGCTTCCATGCTTTCCTCTTCAATTCGAAAGCCGAGTTGTGAGGCAAAACGAACGGCACGCATCATGCGCAAAGGATCGTCAGAATAAGTGATGTCAGGATCAAGTGGGGTGCGCAACAATTGATTGTTCAGGTCTTCAATTCCTCCAAAAGGGTCGATCAATTCGCCGTAGCTCTCTCCGTTTAACGATATGGCCAAGGCGTTGATGGTGAAATCCCTGCGCTCTTGATCGTCTTGAATACTTCCGTTTTCTACAATGGGCTTTCGTGAATCCCTTTGATACGATTCTTTACGAGCTCCAACAAATTCGATCTCCGTATCGCTGGTCTTGAACATGGCGGTTCCGAAGTTCTTGAAGTAGCTCACCTTTTTTACTTTCATCTGTTTGGCGACCTGTTCAGCAAGGGCCAAACCACTTCCTTCAATAACGATATCGATGTCTTTGCATGGACGTTCCAAAAGTAGATCGCGCACAAATCCTCCGATGGCAAATGCACGTTGATTCTCGTTGTCAGCAATGCTTTGGACGTATCGAAAGACGGGGTGTTGAAGGTGCTCCTTTAAATTCATGGGCCACAAAATTAAGGCATTTCTTTGCCTTCACCTATTTGCGGAGGATCTTCTGGAAAATATCTAAAAATTCTTCAACATCACTTGCACTCACACAAAGTGGGGGTTTGATTTTAATAACGCTGTTTTGCGGACCGTCGGTTCCAACGAGTATCCCGTTCTTTTTAAACTGTCGCTGTATTCCTCGAGCGAGTTCTGGGTTCTCCTTTTTGCTTTTTTCATCTTTCACAATATCCAAGCCCAAAAAGAGTCCTTCACCACGAACATCGCCCAATTCTTCAAAGTCCGAAGCCATATTGAGCAATTGTTCTTTCAAGTAATTTCCTAACACCCGACTGTTCTCTTGAAGTTGATCTTGCTCGAGAACATCCAAAAGCGCCATTCCTGCTGCACATGAAACAGGGTTTGCTCCATAAGAGCTGAAAAA
The DNA here is from genome assembly GCA_938085105.1 of uncultured Flavobacteriales bacterium. GTDB lineage: Bacteria > Bacteroidota > Bacteroidia > Flavobacteriales_D > Sanyastnellaceae > CALKGK01. The sequence goes on from CALKGK010000012.1 coordinate 87,532, forward strand.
TTCCATTCCGTTCGAGAAGGATTCGGCGAGTTCATCGCTAAGAGCAAGCCCGGCAATGGGATGACCATTTCCCATGGATTTCCCCATAACAACCATGTCAGGTGAAAGCCCCAAACCTTCAAAGGCCCAAAAATGGTTTCCTGTTCTTCCAAATCCTGTTTGTACTTCATCGGCGATGCAATACCCACCGTTTTCGCGAACAGCCGCATGAATGGCTTTTGCGTAGCTTGGAGGAAGAGGAACTTGTCCTCCGCATCCAACGATGGATTCTGAGATGAAGCAAGCGGGTTTCACTGATTTGATGATGGCTATCGCCTCCTCAATTTGTCTTTCCAGCTTGTCTGGATTGCGGTAAAGGTCGGGTAGAGGAAGAACGTGGACATTTTCGGGAGTTCCATTGCCTCCTTTTCCAGCGTGTTTGTAGTTGGAGATATCAATTCCAGTGCTTGTATGTCCGTGATAACCATGTTCCATCACTAATACAGCTTCACGCTTGGTCTTTTGTTTCGCGATGCGAATGGCAAGATCACTGGCTGCACTTCCATCATTCACCAAAAACAGTTTGTTAATGGGAGTTTTGAATTTCCCAAGCAAACGTTCTCCGTATTGATTCATGGTGGGGTGGAGGTAGCGACTGTTGGTGTTGAGCTCTAACAATTGTTGACGAATTGCAGAAATGATTTCAGGTCGCTGATGACCAGCATGTGGGATGTTGTTGTAAAAGTCGAGATAGCTTGTGCCTTGGTCGTCAAACATGCATTGAAATAGGGCACCTGTCATGACGATCGGACTCGGAGAATAGGCCAAACTCATTGCTGAAGGGAAAACAGCATTGCGTTGTTCAAGAAGTTCTTGCATGCTGTCTCTTTCCGCCAAATCAAGGCCACAAGCTTTTCTGAAGCGATCTTGTACTTCTATTGGGTTGATTTTTGACCACTTTCTCATCAAGGCCCAAGCTGCTCTTTCTGAAACAGTGAGGTAATGGTTCAAAGGTGATTGCACCTTTCCTTGCGAAGAATTGAGAATGCTTACGCTGAGTCGAAGACCAACGAGAAGGTGCAATAGATCAACTTCTGCTTGACTCAAACTGGCTTCTTGGCAATACGCTTCTAAAAAGACTTCTCCAGTATTCAGAGGATGGTCTTGATCCATCATCAAATAGGTGAGGGTAATGGCGATGTCGTATATCCGCGGACCCCAACAGGTATCACCGAAATCAATGATCCCAGTGACCTCCTGATGATGTGTCAGGAGGTTCCAGTCATTCCCATCGTTTTGGATGATTTGAGAAGGAAGCCGGTGCTGAATTGGCAATACTTTTTGCTCGAAAGCCTCCATGTAATGAAGGATGTATCTCCGGTCTTCTTTTGCTTCGACGTACTGAATCTTTTCCCTATTGAGTTGAGCATAGCTGAGATCCCATATTTGTTTTCGAGCTTCAATTTCATAACTGCGAAAGGGTGCTAATGCAGCATGAAGCTGTGCAGTAAAGCTCCCCAAGTTGCTCCAGAGATCTTTTCCCGCTTGGTTTTCAGCTAAAAGTTCACCTTCCAAGAAGCTGATTAGTCGCATCAAATACTGTTCTCCATTATGTTCGATGGAAACGAACCAGGAGTTGGCATCTATGGGAATAGGGCTGGGCGTTTCGTATGGAAAGCGGTCCTGTAGAAATAAAAGGAGGTGCGTTTCTGCAGATATCGCATCCAATTCTTCTAAATCGTGAAGTTTACAGACAAAGATTCCATCTGGTGTATCAACACGGTAATTGTTCGTTTCATAACCGTTCATTTTAGTGATTTCAGTGACGGTAAGTCCGAAATGGGTTCCAAGTTTTTCTGCAATAATGCTTTCCATAAGAACAAATGTAGTTGATCGAGTTTGTTGTGTAATCTAGATTACAAATAAACCCTCTTGTTTTGCCTACTTTTGTGGAATCAAACTTAGAATTATGAGAATCCTATTTATACTCCTCGCTGGCTTTCTATTTGTACAATGTGGAAATGTTGAGCAAAAAAATACGGACCCAAATTTCGTTGCGGAAGATCTAAATGTTGAAGAATTTGCTCAACAAATGAAAGATACTCCGGGTATTGTGCTTGACGTTCGAACGCCAGAAGAGGTAAGCCGAGGGAAGATTAAAGGTGCTATGGAAATGGACTTTTACGCAGACGATTTTGATCAGCAATTGGCGAGTCTAGATAGTTCTAAAGTGATTTTCGTTTACTGCGCAAAAGGGGGCAGAAGCTCAAAAGCGATGAATAAACTCAGCAACATGGGGTGCAAGACGGTGTACAACCTCGATGGAGGTATGGGGGCATGGCTAGGTGCTAAGATGCCCGTTGAAAAATAAGGCATATCGCGTTGAGAACTAGTATACGGTAACTTGTCCGTTAGGACGAATTCCGATGACATCGATGCCATCCATCTCAAAATCATCGGCTTCACCGGGGTGGGTGAAGTCAACATGATCTTGAATTTTGCTGCGTTCTTCTTTGCTCACTTCGTACAGTTCAATTGCTGCTATGGCTTTCCCAAATTTTTTGCCAAGGGCGGAAATGTAGGTGTGTTTGCTGATCCGAATGCCGATGGAATTTTTTTCTCCTTGCAGCTCTTGTCGAATGTTCATGCTGTTCTCAAACACGAAGGTGAGCGGCTTCATGGCAGTTTCGAGAAGGTCCCAAGCTACTTCAGGAATATCTTTAAAATAGCGATTGAGCTTCCGGTCGTCATCCACCAAAAGGGTAGGAGCTTCTTGGTCGTCTTCCGGTAAAATGGAAAGCATTTTTTCTACGGCTATGGAAGATTGCGCATCACATCCTAAGGCCCATCCCATTTCACAAGGAATGAGTATAACTTTGTTTTCTCGAAGTGCATTGCAGGCTTCCTGCAGAGAGTTTTGAATATCGATTGCCATGATTTATCCGTTCGCTAAGTAGTCCAATAGGTTGTTTTCAATCCGTTCAGCCAAGTTGTTTGTTTTTGCTTTCACAAAGGGAGTACCGGTTACTTTTTCAAACAACTCTATGTATCGTTCACTTACCATGGCAATGAACTCATCGGTCATTTCGGGTATTTCTTGACCATCTCTCCCCATAAAGCCTTCAGAAATGAGCCATTCCCGCACAAATTCTTTAGACAATTGTTTCTGTTGCTCTCCTTTCGCTTGGCGCTCTTCATAGCCTTCTGAGTAAAAATACCTACTGCTGTCTGGGGTATGGATTTCGTCGATGAGTGTGATGATTCCGTTTCGCTTCCCAAATTCATATTTGGTGTCTACTAGGATGAGGCCTTGCTTCGCGGCGATTTCACTTCCCCTTTTAAACAAAGCTTGGGTAATGCCTTCCAATTTGATGTAATCTTCTTCAGATACAATGCCTTGAGCAATGATTTCTTCTCGCGAGATGTCTTCGTCATGACCTTCTTCCGCTTTTGTTGATGGAGTAATGATTGGGGAGGGAAGTCGGTCGTGCTCCTTGAGGCCATCGGGTAAGGATACTCCACAAAGCACTCTTCCACCTTCTTTATACACCCGCCATGCATGTCCGGTCAAATAACCGCGGATGACCATTTCCACTTTGAACGGTTCGCAAGCATGACCGATAGTCACATTTGGATCTGGAGTGGCAATTTTCCAATTGGGAACGATGTCTTCTGTGAGATCTAAAAAACGAGATGCAAGCTGATTCAGAACTTGGCCTTTGAATGGGATGCCCTTCGGAAGTACCACGTCAAACGCAGAAATTCGATCACTGGCCACCATCAAAATTTGGTCGTTTTTCAGATAGTAAACGTCCCTTACTTTGCCTTCATATTTCTTTTCCTGACCGGGAAAATTGAAGTCACTCTTAATAATACTGTTCATCTTTATTTTACTTGCTCAATTATATAATTCTCTTGCTCCAACTCGTGTGCTCTTAGTTTCGAATTAACTCAAAAATCATTTTTCCTTCTGCGGTAATGAAACTCTCACAATAGATGGTATCCTTGGACGCTTTTTTAATTTCTACAATATTAGGGTCTTCACCGGCCATTCGAAGAACGATTTCTTGCCTTTCTTCACTTGCGCTAAAAGTACCTCGTTTTCCGTCGGGAAGCCGGGGTGAAATGATGGTATAGCTGTTGTCTGGGTTGAAGATGTACTGAATGCTATCGCCCCAACTTTTGGTGTATTCCTTGATGTTTGGTGGAATGGATTCCCCAGAAAAGGAGTCAATGCGCATCTTCCAGTTTCCTGTGATGGATTGATGAAGGGTTTTGGGCGATTCACACCCCGATGCTAAAATCCCAAAGATCAACAGAAGTCGGTAAACGTTTTTCATTCGTCTTCTTTTTCAAATGCAGTGATGATGCGCTTCACCAATTTGTGTCGAATAACATCCTCACCGGTGAGTCGGATAAAACTGATTCCTTCAACGTCCTTCAAGATTCTCAGTACATAAACGAGGCCTGAACCTTGCTTTTTGGGCAAATCAACTTGTGAAGCATCTCCTGTGACAACAAATTTAGCTGAACGTCCCATGCGGGTCAAAAACATGCGCATTTGAGCTACAGTGGTGTTTTGAGCTTCATCCAAAATCACAAAGGCTTTGTCCAATGTTCGCCCACGCATAAAGGCCAAAGGAGCTACTTCAATGACTCCTTTTTCTAGATAATCGGCCACTTTCTCATAAGGGAGCATGTCCAATAAAGCGTCGTACAAGGGCTGGAGGTAAGGGTCAAGCTTCTCTTTGAGATCGCCTGGCAAGAATCCTAAGTTTTCCCCAGCTTCTACTGCGGGACGAGTTAAGATAATGCGTTTTACTTCTTTTTCTTTCAAGGCGCGAACCGCCATGGCTACTGCGGTGTAGGTTTTCCCCGTTCCCGCCGGACCAACGGCAAAGACCATGTCGTCTTTCATGCAGGCTTCCACGATTTTTCGCTGATTGGGAGTGCGGGCAGTCACTTGATTTCCTCCCGGTCCATATACGAGGATGTCGTCCTTCTTGGCATTCTTTCGAACCACTTCACCATCGGCTCCCAGCAACTTTTCAAGCTCTCTTTCTGTCAAGCTCTGGTATTTGTCGAGATGCCAAAAGATCAAGTCGAGCTGTTTATTGAAGCGCTCAATCTCCGTAGGGTCGCCATAGACCTTGATCTGGTTTCCTCGAGCTACAATTTTCAATTTTGAAAAGTGCTCTTTGATGAGTTTTAGCTTGCTGTCGTTCGTTCCGTAAAACTCCAGCGGGTCCACTAAAGGAATCGCAATTTCTTTCTCTTGCAATATGTAGAAATTAACAGTGCATATTTTCAAGCAAAAATAAGTAAATATCTCCCAGTTGATTTGCACCTTTGCATTTGGTGGATAATTAATATGCGAATCATAACATTGATATCAGACATGGGAATCAAGGATCATGCATTAGCAGTGGTCAAGGGAGCAATCTATTCCCAACTTCCCGGTGCCATAATTGTGGATATCTCACATTCAGTGAGTCCTTTTGATACCAATCACGCCGCAATGATGCTTCGACAAAGTTATTACGAGTTTCCGCAAGGAAGCATCCATGTTATTGGAGTCAACCCAGATTCCTCAGCTGAAATTCCCCATCTAGTGGTGGAATACAACGGGCATTATTTCATTGGTGCTGATAATGGCGTCTTTAGCTTGATTTTCGATAGAACTCCTGACGCGGTGTATGAACTGAATTTGGATTGGGAGTC
>CALKGK010000013.1 GCA_938085105.1 uncultured Flavobacteriales bacterium
AATGGAGCTCTTCTCATAAACGGGTACCATTTCTTTGATGATGTCGGTAACGTCCTGACTCAATTTGCTGTAATTGGCCGAGTTTCCTCGAATGATGGTGGCTTCTGGGCAGAGGTCTTTGGCCAGCTTCATGGGCATTCCAGAGTGAATTCCAAAAGCTCGGGCTTCGTAACTGCAAGAAGCAACCACCCCACGGTCGCTCGTACCGCCACTGAGGATGGGTAAACCAACAAGGCGGCTATCCAAGAGCCGTTCGACCGATACAAAGAAGGTATCGAGGTCGAGATGTAGAATCGACTTTGAGTTCATTAAAGTAGCATTACTGCCAAAGCAAAATACTTTGGGCTTGTTTAGGTTTTGCTAAAATAATGAGAATACTAAATAAAATTGCAAAATAAAACTAGGTATTTACATCTTTCACCAGTAAAGCCCATTTACTCTGAGTAAGGTAAAACGTTATATTCTCGATAAACTGCGGTTTTTTATCGTTGAATAGCTCCTCGAGTTCGAGGGTATAGTTTAAATTTATCGTCATAATCTAACCCACAACTATGACTAGGAAACTACAATTATCATTTTTAGTGATGTTCATCACTATTCTCACAAAAAGTGTCTTGGCACAAGAGCTGTGTACTGATCCAGACGCCTGCAATTTTGGGTTATCAAGTACAGCAGAATACACCCAACTTGATTTTACATCTCAAGTTACTGCAGCGCTAAATTCTTATCCTCAAGGCATAAGTGTTGGAGATGAAGTAGTGTTTAGCGTTGAGTTTGCGAACGAAGGCATCACCATGGCCAATGCGAATGTGTTTGATGGATGCCAGAGCTTTGGTGGATTACTTGTTGATTGCAATGCTCAAGCCTGGGAAATGGCCGTCGCATCGCCTTACAAGATTACTTACGAAAGCGGATATTCCGAGACGGGAACATTCACCCACATTGTTATTGTTGATGGTGGTTTTGAGTTGAATAATTTCGGCGGCGGATGGAATGTTGATGTTAAAGATGATAGAATGTATTTCTACGATGGGCAGAACGATATTTACCAATTGGGTTTTGATGGCAGCATTACGGGTGTAAGCAATGATTTACTGAGCGAGATAGCAACATTCGATAACACCACCTTTGATATCGCCTTTTACTTGGCAAATTGGGGAACGTGGGGAACCTACCACTATGATTACACCACACCTCAGAACAACACCCAAGTTGATCTGGTTTCGAGCACTTGTTATAGCTTCGACAGCGATAACGACGGTATTTGTGATGCTGTGCTAGGATGTACCGATGAGTCTGCCTGCAACTACGCTATGGAGGCAACGAATGACGACGGTTCGTGCATTATTCCCGTTCAAGATTGCAGCGTTTGCAATGAAACGAATGACGGACTCGAAATTGTTGATGCCGATGAAGATGGTATTTGTGATAGCGAAGATGTGCAGGGCTGCCAAGATGAAAATGCTATCAACTTTAATAGCTGGGCCACAGATGCTGGAGATTGCACTTATGCTGTGGTAGTTCTTGGATGCACCTATGAAGGAGCAAGCAATTACAACCCACTTGCTACTATAGACAATAACTCTTGTGTTTTTCCAAGTGCAGAAGTTTTGGGCTGCACAGATCAGGGAGCTTTGAATTACCACCCCGCTGCAACAACGGACGATAGTTCTTGTACTTATCCAAGTATTTGTGATTCAGACTTCAATAACGACGGAGAGGTGAACTCTGGTGATTTACTCGTGTTCCTGGGATCATTTGCTTCTTCTTGTGACTAAATCCAAGCGAGAATAGAAGATAAAAAAGCCCGATAGCTGAACGCTATCGGGCTTTTGTTTAAGTCGGTTTTTGGAGGAAATTACTTGGTCAAAGCAATCACCAAACGTTTTTGCTCATCGGCATCAGGAGCAATTCCCTCAAGCAATTCTTCGTCGCCATATCCTTTTGCATTCAACTGCTTTCCTTCAACACCGCGAAAAACCAACTTGGTTTTTACCCATGCAGCACGCGCAGCAGAAGCCGTTTTCTTAGCGGTTCTTCCTACAGCATTTTTCGCTTCAGGAGTGTGTCCTTGAATCTCCGCTGTCAAATCTGGATTCGCTTTGAAGATCTCAGCGAGGTGATCCAGTTGTTCTGAACCTTCCGCAGAAAGGTCTTCCCCTTCGAATGGAACTTTGTCCAAAACAAAGGTCTTTGTTCCGGTTCCGTTAGCAATAAAAGACATTAAGTCTTTCTCCATCGTTCCGTCAGCAAAGTTCAAATTGGCGTTCAGGCTCGACATTTCATCCATGTCGTTGCGCAAAGAGTCGGTCTCCGCCTCAACGGTTTCAACAGCTTCTTCTACGATTTCCTCAGCATGATCTGCAGCATTTTCAATATGACCGGCAGCATCATCAGCATGGTCTCCGTGGTCGTGATCGCCGTCGCCACAAGCGCTCAACGTAAACATGCCCGCAGCAAGAAGTGCAAGGGCAAATCCTCCTGTGCGGAGGGGGTGGTTGGTGGAAATTTTCATTGGTTAAATCAATTGGTTGAAAACGAAAGTACTACAGATTCATGAATCTCCGTAACACTTGAGCGTTTTTATCTTGCAACTCAAAAGTAGCCGAGCCCGCCTTGAGCATCAAGGAAGAGTGCTTTAGCTAAGTCTCAATACCCCACCTTCGTTCTCACACGCTCAATAACACCGCGGGCAACTTTACGTGCTTTTTCAGCCCCAGCAAGCAGTTGTTCTTCCACTTCTTCGGGATGATTGATGTAGTGGTCGAAGCGTTGACGCTCTTCCTCAAAACGGGTCAAAATTCCATCCAAGAGGTCTTTTTTGGCATGACCCCATCCGTATCCTCCAGCGGCCAACTTGGCTTTCAAATCAGCACTTGCGGCTTCATCGCCCAACAATTTAAACAACTCATACACCACGGTTCCTTCGGCCACTTTTGGGTCTTCCAAGGCGGTGGTATCGGTAATCACTTTCTTGTTGATGGTCTTCTTCAATTCCTTTTCCGGCAAAAAGATGTCGATGGTGTTCCCCTTGCTCTTGCTCATCTTTTCTCCATCCGTACCCATAACGTACTTGGTTTCCTCGTTCACCATGTCTTGAGGCAATACAAAGGTTTCCCCCATTTGGTGGTTGAAGCGGGAAGCCACATCTCGGGTCATTTCCAAATGCTGCAATTGATCTTTCCCAACAGGTACAAACTCGGCGTCGTAAAGCAGAATGTCGGCAGCCATGAGCATCGGGTAGGTAAATAAACCGGCATTCACATCGCTCAGACGATCGGCTTTGTCTTTGAAAGAATGCGCCAAAGTGAGTCGCTGATAAGGGTAAAAACAGCTCAAATACCAAGCGAGCTCCGCCGTTTCGGGAACATCACTTTGTCTGTAAAAAACCGTTTTTTCGGTGTTCAAACCGCAGGCAAGCCACGCAGCTGCCGTGCGAAGGGTGTTTTCTCTCAACTGCGCTCCATCCTTGATTTGGGTCAAAGAGTGAAGGTCTGCAATGAATAAAAACGACTCGTTCTCGGCCGATTTGGCCAATTCAATGGCGGGTAAAATGGCCCCTAGAATGTTCCCCAAGTGAGGAGTTCCTGTACTTTGGACTCCGGTAAGTATGCGCGACATGCTGTTCGATTTAAGTCATCAAAGATAAGATTTAGCGCGAAGCATCGAAGGGCTGACTCATCGAAATCCACCTACATTGCACTATCTTTCCCGCATGAAAACATGGTTTCAAAAGAAACTTTCCCTCTTCGTGTTGTTCTTCTGTGTAGGCATGCAAGTGCTCAATGCATTTCAGCATCCTCAAAACAACCCGATCTCATGGGATGTCTTTGGCTATTATCTTTATTTGCCAGCGCTCTTCATTCACCAAGATCTTGGTCTCGAAGATGCTTCTTGGGTGGGTGATGCACGCGAGACCTACGGGGCTTCAGACACACTTTATCAACTTAATTGCAAAGACGAAACCTGTGTAATGAAGTACTCCGCAGGGATGGCAGTGCTGTATTCACCGGCGTTTTTTGTCGGACACGCATTCGCTTTGATGAGTGATGCACCGGCAGACGGTTTCTCTTCTCCCTACCAGAATGCCCTGTGCGTCTGGTCAGTGCTGTTTGCCATCTTGGGGCTGGTTTTTCTGAGAAAGGCCCTTCGTTTGCTTTTTGAAGATTGGCTCGTGTCCGTGCTCTTGTTGCTAGTGGTGGTGGGTACGAACTACCTTTTTACGGTGATTGTCACACTCAACATGCCGCACAACTATCTCTTCACCTTGTATGCGATCCTGTTGTACTTCACCCTAAAGTTCCATACGACGGGTGAAATTCGGTTTTTTAGAAGGTCTGTAGTAGTAGTGGCTTTGATGGCGCTTGCCCGACCAACAGAATTGATGGCGATTCTCCTTCCCTTACTTTGGGGTTTCTCTTGGAGCGGCGGTTTTTCAGCAAAAATCAGAGCACTTTTGCGCGATAAAAAGGAGCTTTTCCGAACGGCGCTCACCTTCATTTTGATTGGCGGAATTCAGTTGTTGTATTGGAAAATTGCCAGCAATCAATGGGTCTATTACAGTTATAACAACCCGGGCGAGGGCTTGGAGTTTTTTCACCCTCACATCATAGAAACCCTGTTCAGTTGGAGAAAGGGATGGTTGATCTATACGCCCATCATGATCTTCGCTGTACTTGGCCTGTTCACTGGCTTGAAAGGAAAGTTTGACGGAAAATGGGCCTTGTTTTTACTGCTTCCACTGCATTTTTACGTCTCTGCTTCGTGGACCAATTGGTGGTATGCTGAAAGTTTTTCCCAACGTCCACTGGTCCAAATTTATCCACTGTGGAGCGTGGCCTTGGGTTGCTTTCTTCGAGGTGTTTTTTCACCGATAACGGAAAAAAGTACTATTGGGAGGAAAGCACTGTATTGGACGCTTGCAGCATTTCTCATAGCGCTCAGTGCACTCAATTATTTCCAGCACTGGCAGATGAGCAAAGGAATTTTGAAGGCAGATCGAATGACTTGGGATTATTACAAAAGTGCTTTTCTCCAAACTTCAGCCCCACAAAACGGTGAGGAATTGCTGCTTTTGGATCGAACTCCGGTGAACGGACAAGTTCCCTGGACTAAAAAGGAGGAATACCATGCTGAGCTGCTCCAAACTTGGGATTTCACCAATGAGGAAGAAGGTGCTTTGAAGCTTCATAAGGAGTTTGACCTTTCGGAAAACTGGGATGATGTGGCCAGTTCGGATTTCGGACCAACTTGGGTCAAAGCCCGAATTTTCACACCGTTTCCTCCAGAGGAACAGGTTTTTCCGAGCGTTGTGATGACCTACACTCATGGAGGAGAAGGCTACGCTTATCAATGCCGGATGCCGCAATTTGATTACGATGACACCTTGGGTTGGTATGGAGAAATGGATTACCTCGTCCCCGAAATTCGTAGAGAAAACGATGAATTTGCGTTTCAGCTCTTTCGTCAGCAAGAAGGAACGGCCTGGCTTTCCCGATTGGAACTCTGGGTCTATGAGAAGGAAGAGCGCTAAAAAAGCTTAATCACAACATTGTTACGGCTTTTAATGTTTACTTCATGCAACAAACCATTCACCATGAGAATTTACCTGCTCTTAGCTCTTTTAAGCACCTCTTTTTTCTCCTTCGCACAAGAAATCAATAGCACCGAATCCAAGGTAGCTTTTGAAATTGGCAACATGAAGATCAACACCGTCGAAGGAAGTTTTTCGGGGATGGAAGGAGAACTCTTTTTTGATCCTTTGAGTTTGGAAGACTGCTTTTTTCAGGTGTGCATTGATGCAAAATCGGTAAAGACAGGGAGTGATAAACGCGATGAACACCTCAGGAACGAGGATTTCTTCTACACGGAAGTTCACCCACTCATTTGCTTCGATTCCGAAGAGGTTCGAAAGGGAGAAGGAGCTGATTTTCTTGTTATCGGAACACTTAACTTACGAGGTGTGGAACGCAAGGTGGAAATTCCTTTTCGCTTTGAAAATAAAACCTTTGTGGGCACCCTTGAGCTTTCTCGTTTAGATTATGCCGTGGGAGAAGATACCGGCACTTTTATGGTTGACGACGAATTGATCATCACCATTACCTGTGTCTTGAAATGATTTAGATTAAGGGGTTTTCACCAAAAGGAATTGCTGACTTCCCCGCGGGTTATCGAAAGAGATGAAATAAAGGCCTTCACTCAAATGGGATAAATCGAGCTCTTTTTTGTTCGACTCCAGGATTGTTTCCCTCAGGACTTGGCCACCCAAATTAAATATCCTCACACGATCACCAATGGCACCTTTTACAGTGAGCTGATCACTGAAAGGATTGGGGTAAAATTGAAAGGGAGGATCCGTACTTTCTTCCAAAGACGTAATGAGTACTTCTATTTCCTGTTCGCAACCCTGTTCATCGCTTACCACAACGCTGTAGATTCCAGTTGGAAGTTCATCAACACTGTTCTCACTTTCCCCGTTGCTCCATAGAATTTCGTATGGAGGAAATCCGCCAGAAATGTCCAGCGCAACATTGCCCAAAGCACCATCACTCACCCCTTCAACCAGTGCACTTACTTCCAAAAGTTCAAAGGGCTCCAAATTGAGGTCAAAGCTGGCGGTACAGCCCAATTCATCTTCCACCAGAAATTGATATTCTCCGGGTGCGCTGATCTCTTCAAGACCGTTCCAAAGGATGCTCAACGCTCCTTCACCGCCACTCTGAACACCGTCAAAGATGCGCTCATAGTTCCCGTCGCACAAAGGAGTGTAAAGCGGGAGAGTCGATACGATTTCGTTGGCCCCAAAGAGTTCAAAGGCAAGACTTTGTTCGCAGGCAAAACTGTCTACAATGAGCACTTCGTACTCGCCGGCACTTAATCCTTCAAGCGTGTTTCCGACCACTTCATCCCCCATGAAAAAGGCCGTCTGGTGATTCAAGAGGTTCATAACCAGACTTCCGGAATTTTCTTCAAAACAAAGGGGGGATTCCGCGGTGAAGGAAGGACTGATGGGAGAGTGAAAGGTGACTTCCACACTTGCGGTGTTTGCATCCACTCCGAGCTCTGACAGGGCAAGTACAAAATAACTTCCCGAAGTGCTTACCGTGAGGGTGTCGTTCGTGCTCCCGTTGTTCCAAGCGATGAAATCCTCAAAAGGATAAGTGAGTTGAAGGCTGTCTCCTTCACAAAGATGATAAACACTTTCACCGGGGATGGCTGGTGCTTGATAATTCATTCCTTCCACCACCAAAAGTTGCTGATTTGAATCGACGTTGAACAACTTGTCTATTACACCCGAAGGCCACTCTACAATAATGCTGTCCACAGTACTTGCCGCTCCTAAGCCAAAGAAATTGGTATAGCTGTTTTGAGCAAGGTAGTTGTCGCCACAGAAGGTGTATTTCCTTTGGAGTACACCATCGTTCCAAAGGTCGATCCAAGCCCCAACACCAAAACGGTTGCTCACCGTGCCTTCAAGGTCGATTTTGAGGTAGCTGTTTGCTCCTCCAGCATTTTCATAATACCGAAAAGAGTTGTCGATGTTGCTGGTGAGTGCAATATCCAAATAGCCGTCGTTGTTTGGATCGCCATACGCGATGCAATGGGAGTCAATGGAATCGTTGTTTTGAATGAGCTCACTTTGTTCTTCCAGGAAATAGTCTCCTTCCGCTCCTTGATTGATGTAGAGGTGGTCGCCAAAAAATGGAATCAAGGGTTCATATTCCGTCACATACAGGTCCAAGTCTCCATCATTATCAACATCCATCCACGCTGCTCCCCAAGTCCATCGGTTCAAGTTTACACCATATTCCTCGGCGGCATTCACAAAGGTGAGGCCTTCTTGCCCGATGTAAAGAAAGTTGGGCACTTCGTCGTTGTCCCCTGACATCGAATTGGTGATGTACAAATCGAGGATTCCGTCCTGATTAAAATCTCCCCAGCTTGTTGACATCGGATCAAATGTGAGGTCCATTCCCACGCTTTCTGAAATGTCCTCAAAAGTGCCATCCCCATTGTTGAGGTAAAAACGGTTCACTGTTGAGCGATCGTTGATGAGAAACAAATCGGGGTAACGGTCGTGGTTGAGATCAATCCAAGAGGCTTGAAAAGAGAGATCGTTATCGGTCAGGAGTCCGCTTTCTTCGGTGAGTTCAGTAAATTGAAAATTGCCGTCGTTTCGATAAAAAAGGTTGCCTCCTGAGCTTCCGGGCAAACCGTCATAAACGGGCAGGTAGAGGTCTAAATCCCCGTCCAAGTCATAATCTCCCCAGGTAGACATGCCGTATTCCCTATAATCGTTGGCGATGCCTGAGTTTTCGAGCCGGTCAATGAAGGATCCATCAGCACTTCTTTCAAAGAGGTCCAAGCTCCCTTCCGCACTGGTGGCAAAAAAATCGAGGTCACCGTCATTGTCGATGTCCACCCACATGATGGCCTTGGGCATGAGGTTGAAGGAAGCGAAGTTTTCTTGAGGGGTGAAGTTATTCTCTTCATACCGAAAAACTCCGGGCGGGAAATTGCTTTTGGTGTAAGAAAGATCGTCGATTCCGTCCAAATCAAAATCTACCATGCTGGCTCCACCACCACCAATATAAAAGGGAGTAGAGGTAGTGAAACCCAGGTTGTATTCTTCGGTCTTTTCAAGGAATTGTTGTGCGCAGCTCTCACTTTGCTGAATAGCACAAACGAGAACGATAAGCGCAAAAAGCCACGGTGCTTTGAGCATCAGGTTTGCGTTAAAGTTAGGGATACTAATTTACGGAATTCTTAAGATTAAGCTTCCGTAAACCCTTGGAAACGATGAAAAGGGGACAATTCTTACTCCACCCTTAGCCAGGGGATGACATTGCTCCAAGCGTCATTGTGGATGCGGATGAAATAAAGTCCTTGCTCCCAGCTTTGAGTGTGCACCTGCAGTTTGCCTTCACCCCGAAAAACTTCCGAATGCACGGTTCTTCCCTGAGCATCCACAACCGTGATGTGAGAAGGAGGTAGGTGCGAGATGGTGAAGGAGCCACTTCCTGGGTTGGGATAGAGTGTAATGCTTCCCAAGTTGATATCTTGAACGGAGGTGATGAGGAAGCTTTCCGATACGCTGCAGCCCATGGCGTCGCTAATGACAACTTCGTAAGTTCCTTCTTCGAGACCGACAATGCTAGCGTCTGTAGCCCCATTGCTCCATACTATTTCGTAAGGCTCAACTCCTCCCGATGGCTCAATGGTGATGTTGCCGAGGTTTTCATCTTGAATGCCGTTGAAGCTGCCTTGGATGGCTAGCACAGGAATGCTATCCAAGGTGATGGAGAATACCTCTTGACAAGAGGCGCTGTCCGTCACCATGAATTGATAATCTCCGGGAGGAACTTCCTCGTCATCCAAGCCGTTCCAATCCACGTTCAATTCGCCGTTTCCGCCTTCTTGAATTCCTTGGAAAACCATGTTGTAGTTTCCGTTGCATTGGGCTACGAGGAGAGGAAGAGTGCTCGTAATTTCTGGACCATCGAGCAACACCGTGCTTAATGTTTGCGCGCAGCCGATGCTGTCAATCACCTCAAATTGAACTTCTCCGGCTGGCAGGTTTTCGATCATTGTTCCTTCCACTTCTTCGCCATTCCACCAGAGGGTTTGCCCGTCAAAAGGGTCAAGGTTGATGCTTCCTCCTGCGCCTCCGTAGCAAATGGGGTGGGCTACATTGATTGCTGGTGCTTGCACTTCTGAAAAATTGATGGAGATGCTGTTGGTAGACAATTGCTCGTTCACTGAATTGAGGTAATTCGCCCAATATTCGCCAGATTGAGTAATGATCAGCGTGCTGTTCTCTTCACCATTGCTCCAATCAACAAAATTGGGATGCTCGAAGTGCAGCTCCAAGCTATCGCCTTCACAAAGGTGGTACACGGCTTCCCCTTCCAAAACAGCCAATTCAAAACTAGCCCCTTCAAGCAGTTCGATGGTTTGTCCTGCATTGACGTCATACAAACGATCAATCACCCCCGACGGCCATTCAACAATCAAGCTATCGGCCTTTTCTGAACCTTGCAAACCGAAGATTTTGGTGTAGCTGTTCTGCCCCAAATAGTTCTCTCCACAAAAGGTGTATAGCGTTTGAACAGTACTGCCAGAATAACACGAAATCCAAGATCCAACGCCCATGGAATTGCTGGCTACTCCACTGAGATTAACCTTGAGATAGTGGTTTTCTCCCCCTTGATTCACAAAGTAACGAAAGGGATCGTCTTGGTTGGTTGACACGCAGAAGTCCACGTAGCCATCGTTGTTCGGGTCGCCCGATGAAATGCTGAAGCTATCCACATTGATGGCTCCTTGGATGAGGGCATTGTTCTCCACAAATTGAAATCCACTTTCGGCGCCAAGGTTCACAAAGAGATGGTCGTCCAAATTAGGATCAAGGGGTTTGGCCTCCGCGATGTAAAGGTCGAGATCGCCATCGTTATCAATGTCCATCCAATTTGCACCCCAGGTAAAAACATCCGTGAGGTTCAAACCGTGCTGGGCCGAAACTTCGGTGAAGGTGTTGTTTGGTCCACCCGCAAAGAGAAGAGTTCCGAGTGCAGCATTTTCTGATACGTTGGAATTGGTGATGAACACGTCCAAATAACCGTCCTGATTGAAATCGGCACAAGTGCTTGTCATGGCGTCCATGATCGTATTCATGCCGGAGCTTTCTGAAATGTCGTCAAATGTTCCGTCGCCGTTATTTAAGTACAAACGGTTCTGCTTGTTTTTATCGTTGATAACGAGCAAATCAGGGTAGAGATCGTGATTCACGTCCAACCATAAGGATTGAAAAGAAAGGGCATATTCGGGCTGAATACCAGCACTTACGGTTACGTCTTCAAAGGAGAAGTCCCCGTTGTTGCGGTAGAGGTGGTTGTTGTCTTGTTGATTGGCAAAGTTCATTCCTGCATCATAAGCGCAGAGGTAGAGGTCGAGATCGCCGTCGAGGTCATAATCTCCCCAAGATGCTCCGTAGCTATGATGGTTGTTGTTGATGATGCCCGAAGGAGCAATGCGGTCGATGAAGGTATTCGGCCCTGTTCGTTCATACAGTGCTAAAGCTTCTGCCCTTCTCGAAACGAAGCAGTCAAGATCACCGTCGTTGTCCACATCCACCCATTGCATCGCTTTTGGAGAGGAGGCCGAGTTGATGAAAGAGCTCATTGAATTGAAGCTTTCCTCATTGCTGATAAAAAGAGCAGGGAGTTGCTGGTGACGGTGATAGCTCAAGTCGTCAATTCCGTCTTGATTGATATCAACCATGCTTGTTCCAGCACCAAAAAGGTTGAAATGTTGTGGTGTATAGGCAACCCCTAAAGCTTGGGATAGTTCTACAAATTGTTGTGCGGAGACCGATCCAAGGAATAGAAAAATAGCAGCCATCACCAAAGTCCATGTGCGACTTTGCTTCAGCATGATTAGAATAATTAAGGTAGAATGAAGATAAGCCTTAAATCAATTCGATGCACTGGGTGAGCTTAATTTTTTTCGAATACCGCTTTCAATTGAAGCGTAAATCGGTCGCACTCTTCCCCGTAATGAAGGTGGTGTGGATCACGAAATGCTTTTAATGGAAAGGCGTCGTGGAAATCATACATGGGGATGGTTTCGCCTTGCTGTAGGAAGGTCTCTCGGATGGTCTGATAATGTTCTTCGGGATTGAAGCAATAACTCTCTTCAAAGAAATAATGAGGGGTTACCGGGAAGCGAACAAAAGAAAGGCGACTGTCATGCTTCTCACAGAGCTCAATGATTTTATTGAGGTAGAAGCGACCATATTCGCTGATCTGCGCCTGAGCACAACTGTCACTCAACTGTCGTTGTGCACCTTCATCCAAGGTTTTAATTTTTGCCAAGGCACGTGCTTGAGCTCTTATTCTGCTCCCTTCGTTGGCCAAATAATAATCCATGATGTCTTTTTCACCGTCCTTGTATGGAAACAGGGTGTTGAGCAGTCGGTGCATGGTGAAGTCCAAAGAATGTTTAGAGAATTGGACCAACTCTCCTTCATCTACATAGCGGTTCCAGTAGTATTGATAAGGAGTGTGATCCACCGTTTCTTCCCACAGGGTCATGAGGTCACAAGGCATGATGATGTTAGCAGCTCGCTTCTCACGGGTTTCCAGAACATATTTGAGCTTGTAATACGTTTGGTGCAGCTTTTCCCCTGAGGTAGCCATGTTCTGAGTTCCATCCCAAAGCGCAGGGTTGATGCTCATGGCGTGGGAATTTCCCATCACCAAAATGTCCATGCTGTCTGGTAAGCTTTGGAGGTGACGATCACTTTGGATCAAACTGCTCTCCCTCATCACATGAGCATACCAAGCCGTGAGTGAGGCGTGAGTCACAAAAAATAGGAGGCCTAAGATCAGTAGTTTTTTTCCCATCACTAAAACTGAAAATAAATGAAGGGTGAGGCATTGTCTGTGGCAAACATTACAACGCTGAAAAAGAGGAAGGAATAGTAGAACGCCCGAAGGTAGAAGTGCGGACGTGGCCAGTTCCAATTGCTCCAAGCGTCTTTGATGAAAAGAACACTCATGAACATGAGACTTAAAAGCACGTTCAGCTTACTGATTCCCGTTTGGAGCAGGTCTTGGAAGAAGTCTTGAAGTGAGCCGAAGTGAGCCAAACCAGAGATCACCGAAAAGGCGTCGTTCAGGGTGTCTGCCCGAAAGAAGATCCATGCAAAACACACAACCAATCCGGTAATCGGGATGGAGACCCAAGGAGATACATTTCGCTTCGGAAGCATTTTTTCAATCACGATGAATCCTCCGTGAATGGCACCCCAAACAACAAAGGTCCAATTGGCGCCGTGCCACAATCCGCTCACAAGGAAGGTGATGAAGAGGTTATAATACCACCTCCATTTTACGCCTCGGTTTCCTCCCAAAGGAATGTAAACATAGTCGCGGAACCATTGAGAAAGGGTGATGTGCCAGCGGTGCCAAAAATTGCTAATGCTGTGGGCAAAATAAGGGCTGCGGAAGTTCTGACTGAGTTTTACGTTGAAGCACCGAGCTATACCCAAGGCCATGTCCACATACCCCGAAAAATCACAGTAGATCTGCACGGCAAAAAGGATGCTGGCAAAGGCGAGTGCTCCACCGTTATAGGAAGCAGGATCGCTGTAAATAGGGTCCACAATCATAGCGAGCCGATCGGCAATAACTACTTTTTTGAAGAGTCCCCAAAGAAAGAGTTTCCCCGCAGGAATGAGGTATACTGATTTGAATTGAAGGTCGTTCCTGAGCTGGTGCATGAGGTCTTTGGCTCGCTCAATGGGTCCGGCCACCAATTGCGGAAAGAAGCTTACGAAGAGTGCAAACCGACCAAAATGCTTTTCCACTTTTGCTCGTCTGTGATACACATCGATGCTGTATGACATCGTTTGAAAGGTGTAAAAGGAGATGCCTACGGGGAGGATGAGCTCGCTCAAGGCAAAATCACTATTCGTTACCGTGTTGACACTGGAAATGAAGAAGTCCAGGTATTTGAAGGAGATCAGTAGTCCCAAATTGGCAAAGAGGGAGATCCCGAGAAAGCCTTTTTTCTGTTTTTCAGTGGAGCTGGCTTCCATTCCACGAGCGCAGGCGTAATCCACCATGGTTGATCCCAAGATGAGCAGGATATATTCCCATTTCCACGACATGTAGAAGGCGTAGCTCGCGATGAGGAGAACCAACCACTTCCACCTGCCTGAAAACGCAAAGACGAAGAGCACGAGCGGGAAGAAGAGTAAAAATTCAAAGGAATTAAAAAGCATTGAAGTCCTCTTGGGTAGTGTGATTTGCGTTCAAAGATACGGGCTTGTTTCAAATGAAAAAAGAGGGCATAAAAAAGCCCCGATTTCTCGAGGCTTTCTAATTTATCTGAACTTGGCATTATTCAATGACCAAGGTTTGTTCTTCATCGTCGTTTTCTTCGTCGTCATCATCGTTCACAACATCAATGTCGTCAATGATGATTCCGTCGTCATCCGGTCTTCCCAAGTTTCCATCTCCTCGGTTGCTTAAGCTGCCGATTTCCATGGTTTCTTCACCGCTCATGTCTTTTCCTTTTTCCAAGGAAACACCGCTTGATTCCATGGGCTCAATCGGATCTAATTTAGAACATGATGCCATCACCAACACCAAAAGGAGAAGGTAAACAGGGAGCGATATGTTGTTGATCTTAAACATGGGTATTCTACTCAATTACATCAAAATTAGGGATTTAGTTTCAAAATTCCAATTATTTTCCTTCGAGATTTTCAAAATCCAATGGTAAAATAATCTTCACTTCGGTACCATTTACCTTGCCGTTTTGATCGCGAAGTTCAATGGGGCCGTGGAGTTCGACGTTTTTATTGGTCATCTTTTTTATCAGTTCTATCCGTCCGCTGGTGATGGCCATCCCTTTTGAAATGTGGTCTTGATCTTCGCCTTTGTTCTTTAAGCTGGTCTCAATTCCAATTCCATCGTCCAAAATGCAGAGCGAAACCCGATCATCCAAACTTTCGATGTTGACTTCGATGTGTCCCGGACTCTCTTTGGGCAAAATTCCGTGCCAGATGCTGTTTTCTAAGAAGGGTTGAAGCAGCATGGCGGGCACCATAACACTTCCTGGGTCGAGGTCTTCATCCACGTTAATTTCGTAGTCAAACTTCTCTTTAAAGCGCATTTTTTCCAAGCCCAAATAAAGCTCGAGTCGTTCGATTTCTTCTTGTAAACTGGTGAGGTTATTTTGCGAGCTGTCGAGGTTTTTCCGAATGAGTTTGGCGAAACTGCTCAAGTAGCGATTGGCGCTTAAACGATCTTGTCGGTTGATGTAATATTGAATGGAGTTGAGTGCGTTGAAGATGAAGTGCCGGTTCATGCTCGAATTGAGGGTTTGCTGCTCCAAAGCGAGCATTTTCGAACGGTACTCGAATTTCTCTTTCTCCATTTTGTTGAGCAGGGCCCTTCTTCGCGATGCAGAGATGAGGTAGGCAATGCCCGCAATGAAGATCACTTCCAAAGCAATGAACCACCAACGCAGCCAAAAGGGCGGTGCAATGCTGAAGGCGAACTGTTTGATTTCACTGCTTCTACCACTTTTATCGATGGCGCGCAGCTCAAAGGTGTAGTCTTCAAAATCCAGATTGCTGTAGGTCACAAAGTCGGTTTCAGTGCTTTTCTCCCAATCTTCATCCAGTCCCAAAAGGCGGTATTGATAGCTCAAACCTTCAGGATTGCTCAAGGAGAGTCCGTCAAAATAGAAGCTGAGGTGGTTGTCTTGATGCGGGAAGAGCACTTCTTCTGGCCAAGATCCGTATTCCTTCAAATCGACTTTGTACTTCTCCCAAATGGGCGCTTC
>CALKGK010000014.1 GCA_938085105.1 uncultured Flavobacteriales bacterium
GTAATCAGTATGCCATAGAGCAGGGCACAGACCATCAAAGCAACCAAGGTAAGGGTGATTTGAATGAGTGGAGAATAGATCCAATAAGCGTTCTCGAGCTGTTGATCTTTATACTCCTGGTAATCCATGCTCTCCATGATGGGATTGGCTTCCTGCATTTCCACAAAATATTCTGGAGTGATGACTTTTTCAATCTGCGTTTCTGCCAAGGCTTTTCGCTGCTGCACTTCTGTGGGGGAGATGACAAAATAGTAGCTTCCCACCAAGATGGTGGCCAAAAGTGCATAACTCACGGTGGCTTTGCACACGTCTTTGATGGTGTCCAATAGCGTGAAATCTTTGGAAACTCCGTCGCTTGTGGTGTTGACATACTTGTTACGAACAGCAAAGGCGGCAATCAAGACGATGAAAAACATGTTGAGCATGGATCCGAAGATCACGTTGTCTTCAATGCTGATCCACGAGCGCATGGTGAGCTTCAAGATGAGCCAAAGGGCAGCACAGATCCAAAGGAGGCGAGTCGTTGTCATAAAGAAAAAACCCCGTCAAAGACGGGGTTGTTTTAATGGGTGTGATATTTCTTAAGAATTCATGGAAATCAAGAACTCTTCGTTGTTTCGTGTATTTGAAATGCGGTCTTTGATGAACTCCATAGCTTCAATGGGGTTCATGTCTGCAAGGTGACGACGAAGGATGTCGATGCGCTGCAATACTTCTTTGTCCAACAAAAGATCGTCTCTACGAGTACCCGAGGCAAGAATGTCAATAGCAGGGAAGATGCGTCGGTTCGAGATGCGTCGATCCAGTTGCAATTCCATGTTACCGGTTCCTTTAAATTCTTCAAAGATCACTTCATCCATTTTCGATCCGGTTTCGGTCAAGGCAGTTGAAATGATGGACAAAGATCCACCGTTCTCAATGTTTCTTGCTGCTCCGAAGAATCGTTTTGGCTTGTGCAATGCATTGGCATCAACACCACCGGTCAATACTTTTCCTGATGCTGGAGATACGGTATTGTAGGCTCTTGCCAAACGGGTAATACTGTCCAAAAGAATGCATACGTCGTGTCCGCATTCCACCATTCGTTTTGCTTTCTCAAGAACGAGGTTGGCGATTTTTACGTGGCGCTCAGCGGGCTCATCAAAAGTAGATGCGATCACTTCAGCATTCACTGAACGCTTCATGTCGGTCACCTCTTCCGGACGCTCATCGATCAATAGAATGATCAAATAAGTTTCTGGGTGATTGGCAGAGATGGCGTTGGCCACGTCTTTCAATAAAGTGGTTTTACCTGTTTTCGGTTGTGCTACGAGCATTCCACGCTGACCTTTCCCAATAGGAGAGAAGAGGTCCATGATGCGGGTTGAAATGTTTTTCGATTTTCCAGAAAGGTTGAATCTTTCGTTTGGAAAGAGCGGTGTGAGGTATTTAAACGGAACACGGTCTCTTACAACTTCTGGACTGCGACCATTGATCTTGTCTACTTTAATGAGCGGGAAGTATTTTTCACCTTCTCTCGGCGGACGAATGGCTCCAACTACGGTATCTCCAGTTTGGAGTCCGAAAAGCTTCACCTGTGCTTGAGACACATAAACATCATCTGGAGAGTTCAAGTAGTTGAAATCACTGCTTCTCAAGAATCCGTATCCATCTTGCATCATCTCCAAAACACCTTCGGCAATGATCAATCCATCAAAGTTGTAACCGTGTTCATCGGCTTTCCCTTTGTTTTGGTGCTGATTGCGATTGTTGTTTTGGTTGCGGTTGTTTCTTCCTTGACGCTCGCCTTGATCGTTTTTCGAGTTGCGATCGTTGTTGCGGTTGTTGTTTCGCGGCTGACGATCGTTTTGGTTGCGATCGTTGGGCTTGCGAGTCTCTATTTTTGCATCCTCAGCTTCTGCAGGAGCTCCATCCGTTTTTTCGGCGTTGCTCTTTTCTGCGTTGCGGTTTTGTTGCGGACGAGGTTTACGCTCACGTTGGTTTCTCTGGCGAGGTTCCTGCGGTTTTCCTTCGCTCGCGTCTTTGTTAGCATCCTCGGCTCTGGCTTCAGTATTTGCTTCTGCTTTGGCTTCAGTTGTTTCTTTCCGGGGACTTCTCTTTGGGCGAGGAGTTCTTGCCGGACGCTCTGATGCAGGCTTTGAGGATTCGTCTGCTGGCTTGGCTGATTTTTTTGGGTTGACAGCTTGTTCATCAAGGATGATGTAAACGAGCTCTTGTTTCTTCAACTTTTCAACCTTTTTGATATCCAATTCTTTGGCTATCTCACGAAGTTCGGCAACCTTCTTGCCGTTCAATTCAATAATATCGTACATGTAGTATAAATAAGACTAACTTTTTTGGAGTCTGTTTTTTAAAGGAAATAAACGCTGAGCGAGAAGATTTTTCGGATCAACGGTCGGAATCGACTCCACAATAATACGATATTTTTCTTCCATGGTTCCAATTCCCTTTGCTTTTTCTCAACACGAGGCTGTCATTAAGCTCTGGAGTTCTTCTATCTTTGCCCAAAAATTTCAATTATGATTCAGCGCGTTCAATCGCTTTATTTCTTGCTCGGGGCTGTTGCCTTGTTTTTGGTGTATCTTTTTGACATTGCCGTTTTTAAAGACATGGCGGAGTTGGAGTACAGTCTTTCCACGTTTTCTTTTCATCGTGGTGATGAGATTTTTGTGGTGAAGGGTAATGTGCTTTTGAACTTGCTCGTTGCTCTGGGCGGAGGGGTGATGTTGGCCAATATTCTCCTTTTCAAGAACCGTAAATTGCAACGAAGCATTGGGCGTTTGATCTACATTTTGCTCCTGGGTGTTATCGGTAGCATGATTTATTTCATCATTACTAATCAAAACAGTCCGCAAGTCAATGAACTCACTGTTCAGTATTACAGCATTGGTTTCTATCTTCCTTTCTTTGCTTTTTTGATGACCTTTATGGCCAATCGCGGTATTCGAAGAGATGAGCAATTGGTAGCTTCCTTAGATCGTTTGCGATGAAAAAGCAGTTGTCTTCTTTGATCTTTCCCTTCATTTTGCTTTTTGTTTTAGCGGCTTGCAACTCAAACATCGAGGCATTTCAGCAGTGGTCCAAAGCAGAAGATGCTTCACTGATGGAAAAAGAGCTAACTCTGTTGGGGCAGCATACTCAAGTGCTGGAGTTCCACAAAATGATGCTCATGGAATGCACCGATCAAAAGCAAAAGCCCTATCCAAGGATGAATGCGCTTCTCGATAGCATGACCATCCTTCGTTCTCAAGTACAAAGCAGAAGAATGGATTTGAAGAAAGAGCGATCGCAGCTTTGGGAAGCGGGAAAAGCGTCAAAAAATAGGTTCGAAGAAGAAAAGAATAAAGCCGAAGAAGCACAAAAACAAACAAGTTTGGATACGGCAGCTTTTCGCCAACATTATAACAATTACCAATCTCTGGTTGAGGAAAATGGGATTGTTTTCATCTCTCACGCCACGTATGCCGATAGTCTCTTGGACCGCTTGATCCAATGGGAAGATAGCTTGGAGTACCAAGGTGGGAGCATTGCTCAAAGCAAACGTCGATTGGACGACTTGGGCATGAAGAAAAGCAGTGGTCTGTATTTGGATTACTACCAACCCATCTCACAAATGCAGCTGATCCACAAAGAGTTTCAAGGAATGCTGGTGGGCTTGGAGAATGCACATTCGAGGTATCTGACTGCCCGACCAGATGAAGGTTTCTTTTACGGACCCTATCTCGTTGATCGTCCTGATGTTCTGACCACAGAAGGCATTTTTGATCGATTGGACAGCACCATGCAGCGTTTTCGGGTAGAAGAGGAAAAGGCCTGGCTTAAGATTCGTCGTTAATTGCCCCGCGTTTGCCCAATTCTACCACCTGCATGTTTTGCATCTTCCCTTCGTGGACTTCAAATTTGATGAGGGTTCTCATTTTGTGAAAGCCATGAATTCCGGCCGCACCTGGGTTGATGTACCACACTCCGAGTTGCTGATCTTTTTGAACTTTGAGGATGTGAGAGTGTCCGCAAATGAATACGTCCGGACGAATACGTTGAAGTCTTTCACGAATGCCTTTTGCATAACGAGGTGGTCTTCCTCCAATATGCGTCATCCAAACATTTAAGCCTTCACATTTGATGTACAGGTGCTCTTCGTGCATTCTTCGGAGTTCGTGCCCATCAATGTTTCCATACACCGCGCGGTAAGGTTTGAGCGCAGCAAGTTGATCTGAAACCGACGCATTTCCAATGTCTCCTGCATGCCAAATTTCATCGCAATCAGACAGGTGGTGGAGGATTCTCTCGTCGAGATAACCGTGGGTGTCTGATAATAATCCTATTCTTTTCATCTTATTCAGTGCACGAAGTTCATAAAAGAGCAGGGATTTTGCTCAATATCGGTAAGGTATTTGATTACTTTGAGGAAACTATTTTTTTATGCTGTCCAGAATTGTTCTCTTTTCCCTCTTCCTTTCCATTCAATTTGTCGCCATTGCACAACAAGGTCGGCGTTTTTCAGTGGACGATAAAAAGGCCATCAATGCTTATTTGGAGGCGGAACAACACTACCGCGTTCGGCTTTATGAAGAGGCTGATGAACAGATCAATAAGGCCTTGTCTCGAGAACCTAATTTTGTTGAATGTTACCTGCTCCGAGCCCAGATTGAAACCGACTTGAACAATGATGAGTCGGCCAGAACAGCACTCAGAAAGGCGGTCGAAATCAATGCTTCCTTCTTTCCAGCGTCCTTGTTTTACTTGGCGGCACTCGAACAACGAATGGAAAACTATTCCGATGCACGAGACTATTTCTTCCGTTATGCGAAAGCTTCCAAGGACGACGATCCGCTAAAAGAAAAAGCTCAATTGGGTATTGAAAGTTGTGATTATGCATTGTGGGCATTGGAAAATCCAGTTCCCTTTCAACCCGAAAACCTAGGGCCAGAGATCAATACAGATCGTCCGGAATACTTTCCTTGCATGACGGCCGATGGCGAGACCATCCTTTACACCCGACTCCTGAAAGATGGGCGAGCACTTCAAGGAAAGCAAGAAGATTTCTTCATTTCTGAAAAAAGAGATGGGAAATGGCTGCCAAGTTTGCCTTTGAGTGATGTGAATACGGTTCAGAATGAAGGAGCGCCTACTTTGAGTTTGGACGGACAAGTACTCATCTTCACAGCGTGTGAAAACATCGATGGTTGGGGAAATTATTCTGGAAAAGGAAGCTGCGATTTGTTCTTTACCCAACGCAGTGGAACTCGATGGGACCGACCAAGAAACATGGGGAAGGTCAATTCTTATAAATGGGAATCTCAACCTTCGTTCTCGGCCGATGGTCGAACCCTCTATTTCGTTCGAGGAGTGAGTGGAGGTAATGGGATATCCAGCCAAGACATCTACACTTCGCACATTGGTGAAGACGGAACGTGGACGGATCCAGAAAAAGTGAAAGGTTCGGTCAATACTCCTTTTGAAGAAGAGAGTGTTTTGATTCATCCTGACGGACAAAGTTTGTATTTCGCTTCCAATGGTCATCCAGGAATGGGAGGGATGGACTTGTTTGTGAGCCGCAAATTAAGTGATGGCACTTGGGGGACACCCGAAAATTTGGGTTATCCCATCAATACTGGAGGAAATGAAAACAGTATTCTCGTGGCTGCCGATGGAAGTTTGGCCATGTTTGCCAGTGATCGTGAAGGTGGATATGGTGATTTGGACCTGTATTCCTTCACCTTGCCAGAAGCCAGAAGAGCAGGAAAAGTCAGCTATGTGAAGGGTGAAGTGTTCGATGCAGTGTCCTTCAGAAAGCTGGAAGCGAGTTTTGAACTGATTGATTTGGCCAATGGTGAAGTTGTCGTTTCATCTTTCAGCAACCCTGGAGATGGGAGCTTTTTGGTTTGCTTGCCTCCTAACAAGGACTATGCGCTGAATGTAAGCAGACAAGGATATCTTTTTTATAGCGACCACTTTTCTCTAGGTGAAAACAGCGCTGAGCCCTTCAATTTGGAAGTTCCTTTGAAGAAGATCAGGGAAGGTTCATCGGTGGTTTTGAACAACGTTTTCTTTGATACCGACAGCTACACCTTGCGCGATGAATCCAAGATCGAATTGGAAAAACTCGCCCAGTTTATGGAAACCAACGCAGCTGTGGCCATTGAAATTGGCGGACACACGGATGATATTGGGTCGGACACGGATAACCAAGTCTTGTCAGAACGAAGAGCCAGTGCTGTGGTAGAGTATTTGGTGTCGCGTGGAATTGCCCCAGAACGACTGAGTTCCGTGGGGTATGGAGAGTCTGCACCCTTGGTAGCTAATGACTCTCAGGAGAATAGAGCAAAAAATAGACGTACCGAATTTAAGATTCGTTGATTGTTTTTCCGAAATTGGAGGATATCATCAACGATCATCCATGAGTAACTACTTTTCCCCTAAAGCACTATTTCTACTTTTTGTGCTCTTTTTCGGAGGCTTTTATTCTTGTTGTGAAGAACCAACACCGCTGTATTTCGAGCCGAAACGAATGGTGTTTTCACACATGAATAATGAGGGAGCGCGCCCTGTTTTGGCAATGTCAAATGAAGTTCCGGCAATTGCTTATGTCTTGCAAGCTGTGATTAAATCTGGACGAATTCTAACGGCTACAAATATTCCTAAAAGCCCACCGAATATGCAGTTCGGCATGTCAGCAAAGGCAGAAGGATGCTATCCTTATGAGAACGTCAATGAGCATCGATTGGAAGGTTGGGATATCTACTGTTTGAATGATTTTGATGCGTCTCACCCGGCAGGAAGCAGTGTAACGGAGTATTTTGAGTTCTACAGCAACCGGTGCATTTATTCGGAGATGTCGGCCGGAGACGAAGTGGCTCAATTTGCCTTATATGCAACACCTGAGCAAAACGAACAGCAATTTATTCTGGACGTCTATTTCAACAATGGAGTTGTTTTACGGGATACAAGCAGTGTGGTATGGCTCAACTAAAACACATTTTTGTTCTTCTTTTTTTATGCGCTTTGTCTTTTCAACTTCTTGCTCAAGAAGCGGAGGAGAAGTGGGCAAATCTCGAAATGGACGCTGGGATTTTGGGCTTTAGCAGTTTTCTAATGACAAGCTCCAGTTCGTTGACTATTTATGACCCACAAGATTCTGAAAGTTTGGTGAGTTTTCAAATCTCTCGGGTGAAAGAAGACCGTTGGGGACTTTGGTTGGGCTTTTCGCGTTCCTCGTCCAGTGCCAATTTGAGCGAAGAAGCAGAAGACTTCAGCCAACGACTCTTTGCTCAACATCCGAACGATTTCATCTTCGATGTTAACGATTCGACCTATACCATAAAGTACGTCAGAAAGCACATCCATTTTGGTGTGATGAAAAGAGAGAAATTAGGTAAGGTTCATCTGAACTTTGGTGGAGGAGTGGGGGCGTATTATCAAACGGCGTCACCCGGACTTCGATTTATCGTCAAAGAACAAGGCAGCAATGTGCGCAGCGAATACACCTACAGTTACGGAGAAGGAAATGCTTGGAATTGGAGTGCAACGGTATACGCTGATGCAGATATGAATTTGTACCGAAGCAGAAAATTCGAGTGGAATGTTTTTGGACGGGTTTCCGGTCTCGGCTTTGGCAAGATTGGAGAAATCGAAGAACGGAAAGCCCCCCTTCATGTTCCAGCAACATACACTTCGATTGAAGACGAAGGGATGGCCTTGCGGATGGATGTGGTTATTGGCTTGAGGATGCGAATGATCAATATTCAAGGTTGGAAGATGTTCAATCGCTAAGCAAGTTCGTTTCAAAAATTCATGCAAGTCTTGCAAAGCAATTTCTTCCTTTCTGAAGTAATGGACGTGTCTTGAAATGAACTTGGTTTTTGATCTAAACAGGAGCCATCCATCAGAGAACCCTCTTACATAAAGAGCGAGTAAGGTTTCGCTTGAAGCACTAAATAGAGAATTTCTATACTTATTTTCGAGACAAACTGGGGGATGTGATTCAATGATTCTTAAATCTAATAGGAGCGAAATAGGAGGAAATATTTTGAAATACTTTCAGCATTCTGAGCGTTCTTTGCTCAGACTAAACTTCACACCATGCAACAGCGTTTTATCTTAAAAGTCGTACTTCTTTCTACCGTCCTGTTTTTTGGAGGTTGCTCGGGCTGTTGCGATGGAAGCACTGCCGTGTTTTTTGAGGCTTCTGATGTGCAGGCCGTTCATTTGAACAATGCTGGTGAATTTCCAGTCTTATCCACCACCAATGTTATACCCGCTGAGGCCTACGTTTTGGGGGCTTATTTTGATTTGCGGGATTACTATGCTGCTCGGAGCACCTTTGACCAATTTCATTTTGGTCAGCAAGCCTACGCTACAAGCTGTCCAAAAGAGTATCAATTGGCTCATGAAATTTCTCGTTGGGACATCCGTAGTTTGTATGATTTTGACGAAACCCATCCTGCGGGAACACTCTTGAATGATTACTTTGTGGTTTACAACAGTCTTGATTTCAATTCCAGGATTTGGAATTATCAGAGCGACACGGTTCAGTTTGCGCTTTTTGCTACTCCAGACTCTTCTAGACAACAATTTGTACTCGATATTTATTTTGACAACGATTCGCTCGTGCGCGATACAACAGAGGTGGTATGGTTAAATTAATGAAATACGCCTTGACTTTTTTGGCTTGCTTTACAATGCATCTTGCTCAAGCTCAGTATGAATCACAGTGGGCGGATGTAGAAATTGATGCAGGATTTTTGGGCTTTGGAACTTATTTGGGAAGCACTTCGGGCGATGCACTATACGAACCTGGAGCTTTTGGAACTTTGGTAAACCTCCAGGTGTCGCGTGTGAAAAACGACAAGTGGGGACTGTGGCTGGGGCTGATGGGCTCAACAAGCAGCAATCTAGAGTCGCTCGAAAATCGTTGGTTGAACCAGCTGGATGCCATTCATCCCAACGCATTCATCTCCACTTTCAATACCAATTCTGCTTCTTTTTCAAGAACGCATTTTATGGCTGGGGTGTTGAGAAGAAAAGAAATCGGTTCCTTTCATTTGAATTATGGTGCTGGATTGGGAGCAGCACACTTAACAGGAATTGGAAACATTGAAGTTCAAACCAAGGATTTGGGAACCAATAACCGTGCGGTTTATACATACGACTATGGCGCTTACGATGCTTGGAGTTGGAGTGCAAATGCTTATGCCGATCTTGATGTGAAGCTATATCGCAGTGGGAAATTACAATGGATGGTTTTCTTTCGAACATCGCTCATGATGCACGGTCAAAATGGAGAGGTCTTGGAAAATGTGGAGCCCATCATTGCCCCACCCAGAACTAACATTTTGAGCGATAATGGGTTTGCATATCATTTGGACATGAACTTTGGCATTCGCTTGAGATTGGTGAATATTGAAAAATGGAAGATTTTCCGGGGAGTAGCTCTGAGAGAAACTGCTCGCCCTTGAGGTCCTTGAACCAATTTCATTTGTCTGCCATCCAATACCTCAAACTTTGAGAATCATCATCCCAAAAGATGTGATAGATGAACTGACTGTACTTCGTATAATTGTCCTCGGGCACACTGCAATCAATAGGAGTGGGGCTTAAGATGATTTCGCCATTTTTGACTTGCAAATCCATCCACGATTGGATGTTTTCACCGTCGTATTCCAATTCTGGTTCATCCTCACCTTCCCACAAATGAAGGTTTTCTTCATCAAACACCTCTGAATTCACAACCCACCAGTATTCGTAAGCATAATCAACAGGAATGACCCCCATGCATTGCCTTTGTGCAAAATCCCAAACGAGGGCAATGGTGGACTGTTCATAAAAACCGCTTTGCCATCCAGAGCGGCCGTTCATGGTTGAAAATAAGGCAATCATTTCATTTTCACCGTCTGCATTGAGGTCGGAAAAATAAATTTCATCCAAACTTGAGCTGGGATCATCCAAGAATTCGGATAAGTCCGTAGCATTCCACGTTTCTTCTCTCCAAGCCAAATGAACGCTGTTGTTCAAAGAATCGGTATAAAGAAGCACGCCCTCCATTTCATTGTAGTTCAGAATATCACCAAGGTCCAGCGCCCCAAGTGCTGAAACCTGTTCGATGTGAATGATATCCCGCGGAATATAGATCATCAAGGAATCGTTTTCTTCTTGGGCGAAGTTCAAAAAGGGAATCATCAAAAAGGGAAGGAAAATGCTCTTTTTCATACCGAAAAATTAGGCACTTCAAGTCTATAAAACGCCACCAAAGCGCTGTATTGCCTCATTTCTGATCTGTGCGTGGAGGTTTTTCTTTTTTTCGTCAATACAACTAGCGGAGCCTCCATTGCAGACGAATACCCGCATACTCATTTCGAGGAGGGGCAGGGTTGTAGTATCGACCAAAGCCCGCATTGATTTGAAGGAAATCAAAATAGAATTCATCCAGAGCATTGTTGATTCCACCAAACAGACTCAATTGGAGCTTCCTTTTTTCGCTGAGCAATTGAACTTCAGTAAAAAGGTTGAGGAGATGATAACTTGGCGTGAAGTCGGTATTCTCGTTGTTGAGCACAATTTTATCAAAGTATTGATGACTCAAACGCAAGGTCAAAAATGAAAAGAGATTAACGTTGAGTTGTTGGTTGAATCGGTGAACAGGAACACCGGGAACCTGATTTCCATTCTGTTTTTCTGCTCCTTCGGGAAGTTGGGCAAAGCGACTGTTCAGGTAGGCATAATTACTGGTGTAGGTGATTTTGTTCAAGAACCTTGCATCTTGAAAGTCGTGATGAACTTCAATTTGCGCCTCAACACCCGTTTGAAGGATGTTTCCAGCGTTGGAGAACAAAGTTTGATCGCCGTCAAGGGTAGCGGGGAGGATGGCATCACGAATGGTGTTGTTGAAAAAGAGCACTTCATAATAAAGATGTTCTCCGACATTATTCCGCGTTCCCACTTCAAGATTCACTGCATTTTCTGCGCTAAGATTGTTCGAAAATGCCCCGGTTTGGGTGTCCACATATTCAAAAATACTGGGCAATGAATTTCCTGTCGCAAGGTTCAAAAAGTACACACCCCATTTTCCGGTATTCTTGCTCACACCAAGTCTGGGAAGTACACTGAACTGAGTAATTGTTGTGTCTAAGCTCTGTTGAGACACATTGCTAAATCCATCATTCAAATAAGCGTTGTAATTGAGGCTCGTTCCCACTTCAATGATCCATTTTTTATAGGCCAATTGCGCTCCAAGGGCGGTGAAGGCTTCTTGGCTGATGGTGGAATTGTTGTAACGTGGAAACAGGCCGCCTTGCATAAAATCTTCCAGTACTTCATTTTCATCGTGGTGGTATTCCACACTCGCGTTCAGTCGAAGGGCATAATCGTTTTCGTTACGAAGAAGGTACTGCAAGGCCGCTCGTCCGCCAGCACCTTGTCCTTGCTCACCTTTAATGCCGTTGAAGAAGGGTGAAGTTCCATAAGGATTGAATTTTTCGGTGCCATGGATGTATCCTGTAAGGGAGTAGCTCCAATGTCGGGCAACGTGTTCGAAGCTTGCCGCAAGTCGATTGCGGGTGCGTTCAACCCGACTATCGTTCTCAATACTGTATTCCCGCGCTTGTTGGGGGTTTTCGATGGCTTGATGCAATTGGATGGCTCCGGGAAGACCCCAGGCTCCGTCGAAATGATTGAACCAGAGTTGAACCGACTTGTGGTTGTTGATTTGGTTTTTTACGAGGAGGTTGGCTTGTGTTTTGTTGTTGAATTCTTGCTGACGATAACCTTCAAATTCCTGTACAATTCCCGAAACGAGTACTTCCCACGGTCCTTCTTTTAGGCTGAGGGAGGTAGCACTTCTCATAAAGCCATAATCTCCTAATGTGGATTCGGTATTCAGACGTAATCCAGGTGCTGCTTTTCGTCTTTGGAAAAACATAGCGCCTCCGTTAGCGCTGCCGTAAGCTCCTCCAATCGGACCCTTCAACACTTCAATTCCAGCAACATCAAAGGGATCGATGATTTCAAAAGGAGCACTTCCATCGGGATTAGAAATCGGAATTCCGTCGAAATACATTTTAATGTTTCGAACGGCAAAAGGCGAGCGGAGTCCGGAACCCCGAATGCTAATTCTTCTCGATCCTCCGAGTCCGCGACTCTCCATCAAGACTCCAGAACTGAGGTTCAAGGCATTTTGAAAGGAAGCTTGTTGGTCTTGGCGAATGCTGCTTTTACCAATGATGCTCGTTGCGCTTGGCGAAATGTAAGCACTCGTTTCCTTGATGCTGTAAGATTGCACCGTAGCAGTTCGAAGGAGGTGAGCCGCGGGCAACAATTCCAGCCGAATTTCTTTTCCACTGGCACGCGAATAAACGAAGGATTGCGAAAGGTAATTGGGGTGGGTGATGGTAATCTGACTAATGCTATCCCCAACAATCAGGGCAAACTCTCCCAGCGCATCGCTCACGCGTTCATCCAATTGATCGCCAAACTGCGCGCTCACCTTGGCATTCACAATGGGCAAGCCGGTCTCAGCATCAAGCAAAAAGCCGTTCAATACCTCAGGAGCTTGACCCTGACTTATAAATGGGAGTAAAAGAAAACAGCAAAGTCCAGTGAACCTTGCTGTTTTCATCAATTTCAGTAAAGACATGCTTTATTTTACAATGAATGTTTTTGTCACAGTTCCGAGGTGGGTGCTCGATACAAAGTAATATTTCCCTCCAGCATACTCGGAAACGTCTAGCGTCATTTTTTGGCTATCCACCATTCCTTTTTTCACGGTTTGGCCATTGAATGAAATGATTTCAAAAGCTGTTCCCAAGAAAGTGTCTGCCAGTTCAATGTTCATCACATCACTTGCTGGGTTAGGGAAGAGCTTCACGTTTTGATCTTGGATGGTCGGCACGTTGTCCACCACGTCAAAATCTTCATTGACGAACTCTTTGATGATATTGGGCCCGCTTCCCGGATAAGATGAACCATTCAAGGCAACGTAAACTGCTCCTGTGTATGGGTTCACACAGATATCGCGAACACGTTGGTTGAACTCAGAGAAGAATTGGTCTTCACTTTCAACTTCGGTACCATCATCACTCATGTGGAGTACAGAAAGACGTTCATATTGAGCACCCAATCCACCCAAAACCGCCATCAGAATGCTGTTTTGCCATTCAGGAATTGCCTCGTGGTTGTAATATTCGATACCGTTGACAGCGATGCAAGGCGACCATGAGTCGATCGGAGAAACGACATCATTGTTCATGCAATAATCTTGTTCAGAGGAGAGGTTACACATTCCTTCTACTTGTGGCCACCCGTAGTTTCCGTTCATTTCAAGGATGTTCAACTCGTCTTCAGCATTTTGTCCGTGCTCCGAAGCGTAAATGAGCCCGTTTGGCCCTAAACACAGTCCTTGAGAGTTACGGTGTCCGAAAGAGTACACATAGCTATTTGGATCTGGGTTATCGCTTGGAATGCTTCCATCGAGATTCATTCGAAGGGTTTTTCCGCTGAGGGAGTTCATGTTTTGTGCAGTGTTTCCATTTCCAACATCACCGGTGGTCATGAGCAATGTATTGTCTTCCAGCACCAAAAGACGCGCACCGTTGTGAATTCCTCCCGCTGGCATGTTGTCCATGATGTATTCTTCACTCACCAAAGCGGTGCCGTTCCATTCCCAACGCGCCAAACGCTGTTTGTAATTGGGCCATGAACCATAATTGTAGGCGATGTAGATGTATGGGTTGTTCTCAAAATCAGGATGAGCAACCATTCCGAGCATTCCAGGTTCACCGCTTCCTCCTCCAGCAATCGTGCTTTGAATGTTGAGTACAGTGGTGAAATTTCCCGTTTCAGGATTGATGCGAAGTACTCTTCCTCGACGCTCAGTAGCCCAAATGAAGTCGTCCGGACCCCACATGATTTCCCAAGGAATTTGAACACCCGTTACCAGGTCATATTCTGTAAGTGTTGTTGTTTCGAGCTCCCAAGTGTCTTGGGCATTGCTTTGAAGGCAAATAAGTGCAATGAGTGGAAGTAGAAAACGTTTCATAATATCGTGCAGTTTGTGCGAATATACTAAAGATGGACATTGAAAAGGACTTACTCGTGCTTCGAAGTACCGACATTCATGGAAGCCCAAAGATCTTTGTGTATACAAGAATGTCAAGGATGGTACTTGCTCACTTTCAACTTTGAATGTAAATTGAGCCCAACTTGCAATTGTTCTAATGAAACCAACTTATCCCATACTTGTTCTCACGCTGGTCTTCTCAGCGCTCATTGGTTTTCAATGGGTACCTTCTGATAAAATGGAAGAGTACCATCGTGAAGAAGACCGTGCCCATTTCAAGATGCTTCAAGCCGATTTGCCTGTGCTTTACAATGGGCTTTTTTCGGGGTCTGGGGCTTGTGTGAATTGCCACGGATCAGATCCTGCGGGCATCGCCAGCACCACGAGCATGGGGGAAGATGTTAATGTGGTGGATGATTGGAAGGGATCCATCATGGCCAACTCAGCCAAGGACCCTTACTGGAAAGCCAAGGTTCAAGAGTCGGTACTCCTTAATCCCGATCACCAAGAGTTGATTGAAGATAAATGCACGAGCTGTCATGCGCCGTTGGGCCGACACTCCAAGGCGATTTTAGAAGGGGAGACGTACAGCATGATTCATTTGTCCACAGATAGTTTAGGTCAGGATGGAGTTTCTTGTGTGGCCTGTCATCAACAGTCGCCTCAAAACATTGGAAGTTCTTTTTCGGGCGATCTCTTTTTTGAATCCAACCCTTTGGCGTACGGACCGTATATGAGTCCGCTCATCAGCCCCATGGCCCAAGAAACCGGCTATATACCAGAGTTCAGCGAACACATCACTGAGTCTGAAGTTTGCGCCGGCTGTCACACCCTGATCACAAATACGCTTGATTTAGATGGAGTATACACCGGTACCACCTTCGTGGAGCAAGCGACCTATCACGAATGGTTGAACAGTGAATACGCAGAAGGAGAATTGGCGAGAGAATGCCAGGATTGTCATATGCCTTCACTGGGTGGCAAGCAGCCCATCGTCTTGGCCGCCGGTTATGATACTGAACCGCGATCGCCCTTCTCATTGCACACCTTTAGCGGGGCAAATACCCTTATGTTGAACATCTTGAAAGACAATGCCGAAGCGTTGAATTCTATTGGTACTGAAGCTGATTTCGAAGCCAGCATTGCAGCAACAACTGCGATGCTTCAACAACAAAGTTTACTTCTGAGCACTGAATTTTTGGACCGAACAGCAGACACGCTTTTTGCCAGTGTGTCTTTGAGTAATTTGGCCGGACACAAATTTCCATCGGGTTATCCCGCTCGCAGGCTCTTTTTGCAGATCCGACTCATCGATGAGGAAGGAAATACTGTATTTGAGAACGGACTTTGGGATGAGGATTTCTATCTCGTGAATGAGGACGATGGCTACGAGCAGCACCACGATGTGATCCGCTCAGAAGAAGACATTCAAATCTATGAAATGGTGATGGGTGACGTTGCAGGGAACTACACCAGTATTTTGGAGCGGGGATATAATAAATTGAAAGACAACCGATTGCTGCCTCGAGGGTTCAGTTCTACACACAGCGCTTATGATACTACTCGAGTGGACGGATTGGCCTTGATGGATTCCAACTTTAACCTGGATGAAGGAGGAGTGGAAGGGAACGGAAAAGACCTGCTCTTTTTGAACCTCCCAACACAAGGAAATGACTTGGCCTTAACCTTAGAAGTGGAAGCCTATTATCAGAGCATTCCGCCGAAGTTTGTGGATGAACTCTTTGCCATTGAAGATTCAACCATTGCTGCTTTTGAGGGAGTGTACAACGCTGCAGACCGCACACCAGTGCTGGTTCGTGCAACAGCGCTGGAGGTAGGTCCTTTCGTTGGAATAGCATCTCAATCAGCGAGCGAAAAAATCCAATTTACTCACGTTAGT
>CALKGK010000015.1 GCA_938085105.1 uncultured Flavobacteriales bacterium
GCCTCGCGGAAACGGTAGCTGCAAATGGCCTCATCTATTTTCTTCGGCTGAGCGGCCATGGCTTTGATGAGTTCTTGGTCGGCGTCATTCAATTCGCCGGGGGTAGGAATGATGCCGTCGTAATATTTCTTCGTCAACACAAAGGCACGGTTCACGAAGTTGCCCAACACGTCGGCCAACTCATTATTTACTCGGTCTTTGTAATCGCCCCAAGTAAACTCACTGTCTTTTTGCTCTGGCATAATTGAACCCAAAACATACCGCATTTCGTCTTCCTTGCCGGGAAATTCTTCCAAGTACTCGTGCACCCAAACGGCCCAATTTCTCGAAGTGGAGATCTTTTGTCCTTCCAAATTCATGAACTCATTGGCAGGAACATTAACTGGTAAGTTGTACGCGCCATGCGACTTCAACAAAATCGGGAAAATGATGCAATGGAAAACGATGTTGTCCTTTCCTATGAAATGCACCAAGTTGGTGTTCTCGTCTTGCCAATAGTCTTTCCAGTCTTTCCCTTGCTCTTTGGCCCATTCTTTTGTAGCGGAGATGTAACCAATAGGAGCATCCAACCACACATAAAGCACTTTTCCATCAGCGCCTTCCACCGGCACCGGTACTCCCCAATCAAGGTCGCGCGTCATGGCCCGAGAATGAAGTCCGCCATCGATCCAAGATTTGCACTGACCAATAACATGGTTCTTCCAAGTTTTTGGGTCGTGATGAGCCACGCCGTCCAATTCCCCCTTAACAATAAAATCGCGCAACCAATCCTCGTGCTCGCCCATGGGCAAATACCATAGTGAGGTGGGCTTCAATACAGGCGTGCTGCCAGAAAGCGTAGAAACAGGATTGATGAGTTCTGTTGGACTCAAATCTGCACCGCAACTCTCACATTGATCACCATAGGCTTTTTCATTGCTGCAGTTCGGACACGTTCCTTGAATGTATCGATCGGCCAAAAACTGCTGCGCTTCCTCATCAAAGTACTGCTCTTCGGTTTTCACTTCAAAAGCTCCTTTATCGTTCAACACTTTAAAAAATTCCTGTGCGTTTTGGTGGTGCTCAGGAGCGCTCGTGCGGTGATAGTAATCGAATTCAATACCCAATCCTTCAAAAGCTTGCTGCATCAAAACGTGGTATTTATCTACAATTTCTTTTGGCGAAACACCTTCTTTTTTTGCGCGAAGGGTAATGGCGGCCCCATGCTCATCAGACCCACAAATGAAGGCCACGTCTTCGCCCTTGCTTCTTAGATGACGAACATAAATGTCGGCAGGTAAATATGCCCCAGCGATGTGTCCAATATGAATGGGCCCATTCGCATAAGGAAGGGCACTGGTAACCATGGTACGTTTCGAAGAACTCATAAATTCACGTTAACTTTCAGCCGCAAAAGTACCCGAAATTGATTGAATGAACCACTCGAATCCCATTTGGCCTCCTTTTTTATCTCCTGGCGACACCATAGGTATTGTTGCTCCAGCGAGAAAAGTTGTTCCTGAACAACTAGAAAAAGGCATTAAGTTGATTGAAAACGCAGGGTTTAAAGTAAAACTAGCAAGCAATATCGGCCTTGAAAACGGTCAGTTTGCTGGCAGCGACGAAGAACGAGCTGCGGGCATCAATGCTTTTATTTTGGATGATGAAGTGAAGGCCATGATGGCTGCACGCGGGGGGTATGGATCCATAAGAACAATACAGCACATCCAATGGGAAAACTGGAAAGCCCATCCAAAATGGTTTTGTGGGTTTTCAGATGTAACGGTCATTCATGAAGCGCTCTCCGCAAAGCTGAACATGATTTCACTGCATGCCCCTGTGCTCACCACTTTAGAATTGGGAAGTGAAGCCTGCCAAAAGCACTTTTTCGAAAGTTTAAAAATGAAAACCACCTGCTTTCCTGAACATCAACATCTGTTAATGGGAAGGACCTTTGGTGGAAACCTCAGCATGATATATTCGCTTACGGGAACTGATCTTTTGTCAAAAGGAGATGTGCTTTTTATCGAAGATCTCGACGAAATGCTCTACCACCTCGACCGCATGCTCATGAACCTCGAATACAGTGGGGTTTTTAACGGGGTGAAAACCATCGCACTCGGAAGTTTTAGCGATTTTAAAGACAACACCCTTGAGTTTGGCTTCAGTACGGATAATCCTTACGGAAAAACGGCAAGGGAGATCCTCGAAGAACGTCTAGAGAAACTTGGAGTGAAGGTGATTTACGACCTTCCTTTCGGACACCAAAAGGAGAATTGGGCGTGGTACCATGGTGAAATGTACTAAGTATGTACTAAGTGCATTAAGTTCGAGGAATGCTTTTATGCTTATCTTTACTCATCTACACTAACTTTATGAAATTTTCTCGCCCCTTTTTTATTGCAATAGCCTCCCTTTGTTGCTCATCAAGCTATGGGCAAAGTAGCTTAAATTCTTCTGGAGGTGATGCGTTTTCAAGTCAAGGCAGTGTTGCTTATTCGATCGGACAAGTATTTGTTCAAATCAATGAAAGTCCGGAAATTTCTGTGAGTGAGGGAGTGCAACAACCTTACGAAATTAGCTTGATCAATGCTATTTTCGAGGAAGGAGATGTAGAAGTGAACCTCATTGCATACCCCAACCCCACGATGAACGACTTGAACATTGAGCTTCAAGGGTGGAGGCATGAAAAAGCTTCTTTTGAAGTTTATGATGCACTGGGCAAAAAAGTAAGTGCTGGGGATTTTAACCAAAGCACCTTATCCATCGATGCTCGACTCTGGTCTTCAGGCAACTATTTTCTACACATTTATTCACCTGACGGAGAACAAGCCGCAAGTGTAAAAATCATCAAGACTTCTTAGATCACAC
This sequence comes from uncultured Flavobacteriales bacterium, assembly GCA_938085105.1. Taxonomy (GTDB): domain Bacteria; phylum Bacteroidota; class Bacteroidia; order Flavobacteriales_D; family Sanyastnellaceae; genus CALKGK01. Next base: position 2,851 of record CALKGK010000015.1, read on the forward strand.
TTTTCCTTTTACAACCTAACTTCTAATACCATGTTTACGTCCTTAAAATCGGCAACACTATTGCTATTAGTCAGCTTCTTTAGTTTCTGCGCCTCAGCTCAGTCTCCCCAAAAGATGAGTTATCAAGCAGTCGTTCGAGATGCCGCCAACAGCTTGGTGGTGAATACAAATGTGGGAGTTCGAGTGAGCTTATATGCTCAAGCCCCGGATGGCGATCTCACTTTTGCAGAAACGCACACGGTGCAGACGAATGACAATGGTTTGTTGAGTTTGGAAATTGGTGCAGGTGTGCCTGAACTTGGAACACTAGCAGTTGTGGACTGGTCAACAGGACCATATTTCATCAAAACAGAAATCGACCCTAACGGTGGAAATGATTATAGCATTGAGGCCATTTCTCAAATGTTAAGTGTTCCTTACGCACTTTACGCAGAGACAGCAGGGAATAACACTCCTGGTCCTCAAGGTCCAGCAGGCCCTCAAGGCCCACAAGGCGCACAGGGTGAGCAGGGTATTCAAGGGGAAACCGGTCCAATGGGTCCACAAGGTCCACAGGGCGAGCAAGGAATTCAAGGAGAAGTAGGTCCAATGGGTCCACAAGGCCCACAAGGTGAGCAGGGTATTCAAGGGGAAACCGGACCAATGGGTCCACAAGGTCCACAGGGTGAGCAAGGAATTCAAGGGGAAGCAGGTCCAATGGGTCCTCAAGGCGCACAGGGTGAGCAAGGAATCCAAGGAGAAACCGGTCCAATGGGTCCACAA
>CALKGK010000016.1 GCA_938085105.1 uncultured Flavobacteriales bacterium
AGGAACCTCGTCGTTACAGTTGATGGTTGCATCTGCAGGAACTCCGATCAATTCAGGAGCTGTTGTATCTACAAAGTTGATGGTCAATGTTCGGGTTGAAGTGTTACCACATTCGTCCATTGCTGTCCAAGTGTAGATGTCGGTGCGCTCTTGAGCACAAGCACCGTCGATGCTTTGTACATCAGGAGTAATCGCTACATCAGTATCACAGTTGTCAGTTGCTGTTGGAGCAACGATGTTTGGTGATACGTGACACTCAAGGGTCATTTCGTCATCTTCTCCACTCAATACTGGAGCTACGGTATCAACGATGGTGATCGTTTGAACACAAGTTACTTCATTTCCACATGGGTCAACCGCAATCCAAGTACGCTCGAAAGTGTAAGGACAATCTCCCATGATGTCGCCATCAGTGTAAGAGATCGTTGGTACTGAACAGTCATCTGTTGCAGTAGCCTCACCCGTGTTGCTTGGATCGGTAGATTCAGTACACTCAATCGTTACGTCAGCAGCACAAGTGATTACCGGTGCAGCAAAATCGTTGATCGTGATGATCTGAACATCGCTGCTTGCATTTCCACAAGCATCCGTTGCCGTCCATGTTCTTTCGAAGGTAGCAGGACAAACGTCCGTTGCTGGTCCGTCCACAAACGTGATCACAAACTCAGAACAGTTATCAGTAGCCGTCGCTTCTCCGGCAAATTCTGGATCCGAAGAACCGTTATCGCAGTTCACTACGTAGTCTGCAGGAACAGTGATTACTGGAGCTTCAGTATCGATTACCGTCAACACTTGTGACTCAGACACGGTGTTTCCACACTCGTCGGTTGCCGACCACGTTCTTGTGATTTCGTAACCACAAGTATTGTAGCTTGTTTCAGCAGTCAATACCACTACTACATCTTCATCACAGTTGTCCGTTGCAGCTACAATCGCTGAAGGAACTTCGTCGTTACAGTTGATGGTAGCATCCGCAGGAACTCCGATCAATTCAGGAGCTGTAGTATCTACAACGTGAATGATGTTCGTTACTGATGTTTGATTTCCACACTCATCGCTAGCTGTGATGGTTTGGAAGAAAGTATCATTACATCCGTCTGGCTCAACTGAAGTCGTTACCGTCACTTCGAGGTTGGCATCACAGTTATCGGTAAAGGTCATGGTCAATTGAGGCATTTCTTCGTGACACTCAATCGTCAATTCTTGACCTTCTCCATCAGCTACAGGAGCAACAGTATCCACAATCGTGATCGTTTGTACGTCGCTTACTGTGTTTCCGCAAGGGTCTACTGCTGTCCACGTTCTATCGAAAGTGTAAGGACAATCTCCGCTCAATGGACCATCAACGAAAGTGATGGTAGGCATTGAACAGTCGTCCGTTGCAGTAGCTTCACCTGTATTGCTAGGATCAGTTGATTCATCGCATTCTACGGTTACATCCGCAGGAGTTGAAAGTACTGGTGCAGAGAAATCGTTGATGGTGATCACCTGAACATAGTTCGTTTGGTTTCCACAATCGTCCATTACTGTCCACGTGCGATCAAAGCTTGCTGGACAATCTTCACCGGCAACACCATCAACGAAAGTGATGCTCAAGTTATCGTCACAGTTATCTTCTGCGGTTGGCTCACCAGCGAACTCAGGATCCGAAGAACCGTTATCGCAGTTCACTACATAGTCTTCTGGTGTTGTCAAGAAAACAGGAGCAGTGGTGTCAAGCACAGTAATCGTCTGACTTACGGTTGTTTCGTTTCCACAATCATCGATTGCTGTCCAAGAACGGTTGATTTCATAACCACAATCCAATTGAGCGATTCCAGAAATGGCAGTCAATTCAAGATCTTCATCACAGTTATCTGTGAACTCAGGATCGAATGCTGGAACTTCTTCATCACACTCAATGGTCAAATCTTCTGGTTGGTTGGTCGCTACTGGAGAAGTGGTATCCAAAACGGTGATGGTCACCAATGCTTCAGAAGAGTTTCCGCAGTCATCGGTAGCGCTGCACCATTTCACATATTCGTAACCGCAATCCAAATCGTTGATCCAGTTGTCTACAACCACGGTCAAGTTATCGTCACAGTTATCTTCATAGGTCACTACAATCTCAGGAACTTCCTGATCGCACTCGATGGTTTGATCTGGAGTTTGGAAAGTTATTACTGGAGCGAGATCATCCGTAATGGTAATCACCTGATCAACCACCGCTTCAGTTCCACACTCATTGATAGCGGTCCAAGTTCTTACGATCTCTTCACCACAATCCAAGTCATTCATCACTTCTGTAAAGCTCACTTCAGCAGCTCCATAAATGAAGTCAGAGAAGGTTACGCTTGGAGCAGCAGGTACGTTTTCTTCACAAGTGATGTTCACGTCCATTGGCTCATCGCCATCCAACTGAGGAACTGGGCAGGTAGAAATACCAGCGTCGAAGCTCAAGTCGTCGTCCTGACCATAAGTTACCGTGAACGGAGCAGTAGCACCTGTCAATGGATTAGCGTCAGAATCTTCGTTGTCGTCTCCACCTTGATCTTGTGCAGTAAGCACGAAGTCAGCAGGAAGTGTTTCTGGGTTGAATACAATAATGTACTCACCAGGAAGAACATCTTCGAACAAGTAGTTTCCGTTTTCATCTGTTGTTTGGTTAGCCACAACTTCATCATCTATCGTACCGAAGATTCCGTCATCTCCTGCAGCAACAAGATTTACCTCTACTCCTTCTACTCCGTCTTCACCTGCATCTTGAATTCCGTTTTGGTTATCATCGTACCAAACAAAATCACCAATGTTTGTTGGGATGAAGAATCCAGCGTCAAAGTCTTCATAGTCTTCTCCTGGGTTCAATTCGTAGCAGTTGGTAGCACCGTTTTCATCAGCATCTGAATCCAAGGTATCGTCTCCCCCTGCATTTGCTTGTGTTCCTTCGAATCCGTTAGGAGCATCAAATACTACGAAGTACTCAACTCCCGGTTCGAGGTTTTCAAAGATGTAGAATCCGTTCTCATCGGTGGTCGTTGAAGCGATTGGATCAGCTTCTCCACAGATGTATAATTCAACTCCTACATTCTCAATTCCATCTTCGTTTGGATCCTGAACACCGTCTTGGTCTTCATCTTCCCAAACATAGTCTCCGATAGAACCGAGTGGGTTGTTGATCCCTGCATCAATCGTATCGTTGAACTCACCTGGTGCGAGGGTCACTACTTGTGATTGTCCGTTCACTCCGGCATCAGAATCAATAGCATCGTCTCCACCTTGATTGGCTGGTGAGAATACAAAATCAGTTGGCAATGAGTTTGGTGCGAATACTACGAAGTACTCCACTCCTGGCTCAAGGTTTTCGAAAATGTAGAATCCGTTTTCGTCAGTGGTGGTTGATGCTACTGGTGCAGCTCCTCCGTTCACGAACAATTGAACCGTTACATCTTCAACTCCTGCTTCACCTGCATCTTGGATTCCGTCTCTATCGTCATCGAAGAACACAAAGTTTCCAAGGCTAGCTGTTGGTTGGTTGATTCCTGCATCTACCGTATCGTTGAATTCACCTGAAGTCAATTCTACACAAGCAGTTTCACCGTTTTCATCGGCATCGGAATCAGTAGCATCGTCACCACCTTGGTTGGCTGCAGAGAACACGTAGTCCGCTGGCAAGCTGTTTCCGTCAAATACTACATAGTAATCGTTGTCTGGATTGAGGTTTTCAAAGATGTAGAATCCGTTTTCATCGGTTGTGGTTGAAGCGATTGGATCACCTTCACCGCAGATGTAAAGTTCTACACTTACATTCTCTACTCCTTCTTCACCTGCATCTTGGATTCCATCTCTGTCTTCATCGAAGAACACGAAGTTTCCAAGAGATGCACATTCGTCAGCAACGAGGGTGATGTCTTCCAAATCTACCGGACACTCATCATTACCCCAACGTACGAACAAATCGTAGCTTCCTGGAGCGAGTCCGTCAATCGTGAATGAACCGCTGTTGTCTGCTACATTATAAGCAGCAGGCCAGCTGTTACCTCCGTCGATCGAGAATTCAATGTTCGAACGCAAAGCTACATCGGCAAAAGTGAAGGTGATTGTTCCGTTCTCTTCAAGACAAACTGGGTTGGTGCTTGTAACACTTACCTCTGGGTTCTCTAGAATGTTGATGTTCACTTCGTCTTGAGCTACACATCCGGCACAATCAGTAACGGTAACGGTGTAAGTTCCGCCTGCGTTTACTGTGATGCTTTCGGTTGTTTCACCTGTTGACCATACAATGGATGTTTCTTGGGAAGGAATGTCGCATGGAGTCAAAGTAGCGAACCACTCTGTACATCCACCGAAGGTACCACCGGTCCAAGAACCTAGTCCATAAGAACCTGGGTTAAATCCAGCTCCATCAGCCAAAATAAAGTGCTGCTCGCTGATTTTCTCTTCAATGGTGAACACGTCGTTTCCAACAGTTACGGTTCCAATGAAACTTCTGTAGAAGGTCTTGTTCGATCCGAGGTTGTTGGTGTAGCAGGATGCATTCCATGTGTTTCCTGTATTTTCTTTTTCATAGAGATCCATGTGAAGGATTCCTACTTGACCGTTGTTGATGATGCTTCCATCAATGGTTGCAGTTCCATCAGCATATTCGGTCAATTTCAAATCATCACCTGCTTGCCAGATCTCGTGAGCTGGTCCGCCACACTGTGCTCTTTGGAAAACAACTCCCGTTCCTGGAGTTGGGAAGCAACCTGCAGGCGCTGTTCCATTTCCAATAGTGTAACAAGCAATGATTTCGTTGCAATCGCTTTCTCCGTTGATGTCAGCAGTAAGTGTTATGGACTCCCCTTCGCAGATGCTTTGGTTTGGTCCGGCATCCACAGTAAGGTCGCTGTTGCATTCTGGCTGACAGTAATCTGGATTCACGTTCCAAACTTGGTCGAAGCATCCTTCCACGGTATACTGTGCATCGAAGTCTCCAGGGTTCCAGTTGTCTCCAACGATTCTCCACATTGCACCAACGTGTGTGGTTACAGTGAAGGTTTCTCCTGGGGCCAATTCTTGTACAAACTGATCACCACCTGGCAACCACTCGTAAAGGTCAACCACACAAATTCCGTAGTTGTTGATTTCCAATTCGATTTCGGTATTGTCTCCAACAGTGATGTCTTCAAGGTCGGTAGGACAATCGTCGTTCCCCCATTGAGCAAACAAGTCATACGTGCCACCGGTCAATCCTTCAAAAGTGTATGAACCACTGTTGTCGTTCACTTGGATGAAGTTCGCTCCACCGTCGATCGACAATTTGATTCCTGTACGACAAGCGCTGTCATCAAAAGTCAAAGTAATGTTTCCTTCGCCTTGAGAGCAATTGTCTGGAGTTGAAGAAGCGCTCACTACAGGAACATCTGCTACAACAGTGATCAATTGAACAGCTATAGCTACATTTCCACAGTTGTCAGTAGCAGTAAAGGTTCTTGTGATCACATCATCACATCCGTTTGAAGAACTAAGGTCTGCCATAGTAATGATGGCATCACCGCAGTTGTCGATAGCTGTTGCCGTTTCGTTTGGCAAGTCTTCAGAACAAGAAACGCTGGTATCTTCAGGAACACTTGTAAACACAGGTGCTACTTCATCCACCAAAGTGATGGTTTGAGTACAAGAGAACAATTCGCCTGCATATTCACCAGAGAATGTTCTGGTGATGATTTCCGGACAAGTTCCGTTGGATACATCGTTGTATGTCCACTCCAAATCTACAGGTGTGACTCCAGAGCATCCGCTTGATTCTCCGTAAACACGGATATCATCGATTCCCCAACCACCCATGGTGAATTGGCTAGAACCTTCTCCTCGAGCTCTGAATCTCACTTCGAATTGCTGACCAGAGGCTCCTGGAATTTCGTAAGTGTCGTTATAGTTAATGGTAGAACCATAAACGTTTTGGTAAGTGTGCAGGGTAACCCAAGCACCACCGTTGATTCGGTATTGGATGTCCATGTAACCAGGAACATCTTCACCACCATAAAGGTCTTGTTGCATGCAGAAGTTGAGGTACACATTGTCGGTACAGCAAGCTTCATACATTGGTGATTTCAACTTCGTGTCGTAATCAGTGTGGAAGTTGGTAAAGTCGATAAATACGTTTGGAACGTCTCCACAAGCAGGATCACATCCTGTTCCTACGTTCCACCCAGTACCGAGGCTCCATCCGTTGTTGCCGTTGCCCCATCCTTGCAATTCAAAGTCAAACTCACCTGCTTCACGCTGACAAGCTGCGTTGTCCGCACAAACTGCAGTTGGGTACCCTGTTGAGCTTGGATCGATGTTGCTTTCGCAATCCACCGTCAAATCAGAAGGACATTCAATATCACAAACAGGAAGTGGGCAATTCAAATTGGCATTGATATCACCGTGTCCGTCTGAAGATCCGCCATAAGAGAACCAAACAGAGAATCCGAAATCATCATTTTTACAGTTAGCACCGTTGCTACCGTATTGCAAACCGAACTCCTCGTTTCCGTCCATTGGACGAACGAAGAGGTACTCACCAGTCAAGTTTCCACGTCCAGTAAGTACGCTTGGACGATCTTGATCGAAGTTCCAGTAGGTCCAATCCTGAGCATCTGCCATGGTAGCACCTCCACAGAGTTTCGCTTCCATTCCCATTCCGGTCCATTGTGCAAAGTCAGACTTGTCTTTGAAGTAGATAACAACCTCGAAGCGGTCGTTTGCATTACTTATTCTGTAAATCTCTCCGCTCAATTTTGCTGTTCCATCTGCAAACTGAACAAATTTCAATCCGTCAGCATCGCTGATCCAGTCTTGACCAAACTGGTTCGCAAACCAGAAGTGACGTTGACCCTGACCGTTAAACCCAATCACCTCACACTCTTGCTCTGTATCAGGAGTCTCACATTGAGCATCGGCGATAGCCAAACCTGCAGCGATAAATGAAGATGGGTTATTTGATGGGTTTGATTGCAAGAAGATTTCTACTTCAGTTACATCTCCAGGAACGTTCTCAAGGATGAATGGCGTTAAGTTCAGCGATAATCCTTCGGTGTTTCCTGTAATCACATAGTGCTTAGAAATTGGTCCAGCAGTAATATCGAAATCTGCGTTACGACCATCGTCGGACATATCAGAAAGTGGCAAAGTAACCACGATGTCTCTTGGTACATCAGAGGCTTCAATTGGAAGCGTCATGGTGTAGCTTGTTTGCCACAAGTGTCTTCCAACAAACTCTCCACTACCTGCAGATACCATTCCTGCGTTGCTGCTGAATTCGTATGCTACAAAAGAGCGAAGGTTATGGCTAAATCCGCTAGGAACACAAACACTTACGTTGCTTGCATTAGGGACTTGAGCGCGGTATGCTTTCTTATTGTTTTGGTTACTTCCGTTTCCTTCAATAACGTTTTGTGCATTGGCTACATAGTTCACACCATCTGCAACGAAGGTTACTGATGATGGAGGGTTTGATCCTTTCCATACCGTTTCAAGAATGGCGTATTCCAAATCTCCAGGTCCGTTCCCCAAGGTCAAGTTTCCGCAAGACTGTCCTTCGATACCTACACCTTGAACACTCACTTTCAAGCCATCGGCACATTCCAATTCAAACTGATCTACATTTGGAAGTGGATCTGAATCACAAGTGATGGTTGCATTGAAATCGCCATGACCAATGCTCGTTCCTGAATGGTCGAACCACATGGAGAATCCGTTGTCGTTTGCGTTCAATGCGTTTGCTCCATCTCCAATTTGAAGTCCGTATCCGTTATTCTGATCTTCAACAATTAAGTGCTGGCTGTTCCAAGCACCGAAACCAACCATTCCTGATGTCTTGCTGGCGTCCAAAGAATAGAAAGTCCAGGTAGACTCATCACCCAAGTTCGGGTTCTTTGGTAAACCACCTTGGCTGGTCCATTGCGCGAAGTTTGATTGATTATCGAACCAAATGCTAAATTCAAACCCGTTGTTTGGGTTAGCAATGCTTTCTACACTACCGTAAAGCTTTGCTGTTCCATCGTCATACTTCGCAAAGAAAACTCCCGAACTGCTTGCTCTGAGATCAGTAGCAAAGTTGGGGAGCCAAACAATTCTTCCAGTTTCGGAAGCGTATCCAGAAAGTGTGCAGGTTTCAACAAGGTTACCTGTGGTTTGACACTGTTCGTAAGCGTCTTGACAAACATTATCCCACCATGTATTACAACAATAGGAGTCGTTTTCAATAACGTTTAAGAAGCAATCGTCGTTTGTTCCATAAGGTGATGATCCGTTGGTCAAGGTAACGCAAGAGTCATCGTCAGCATGGAAGTTGATGGTAACATGATCACACTGCGCACCACCCAGGTTGTCTTGAGCGAACAGTGTAACGCTGATGGTATTGTTTCCTGGAAGAATGGACTCATAGCTGTTATAAGGAATAACGTTTTCCGTATTGTTTTGTCCGTTCACCGTAATTTGAGCGCTTTCGCTATTTCCATTCACGACCACTTCGAACTGATAGTCTGCAGGAAGATCGCTGTAAGAAAACGAAACGTTGTTGCTCAAGTAAGGAATGTTTGCAGCTGCTTGTCCAGTAGCATTGTCGATCACCTTAATGGCGGTAACACCTCCTGAACAGTCGCCTGGATTTACATGAGTGTCTCCACTTTCATAAATCTGAGAACATCCCACAACACGAACACAAATTCTGAAATCTCCGGCATTTTCCGGACACCATTCTAGGGATTGTGTTGTTGAGAAACCCGTGAGGCCTTGAATTGAGCCAGAAGCATTTTCAGCCCACATCCACTCTACTTGATCTCCACATGAACCGCTGGGGGCGCTATCGAGAACAACACAACCGTTTTGAACGGAAGCTGAAGGGATGTTGACCTGACAACACGATTGTGCGTCAGCCTGCCACGAAAAGGCAGTGAAAAAGACTAGAGTGGCTAAAGCTCTAAGCCAAGGTAGCATTTGGCCATGAGCGGAACGAGCGTAGCTGTTTTCCATAGTAGTAAGTTTGCTAACGAGTAGCGTAAAATGTTTGGTTAATTATCTGGGGTTGAGACGCAGCTCACCCAAATCAAGTCACAAAAATACCAAATAACTTTTAATATTTACCATTTATCGAAGAATTAATACTGTTCATCGATAAAGCATTGTGATCAAGTCAACCCCTTCCTACGCTTTCGAAGGCCTATGGTTACAGCATTTGTAGGATATTTCTTACGTCAAAGAAATAACACTCACTCAACAGGGAAAGAACACCTTTAATCGATGTTTTTAAGCAACTCAACGGTTCTCACTGGGTCTTCGCTGGCAAAAACGGCTGATCCAGCGACCAAAACATCTGCACCGGCATCAATCAAGGCTTTTGCGTTGTTCTCTCCTACTCCTCCGTCAATCTCAATGAGACAATTGGATGAGGAAGCATCGATCATTGCGCGCAGTTCTTTCACTTTGTTGTAGGTGTTTGGAATGAACTTTTGTCCGCCAAAACCAGGGTTCACGCTCATGAGGCAAACCAAGTCCAAATCTTCGATCACATCTTTCAACAAGGCAACAGGAGTATGTGGGTTAAGTGCTACACCTGCTTTCATTCCATGTGCCTTGATGTTTTGAATGCTTCTATGGAGGTGATCGCATGCTTCGTAGTGCACTGTAAGTACATCTGCACCAATCGCTTTAAAAGTCTCTACGTAGCGATCGGGATCGACAATCATGAGGTGCACATCCAATGGTTTTTTAGCGTGCTTCTTGATGGCTGCCATTACAGGCATTCCAAAACTGATGTTGGGAACAAAAACGCCGTCCATGATGTCGATGTGGAACCAGTCTGCCTGACTCTCATTGATCATTTTACAATCGCGTTCTAGGTTGGCGAAATCGGCAGCCAAAACCGAAGGAGCTATAAGATGTTTCATGCTTATGTGAAGTATTTTGAATGCAAAGAAACGAAGAGCTTTGGAGAGTTCAGCCTTTCTTCCTAACGGAATTCGTTCAAATTTTGAGTTCTGCTAAAAAATAAAGAACTTGAAGGAATGAAAATCATTGGACTCACCGGAGGAATTGGGAGTGGTAAATCAACCATTGCACGTGTTTTTAGAAGCATGGGCGCCCCTATTTACACCGCCGATGATCGGGCGAAAGCCTTGTATACAGAATCACAAGATTTAAAAACAGCAGTTACAGCTCGTTTTGGGGCTGATGTTTATCCGAATGACCACTTTGCCCCTGCTGTTATGGCTTCAAAGGTGTTTCAAGATGAAAAGGCTTTGGCCGACCTAAATGCACTGGTGCACCCTTTGGTAAAGGAAGATTTTTCTTCTTGGCTGAAGGACCAAAATGCCCCCTATGTTATTCGTGAAGCGGCCATTCTTTTTGAGAGCGGCTCACATTTGGACTGTCATGAAGTGATTACCGTGGAAGCCAATGAAGATGAACGGATTCGAAGGGTGATGAAACGGGATGGGGTGAGTGAAGAACAAGTGCGCAGTAGAATGGATAAGCAGTGGAGTGACCCAGAACGAGCAGCTATGGCAACTCATGTCATCGTCAACAACCCAAGAAGTCTTGTGCTCAAAAGGTGTTACGACTTGCACGAACATTTTGTGGAACTTCGAGAAGCGGCGAAGGTCTAGATGAGTTCTACTACGATTACGAATTAGCGATTACTGGTGAACGTCAACATCATTTCCGCAATTCTAGAAGCAATCAACTCCGTGAACTTTTGTTGAAAACCAACTTCCGAGCTCCCGCCAATGTTGTTCTGCAACAGCTCGTCCAAGGCCGGCTTTTGCTCTTTGTACACTTCATCCATTCTGGAGCCCAGTAATTTGGTTCGCCAATTTCCGGGATAGAGCCGCTGTGCATTTCCATTGAAGCGCGCATATGCAATCTTTTCACTCTCAACGTAAGGAACATGGTCTGCAGCAATCACTTTACCTGTGGCCGTCTCCACCATCACGAAACGAAAACTTGCCTCCATGTGATCTTCCCGCTCATAATAGTAATAGTTCACCTTTTGATCGTTGGTGTTCGGACCCAAATAGCCTTTCCGCTCGTATCTTCTTTCCGGACTCGATCGCACTCGATAGGTCACAAACTCTCCAATGATGATGTACTGTGCTCCAATCAATTCCCCCGCCTCTCCAGTGATGTTCTCACTAAAGCCTGCTCCCATTCCAAGCAATTGCTCAGCCAGAAGATCATCGATGTTTTCGCGATCGACCAACTCAATGCTCTTATCGTTGAGTTCAATAATGCTTTGTTTGATTTCAGCGCTGATCGACCTCTCAAGGGCGTCTGGAATGCTTTCGTTTTCCTTCAAAACAATGCTCAATGAAAAGCGCACCCGACTCAAAGATTCGTTAAAACGTTCCAAGGCATTTTTATAATCAGCATCGATGGAAAGCACCTCGGCGTAGAAATTCATCGCCTCTCGGAAGAGTCCCAATTCGAAGGCCTTTTCCCCTTTGTTGTAATTGGGAATGATCACGCGAAGCGACTTTAAATAGTCCAGTTCTGGATAGTTGGGCGATTTTTTTTCGAGCTGATGGATGTAGATATCCGCATCGTCATACCGCTCTGAAAGCACTGATTGATAAGCGTTTTCGTAAAGTTCTTCAGACCAAGCGACATTGAGTTCATTTGAACTTTGATCGATCTTAGATCTGAGGTCCAAATTCAGCCATTGGTATTCATTGTTAAACCGATCGAGCTGAGTGAGGCTTCTTTCGGCTTCTTCGAAACGTTTGGATTGCAAGGCGATTTTCACCTGTGAGAGTTCACTTTCTGCATAGCGCAACGACAAGTTCTTTATAGCAACGTGTGCTTCTACATTATCATTTTGTCGGTAAGAACGTTCATAATTCTTGATGGCTTCCAAAGGCATATTGTTTTGCTCATACACCTTCGCGTCGTTGAAAAAATGATCCGTACTGGAACAAGACCACATCAAAACACTCAAAGAAAACAAGAAGAGAAGAGAGGCTTTCATGCAGCAATTTTACACCTTTTCAAGCAAATTCTGTTCCAAATCTTCACAACAAAACCTCCAGAATCAAGGTCCTCATTTTGAGTTCAGTACTTCACTCCAATTTTGGTAAGGATGAAACTCATGAGCCAAGCCGGACCAATCAGGAGAAACTTCAGGTCGTCAAAAAAAGACGGTTTTTCACCCTCGATTTTATGACCGATGAACTGTCCCACCCAAGCCAAAACGAACACCAAGAGGTACAAGAAAAGCGCCTGTTGAGGAAAGTGCACATTGACCTCCTTCACTCCCCATAAAACCAACAAGGAAATGAGTGCCATAAAGAAAGCCATGGTTTTACTGAGTCGGAGAAAGAACATTAAACCAAAAACGAGCAGCAGCGTTCCGATGTGGAGATACCCTTCGAAAGCCAGAAAATCTCCGCTCCATTGTTTGGTTGGTATTTTGGAAAGCAAACCGATGATGGTGAAAAAAATGAGGGGTACGCAAAACCAATGGATCAGTTTGTTGCTCGGGTTTTGATGACTCACTCCGTAGGCATCGAGCCAATCTTGCATTGTTTTCATAGGGCTGGTAAGGTTTTGTTTAAGGAAGGTAAACAATTTCTGTGGGAAAGTGAAAGCGCTAATTTCCATAAGTTTGTCTCCATGAGAAAATCTAACTTTCTTCAAACCTTGGGCCCGGGCATCCTCTTCGCCTCTACTGCCATTGGGGTATCCCATCTCGTTCAATCGACAAGAGCTGGGGCGTTTTACGGTTTTAGTTTGCTTTGGGCCATTCTCGCTGCTAACATCTTTAAGTTTCCCTTTTTTGAATTCGGAACGCGTTATGCCAACGTGATGGGCAAAAGCATTATTGATGGTTACCGCGGCATGAGCAAGGGCATGTTGCTTCTTTATTTTCTCATTACCCTTGGGTCCATGTTTTTCGTATCCTCCGCTGTTGGAGCTGTTACTGCTGGTTTTTTCGACCAACTCTTTTCTCTGCGCTCGCTTTGGGGTGAAAACAGCACCGTACTCGTCAGCCTGGTCCTTTTTCTCGGGAGCGCTCTGATATTGGGCTTGGGCATGTACAGTGTTTTGGACAGTCTCATTAAAATTATCGGTGCTGTTTTGGCCATCAGTACCCTTTGCGCATTTGTGCTCGTCTTGTTTCACGAACCTGTTGATGCTGGGGTTTACGACACGGCATTTTCTTTTGAAATCGGCAAGCAGGACCTTCCATTCATCATTGCCCTGATGGGATGGATGCCCACTGCAGTTGACCTAAGTGCTTGGAACAGTTTGTGGACGTTGGAGCGCATCAAGAGTAGCGGATTTCAGCCTAGTTTAAAGGCATCTTTGCTCGACTTCAACCTGGGATATTGGATCTCCACGATCTTGTCCATATGCTTTTTAGTGATGGGGGCTCAACTGCTCTATGGAAACTCCGACGCCCTTCCCAGCGCCATGCATCTCTTTGCGGCAGGAATTGTTGACCTATATACGAAGGTGATCGGAAATTGGAGTCAGATCATCATCGGAACCGCAGCCTGCAGCATCATGTTTGGTACCTGCATTGCCATCTTCGACGGCTACTCCCGAAGCCTTGAACGCTGCTTCATCTTGTTCTACCCTCCTTCTGAAAAAGACGATTCCATCACGCATCCCATCCAAAAGAAAAAGGCGCCAATCTATCTGCTTACCTTACTCGTTCTTGCGATTGGAAGTTTGGCCATCGTGCTGCTTGCAAAGAAGCAACTTTTGGTGTTGGTGGATGTCGCCACTACCCTATCGTTCTTGATTGCCCCTGTCATTGCTGTTGCCAACTACCGCCTCGTAACAAGCAAAAATTTCCCCAAAGAAGCACATCCGAAGACCTTCATGAAAATCCTTAGTTTTCTGGGAATGGCCTTCCTTTTCATCTTCTCTATCATCTTTATTTGGAGCAAATGGAATTAAGTTAGAATGCTCCTCTTAAGGATTTGATTTTCCTGTGCATTGACGAAATACACTTTCGATATCGCGCTCCAAAAGTACTTTTGCTTGAACTGAAAAGGAAGTCCATTTAACTAGCCGAATCTTCCCTTGAAAAATTTCAATTCCCGTAATGTCTCCATCACTAAAGGAGCAGCAGCCGGTATTGAAATAGCAGGGCAAAAATCCTCCACCCGAATTCAAGGGAGTTTGTTGGTCTGCATGCTTAGCGAGCTCCATTTCCCACTTCACCCGCTCATCATCGCTGATGTCTTTCTTCAATTCTGTTTTGATGCGGTCAATGAAGGTGTCTGACATGAATACGGGTTGATGGGTGTGTCCGCACAGAAGCACGTGCTTGGGTTTTTGGACCATCCAATGGTACATTTCGAGGTCGGTTTTAGACTTGAGTTGAAGGTTTTTCGCTGGTGTGCTCAACTTAAAACCACTCACCTTTTGAAACCATCTCCAGAGGTAGCGGACGAAGAACCGGCTGATGGTTGCAAAGCGCTCACTGCTCAGCGAGCCCTGGTGTCCGTGCAGCAAAACCACATTCCCCAAGTGTTCTCCTCTTGTTCTGCATTCGAGTACAAGAGCCTCGTGCACCTTCATTTTTGGAAAAAACTTGGAAAAGTAAGCCTGAAAAATGGGCTTCTCCCGCCAGTAATCATCGTGATTTCCCCAAATGCGGACCAAGGCATTTCGCTCGTGGAATTTCTTTTCGGCCTTCAAAACCTTTGGGTATTGTTGAATGACTTCACGCGCGCTGTTTTCCCAGAGTTCTTCCACATCACCCAATAAGCCTAAGTTGTAGCCGCTTTCTTCATAATATTGAAGTGCTGCGAGATAGGATTTTTCACAGCGTTGAAAATCGTCTGCCTCATCCCGCACACCGCGATGATGGTCTGAAAAGAAAACCCACGGATTCTGCTCCAAATCGATGGGGACGTGTTCTGCCTTTTTGTAAGCGCGGTTCAAAGCATTGTGGACTCGGGAAGTGCTCGCCATGAGGTGAAAGTAATCAAACTTGGAAAAAAAGGAGAGTCGGAGTACATTACAAGTTCTAAGAAAACCAACTTTATGAATCCATTCCTTACCTCTGAAGAAATCAAAGCTCAGCATCAAGCGCTCCAATCGCGAGTTCTTGAAATTGGGAACAGGACCTATAAGGAAAGGATCAAGCTATTGACCCAGTTAGAGAAGGTGATCTTGAAGCGGCGAGACGACATCAAAACAGCGCTGCATGAAGACTTCAGAAAACCACCCTTTGAAACCGACCTCTCCGAAATCTACGTCACCCTATCGGAGCTTCGCCATGCAAAAAAACATTTACGGGAATGGACCGCTGAACAAAGGGTAGGAAATCCAATCGCCCTTTTGGGTATGCGTTCCTTTGTGCGATCAGAGTCGAAAGGATTGGTGCTGATCATTGCACCGTGGAACTACCCCATCGCTTTGACCCTTGGTCCGCTCATCAGCGCCATTGCAGCGGGAAATGCCATCATCCTAAAACCCTCAGAAATCGCCCCAAAGAGCGCATCCATCATCGCAGAAATTGTGAATGAGGCCTTCCCAAACAACGAAGCCATTGCGGTTTGTGGAGATGCCAGTACCGCTCAAGACCTCTTGTCTTTGCAGTGGAATCACATCTTCTTCACGGGATCGCCTGAAATCGGAAAAATCGTGCTACAAAGCAGTGTTGAACATTTAACGCCAGTGACCTTGGAACTTGGAGGGAAGAGTCCGGCCATTGTTGACGAAACGGCCAATGTAGATCATAGTGCCGATCGCATCATTTGGGGAAAGTGCTTGAATGCTGGACAAACCTGCATTGCACCAGACTACGTGCTTGTTCATGAAAGCAAGAAAGACGAGTTGCTTCGGAAAATGGAAGAACGTTTGAAACGCTTTTATCAGCAAGAAGCATTGCCAGCCGACCACGCCTCGATTGTTTCAGAAAAACATTACCAACGTCAATGTGAATTACTGGACGACGCCGTGAGTAAGGGAGGGAAAGTTCTTGTTGGAGGAAACAAAAACGATCAACAACGCTTCTTATCCACCACCATTGTATGCAACACGGACAAGGAAATGCGTTTGATGAAGGAAGAAATCTTTGGTCCGCTCCTCCCCGTTCTCAGCTACAGCACATGGGAAGAATGCATGAACATCGTCAATGAATTTGAGCGGCCACTCAGTTTATATCACTTCAGCACCTCCAAAAAGAACATTCGAAGAGCCATTCTCGACACTCGGGCCGGAAGTACATGCATCAACCAAACCCTTGTACAGTTCAACCATCCCGATTTGCCCTTTGGCGGAATCAATTGGAGTGGAATGGGAAAAGCGCACGGACGATGGGGATTTGAACTGTTCTCCAATCAACGGAGCTTTGTGCAACAGCGCCATCGCCTCAATGCCCTGCGACTTGTTGGTCCACCATACAAAGGCTGGAAGCAGAAGCTCGCCAACCTTTTGATCCGTTACATGTGATCTTCCTTCCCAATCTCTAGTTTCATTTGAAAGAGAAAAGTACCTTTGTTGAGGTCCTGTTATGCTTGTACAAACCTATTTTCCGCAACGTCTATCTCCCAGCAGATACGATACTTTCCTCGCTAGTGGATGGTTTCGCGGATCTGTAATGTTGTATAAAATGGACCTTCTTTGCATCGAGGAAGATCTTTATTCCGTGGTGAACATTCGCCTCAACTTGGAGCAGTTTGAACAAAGTAAGAGTCAGCGCAAAAAGTTCAAAAAAGTACAAGATCGTTTTCGGGTTGAAATAGGAAAAGCGACCTATTCTGAGGAAAAAGACGCTCTTTACCAGAAGCACAAGTACAAGTTCAGGGGCTTCATTCACGCCACTTTGGACGACTATCTTTCAAGCGGATTTCCCACTACCGTTTTCAATACGCAAGAAGTCTGCGTGTATGATGGAAACAAGCTCATTGCTGTTAGTTTCTTTGATTTGGGGGAGAAATCTGTTGCTAGTTTGCTCGCGCTTTATGACGAAAATTACCAACGCTTCTCTCTCGGTGTTTTCACCATGTTGAAAGAAGTTGATTTCGCTCAGAAATTGGGCTACAAGTGGTATTATCCAGGGTACATTCTCGACAAAGAATCCTCCTTTAGCTACAAGTTGGACCTGGGGGAATTTGAACATTACAACCACAACAAACGTTGGGTATCGTACAAACAATATGAGCCCGAAGGCAGCTTGGCCTATACTATCAATGAAGAGTTGGACCTCGTAATGGACGAACTAGCGAGTGCTGGTATCAAGGCAGTATCCAAACTTTACCCCTATTTTTCAATGGGATACATGGGGTATTGGAAAATGAACTTCATCAAGTATCCTCGGATATTGATACTTGAAATCAAAGAGAACAACATCTTGGGCATCTCTTATGACGGAGAAGCCAAACAATTTGACCTCTTTTGGTGTCAGCGCTCACCTGCGTATGACCATCTGATCAACATGGAGGTTTCTCGAGAGTTTCAGGAATCGGACAATTACCTCATGGAATTGCTGCACCTGGAAGAACTCAAACACACCACCTACAACGCCGCTGATATGGCGCTTTATTGTAAAAACCTTATAAACTTGACTTAGCATGAAACTAATCTCTTGGAACGTTAATGGAATTCGAGCCGTGGCCAAAAAAGGACTCGATGAAATCATCGCTAATTTGGATGCAGATATCATCTGTTTTCAAGAAACCAAAGCCACCGTTGAACAAGTAAAAGAGACCTTGGAATTTGCCGAAGAATATACGGTGTATGCCAACGAAGCTGAACGAAAAGGTTATTCTGGAACGGCTATTTTGAGCAGGGTTCCCGTCATGAATGTTAGTTATGACATGAACATAGAAGAGCACGATCAGGAAGGTCGGGTGATCTGTGTGGAGTTGGAAAACTGCTATATACTTACTGTCTATACTCCCAATTCTGGAAGTGCTCTAGCACGGCTTGACTACCGATCGCAGTGGGATCACGATTTTGCGGACTACCTTTCAAAGTTGCAAGCCCAAAAGCCCATTGTGCTTTGTGGAGACCTCAACGTAGCCCATCGGGAAATCGACCTCGCTCGTCCGAAACCCAACTACAACAAGTCGGCAGGATTTACGCAAACAGAAATTGATGGACTCGAGGGCTTGCTTGCCTTGGATTTGGTGGACAGTTTCAGGCACCTTCACCCGGAAGAAGTAAAATACTCTTGGTGGAGCTACCGCGCAGGAGCACGGGGAAAGAATATAGGATGGCGTATCGACTATTGGTTGGTGGATCGCCGACTTGAAGAACAGCTCCAACATGCCGACATCTTGAACGAAGTCATGGGCTCAGATCACTGTCCGGTGGAACTCCAAGTTGATCTTTGATATCTCCCACTTGCGTTGTAACTTACAAACATGAGTCAAAAGAAGTACACTTCGTTTAAGGACTTTTACCCCTACTATCTTTCGGAGCACCGCGAAACGGGCACGCGGATCACTCATTTTATTGGCACCAGCCTCTTTTTTGTATTTACTGCAGCAGCCATTGTATTGGGAAAGTGGTGGCTCGTGTTGATTGGAATCATTAGCGCCTACAAGATGGCATGGATTGGCCATTTCTTCATTGAAAAGAACAAACCCGCCACCTTTCAATATCCTTTGTGGAGTTTGATGGGCGACTTCAAACTGTATTTTGAAATCCTCGTCTTCAAAGAATCCTTGAATGGGGACGACCCTCAGGACAATGCCGTTTCTTGACCGTTGATCACCACTGAAATGGGATCTCCTTCGAGGAGCAGCACTTTTGTTTCAGAAGCATTCACCTCAACCTGCATCTTTCTCCCTTTGAACATCACCTTAAAGGAATACGCCTCCCAGTGTTTTGGAATCATGGTGTTGAAGTGTTGCACACCGTCTTTTACTCGGTAGCCACCAAAACCTTCCACCACAGACATCCAGGTTCCCGCCATGCTCGTAATGTGCAAGCCTTGATAAGCTTCGTGGTTGTAATCGTCCAAATCCAAACGTGAAGTTCTCAGGTACATCTCATAAGCCTTCTCTTCATAGCCCAAGCGCGCGGCAAGAACCACGTGAACGCAGGGACTCAAAGAACTTTCGTGCACCGTAAAGGGTTCGTAAAAGTCGAAATTCTCCTTGATGGTTTCCACATCAAAATGATCTTCGAAGAGGTAGAGTCCTTGCAGGGTATCTGCTTGTTTGATGTACACCGATCTCAAAATACGGTCCCATGACCACTTTTGGTTGATCGGACGATCTTTGTCTGCCAATTCGCTCACTGGAATCAACTCTTTGTCGAGAAAACCATCTTGTTGAAGGAAGACCTTCGAACCCTCTTTTTTGGGGAAGTACATCTTTTCGATGATGTCTGCCCATCGCTGGGTTTCCTCTTCCTCCTTGAACCTGTATTGGGCACATTTTTGCTGATAGACCACGGAATGAGCATCTTTCAAATAGAGAATGCACTTCAAGGTGTAAGATAAGCACCACTTTGCGATGTAGTTTGTGTACCAATTATTGTTGACGTTGTTTTCGTACTCATTGGGTCCGGTTACCCCCAACATCACATATCCTTGTTTGCTTTCGGACCAGTTGACCCTTTGCGACCAAAAGCGGGCAATTCCTAGCAGCACATCGAAACCGGATTCAGCGATGTATTCTTTATTGCCAGTGAAACGCACATAATTGTGGATGGCAAAGGCGATTGCACCATTTCTGTGGATCTCCTCGAAAGTGATTTCCCATTCATTGTGGCACTCCTCTCCTGTCATGGTCACCATTGGATACAAAGCTGCTCCATTCACAAAGCCCAACTTTTCTGCATTTTCGATGGCTTTATCGAGTTGTTTGAAACGGTATTTCAGCAACTGTTTGGACACCTCCTCTGGGTGTGTACTCAGGTAAAAGGGCAAGCAATATGCCTCGGTGTCCCAGTACGTAGACCCCCCGTATTTTTCGCCGGTAAAGCCTTTCGGACCGATGTTTAAACGAGCATCTTCGCCCGTGTAGGTTTGATTTAAATGAAAAATATTGAATCGAATGCCTTGTTGAGCTTCCACGTCACCATCAATAATGATATCGCCATTTTCCCAAATCTTGCTCCAAGCAACTGCGTGCTCTTCAAACATCTTTTGAGCACCTTTTGAAGCTGAACGACGAGCGGCATCTTGGGCATTTTTAACCAAGTCGGCCACATCGTGATTCATCGAACTTAACAAGCCCACATGCTTTTCAAAACTTGCCGTTTCGCCTTCCTCAAGCACCAAACGAAACTCTTGTGAAGCATAACTATTACTACTGTTTGCAGCAACTGGCCACACTTCAGCCCCTTTCACTGTGCATTTGCTTTCCATGGCAGCCGACAAAGTGAAATTGGTTTTCTTCGTGCTTGCTTTTACGTAGGCCGACTCCAATTCCGCCTCAGCGTCCAGCAAGTTCCAGAACTTTTCGTCCCAGTTGGTGTCTTGATTTTCTACATCGCTATCGAGGTAAGACACCACCTCGAGTTGAACCGTTTTGCTTGGAGTGATGCTGTATTGAATGCAAGCACAATCATCATCAGCCATGCTGCAAATTCGTTGTGCCAGTACCTCAATTGAGAAATCTCCTGAAGGCGCCGTAGCCTTGAACGAACGTTGGAGCAAGCCCGATTTCATATCGAGCACCCTTTCAAAACGGTCTACTTTCCACGTATGAAGGTCCAGTTCAACACCATCAACCTTAACACTTAAGCCGATCCAATTGATGCTGTTAAGCACCTTTGCAAAATATTCAGGATAACCGTTCTTCCACCAACCTACTTTGGTTTTATCGGGGTAATAAATCCCCGCTACGTAGGAACCTTGGTGGTGGTCTCCAGAATAGTGCTCTTCGAAATTGGCACGTTGACCGAATTGACCATTTCCAATGGAGAAAATGGATTCTGAACTTCTTTGATATTCTGGATGAAAGGAAGATTCAATCACCTTCCAATCGTTGGCGTCGAGGTACTTGATCATTGCAAGTGGTTCTTGTACTATTTAAAACGTTGAATCAAATCGTTGAGGCGAAAATCTTGGAAACCTGGGATCACAAAATTTGCCTGATTGAGGTGTTGTTCCTCACCGATGCCTACACATCGAAAGCCACCATCAATGGCCGCCTTGACCCCAGCGCTAGCATCTTCAAAAACAACACAATCTTTGGGTTTTAGTCCCATCGCTTCAGCCCCCTTGAGAAATACTTCGGGGTCGGGCTTCGAGAAAGTCACCTTATTCCCATCGATGATGGCGTCAAACTTGGAGAGCAGTTTGATCCGCTCGAGAATGACTGTAGCATTTCTGCTTGAACTCCCCAAGGCCACCTTCATACCAGCAGCCATAAGCTCATCGATGAACTCTCCTACTCCAGGAAGAATTTCCTCTTCGTTCATGGACGAAATGTATTGGAGATAGGATTGATTTTTTTTGTCCATGAGCGCCAATTTGGTATCGTTGTCCAAATGCAGATTACCCATCTTCAAAATCCGTTCTAGGGAATCGACACGGCTGAGTCCTTTGAGTTGTTCGTTGTCATGCTCGGTGAACTTTACACCAATCTCTTTGGCGAGTTCTTGCCAAGCCACAAAATGGTATTTGGCGGAGTCAACAATCACCCCGTCCATATCAAAAATACATGCTTTGATGCTCATAATGTAATGCTTGTTTTATTCACTGAGGTCGGCCTCTGTCCTGCTCTTGATCAGCTCAGCGGTTTCTTTTTTAATCAGCCCCAAAATGAGAAGTTCTGCACTTGCAGGGTTGGTTGCCAAAGGAATGTTGACGCGGTTACAGGCATTGATGAACGCCGCCACTTCGTCTTGGTAGTCTTGATGGATGTCTGAATCTCGGAAATAGAGCACCATGGCGATATCTCCTGACTCCACCATCTTTTTCAGTTCCAAGTATCCGCCCGATTTCCCTTCACTCAAGTGAGTGATTTGGAGATCAATGTTTGCAGATCTTAGCGACTCCGCCGTCATTCCCGTAGCAATGATTTTTCTCCCCCAGAGCCAATCTTTTCGTTCTTCGAGAAACTCAGCCAGGGTGGGTTTCATCTTATTGTGCGCAACGACGGCGATGTTTTTGATCATGCGTTTTCTTGTTTCTGGTTGAAGATATACTTCGCGTGGTAATCTGCCAAAGTATAAATGGGTTTCTTGATGATATTTCCGAGGATGACCCCCTCTTGTTCGCAAACCAATTGCAGACAATCTTCAAAATAATAGCCCACACTACCAATGAAATGCACAGGAAGATCTTGCCACCCCTCAAAGCACTTCACATGAATATCGATGAATTTTCGAATTCCCTCTTTCACCCATTCTTTCAAAAGCGGGTGACCGCCATTCTGGGTGTAAAACTTCATGTAAGAAGCCAGATAAACATTGGCGTTATCCCTGCGATAAACCGCATCGATCATATCGTCCTTGCTCAAATGGTAGGTATTTTCGAAACGCTCCATCAGTTCTTTTGGCAAACGCTTGTAGAAGTAGTTGGACAAGAGCATTTTCCCGAAGTAAGAACCGGAAGCCTCATCGCCCAAGATATAGGCCAAAGCAGGAACTTCTTCATACACCTCTTTACCATCAAAAAAGCAGGAATTGGATCCCGTACCGATGATACAAGTGATGTTTGGTCGGCCATCATACACCGAAAACGCCGCTCCCACCAAGTCGTGATCCACCACCACTTTTGCATGGGTAAAAACCCTGCTCAAGCCCTCGTGCATGATGTTGCACAAACGCTCTGTTGACGCACCTGCGCCGTAGAAGAAAACCTGTTCCAAGTTGGCCGCCACCTTCATGATGGCCTCGTTTGAACGAAGGGTTTCCGCAATAAAATCGGCACTGTGGAAATACGGATTGAGACCGATGGAACGGTATTCGTCCAATCGGTCTCCCTTTTCATTTATCAATAACCAATCGCACTTTGTCGATCCGCTATCCGCAATTAAAATCATTCTCTTTTCTTAAGTCAATTATCCCATTCTCTCGAGGAGGTCTGCAACACGTGTTGCGTAACCTGCTTCATTATCGTACCATGCCATCACTTTTACCAATTTACCATTGGCTGATGTCAAATCGCTGTCAAAAATACATGAATGTGTATTTCCTACAATATCGATGGACACAATTGGATCGGTAACGTATTGCAAAATGCCTTTCATTGGTCCGTCAGCTGCCGCTTTCATTGCTGCATTGATTTCTTCAGCAGACGCCTCTTTGTTCAAAACAGCAGTGAGGTCGGTAATGGAACCAGTAGGTGTAGGCACACGCATGGCCATCCCGTCTAGCTTTCCTTTCAACTGAGGGAGCACCAATCCAACAGCAGCCGCAGCTCCTGTGGTTGTAGGAATCATACTCAAAGCAGCAGCACGCGCTCTTCTCAAATCGCGGTGAGGAGCATCTTGTATACGCTGATCTGCGGTATATGCGTGGATCGTTGTGATGTATCCTTTTTCAATTCCAAAGGTGTCGTCCAAAACCTTGGCCATTGGTGCGAGGCAGTTGGTTGTGCATGATGCATTGGAAACAATATCGTCTTCTGGAGTCAATTCATGATCGTTTACCCCTAAAACCACGGTTTTAATGTCTCCTTTTGCCGGCGCAGAAATCACAACTCTCTTTGCTCCTGCCTTGATGTGCTTTGAAGCACCTGGTCGGTCAGTAAAAACCCCGGTAGATTCCACCACCACATCGATATTCAATTCTCCCCAAGGAAGTTCTTCTGGGTTGCGGTTTCCGAAAACACGAATAAGTGAACCGTTTACTCTTAAGTTTTCTCCTTCAACGCTCACCTCTCCTTGAAACGCTCCTTGCACACTGTCGTATTTCAACAAGTGCGCCAAGGTAGCCACATCGGTCAAATCATTAATAGCTACTACTTCTACATTCGGCTTCGCCAAAAGGGCTCTGAAGCTAAGACGACCAATTCGTCCAAATCCGTTGATTGCAATTTTCTTTGTCATGTTCTTTAAATAGATAAAATCTTGGCTATTCTTAATTCTTCTTTATTCAATTGAAACTTCATACTAATGGAAGTTTCGAGTGGTGTGTATGTGATTTGATCGTTCACGAGTCCGACCATCTTGTTCAACTCCCCAGCAACCAATCCTTCCACAGCAGCCACCCCTAAACGACTGGCGAGCACACGGTCCCAAGCAGAGGGCGAACCTCCACGTTGAATGTGTCCGAGCACCGTCACCCTTGTTTCATACTGAGCATATTTTGCGTTCACTTTTTGGGCCACTTCATAAGCTCCGCCATTTGCGTCACCTTCCGCCACAATCACAATTGAGCTTGTTTTATTGCTTGCTGCCCCCTTTTCGAGGATGGCAATCAGTTCATCTATGGTAAGCTCTTCTTCGGGAAGCATTACTGCGATAGCACCCGTTGCGATTCCAGCTCTCAGGGCAATAAAGCCAGCGTCTCTTCCCATCACCTCAACAAAAAACAAACGGTTATGGCTGTTTGCGGTATCACGAATCTTATCAATGGCATCCACTACAGTGTTGGTTGCTGTATCGTAACCAATGGTATTGTCTGAGCCATAAAGATCATTATCGATGGTCCCTGGAATCCCAATCACTGGCAAACCGAATTCTTGATAAAAGATATTCGCCCCAGTGAAGGTTCCGTTTCCACCAATGGTAATTAAGCCATCAATCCCGTGCTTTTTACAAGCCTCGTAGGCCTTCGCTCTTCCTTCTGGAGTTCGAAATTCATCGGAACGGGCACTTTTCAAGATGGTACCTCCTCTTCCGAGGATTTTTGCCACCGATCGAACATTCAACTTTTTAAAGTCACCATTGATCAACCCGTCATAGCCCTTAAAAATGCCGTAGCACTCAATATCGTTGAATACGCATGCACGAACTACCGCCCGTATTGCTGCGTTCATTCCCGGGGCATCTCCCCCAGATGTAAGTACTCCTATTTTTCTCATGATATGTTGAAATCGAAAAACCGAAGTTAGTGTATTATTTACACTTTACTTCATTCAAGGCCGAATTTTCTTGAAAACAGCCTTTGGTTTTGTTTATTAACTTTGCCCAATGTAAATCAGACTTTATGGATAAGCAAGCGGTAAACGGGTTAGACATCTCTGTGGATTGTGTGGTATTTGGATTTGATGGAGAAACCTTGAAATTGCTTTTGATTGAGCAAAGTGCAGGCGCCGACTTCCCAAAAGAGAAGCTTCAAATGGCTTTACCGGGGGATCTTGTTCAAGCGAATGAGGCTTTGGATGAAAGTGCAGCCCGAGTATTGACAGAGCTTACCTCTTTGGAAGGCATCTACTTGAAGCAATTCCACACCTTTGGAGACCCCAACCGGGTGAAAGGACTGAAAGATCAAGATTGGTTGAGAATGTTTCGTGCAAATCCTGATCAGCGCGTGATTACCGTTGGTTATTACAGTTTGGTTCGCATGGAAGACTACCAACCGGAAGCCGCCAGCTTTGCCGCAAAAGCTTCTTGGATTGATGTGAATGAAATCCCCTCCCTTGCTTTTGACCACAACGAGATTGTTGAAGAAGGCATCAAGACGCTGCGAGAAGAACTCGACAGCAAACACATTGGTTTTGAACTTCTCCCAGATAAATTTACGCTGGGTCAGCTCCAACTGCTTTACGAAATCATTCTCGACAAAAAACTCGACAAACGGAACTTCAGAAAGAACATCAAGAAGATGGATCAGGTGATTCCTTTGGACGAAAAACAACAAGGGGTGTTGCACAAGCCTGCACAACTCTTCCGCTTTGAACGAGACGAGGAATTGAAATGATTCGCCTGCTCACAATCACCGCAGGAATGCTGCTTTATGGTAGTTCCCTTGCACAGCTTTTTCAAGTGGAGAACAATGCCGCTTTTCTACAAGATGAAATTGCTGAAATACACATAACGCTGGATGCAGACAGTTTGGCCGACATGCTGCTCGAAGAAAACCTCTACCTCGACCACGAATACCCCGCCACTTTTGTTTATCGAAGTGAAGGCATTTCAGACACCGTTCCGAACATTGGCTTTCGCTTAAGAGGGAACACTTCCAGACAAGCTGGGAAAAAGTCCTTTAAGGTTTCCTTCAACACTTTTGACAACAACCAGAGCTATCGCGGACTGGAAAAAATGAATTTGAACGGAGAGCACAATGATGTTTCCATGCTGCGTTCAAAGATTTGTTGGGAGATGCTTCACGAAGCTGATTTGCCGGCTTCGAGAACGAGTCATGTTGCCCTCTACATCAATGAAGCGTTTCGCGGAGTGTATTTAAACGTGGAGCACATTGACGAAGAATACATCGAAAAACGCTTTGGCAACAACAGTGGGAATCTATACAAGTGCACCTACGGAAGTAACTTGGAATTTTTAGGAAACAACCCTGAAGCGTACAAACTCAGTCCGTGGGGATCTCGAATTTATGAGTTGAAGACCAACACTGCTGCCGATGATTATAGTGATTTGGCCGAATTCATTGGAGTATTGAACGACATCAACAACGAGGATTTCCAATGTGAAATTGAAGCTGTATTGAACGTCAATCACTACCTGAAAAACCTCGTCTACGAAATCCTTTTTGGCCATTGGGACGGCTATTCCATCAACCAGAACAACTATTACCTTTATAAAAACCCTGCCGATCAACGCTTCTATTTTTTGAGTTTTGATTTGGACAATACCCTTGGAGTGGATTTCTTCAATCAGCCTTGGGAAACCTGGAACATCTATCAATGGGAATTTGGGGAGCGTCCGCTTTACCAAAGCATCATGTCATTTCCCGATTATCGAGCGCGATTCACAGCATATATGGAAGATGCTTTGAATAATGTTTATCAGGAATCGGAGCTCATTTCCCGCCTCGAAGAAATGCAGGAACTCATTCTCCCTTTTGCCCTTGAAGATGAATACAAAACTTTGGATTACGGCTTCGATAATGTCGACTTTGAAAATGCAATTTCGGAGGCTTGGGGCGGACACATCCCCATCGGAATCGCTGATTTTATCGAAGCACGAGCCAACAGCGCATTGGATCAACTCCAAAACAATAACGCTGATTTTAGTATTGTATTATCAAACAATAATAGTCTGTCAAACAACAACTTTAGTGTTTTTGCCGAAACCAATGGTGCAAGTGAAGTGCAATTGGAATACTGGTGGAGCAATACTCCTGAAACCGTCTTTTCGAGTGAAATGCTGAATGACGGTTTGGGCTTTGATTTAATTGCGGGAGATCACTGGTGGACGAGCACCCTTTTGTTGGATGAAACCGGTGATCAACTTCGCTACCGAGCACGAGCACAATACAACGGCGAATGGAGTGAATGGACTTGCGAAGAAATGGTATGGACGAGCAAGAGCTCAACCCCTCTTGTCATCAACGAAATCATGCCTTTGAACAATGGTTTTTTGGCCGATGAGTTTGGTGAGTACGACGATTGGTGCGAACTATATAATGCGGGAGACCAAGCCATCTTTATTGGAAACAAATACCTCAGCAATAACGCAGAAGAGCCCAACAAATGGAAACTTCCTAACCTCACTCTCGAAGCAGGGGCTTTTTTGCTACTTTGGCTGGATGATGATGAAGAACAAGGAGTATTTCATGCCGACTTCTCTCTGGACAACAGCGGAGACGAGCTCTATTTGTTTGGAGTTGAAAGTGGCGAATACCGGCTGATGGACGAGCGTTCCTTTGGAAACATCACCCCAGATCAAAGCATAGGAAGATCGGAAGACGGCGGATCGGAATGGGTGCTTTTTGAAAATCCGACTCCGAATTCCAGTAACGCAAATGTGAATTCCATCAGCCAAAACGAGTTGAGGGATTGGCAGTTTTACCCAAACCCCGCAAGTCACCTCCTACACTTCTCTAGTTCCGTTTCAGGAAAGCTTATCAACATTCAAGGAGCCGAATTGATCCGTTTCCAAAACACCAAAACCTTAGATATTTCAAGCCTTTCGACAGGAATCTATCTCCTCAAGGTACATCATAGGACCTACAGATTGGTGAAATCTTAGTTAGTGTACGTGCAACACTTTATTGTATATTTGAAACTCACCATTAAGAGAATATGATGAAAAAGTTGTTCCTTTTGGCATCTTACTGCCTTATTTTTAGTGGATTAAGCGCTCAGATCGTTTGGACAGAGCCCGCCTTCCCAACTCAGGATGATGAATTAATATTGTACTACGATGCCACCCAAGGAAACGGTGGACTGGTAGGAACAACTCCTGTTTACATCCATACTGGTGTAATTACAAGCCTCTCTCCAACGCCTACAAGCTGGCAACATGTTCAAGGTAATTGGGGTCAGGCAGATGCCAACGTTTTGATGTCGCCCCTAGGGAACAACCTCCACTCCTTTGACTTCGGCGGACAAACCCTCGCTGAATTTTACGGTTTACAGCCAGACGAAACCATCGAAGCACTTGCAATGGTCTTCAGAAACCAAAACGGAAGTGCAGAAGGAAAAACAGAAGATGGAGGAGATATCTTTTATTCCCTTACCGACGGAAGTTTTACCGTTCAATTTATTAGTCCGGCAGAGGAAAGCATCATCCTTGAAGTTGATCAAAGTGTAAACATCAATGCTCAATGCTCTTCAAGCGCAGATTTGTCGCTTACCGTTGACGGAAACGAAGAAGCCTCAGCATTGGCAGCCACCAGCTTGGAATACACCTTCACCCCTACAGAAGCCGGCACCTACAACATTACTATCTCAGGCGACAACGGAACAGAAACGGCCAGCGACACCTTTGAAGTAGTCGTTCTCGGAAATCAAAACGTTGCTGCTTCTCCAGCGGGAGTTGAGGATGGAATCAACTACATTGATGATAACACAGTAGTATTGCAACTTTTCGCTCCAAACAAGGAAAACATCTTCGTTATCGGTGATTTCAACAATTGGAACTTTGACGCTGATTATTTGATGAATTTGGACACCGATGGGGAAACCTTTTGGCTTGAAATTGGTGGTTTGACACCTGGACAAGAGTACCGTTTCCAATACTACATCTCTTCCGACAACATGCGCATTGCAGATCCCTATTCGGAGAAAATTCTCGATCCATGGAACGACCAGTGGATTTCTGATGACACCTACCCTAACCTCATTGAGTACCCTAGCGGATCTACTACCATGCCGGTAACTGTGTTGGAAACAGGGCAAACTGAATTTAATTGGACCGACGAAAATTACGTGCGTCCGGAAGAAGAGAAACTCGTAATCTACGAAACCCTCCTTCGTGATTTCATTGCCGCTCACGATTACGCAACCCTCACCGACAGCCTGGATTATCTCGAAAATTTAGGAGTGAACGCCATTCAATTGATGCCCGTGAACGAATTCGAGGGAAACGAAAGCTGGGGCTATAATCCTTCTTTCTTTTTTGCGGCGGACAAATATTACGGTCCAAGTGAGAGCTACAAAGCCTTTGTGAACGAATGTCACAACCGCGGAATTGCTGTAATTATGGACATCGCCTTGAACCACAGTTTTGGTCAGAACCCGCAAGTGAGAATGTACTTCGACGCGAACATTGGTCCGTTTGGAGAGCCCACCGCTGAGAACCCTTGGTTCAACCAAACACCACGTCACGACTTCAACGTAGGCTACGATTACAACCACGAGAGTCCGCACACCAGAGCTTTCTGCAAACGCGTTCTCGAACATTGGGTTGAAGAATTCCACATTGACGGATATCGAATGGATCTATCAAAAGGCTTCACACAGAACAACACCTTGGGAAATATTGGTGCTTGGAATGCCTACGATCAGAGTCGGGTAGACATCTTGAACGACTATAAAAACCACTTATGGAGTGTTGAACCCGGTGCATACATGATCTTGGAGCACTTTGCTGACAACGGTGAAGAAACCGCATTGGCGAACCAAGGCTTCATGCTTTGGGGGAACATCAACCACGAATACAATGAAGCTACCATGGGGTACAATTCAGACCTCTCTTGGGGATCATACCAAACCCGTGGTTGGAACGACCCACACCTCATTAGTTACATGGAAAGTCATGACGAAGAGCGCCTTATGTACAAGAACCTTTTGTATGGAAACAGCGCCAATGGTTACGACATTACTCAAATGAACACAGCTCTTGCTCGTATGGAATTGGCTTCCTGCTTCCTCTACCCGATACCTGGTCCGAAAATGCTTTGGCAGTTTGGAGAGCTTGGATATGATTTCTCCATCAACTATTGCACCGATGGAACCATTAATGAAAACTGTAGAACAGGGAACAAGCCCATTCGTTGGGATTATTTTGATGAAGCAGCGAGAAGAAGAGTGTACAACGTAACTGCAGCCTTGAATCACCTCAAAACCACAGAGCCTGCCTTCTCCACCACCGACTTCAACATCGACCTAGGTGGCTTTGGAAAACGTATCCATTTGAACCACTCAAGCATGAACGTCACCATCATCGGTAACTTCGACGTTGTGGGCATCAACATGATACCAGGATTCCAGAACACAGGAACTTGGTATGACTACTTCACTGGAGAAGTAATTCAAGTGACCGACCTCAACAATGCCTTCTTCTTGGAACCAGGAGAATACCGCTTGTACACCACTGTGCCATTGGAAACACCCGTAATTGATCTGGGCATTGATGAGGAAGCAACGACTGCACAAGTTGCCATTTACCCAAATCCAGCGCAAGATGAAACCACCATTGATTTGAGCCGAAGCAACTGGAACGTTCAAGACATCAGTATTGAAGTATTTGACATGCGCGGACAACGAGTGAGTGAGCAAATCGAAACAAATCAAGTATCGAGTAGCAGCATTCGATTGACTGAATTGGATCGTTTGACCCCAGGAATGTACATAGTTGCGCTTCAAGGGAAAAACGAAACACTGCGAAGAACCATTATCGTTCAAGGAAAATAGCGACAGTACCTTGAAGATAAATGACTTAGTGTAAAGCACACACAAAAGTGATTTTACCTACCTTAGATTACCTTTAAACCAAAACCAACATATGAGAACCAAGATCTTCCTTGTAGGAGCCTGCATGTTAATGTGCATTAGTTCATTTGTGCAAGCTCAAACAGTGAAAGGGATTGTTAGCGATGAAAACAATCTTGTGTTGCCCGGAGCATCCGTGCTTGCCGATGGCGGAGCGAAAGGAGTATCAACCGACATGAACGGTTCATACAGCCTCAACCTCTCTCCTGGTGAACACACCCTTGAATTTAGCTTCATTGGCTACCAGAAACAAAGCAAGAAAGTTGTTTTGACTGCCGGACAAACTTTGGAGTTAAACATCAGCATGCAGCCCGACGCCGTATTTATTGACGATGTCGTTGTTGTGGGCTACGGTGTTCAGCGAAAGAAAGACGTTACCGGAAACATTGCCACCGTTGACGCCAAGAAAATCACCGCCTTACCCACTCCTAGCTTCGAGGCCGCACTTCAAGGTCAGGCAGCCGGAGTTCAAGTAACCCAAGGTTCGGGACTCGCCGGTTCTGCCTCCACCATTCGTGTGCGTGGAACAGCCTCGGTTTCTGCAGGTGGTGATCCGCTTTATGTAGTGGATGGAATTCCAATTACCCAAGATTACTTTATCCGAGGGAACGGAGGAGCGATGAACAACAACCCGCTCGCTACCCTCAACCCGAACGACATCGAATCGGTTGAAATCTTGAAAGACGCCTCTGCCACCGCCATTTACGGTTCTCGTGGAGCAAATGGAGTTATTCTCATCACCACCAAACGAGGAGCCAAGAAAAAAGGACTTAGCATCGATTTCACTTCTCGTGTAGGAATCTCTACCCCCGCATCCTTACCGAACATGACCAACACCGAAGAATACCTTCAATTGCGTCAGGAAGCATGGGAAAACGACGGAGGTACGGGCTATGTTTGGTTGCCGAATTATACTACGGCTGATGATGATGCCGAAACCAGAGCACTCGCCTACCGCGAAGCCATGGGTCGCGACATCGACTGGGTGGATCGCACCATTGGTACGGGAGTTAAACAAATGTACAGCGTTGGTTTGCGCAAAGGGGGTGAGAAATATGCTCTTTATGCTGGTTTGTCTTACGACGACAATGAGTCATACCTTATTGGAAACGGCTATGAAAGAATCAGTGGACGAATCAACTTTGACTACACCATCAACAAGTGGTTGAAAGCCATGGTATCGAGTTCTCTTTCTCGAGGAACCAACAGCAGAATTGATGCCGCTTGGAGCGGTGGCTTGGGTGATGCCATGTCGAACGCCCTCCCCTTCTACCCTGTTCGTTATGACGAAACTGTTTTGGATGAAGACGGTAATGTGCTTCACCCTGAAGACGAGTACTTCATTTGGAGAGACGAGTTCGGAGGTGCGAAGAACCCCGTTGGCTACCGAGAATCCTTCAAAAGCTGGAAGAACATCGAAAACCGATCCGTAAACAACGTTCGATTGCTCATCAACCCCATCAAAAACCTCAATATTGTCGCAAGTGGTGGTTTTGATTGGATGTTTTTGAGAGAAGAAATTGACGAAGCACCGATCCCAACCGTGCGCGACTTCTCACAATCCTTCCTCAACGTGAACTACATCTTGAACTGGAACTATTCCTTGACCGCCAACTATGATTGGGATTTATTGGAAGACCATAAATTTGGTTTCTTGGCTGGAACAGAATTTCAACGATCAGACAGCTACGGATACTCTGAAGAAGTTACCGACGAAATCCCAACTCCACAGCGAAACGGGAACCCGTCGCAGTTCAGCTTCTTGTCTTACTTCGGTAGAGCAAATTATACCTATAAAGATCGATACCTCGTTCAAGCCACCGCCCGTGTTGATGGATCATCGCGATTTGGTAGAAACAACCGTTACGGATTCTTCCCATCAGTATCAGCAGGTTGGATCGTGAGCGAGGAGAATTTCATGAAAGACAGCAAAACCATTTCCTTCTTGAAAGTAAAAGCCTCTTACGGACTCACAGGAAATGCCAATATTCCAGATTACGCACGTTTTGGAACCTACTCCGCTGCCGACAATGGAATCTTGTATGGAAATGAGAACATTCTCTTCCCACTGCAATTGGCCAACCCTAACCTTCAGTGGGAAACCTCTAGAGTTGTTGATGCCTCCGTGGAAGTGGGACTGTGGAAAGACCGAGTAACCTTTGAATTGGGCGTTTACAACAAGCTATCGCAAGACGTTTTGATGAACGTAAACGTATCTCCAAGTACTGGATTCACCAATTACTGGGATAACGTAGCTGAAATCTTAAACCGAGGAGTTGAGTTCTCCATCAAATCGAGAAACCTCGTTGGGAAATTTGAATGGACCACCGAATTCAACCTTGCGAGAAATTACAACGAGTTGGTAGACATCGGTAACTACACCCCAGACGCCGTTTCTGGTGGAACCAATGACTCCCGTGTAATTGTTGGGAAGCCCATCGGAAGCTTCTACCTCGTAGAGTTCTCTCATGTGGATCAAGCCAACGGATTGCCAGTGTATCTTGACCTCAACGGAAACGAAACCTACGACTACGACAACGCCATTCGTAAGTATGTTGGTGACGGATTGCCGGATTTCATTGGTGGAATTACCAACAGCTTCCGGTACAAGAATTGGGACATGCAAGCACTTGCCATCTTCAGTGTAGGAGCTAAAATCTTCGATTCTTCAGCGAAACGTCAGCTCGGTGTTGTTTCCTCTTGGAACATGCGAACCGACAAATTCGATCGTTGGAGACAACCTGGCGATGTGGCCGAATTCCCTATCCTTACCCTCGATGAAACAAAGTACGGTTTGGATGAAGGATTCCCTTGGTGGAACACCAGTCTGTTCGTTTATGACGCATCTTACTTCCGTTTGAGAAACATTGCCCTTGGATATACCTTCCAGAACTTGAAAGTGAAGAACATGACCTTCAACAACCTGAGATTGGCAGTGAATGTGACCAACGTTTTCACCTTAACCAACTTCCCTGGATTGGATCCTGAAGTAGCGAGAGATTTTGAAAACGCACAGGACCGTAACTTGAGTCCGAACGTTACCTACCTCACCCCACCACAGGAGCGCTCTTACAACTTCACTTTATCCTTCGCATTTTAATCCTCTCAATCATTAGAACCATGAAGATCAACTATAAATACCTTTTGATACTCGCTTGTGGCTTGATGACATTGAGCGCATGTGACAAATTACTTGAGTTTGAACCGGGCGATGTTATCCTTGCTGAAGACGCATTGAAAACGCCGGAAGACCTCCAACGTTTGCTGAACTCGAACTACGACGTTTTGGCGAACCTTTACGACGGTCGGGTTCAGGTTTTGAGTGAATTGCTAACCGACAACCTCAGCTTTCCTGAAGACAACAACGATTATGCTGCTGTTTATGGAAGACAAACCAATTTCTTCACCTCCACCACCAATGGAGTATATTCCGACTTCTACAGAGCCATCTACCGATGCAACACCGTATTGGAAAGTTTCGACTTCATCGATGGTTTAAGCGAAAGCGAACAAAAACGCATTGAAGCAGAAGCGCGTTTCATTCGAGCATTGTGCCACTGGTCTTTGGTGAAGCTCTACGCTCAGCCTTATAACAATACTCCAAACAACAGTCATTTGGGCATTGTATTGCGTTTGGAAGCCTCCCAAGAGCCGCTATCGAGAAACACCGTTGCAGAAGTATACGACGCCATTATTGACGACCTCCTCTTTGCTCATAGCAACCTGCCCATCGAGAATGGTTTTTATGCGAGCAGAAAGAGTGCAGCCGGGTATTTGGCTCACGTTTATTTCTTGATGAACGAATTGCCGAACGCCAACTTCTACGCCTCTGAGGTCATCAACAGCATGGAATTCACTTTGGACAATGATCTCGATCGATTCGAGCAAGACAACATTTCTTCTGAAACCGTGTTTGGAATTGTGAGTTTCAGTAACGACTTTAGAAATGAAGGATTTAGCAACAACTATCGATCAGACATCGGAACGCCGGTTTTGTCAATGAGCGAAAGCGTTTTCACCACCTTCTCACTCAATCCTAGTGATTTGAGGAATGAATGGATCGAAAACAACAACGGAACATACTACACGACCCGTTTTAATGGAGCCAACTACTTCAACATTCCTTTGGTTCACCTCACAGGCTTGCACTTGCTTCGAGCTGAAGCCTTGGCAACAGAAGGAATTGATTTGGATGTTGCGATTGCTGATGTGAACGCCATTCGCACCCGAGCATTCGGTGAAGGAATCAACCAATTACCGAGCGATGCCAGCGCGGAGGACATCATTGAAGCAGCGCGTGAAGAGATGTTCAAAGAAACCATTTGCGAAGGGGTGTGGATTGATTACTTGAAGCGCCGAGGTACTTTGGGCGAAGACATCATCATCCGTGGAGCACCTTACGATTGTCCGGGAATGGCTTTGCAGTTCCCCAACGGAGAAACTTCGGTATCCGGATTTCAATTGAACCCAGAAGGTGGTTGTAACTAAGAAAAGAAGATCATGAAAAGAACATTTATACATACATTTCTGCTCCTCAGCCTTGCGCTCTTCTTGGGGCAATGTAAACCAGAACTAGAAGGTGAATTGGGTGAGCCATTTGACAAGGTTGCTGGAATGTCAGGAACCTGGCAATTGACCCAATTCATTCAAAAAGACCTCAATAATCCCATCAAAGAAGAGCGGGATCTGAGCTCTCTGTACGACAACGGAACCGATCAACCTTTGCGCATTAGCTTCAATGCCAGTGATCGTTCATACAGCACCGAAATCATCAATGGAAAAAACTTTTTCGGCGATGAAGGAGTTTGGTCTTTTGATAACGACGACGTGCCTTCTACCCTCTTTCTTGAAACCGAAAGCCAAATGTTGAGCTTCGAATTGGGAAGCATGGTTCGTCCTTTCGATAACCAGCTGAACATCGAATTGAAACGCGGATGTTTTGGTGGTGAAAGCGATACCGAAACTGTGATCTACATCTTTAAATTCAACCGAGTAAGCGAATAAATCATGAAGAAATTACTTTTAAGCACTTGCTTCGCTTGTTTATCAGGACTACTTGCTGCACAAGCCGCCTATATTCTTCCATCGCCTACAGACGCGAACGAAGAAATCACCCTTTACATCGATATCAGTTTAAGCACCGATGGAACTTCCAACAACGCTTTGAAGGCCATCCTCACGGATCATCCTGACGATGATGTTTACCTCTGGACGTGGAATCCTGCCGGACCAGCACACGATGGTGGAAATGGTGAATGGGGCGACTCGAACGAGTTAAACAAGTTGGAAAAAATTGCACCAATGCTCTACTCCATCTCCTTTATTCCTACTGAATTTTATGGGGTTGATGGAGCAACTCTTTTTGCCAATGGTATTAGCTGTTTGGCGAAACTGAAGGACGGAAATGCTTATGCCGATGATGGATACAATGGTGAAGCAAAAACAGAGGATTTGATCGTTGAAGTGATCCCGAAATTGTGCGATCGACGAATTTGTATTTTCCCGGAAATTCGTCAAGAAGACGACTTTGTATCCATTACCTACGATAACACTCAGGAAGGAAATCCAGGACTTCAAAACATGGGAATGGATGATTGCTACATCTTCATGATTGCATCCACCGATGAGTTCTTCTTTTTCAATTACGAAGTGAGTCCGTTGGCTGATGTGACGAACAATCCCGACTTGAAAATGACCGCTTTGATGGGTGATGATCAAGGAAAGTTCAGGTTTACATTCATCCCGGAAGACCTCTTCACGAACATTCCCGATGGAGATTCCATCAAAGTCATTCGTTTTGTGGTGGCCCGACCAGGCTTCACCTACCCTCCAGGGTCACTTCCATACGAAGTGCTCTCTATCCTCGATTGTGAATAACACTTAAAGGCTGCATTTGCAGCCTTTTTTTAGCTCAAGACCATGAATTTTTCCAGTAAAACACTCCTATCCTCTCTCGTTGTGATCGCTTTGATTAGTGCTTGTAACACTTCGCCCACAGAAAAGAAAACAACAGCAACCGAGGTTTTTGCAACTCAAGCCCCCACCCGCTTTCGTGCCTTCAGTCCGATTCATCTCAACTATGGCAAAACCAAGATTGATCTGAACGACTATTTCCCAAACATTGAAGCCATCAGCTCCATTCAGCTTGGATCCCAAGGAGCTCTTAAAATGGAAAGCAATGGCATCCTCAACATGCAAGCCTTGGAAATTCCTTTGGACATCCTCAGCGTTGAATACCAAAGTCAGACCTATGATCTTGTGGTGTTTGCTTCAAAAAAGAAACTACACACCTTAAGCTATTCGGGCGATGAAGGAACAGAGGAAGTCCTCTTGATGGGAAGCATGAACGGATGGAATGGAAAAGCCAATCCACTGAGCAAAGGAGAAGATGGGAAATGGTCTGTAGATCTCATCCTCAATCCAGGCTTGTATGAATACCTCCTCATTGTTGATGGTCAGCAAGGTCTTGACCCCAACAATCCGGACAAAAAAAGCAATGGTCAGGGCGGATTCAACAGCACCTTTCTGGTGGGCAATGCTGAAAGCTCCTCTACTCCTTTCCTCAGTTCTAATGCACCTGAAGGAGGACGAATTCAACTAGAAGCATCGGAGCAATCAACATTCTACGTCTTTCTTGACAATCAACTCTTGGCGAAGAGCGAACAAGACGTGAGTGCCTTCAGTTTTGAAGTACCGAAAACCGAGCACAATCAACGCGCTCACCTTCGCGCTTGGGCAGTTTCTGAGAATGGCATCAGTAACGACATTTTGATTCCTTTGGACAAGGGAACTCCCATCACGAATCCGAGTCAATTGACACGAGAAGACCATGAAAACATGATCATGTACTTCATCATGGTGGACCGGTTCAACAATGGCAACACAAACAATGATGCCCCCGTTCAAAACGATAGCATCCTTCCCCTCGCCAATCATCTTGGTGGTGATTTGGCTGGGATTGAACAGAAAATAAAAGACGGTTATTTTTCAGATCTTGGTGTAAACACCCTTTGGATTAGTCCGATCACCCAGAATCCGCTCGGAGCTTGGGGTTTATGGGACAAAGGAGTGAGTAGCAAATTTTCGGGTTATCACGGCTATTGGCCCAAAACCTCCACCACCATCGATCACCGTTTTGGCAGTGATCAAGAATTCCGCTCCCTCATTGACAACACCCATGAAGCCAACATGAACATCTTGGTGGACTATGTGGCCAACCACGTTCATCAAGAACACAGCGTTTATCAAGAACACCCTGAATGGGCCACTTCTCTATATTTGGAAGACGGACGAATGAACACTGAGCTTTGGGACGAAGAACGCCTCACCACTTGGTTTGACACCTTCCTCCCGACTTTGGATTTTTCGAAGGAAGAAGTGCGGGAAGCCATGACCGACAGTGCACTATATTGGTTTGAAAACTACCCGATTGATGGCTTTCGTCATGACGCCACAAAGCACATTCAAGAAGAATTTTGGCGACTCCTCACCAAGAAGCTGAAAGAAAGAGTGGTCCATCCTCAAAACCGCAGCATCTATCAAATTGGCGAGACCTACGGTAATCCAGAGCTCATCCGAAGCTATGTGTCCAGTGGAATGTTGGATGCTCAGTTTGACTTCAATCTTTATGACGCCATGGTGGATGCTTTTGCCAAAGATGAAAGCGATTTTGACCATCTCGCTCGCGTTTTAAAACAGAGCATGGAATATTACGGGGCACATCATAAAATGGGCAACATTACAGGAAATCAAGACCGAACGCGCTTTGTGTCATATGCCGATGGAGCCGTATCTTTTTCTGAAGACCCCAAGCTTGCTGGTTGGACAAGAGACATCGAACACCAGGGAAAAGAAGGTTATGAAAAAATGCAGCTGCTCAATGCCTTCTTGATGAGCGCACCCGGAATTCCTTGCATCTATTATGGTGATGAAATAGCCATGCCTGGGGCCAATGATCCTGATAACCGAAGAATGATGCGTTTCGAAAATTGGAATGAAGATGAGACGGAAACAAGGGATCAACTCAAGGCACTGATTGCATTGAGAAAAAACCGAATGAGCTTGTTATATGGTGACCTTCAAATCATGCACAACACTGGAGGAATACTCGTTCTTGAACGAAGCTATCTCGGGGAACGTACCCGAATCATCATCAATAAAAACAACTCGCTCACAGCACTCCCAGAAAAATTTCAAGGTGAAATGAAAGATGATCAAGTATTGTATCAAACTGGTTTAGTGAAAGGTGGAGGGGTCTCTTCCTTGGAGTCGCGCTCGTTTGTGTACCTAAATTTGGAATAATCCTGTAACCTTCTGCTCATATTGTAAGTAAAATCCTACACGACTTGTAAGATTTAACCGATCAGTATGACCTATACTCGCACAGCACTTGTTGCCTTGACGTGCCTCTATTTTGGGTGTCTATTTGCCCAAACTGGACCAGCAGGCGTAAAGGACAACACAGAAAATCGCCTCTGGTACAAAGCAGAACAATTAGCGATACTTCCCGCCAACTCCGCGCTTTCCTCCTGGCAAAATCAAGGAGGCAATGCATCTTTGAACGCTTTTGAATCGGGCAACAAGCGACCAAGTATCGTTGCCAATACCACAAATT
This sequence comes from uncultured Flavobacteriales bacterium, assembly GCA_938085105.1. GTDB lineage: Bacteria > Bacteroidota > Bacteroidia > Flavobacteriales_D > Sanyastnellaceae > CALKGK01. The sequence continues at coordinate 39,546 of CALKGK010000016.1, forward strand.
TTAATGGATTTCGATCTGTTGTTTTTGACGGAAGTAACGATCTTCTTCGCATCAACAACAGTTCAGACATCAATACACATTCAGGACACCTTTCCGAGAAGAGTTATGCCTTGGTATTTAGAACCGGAAATGACGTGAACACCCGTCAAGTGATTTACGAAGAAGGTGGAAACGTGCGTGGTGTAAATATATTTATCGAAAACGGAAGAGTATACTTTGGTGCTTACAATCTGCCCAACGATGGCGCTGGGGCCCCTTGGCCATTCCAATCGGTGAATATGCTTATCTCTCCCAACACCACTTACATCTTTACGGGCATTATGGAGGGAAACAGCACTCAAACAGGAAGCCTTGAAGCATTTTTGAACGGAGTGAGCATGGGTCAGGCCAACAGTATCGGGCTCCTGTATGCTCACAGTGGCGCCGTTGCATTGGGTGCGGTTCGCGGAGATAGTTACTTTTTTGACACCGCAGCCAACGGAAACCACTCTTATTTTTCAGGTGAAATTGCCGAGTTTATTTATTACAAAACGAAGATCAACCATGGAGAACGAGTAGTTCTTGAAAATTACCTCTCTTCAAAATTCAATATCGATTTGGACGGTGGCGATTGGTTTGAACATGATCTTGACGCTACTGCTAACTATGACTTCGAGCTTGCAGGACTTTGTGCATTGGACAATGTAAACCATCAAACCGATGCTCAAGGAAGGGGAATTTTACGCTTCAACAATGCCGCCAATTTGGACCATGGAGAATTTTACCTCTGGGCGCACAACAATCAAAGTACCAGCTGGGAAAATGCCAATACCCTGAATTTTGTAGACCAGAAATTGGCCCGGACATGGATCTTGGATGAAGCCGGGGACGTGGGGAATGTCGACCTTACAGTTGACCTTAGCAGTCTCAACATCACTTCAGCCAACGATTACCGCATTTTGGTAGATGAAGATGGCGATGGAACATTTGAAGACGAGGAAGTCATTTTAACAGGACCAGAGTATGTGGGGCCGAACAGCATTCGTTTTTCAGCCATTGACATTCCTGCAGGAGTTCCGTTCACCTTGGGTTATAGCTTTCTTCTTTTGCCCGTTGAATGGTCTAGCTTCGACGTGATTTCAGAAATACAACGCGTAAAGGTCTTGTGGACCACAGCGAGTGAAACCAACAATTCCCTGTTCATCGTAGAACGTTCTTCCGACATGCAATCATGGGAAACAGTGAGCTATGTTGATGGAGCTGGAAATAGTGACATGCCCATTGATTACAGTGTGAATGATCACGACCCCTTGAGTGGAACCTCCTATTATCGAGTAAGACAAATGGATTATTCTGGAATGAGCAACAGTACCGAAATCAAAGCGGTGGAACGCATGCAAAACGATAACGACTTCGAACTGAGTCTCTATCCCAACCCCAGCTCAGATTACGTCACAATTGATAGTCCGGAAGACATCGAAGGAGAAGCTATTTTGATGAGCATGCACGGACAAGTTATCGCTGAAAAGAAATTTGGTCAGGAAAACCGCATACATTTCTCCATGCGAGATTTACCACGAGGCACCTATTTCGTGCAAGTGATGAGTTCTTTGGGAAGACAAAGCATGGAAGTGGTGAAAGAGTAATCCATCACCACTTCATCACGCCATATTCATTTAAGAAAGATTCAAGGGAGCGATCTAAATCAAATCGCTCCACTTACAATCTCATCAACAATATCCGGATCCAATAAAGTCGAAGTATCGCCAAGTTTATCGGCTTCTCCTTCGGCCACTTTACGGAGGATTCTTCGCATGATTTTCCCTGACCTTGTTTTGGGCAAACCGCTCACGAATTGAATTTTTTCTGGTTTGGCGATTTTACCAATTTGCTCCACCACCGTTTCAATGATTGATCCGCGCGCAAAATCAGGATCCGTAGGCATCTCATTGCAGATCACATAAGCATAGATTCCTTGTCCTTTGATATCGTGCGGATACCCTACAACAGCGCTTTCCACCACCATGGGATTGGTATTCATCGCATCCTCAATCTCAGCAGTACCAAAACGGTGTCCGCTGACATTGATCACATCATCCACCCTACCGATGATTCGGTACATTCCATCCTTGTCTCTTTTCGCACCATCTCCCGTGAAATAATACCCATCATAATGGGAGAAATAGACATTCTTACAGCGCTCGTGATCGCCATAGGTTGTACGAATCATGGACGGCCAAGGAAACTTGATGCAGAGATACCCTTCTTCCTCGTTTTCAAGGATCTCTTTTCCCTCTTGATTGAGCAAAGCGGGTTGAATTCCAGGCAAAGGATACCCCGCATGCGTTGGGTGCATCGGACTGTGCGCACCTAATCCAGAAATCATGATTCCACCGGTCTCGGTTTGCCACCAGGTATCCACGATGGGGCAATTTCTTTTACCCACGTGCAAATGGTACCACTGCCACGCCTCTTCATTGATGGGCTCCCCAACAGTTCCTAGCACCTTCAAGGAATCCAAACTGTAACTAAGTACGTGATCATCTCCACAAGCCATCAAAGCTCGAATGGCCGTTGGCGCTGTGTAGAAGATGTTGACGCTGTGTTTATCACATATTTGCCAGAAACGACCCGGATCAGGATACGTCGGAACCCCTTCAAACATTAAGCTTGTTGCTCCACTCAGCAGCGGTCCGTAAACGATGTAGGTGTGTCCGGTAATCCAACCAATATCGGCAGTACACCAATAAATATCGCTCTCCTCCACTTGAAATACATTTTGGAAACTGTAGGCCGCGTAAACCATGTAGCCAGCACACGTGTGAACCACACCTTTGGGCTTTCCAGTAGATCCAGAGGTGTACAAGATGAAGAGCATATCCTCAGCGTCCATGGGTTCTGCTGGACACTCCAAAGCGACATCTTTGATGACATCATGCCACCAGACGTCACGCCCCGGCTTCATGTTGGGTAACCAAGAAAGACAATCGTAAACAATCACCGTTTCTACCGAGCTGCAAGATTCGAGGGCTTCATCCACGATGCGCTTGAGGGGAATCTGTTTGGTACCGCGATTGAGTCCGTCAGACGTAATCACCACCTTCGCTTTCGCATCTTCAATTCGATCCGCCATTGCCGAAGCTGAAAAACCTGCAAACACGACCGAATGCACCGCCCCAATACGCGCACAAGCGAGCACTGCCACTTTGAGCTCCGGGATCATGGGCATATAAATGATGACCCGATCTCCCTTTTTGACATTTTGAGATTTGAGTGCATTGGCAAACTGACACACCTTTTCGTACAGTTCGCGGTAAGTCCAGCGCACGAAGCGTTCTTTCGGATCGTTCGGTTCCCAAATCAGGGCCAATTTATTTCCGCGTTTTGCTAAGTGACGATCCAAGCAGTTTTCAGTGATGTTCAACTTTCCACCAGAGAACCATTCAACTTTAGGGGTTTCAAACTCCCAATCAAGCACCTTGTCGTACTTTTTCACCCAGTTGAAGCTATTTGCTATTTCATCCCAAAACTGCTCAGGTTTTTCAACACTTTGAGCGTATTTGGCTTTGTATTCTTCGAATGATTTGATTCGTAAATCCATATTGTAATGCTTTGCACCTTCCTTCTGATCGAGTTCAACGTCCTCTCCCTTACACCTTCCATTCCATGTCAAAAATCAGGTCTGATTTTCTTAGGCTCAATGTAAAGAGCTTGAAAGACAAAGACAATGGAAAACCACTCAAATCCGAGTACAAAACGATCAAGCGTGCGTACAATTTGATTAAAATGAATATTCCAGTGAACAAAACGTTCAAGTGCTTCAAGCATGACAACCTTTGCTCTTCAACAAAAAACAAAAACCTTTAACCAAAAAGAGGCAAGCCTTTTCAGACCTGCCTCTTTATTATTCTAGCAAATATTAATTGATGTTCTTACTTCACCATCACCTTGCGGCTTAGGCTAATTCCATCAATGTTCACATCCAAGTTATATACACCTGCAGCTAGCGCTTGAACAGGTACTTGAATGTTTTGTGTTCCGTTTGCATTGCTTTGCTCACTGAAAACCGTTCTTCCTGTGAGGTCGGTTAAAGTGATGTTCAAAGCAACGTCTGTGTTCAATTCCAATTGAACATTCAATACGTCAACAGCTGGATTTGGGAAAACGTTGATGCTATTCAAAGCTTCAATTTCTTCCACTCCAACAACAGTTACCATTACTTCGATTCGATCTGAAGCACACATCCATTCTTGTGTTCTTACTTCCCAATTGTAGAAGTAGTAGTAGTACGTTCCACCGTAGAACGAATCAGTAATCGAACCAACCGTTCCGATCTCATACGGATAGCTAACACCACCATTTGATCTGAATAAGTTGTTCTCAGGACATCTCAAAGACATACCTGTTCCTACCGGTACTTCGAAGTTCAACTCCAAGGTATGTGTTCCAACTGCCAGGTCGAAAGACGTTTCTTGAATCATCGAGCCATTTCCATCAAACAACTGAACCGTTCTTACACCGGCTCCTGCAGATTGAGGAACATTTACTTCAACGGTTTCAATGGTGAAAGGCTCGTAAGCATCAAAGTAGCTGTAAGCACCCGTTGAAGGGACTCCACCGTTCAACATGTAATCGGCAACGCTCATTCCACCTTCTTGCTCAGCTCCTGGGTACAAAGTATTTGCTTCAACCCATACAGAATAAGTGTCCTCCACCACAGGAGTAGTAAACGTACTTCCAGTAGCAATCGGCTCATCTGAATTTGCGGTAGCATACCACATGATGTTTTCACCACCTGCAGTCAACTCGACTGTTCCTGGAGTTCCCAGCTCTTGAGAGGTCTCAATATCTGCAACAGCAGCAGGAAGAACCGTGATTTCTACAGACTCAGAAAGCATTTGTTGATTCGAGCAAATTGCATCAATTTCTACGTAGTAAGTTCCTGATTCAGTTACTTCGATGTTTTGTCCACTTTGATTGTTCGACCAAGTGTAACCAGAACCGTTCGAAGCTGTCAAAATAACTGACTCTCCTTCACAGAAAGTTGTTTCTCCATTCACCGTCAAAACAGGTTCTTCTTGAGTGATTACTGTTACGGCAACATTGTTTGAAACCGAAGCACAGTCATCTTCCCAAAGAATAACGTTGTAGTTTCCTGGTTCGCTTACCTCAATGCTTTGAGTTGTTGCACCATTCGACCAAGTATACTCGTATCCTTCGTCAGCAGTCAAAGTGATGGTTTCACCTGTACAAAGTGCAGTACCGCCATCAGCAGTGATTTCGTTTGGATCCAAAAGACATCCCACTTCAATGTAGTGGTGAGCTTCGTTGATAGCAACGTCGTCATAGGTGGTTACCATTCCTGAAGGCCAACGAACGATCACTTGATCAATTTCTGTTGCCTGACCAAGTCCGAAGTGAGACATGGTAGAACTGAACGGTGCAAAACTTTCACCTGCTCTTACCTCACGAATCTGAACTCCCCAATCACCATATATTTCAATACGTGCACCAATCGCGTCTTGGTTTGAAACCAATCCTTCCAAGTTGAACTTCACCCAATTGTTATCGTTGGTGTTGTTCATATATAGGTTGTCACCATTGATCACATCCAAGAATCCATCGTTGTTGAAATCACCAATACCACCTGAATTGAAGTTCAATTCTTGTGGTGTAAAAGTTCCATCTCCATTATTCAAGTAAAGTTCGGTGTTCATCTCAGAGAAGATGTCTACAAAACCATTGTTGTCAAAATCTCCAGCATCACAGTTCCATGCACCGAGGTCGTTGGCGTTGATTCCAGAACCTGCGATGATATCGGTAAATGTTCCATCACCATTGTTCTCCATCAAGCGGTTCGCCCATGCGTGATTCACGGTGAAGGCATCAAAATCGCCATCGTTATCAAAATCTTCGAATACAGTGGTCCAAGACTGGTCACCATCGTTCATGTTGGTTTCTTCACCAACTTCTGTAAAGGTTCCGTCGCCGTTGTTTCTGTAAAGAAGATTGATACGTTGCGCGTCTCCTTCTGGAGCTCCTCCACGACATTTCGTGATGTACAAATCGCTGTCCCAATCATTATCATAATCACACCAAATTGCGGCATAATTTCCACCAACATCCAAGGTATTGATCAATGATTGATCGAGCACCATGTTTCCGTTTCCATCATTTCGGTAAGGGTGAGACTGGTCAACATCGTGACAAACGAATGCGTCAAGATGACCATCGTTATCGATGTCTGATAAAGTCGTTCTCTGAGAGAAGATGTACTCTGGGTAGGTAATCTCGGTGTATGCTGTACCGTCTTCGTTCGCCATAGCAAACGAAACGCGCGATCCGTTTCCGAACAACAAATCCGTGTAACCGTTTTCATCCAGGTCTCCAGCACAAATGCTCCAAGAAGGAGGATTTTGAACGTTCATTGGGAAGAAGGTTTGGCTAAAAGATCCATCGGTTTGTTGAAAGTCGATGTAAATTCCATTGCCCACGACACGTACGACATCGTCCAGGTCGTCATTGTTCATGTCTGCGGCGCAATCTTCGTAGCTGAATCCGCTCGTTTCACCGAGCATCGCAGCCTGATTGGTAAAGCTCACTTGTGCGCTTCCTCCTAAGAAAGCCATCAAGGCAACCACCAAACTTGCAGGTCTGTAAAGGTTTCTCATTGTTATTTGGTTTGATTTAGATGTGTAATATACTACTCTTCAAAGATTTGTCCGAATCGGCAGCTTGCAATTCTTGAATTCTTATTTACTCCTGTACCCAAATTCGGTGTACTTGCTGCTCTCCCCCTCCTATCAAATGCACAAGGTAGACCCCAGTGCTTAATTGTAAAGGAAGTCGGTTTTCTCCTGCCAATTTTTCCTCTTGCAAGAGAAGCTGTCCGGAGCTACTGTATACCGTCACTTGAAGTTTATCTGGGCTATTCATCTGCAGCTCTTGTGAACCACTAACGTGAGTAAATTGGATTTTTTCGCTCGCTGATTGAGATGCTATTCCAACGAAAGGACCTACCTCCAGCGCTGTTGCACGAACCAGCACTGGTGTGCGGTCTGCAGCGTTGTACATTCCCTCAAAAGCAGCAATGGTTGAATCTTCAATCGCGAAGAGTTCATCCACAAACTTTGGCGGAATGCTTTGATAATAGGCTTCTACTTCTAAGGTCAAAGCCAAATCATTTCCCAGCGTAGGCAGGTTCAAGAAGAGCACATCCATTCCGTTGCCTTCCACTCCGCCTTCATCGAGGTTAAAGTTGGAATCCATGAGCGCCATTCCATCCACTCGAGTGGTGTCATAAGTGCTGTGAGAAGAACTGAACCCTCGAGGAACTAAACGATTATCTTTCAACTTATTAAACCCTCTTTCAAGGATACTCGTATAGTTTCCTGCAACATCCCCCATGACCATTTCATAGATTTGAATGTCTTCTTCTGAGCGGATCACATCGTGGTGCTGTTCGTAACCAGCATCTTCATTCACGAGGTAATAGTCTTCATCCCAGAGTCCGTTCTCAAAAACAGTATTCCCTTCCGCATCAAGCAAACGAATTTGTAAGAAGAGCCTGCGCGCCGGATACCCCGAAGGAAACTTGTGTCCGGCCAGATTACTCAAAGATACACTGACGAAAAGGGTGTCGGCAGTTCGGTCCAAAAATTCAGTGCCTAGGAGCAAACTTTGTTGTTGAAGCATCGCAGTTGTTGCTGCAATGCTGGCTTCGAAATC
>CALKGK010000017.1 GCA_938085105.1 uncultured Flavobacteriales bacterium
CTTGCTCACCACACGGGTTTTGTCATTGAAGAAAATGTAGGCCAAAGGGGTGCCCGTCTCATTGTCAAACAAGCTCCTGATTTCGGCCGTTCCTCCTCCAAAATAGGCCTCAAAAAAGGTGCTCGGACTGCTCCAAAAGAGATTCACAAATGCCAGTGCACATTCATAATAGCTCGTGGTGTCTCCGCCATCGTAGTAGAACACATAGATCCCCCCAAAAAAGATTCCTCCCAACAATTTCACCAGCATTCCTGGGAGGAAGTAGCGGTAAGACGGATCTTTTTTAACTTCACGAAACTGAATGCGATAGGTCCACACACCAAAGATCAAAAAGAGCAGCAAAAGCACTGCAATTTCCCAAAGTTCGATGGGTATTGGTCCGTATGTGAACGTTGGAATTTGCATCAAACGTGGTGGTAAGGTTCGTTGGCCAAGATGGTTTGAGCGCGATAAATCTGCTCAACAGCCAAGAGGCGAATCATTTGATGGGAGAAGGTCATTTTACTCAAGGCAATTTTCTGCTGTGCCATGGCGTGAATGCTGTCTGCAAAACCATACGCTCCTCCAATCACCAAAGCCAGATGCCTGATGCCCATTTGATTTTTCTTCTCCCACCATTGAGAGTAACCTTGGGAAGTGAATTCTTTTCCAAACTCGTCAAAGAGCACGATGTGATCGCAGCCTTCGAGGGCTTTTTCAAGCTTTTTTGCTTCTTCATCTTTAATCTTGTCCACCTGAATTTTACTTCCTTTGATCTTGAGGTCGGGAAGCTCAATCATATCGAATTTGATGTAATGGCTCAAGCGCTTTGTATAGATGTTGATGCCTTCTTGGAGGTATGAATCCTTGGTTTTGCCTATGCAGATGAGAGAAACTTTCATGATTGGATAAAGATGCAAAAAAATGGATTCTTAAGTAGACCTTGAGGTGCACGGTCTTTTTACTACCTTTAGAAAAGATTGATTTCATCTAAAAGTTTGGCGTAATAGTTGCTGATGCTTTTGCAAATTATTTTATCATGAGATTATTGCTAATCCTCGTTCTGTCTTCCATGAGCACCTTCTTGTTTTCACAGGAGGACGCTGCTGCTAAGGTGAGTTGGGCGATTGAGAATGGAGATGCTCAAACGCTTCAAGACATGATGATGTCGAGCGTCGACGTGAGTATTCTTGACGATGAGGACATGTATCCTTCGGATGAAGCGGTGCGCAAATTGAATTCGTTTTTCAAACAACACCCTCCCATTACCTTCACTGTAAAACACAAAGGGACCTCCAAGTTGGACGACCACTACCGCATCGGTACTTTACAAACCAAGAAAGGCACTTTTCGAGTTACTTTCTTTTTGAAGAAAACCCCATCTGGCATGATGATCAAACAGATTCGGATTGAAGAAGATGAGGATTGATGTCCTTGTAGATTACTTGCAGACGAAAAGACTAAAGAAATGAAAGCACTCCAATGGGGTGCTTTTTTTTGTGCTTGCTTTTGACTGCCTGATTGCTGCCTTCGGCTTCGCTCAGGCGGCAATCAGGCAGTAGGGTTGGGGAAGTGCAACCTGAGCGGAGCCGACGCAACCTGAGCGGAGCCGAAGGTTGTGCTTTGGTTTAATTCCCTTATTTTTACCCCATGAGGGCAGAACACTTTAATATGGATCAGTTCATTGAGCAGGCTTTGTTTGAGGACTTGAAGAATGAGGGAGATCATACCACCTTGGCTTGTGTGCCTCCGAAGGCAGAGCGGAAGGCGCGTTTGTTGGTGAAGGAAGACGGTATTATAGCGGGAATTGAAGTGGCCCAAAAGGTATTTCACAAGGTAGATCCGAAGTTGAAATTGGAGGTCTTTGTGAAGGACGGAGATGCGGTGAAGTATGGCGATGAAGCTTTTCATGTTTCGGGTTCTGCACGGTCCATACTTACGGCTGAACGACTCGTATTGAACCTGATGCAACGCATGAGCGGGGTGGCAACCAAGGCCAATCGTGTTCAAGCTTTGTTAAAGGGAACCAAAGCCAAGGTGCTCGACACGCGGAAAACCACCCCCGGGATGCGCTATTTCGAAAAATGGGCGGTGGCCATTGGTGGAGGAACGAATCACCGTTATGGCTTGTTCGACATGATCATGATCAAAGACAACCACGTGGATTATGCAGGGGGAATTCCTCAAGCCATTCAACGCGTAAAAGATTATTTGGAAGCTCATCGTTTAAGCTTGAAAATTGAAGTAGAGGCGCGAAACTTGGAGGAGGTGAAAGCCATTCTGAAAACGGGTGGTGTGGACCGCATTATGTTAGATAATTTCACCCCAGAAGCAACCGTAGAAGCCTTGAAGGTGATCGACGGAGCTACTGAAACTGAATCTTCAGGAGGAATCACCGAAAGTACCATTCGCACTTATGCTGAAACGGGCGTGGATTTTATTTCCATGGGTGCTTTAACCCACAGTGTCACTTCTTTGGACATGAGCTTGAAGGCCTTGGCGGAATGATTCGAAGAGTGATTAATCGGATTTTGAATTCCGGCTTGGTACGCTGGATTTTTTCCTTTGCTCGTGCAGTGAAACCTTGGGGCTTTGAAGGATTGAGCCTGTACGCTGTTGCCAAGTTCTTTATTGAAGGTTTGCAGAAGGGCTCGGTTTCTACGCGGGCAGCAGCCATTTCTTACCGACTCATTATCTCGCTTTTCCCCATTGTTATCGTGCTCTTTTCATCCTTGCCCTACATTCCTGTTGAAGGATTTCAGGAGAGTTTGTTTGAGAGCATCAAGGGTTTTTTTCCGGGAGATACGTTTAGCTATATCGAAGAGAAAATTGCCGTGCTCTTTGAAAAGGGACACTCAAGCATCATTTCCATTGGTTCGGTCTTGTCGATTTTCTACGCTTCAAGCAGTGTGAATGCCATCATGCAGGGCTTTAACGGCTCTTATCACCTTGAGCAGAAAGGAAACGCTTTGATCATGAGACTCATTTCAATTGTCCTCTTTATCGGACTCGGTCTTTTGGTAGTGATTGCCGTGAGTATCATCATCTTTAGTGGGATGCTCTTTGATAAGTTTTTAGAGATGGGCTGGGTGAGTGAAAACTTGCACATCCTTTTGAGCGTGGCAAAATACCTCGTCTCGGTATTGCTGATTTATGCCTCCATCACGATCTTGTACAACGTGGGCGACCACAAGAACAAGGCTTGGAAAACCTTCAGTGCAGGAGCTACCTTCACCACTGTTCTCTTTTTGCTCACTTCGATTGGTTTCTCTTGGTTTGTGAGCAACTTCAATACCTACTCCGCCCTCTACAGCACCTTGGGGAACTTTCTTTTGCTTCTCGTGTGGCTCAACCTCAACTGCAACATTCTCTTGTTGGGATTTGAGTTGAACACGAGCATTTATCGCGCAAAGTTGGACATGCGGGATACGACGCTGCAGAAATTGGAGGAGTGA